>NZ_JBRFIX010000004.1:0-613982 GCF_053456425.1 Pseudomonas sp. LF020
ATTTCTTGACGACCATAGAGCGTTGGAACCACCTGATCCCATCCCGAACTCAGAAGTGAAACGATGCATCGCCGATGGTAGTGTGGGGTTTCCCCATGTGAGAGTAGGTCATCGTCAAGATTAAATTTCAAAACCCCTGTCTGCGTTAGCAGACAGGGGTTTTGTCGTTTCAGGACTCCAAATATCAGGACGCTTTACGAGCCTTGCTGATGCGCCGAGCCTGCCATTTACGCCACCAGATATACACGCCAGTCCCTGACAGGCCCGCGATCATTACACCTAACACCGCAATGATCACTTGCCCGGTGAAGCCGATGATCCGTCCGCCATGTATCGGTAACTGCAATCGGTAAAACCGCTCCCCCAATGTCCCTTGTCCGGCAATTTCCTGACCTAATAATCGCCCGTCAGTGCCGTGGAAGAACAACCAGGATTTGCCATGCGCTTGAGTGTCGTGTTGCCCGAATCCTGCACCGTAAAAGTTGTACTCAAAGCTGTAATACAATTCCCCGATCGCCGCTGTCAGCCCCAACCTCTTTCCCTCCTGCAATGCCCTTTCGTACGCCTGTTGATAACTCAATTGCGTCACCCCCAACTCGGAAGGAGGTATTCGTCCTCGGGCTTCATAAACGCTCGGCTCAATCGGCGAAAACAGCGACACTGTTGGTTTGAATACCTGACTTGGCAGGTTCATCGCGATACTGCTGACCGCAATCGGTAGCAACAATAACCACAGCCACAATCCCCCGGCTCGATGCAGATCGAAGTTGAGCCGATAAGCGTGCCCGCCCTTGATTTTCCAAGCCGTCGACCATTTCTTCCAGAACGGTTTGCCACGAGGAAATGTCAGCCACAGCGCGATGAAGCAATCGATCACCCAGGCGCTGGCAACCAGACCCATCAACCACAAGCCCCAGTTACCGGGCAGGGTCAGGTTGTAATGAAACTCGAGAATGAACGGAATGAAGTTCTCCCGCGCGAAGCAGCACTCGCCCCAGTAACGTTGGCCTTTCTGCTCGGCATTGACCGGATCCAGATAGAACACCTGATTGCGCTCATCAAACGGTTTGCCTGTCGCCGGGTCGTTACGCGGAACAGCTGCCAATAGCGCGGTATGCCCCAACTCGTCCGGGTACTCCATGTACCAGACCTGCAGCCTCGGATGCGTGGTTTGCACAGCCTCGACCAACGCCCCGGGAGGCAATCGCTGCCCCTCTGCGGAGGCTGCATAAAACTGCGGATTCAGCCACTCATCCAGCTCATGATTGAACGCCAGAATGCTCCCGGTGATCCCGGCCAGCAGCAAAAACACCGCCGTCGCCAGCCCGATATAGCGATGCAACAACACCAATAATGCGCGCATGAAATTTCCCCACAAAGACGACAAAGCCAGCCCCTGAACAATCATGGGCTGGCTTTTTTATGCACAAGGCAAAGGCTTAGAACTGGTAGCTGACCGTGGCGGCGACGTTGCGCTCTTCGCCCATGTAGCAGAAGTTCAGACTCGCGCAGGAGGCGACGTAGGATTCATTGGTCAGGTTGTTTGCGTTCAGGCGCACGTCGACACCCTTCAAACCAACCTTGCCCAGGTCATAACCGATCGATGCGTCGAACAAGGTGTAGGACGGCACCTTCAGCGTGTTTTCCGCATCCGCCCAACTGTAGCCGACATAGCGCACACCACCGCCCAGACGCAGGCCATCGAGTGCCGCGCTGTCGAATTTGTAGTCCGCCCACAGCGACGCCATGTGCCGCGGTGCCTGAGTCGGCGAATTGCCTTTGTTCTCGATCACATCGGTCGGTGTGCTCAAGGTGCTGACCATCGATTTCGAATACTCGATATCGGTGAAGGTGTAGCTGCCGAGTACTTTCAGGTTGTCGGTCACCTGCATGTGCGCTTCCAGTTCCAGGCCTTGCGAACGGACAGCGCCTACAGCGCGATAGAAGTTTTCCTGCGGCAGTTTGGTCGCCAGGTTTTCCTGATCGATGCGGAACAGCGAGGCGGTGAACAGGTTGTCGGTGCCCGGCGGCTGGTACTTCAGGCCGACTTCCCATTGCGTACCATCGGTCGGCGGCAGCGGATTGCCGGCGCTGTCGGCATACGAGTTCGGGTTAAACGACTCGGAATAGCTGATGTACGGCGCCAGGCCGTTATCGAACAGATACAACGCGCCAGCGCGACCGGTCACTTTGGTGCGGCGGTCATTGATTTCCGTGCCCACCGGACGGCCCGCTTCGGCGATACGGTTCTCATCCGAGGTCTCGACCCAGTCCTGCCGCAAACCCAGCGAGAAGCGCCATTGGTCCATCTCGATCAGATCCTGCAGGTACACGCCGGTTTGCTCCAGGCGTCGCAGGTAACTGGTCTCGCCGTACAGGTCGATCGCCGAGTTGCCGTAGACCGGATTGAACGCATTGATCGGCGCCAGACCGCCGCTGGTCCAGTCGACCACCGTTTTGCGCCGCTGATAGTCCGCACCCATCAACACGGTGTGCTTGGTAGCCCCGGTGAAGAATTCGGCCTGCAGCATGTTGTCGACGATGAACGCATGCAGACGTTCATCGCCGCCGGTGTAGTAGCGGTTCAGTTCATTGCTGGTCGGCGTCGTCCAGCCATAGGCGTAAACCTGATCCATGTTCACTTTGGAGTCGAGGTAACGGAAGTTCTGCCGTGCGGTGAAGACATCGTTGAAGCGATGTTCGAACTGATAGCCGAACGACTGCTGATCCCGCGAGTAACCATCAATTCCCGGCTCGCCCTCGAAGAAGTGCGGCGAGATACGATTGCCGTTGCGCTGATGAATCGTCCCGTCTGCTGGCACGCCGCCGTGGTAGCCGCCATCCGGATCATGTTGCAGATACGCCTGCAGCGTCAGCGAGGTGTCTTCAGTGAAATCGATGCTCAGAGTCGGGGCGAGGGCGAAGCGTTTTTCCTTGTTGTGGTCGAATTGCGTGTCGGACTGATCGGTCAAACCGGTCAGACGATAGGCAATGCGCTTGTCGTCATCGACCGGACCGCTGAAGTCAAAACCGATCCCGCGTTGACCTTGGGTACCGACCGTGGCCTGAACCTGATGATAGGCCTCGTACAACGGCTTTTTGCTGGTCAGCGCCACCAGTCCACCGGGCGAACTGCGACCGTACAACACTGACGAGGGGCCTTTGAGAATATCCACGCGCTCAAGGAAATACGGATCGACCTGCATGGTGCTGTAGGTGCCGCTGTCGCCCATCGACTTGAGGCCGTCGAGATAGATGTTGTCCACCGAGCCGTCGTTGAAACCGCGCATCGCCACATAGTCGTAACGATGGGTCGCGCCGTAAGGGTTGGTCAGCACCCCGGGGGTATAGCGCATCGCCTGGGAGACAGTCTGTGAGCCCTGATCGTCCATTTGCTCGCGAGTGACCACGGACACGCTTTGCGAAGTTTCCAGCAACGCGGTACTGGTCTTGGTGGCGATCTGACTGTGGGTGGCGTTGTAGCCTTCCATGCTGCCCAGCGCGTTGCCGAGGGCGAAGCCTTTGATGTCGGTGGTCGGCAGCGCCAGTGCGGCGCTATCGCTTACTGAGTGCAGGATGTAGCTGCTGCCGTCCTGGCTGAGCGCTTCCAGCCCCGAGCCGCTGAGCAAATGGTTCAGCGCCTGATCGGTTGAATATTCGCCCTGTACGCCCGGAGACTGTCGCCCCTGCGTTTGCTGCGGGGTCATCGACAAGGTGATGCCCGCCTGGCGCGCAAACTGGTTCAGCGCTTCGCCCAGCGGGCCGGCGGCGATGTTGTAGCGATGACTGCTCGCTTCACTGGTGTTGGCGGCGAGGCTAATGCCGGGCAATGCACCGGCACCCAGAACGGTGGAGAGCAGGGCGGCGCGAATGGCGTGGCGCAGCAGGCCCGATTCGGCAGTGAAATTCAGCGGGTTCTTACAGGTGATGCGGACAGTCATTGTAGGTTTCCGTGGCAAGTCGCAAAGGCTGAGTTGAAGTGCTTACTGACCAAGCCGGACTTGTCGCGAAAACCCGCCAAAATAAATTCAGGTCACTGCTTCCAGCGTGACCCACCAACGGGTGCGATAACGCAATTGCACCGGCAACGTCTGCGGCAGGATGGCCAGCAACTTGTCGGTGTCCTCCAGGCGGAACACTCCGGACAGGCGCAAGTCCGCCACCTGCGGCGCGCACGTCACAAAACCCTGACGATAACGCCCGACTTCATTGAGGAAATCGCCCAGGCGCATGTTGCGAGTGACGATCAAACCGTCGACCCACGCACCCGCCTCCATATTCAGTGAAAGTGCCGGGCGCACCTGATGGTGATCGATCAGATAGGTCTGCCCGGCGAGCGCCTCGACCGAGGTTGCGCCGCTGCGGATGGCGACGCTCCCTGAGCTGACGGTGAGTCGCGTGCAATCGTTGTCCTGACGCAGGATGAAGCGGGCTTTTATCGGCTCATAACTTCCGTGACGACTTTGCACGCGAAGTGGCCGGTTGAACGCCGCGCCTTCATCGTTACCGCCGCATGTGACGATGATTTCGCCGCGAGTGAGTTTGATCAGCCGCTGCTGCGCGGTGTAATCCAGATCCACTGCGCTGGCAGTGTTCAGCTCGATCCGCGTGCCATCGGGCAACTGGAAGCTGCGGCGCTCGCCGGTCGCCGTCGCGTAATCAGCGCGCCACTGCTGCCAGACGGAGGTGTCCTTGGCCAGCCATGCCGCAGAGCCCATCAGCACCGCGCCAGACAGTAGCTTCAAGGCTTGTCGCCGCCCCAGCCCTTGCGCACTGTTTTCCAGCGTATTGAACGCCACCTGGGCGCCGGGCACGGTGCGCAGGTTATGGCTCAGCTCAGCCTGAAGCGACTGCACGCGCTGCCAGGCCAGTTCATGCTCATAATGTTCGGCGCGCCACGCGTCGCACTGATGACTCAGGCGCGCATTGCCATGGTTGTTGCGCAGCCGCAGCAACCAGTGAATGGCTTGCTTGACCACCTGTTGTTGCGGCTCGGTGCGGCGCCCGGCTGCGTTGTTATCCACAGGCATCAGACTTCGTACCGCAACACATAGCAGTGATACAGCGCATCGGCGACGTAACGTTCGACTGAACGCAGTGACAAGTCCATCTGCGCAGCGATCTGCTTGTGAGTCAAACCTTCGCACTGCGCCAGTAGAAACGCCTGACGGACTTTCGGGCGCAAGCCTTCGAGCATACGCGCGACGCTCTCAAGCAACTCGATCACCAACGCGCGGGCTTCGGCGCTCGGGGTTTCGGCTTCGGGCAAGTGGGCGATGGTTTCGAGATAGGCGCGTTCGATTTCTTCACGACGCCAATGGTCGATCACCAGACCCCGGGCGATGGTGCGTAAAAATGCGCGAGGCGCCTTGAGTTCAAGACGTTCGCTGCGCTGTATCAGACGGACGAAGGTGTCCTGGGCCAGATCCGCGGCATCCGCGGCGTTACCCAGCCGCGCCCGCAGCCAAGCGTTGAGCCAGCCGTGATGACTTCTGTAAAGCGCCTGCACTGCAAACTCAGGTGAGGACATGAACGCGACAGCCCGAACGTCACAAATGATAATTAGTCGCATTTTTATCAGGGGCTGCGAATTTTGCAACCTCCGCTCGGAGATCCAGCAAAAAAACTTCGTGGCGAACGCTCTGGCACGCCGTTCGGCGGGAATCTGACAGAAATGCAGGCCATTTCCCACGCAGCCCTAAGATTTCCGCGAATGGTGCCGACAGACTGGTGAGACATGCGTGCACCAAAGTAGAGCGGCCGTCAGAACGCCGCCTGCGCTGTACATGGAATGTTGCATCCCGGAACGCATCCCCACTTTTGCATAAGAAGTCCCATGAAATGAATCTCAAGTTCAGCCATAAAATCCTGTTGGCCGCCTCGGGCGTCGTGGTCCTGGCTTTCGCTTTGTTCACCCTCTACAACGACTATCTGCAGCGCAACACCATTCGCCAGAACCTCCAGTCGTCCGTGCAGCAGGCCGGCGATCTGACCGCCAGCAGCGTGCAGAACTGGATGAGCGGGCGAATTCTGGTGCTGGAAAACCTCGCGCAGAACGTTGCCCATCAGGGCAAAGACGCCGACTTCCCGGGGCTGGTCGATCAACCGGCCTTCACCTCGAACTTTCAGTTCACCTACGTCGGCCAGGCCAACGGGGTGTTCACTCAGCGCCCTGACGCGAAGATGCCCGACGGCTACGACCCGCGTCAGCGCCCTTGGTACAAGCAAGCAGTCGTTGCTGACAAAACCATGCTGACCCCGCCGTACATGGCGGCGGTCGGTGGTCTGGTGGTGACCATCGCCATGCCGGTAAAAAAGAATGGCGAACTGCTGGGTGTGGTCGGTGGCGACCTGAGCCTGGAAACCCTGGTGAAGATCATCAATTCGGTGGACTTCGGTGGCCTCGGCCACGCGTTCCTGGTCAGCGGCGACGGTCAGGTGATCGTCAGCCCGGACAAAGACCAGGTGATGAAGAACCTCAAGGACATCTACCCGAATTCCGGCGTGCGCATCGAGAAGGGCAACCAGAACGTGGTGCTCAACGGCCAGGAACGCATCCTGTCGTTCACCCCGGTCAGCGGTTTGCCGAATGCCGACTGGTACATCGGGCTGTCGATCGATCGTGACAAGGCCTACGCCGCCCTCAGCCAGTTCCGTACTTCGGCGCTGATCGCAATGTTCGTCGCGGTCGCTGCGATTGCGCTGCTGCTGAGCCTGCTGATCAACGTGCTGATGCGTCCGCTGACCACCATGGGCCGCGCGATGCAGGACATCGCTCAAGGCGAAGGCGACCTGACCCGGCGTCTGGTGGTGGAAGGCAAGGATGAGTTCGCCGAACTGGGCAGCGCGTTCAACCAGTTCGTCGAGCGCATTCATGCGTCGATTTCCGAAGTGTCGTCGGCCACCCGTCACGTGCACGACCTGTCGCAACGCGTGATGGCCTCGTCCAACGCCTCGATCGTCGGTTCCGACGAGCAAAGCGCGCGCACCAACAGTGTCGCCGCAGCGATCAACCAATTGGGCGCCGCCACCCAGGAAATCGCCCGCAACGCCGCCGATGCCTCGCAGCACGCCAGCGGCGCGAGCGAGCAGGCCGATGACGGTCGTCAGGTGGTCGAGCAGACCATTCAGGCGATGACCGAGCTGTCGCAGAAGATCAGCCTGTCGTGCACCCAGATCGAAACCCTGAATGCCAGCACCGACAACATCGGCCACATCCTCGATGTGATCAAAGGCATTTCGCAGCAGACCAACCTGCTGGCACTCAACGCGGCGATTGAAGCGGCCCGTGCCGGTGAAGCCGGACGCGGTTTTGCGGTGGTGGCGGACGAAGTGCGCAACCTCGCCCACCGCACCCAGGAATCGGCGGAAGAGATCCACAAAATGATCACCTCCTTGCAGGTCGGCTCCCGTGAAGCGGTGACCACCATGAACGCCAGTCAGGCGTCCAGCGAAGAGAGCGTGGAAGTAGCCAATCAGGCCGGTCTGCGCCTGGTCAGCGTGACCCAGCGCATCGGCGAAATCGACGGCATGAACCAGTCGGTGGCCGCTGCAACCGAAGAGCAGACCGCGGTGGTGGAAACCCTCAACGTCGACGTCAACCAGATCAACCTGCTGAACCAGCAGAGCGTGGCCAACCTCAATGAAACATTGAAGGATTGTGATGCGTTGTCGCAGCAGGCCAATCGCCTGAAGCAGTTGGTGGACAGCTTCAAGATCTGACGTCTGGCAGACCGCGTTATCGTTCATCGCGGGCAAGCCCGCTCCCACAGGATTTCTGGCGAACACAACATCTGTGACCGACCTGGAACCTGTGGGAGCTGGCTTGCCAGCGATAGCGGCGGTGCAATCACCGCAAATCCGAAGCCTTAGACAAACAGCTTCAGCACATTCCCCATCGCATCATCGGCAAACCCCTGCACGAAATCCTTGAATCCCGGCAGCGCCTCGGCACCTCCGTTGGCCGGCTCGGCAATGATCGTCCAGGTCGCCCGCGACTTACCCGCCCCCAGCGATTCCACGTTCATCGCCGCCCACAAATTCGCCACGCCCAGCGTGTTGTAGATCGTGGTCCAGGTCATGGCGCGCGCCTGCTCATCGCGGGAGTTGAGTTGTTCGACCACCACGTTGCCGTCCTTGAAGAATTTCTTGCGCAGCGAAGACACGCCGTCGCCGGTCATCTCGATGTGTGACAGCGCCGGAATGAAGCGGTCGAAGCCTGCGAAATTGCCGACCACCGCCCAGACCTGCGCTGCGTCCGCCGGCACTTCCACCGACGACACAACGTGGCAGCCGTGCGGGTTTTTGATCAGGGTGTCGGGTTGCAGATTGCTCATGGTGTTGCTCCTTCTTGATGAGTTAGATGAAGTTGATCTGTTTCAGGTAATCGCAGCCGCGACGCAGCAGCGCCGGAGATTTTTCCGGATACTGCGCGCCCATCTGCTGCACACCGGCTTCGGCGTTGGCGTGGCCGATCAGGGAGATGTCGCCGATGTCTTCCTCGAAGCCGTTGAGGTAGAAACCGAGCACGCCGAACAGCGCGTTGTCGGCGTCGACCCGGCCCAGTTGCTGCTGCCAGTCGGCGACGCTGACCAGCGAGAACTCGCTGCCGGTTTCGCGGAACGAAGCGACGTAGGCGTCCCAACTCAGCGGCTCGGGGTTGTGCAGGTTGAACACCGCTCTTTCGCTCGAGTAACGGCTGGCGTGGAAGGCGATGAAGCGGGCGAGAAAGTCCACCGGCATCAGGTCGAAATTCAGCGCGAAGGCCGGCACCTGTCCGAGCTGGATCGAACCCTTGAGCATCAGCATCAAACGGTTTTTGTGCGGCTGGCAGACGCCGCTCAGGCTGTTGAAGCTGATGTTGCCGGGGCGATACAGATTGACCCACACCCCGCGTTCGCGGGCCCGTTCGAGGATGCGTTCGCCGACCCATTTCGACAGGTTGTAGCCGTTGCGGATGTAGATTGGCGGGGTCGCTGCGGCGGGCAATTCGAGCACGCGGCCTTCGCTATCGACGGTGCTGGAAGCGGACAGCGTCGAGACAAAGTTGAAGACCTTTTTGCTGCGCCCTTCACACAGACGCAGCAGCTCTAAAATCGGCTCGACGTTATCCGCGGCCAGCGACTCGTAATCGAGCACGTGATTGACGTTGGCGGCGTTGTGCACCAGCGCGCCGAACTCGCGATCGAGGCGCTGATAATCGTCATCGGCCAGACCCAGTTGCGGACGGGTGAGGTCTGCCGAATAGATCCGTACCCGACTCAAATCCAGATGCTCCAGACGGTTCTCGCGCAACGCCTGGGCAAAGCGCTGCGCCGCGGTTTGCCCGCTCCCGTCACGCACCAGACACGCCACCTCGCTGGCGCCCCATCCAAGCAGCGCTTCGACGATGTGCACGCCGACAAAGCTGTTGGCGCCAGTGACGATTACCTTGTGCACATCGCCCAGGCGACTGATCGGCAGCGGCTCGATGTTCAGCGGACGCTCGGCGTCGGCCATGGCCTGGGCGCTGAGCACCGCGCTGTCATCGGTACCGCGCACCAGCGTTGCGAGCTTGATGATGGTCGGCAATTCGATGAAGCGGTTGATCGAGATGCTGCGCCCGAATTCCTCACGCAAGCGCAGCAACATCCGCGACAGCAGAATCGAATGACCACCGAGATTGAAGAAGCTTTCGTCGGTGGAAATATCGCTGCTCGGCAGCTCCAGCAACTCTGCCCAGATCTCCAGCAGCAGCGCTTCGTCAGCGTTTGCCGGCAGGCATTTCGGGCCGCTGTCCTGCACGCTCACCGGCAGCTCCAGCAACGCCTTGCGGTCGACTTTGCCGTTGCTGGCGAACGGCATCTGCGCCAGTTCAGTCCATGCCACCGGTTGCATGTAGTCCGGCAGAAACTGCTGGGCATGCGCCTTCAATGCATCGCGAGCGGCGTCCGATTGCGGCTGCGCAAGGAACGCCAGAATCCGCCGCTGACTGTCGATCACCACCGCCACCTGACGGTACAACTGGCTCTCGCGCAGGCAGCGCTCGATCTCTTCCGGCTCTACCCGGAAACCACGAATCTTCACCTGATTGTCACGCCGTCCGCACAGCTCGATGCCGTGTTCGCCCCACTTGGCCATGTCGCCACTGCGGTAGGCGCGCAAGCTCTCACCGTGCGGCAGTTGCAGGGTCAGATAACGCTCTGCGGTCTGCTGCGGATTGTTCAAGTAACCGAGGCAGACGCCGGGGCCGACGATGAACAATTCGCCGACGGTGTTCTCCGGCACCGGTTGCAAGTCGTCATCGAGAATCAGCACCTGACTGTTGGCAATCGGTGCGCCAAGAGTGCGGTTGCTGTCACCCGGCTTGAGCTGGCGAGCGGTAATCAGCACCGTCGCTTCGGTGGGGCCGTAGAGGTTGTGCAGCTTGCCCTGACGGGTCAGTTGCTCGATGACGAAAGGCTCGCAGACGTCGCCGCCGGTCATCACTTCGACGCCTTGCAGTTGCTCCAACGGCAGGATGCTCAGCAGCGCCGGCGGCAGGAACGCATGGGTCAGTTGCCGACGGCGGATCAGCGCCACCAGTTGCAATGGATCGCGGCGTTGCGTGTCATCCGGCACCACCAGTTCCGCGCCTTGCAGCAGACTCGGAAAGATATCGATCAGCGAAGAATCGAAACTCAGCGAAGAGAACTGCAACACCCGGCTCTCGGCGCGCAGCTGCACGTAATCGGCGTACCACGCGGTGAAGTGCGCAAGGTTCGCCTGGCTCAAGAGCACGCCCTTCGGATGCCCGGTGGTGCCGGAGGTGTAGAGCGCCATGCACGGTGCGTCGAGCGACGGCCGCTGACGCATCAACGGTTGGCTGATATCCGCGTCCGCGCTGTCGATACGACTGACATCCAGCCCGGGCATCGACTCACCGAGCGGATGCTCGCCGTCGTGTAGCAACAACACCGCGCCGGCGTTTTGCAGGATGTATTGCTGGCGCTGCAACGGATGGCTCGGCTCCAGCGGCAGATACACGGCGCCACTGCCGAGCACCGCCAGAATCGAGGCGAACAGCGCCGGACTTTTCGGCTGGCAAATGCCCACGATCCACGGCTGCGGATGCTGCTCGAGCAACGGTTGCAGACGTTGCTGGATCGCCCGGCTGTGAGCATGTAACTGACGATAGCTGAGCGACTGCTCGGCCAGGTGCAGCGCCGGCCGTTCGGCGTGTTCGATCAGACTCTCTTGCAGGCGCTTGATCAGCGGGATCTGCGCCTGCTTCAGCAGCACCGAGCTGGCCGTGTCGTTGAGGCGATGGACGTAGGCCAGGCTGTCGAGAAACCGCAGGTCCTCCACCTGTTCGAAGTCCGGTGCCGTGGCGGGCATCGCCTGCTGGAAATACTCCGCATCGCGGGAGAAGCGGCTGACCAGCAGCGCGACTTCGTCGATCACCTGCGTCAGCACCCGTTGACGCAGAGCCTGACCATTGCCGGACGGCTCATCGCCAATCGGCACACGGCTGATCAGTGATGAGCCGAGGAAGCACAGCAGGTCGAGTGTCGGCAAACCGCCAAGGCCCGGCGCCCCGATACCCAGACGCAGATGCAAGTGCGGGATGGCGCAGAAATCGCCAGCGCCGATGAAGCCATCGTCGATGATCAGATCCACCGGCGATTGCGCCGTACCGCTGCGTCGTAAGGAATGACCGTGCTGTTCGAGTTCCTGCGCCAGGTCGGTCATGGCTTGGCTGGCGCCAATCAATAAAATGTCGAGACGTCTCATGTCGGCCTCCTCATCAAACCAGATAGTCACGCAGGGCGTGCTGCACGCAGGGCGTTTCGAGCAGCGAGCTGCTGTGGAAAAAGCGCACGATGTTGCCCACCAGCGGATGGTGGCGATTGATCGGAAACGCCAGCCCGGCCATTTCGTCCTTGAGCGAGCGGCGCACTGCCTCGCTGACCGGCAAGGCGTCGATCAGGCGCAGATCGAAGGACTTCTGGATGTCGTTGGTCAGGTAATGGCCGATGAACACCGGCAGGATCTGCGCGATGGTTTCCCGATCCGCGTCATTGGCGGTGTGCCAATAGATGCGCACCATCCGGGCCCAGAAGCTGGAATGCCGGCCCTCGTCGAGCAAGTGATCGGCCATCAACCCTTTGATCGATGGCTTGACCGTATCGTCCCGGGCGAACGCGGCGACGTCGCCGGTCACGGTGTTCTCGGCGATGGCCACGCAGATCAGTTCCACCGCGCTGCGCAGGTGCTCGGGCGCCAACGCCACAGCGGCAGGAATTGCCCGGCTCAGTTCGATTTCTGCGGGCAATTCGATCGGCTCGATGCCGGTCATGGCCACGGTCTGCTGCATGAAATCCATCGCCACCAGTGCGTGGTAATCCTCGTCCACCACCACGGTCATGGCGTCATAGCGACAGGCGAACGGGAACGGCACGGCGAAGCGATTCTTGGCGATGGCGCGGGCGGTCTGGTCGACGATTTCGGTTTCGAAAATCACCACGTCGTTGATGAACTTGTACAGCGTCTGCACCAGGGCGAAATCACGCTGCTGCGGGCACTCGCGCAGGAAGGTTTCGCTGAGCACCAGCGGCTGGCGGCTCAACGGATAGATCAGGCGCTCATCGTCTTCGAGCACGCGCCGTGGCCGGGTGCGGATGGTGGCGCGGGTTTCCCAGGCGTCGGCGAAGGATTGATAGTCGGCGGCGTTCATTGGGCCACCTCCGCCAAGGGTTCGCGCATGCTCAGGCGCAGGCCGTCCCACAGGGCGATGCGGCTTTCCACCGCCGCGATGGCGCTGGCATAGACCTCGGCTTCGCGCTGCGGATCGCCATCGACCAGGCGTTCCAGCAACTGCTCCGCCGCCGGGCCGTGATCTTCCGAGTCGACCTCGATGTGGCGTTCCAGGTAGTAGCGAAAGGTCGGCGCCTGCTCGATGCCGATCCCCCAGTCATCAAGAATGCGCTGGAACATCGTCGGGATCACGCTCTCGCGACCATGCAGGAACGCGGCAGCAACGCTGTGGCCTGGCGCATGCAGCGCGGTGTTCAGCGTCTCGCGCACAAATTTTGCTGCTGCCGGATCCACTTCGACGCTTTGCAGGGCGACGTCGTAACTCACGCCTTCCTGTTGCAGCGCGACAAACCGTTCGACCGCCGTGGTGCTCGCACCGACTTCGCGCATCGCGTCCAGGTACAGTTCGAAATGGCTGTAATGGCCGTGGGCGGGACGATCATCCGACTCTTCGCCAAGCACGATCTCGTTGATCAGCCGCGCAGCATGCGGGTCGCGTGGCGGCAGCCATGGCAGGCGGGTGCAGGTCAGTTCCTGTTGCAGGCGCTTGGTCAGCGACATGAAGTCCCACACGGCGAAGACGTGGGATTCCATGAACCTGCGCAGTACCGATAACGAATCGATTTCGGTAAAGATCGGGTGAACGCTCAATTGCGCTTTTTTCAGGGCGAGTTGTTCTTTAGTTGGCATCATGGCGAACCTCGGTTTTATTGGAATAGAGGGAGTTGCTCGTTCAGTGCATCAACGCGGACTTGATAAGTTTGAAATGTTTTCTATTGGCGAGCGCGGGCCTCATTCGGGTTAATGAAAGTTTGCAAAGTGCATGAAAGGCTCTCGGTCGTGCGTTGGCGACTATTTGCCAAAGCTATTGACTGACTGCAGAGCGGCGCCGTATTTGCTGGGCGAACCCTGCTCGGCGAGGAAAAGCTAATACATCGTCAAATATCTTAACAAGTTTATTTTTAATTATTTTTAGTTGTATGTTTTTCAAGTATGAGTCGGCCTGGTAAAACTTTTGATTTAAGTTTTACTTGGGCGTAGTTGCTCCTTTCGGCAAATAATGGCCAAAATTGAATACAAGAGTGAATGCCTCACTCAAAGCAACTTTAAGCAGCGAAAAATTGATGTGATGTATAGGAATGAAAGTGGGCCGGAAACGGCGCCGTAACTTCCTTTTATCCCGTGGCAAGGCTCCTTCCGTAGGTTCCTGGTGCGGGGACTGCGCCGGCGGTGCGGTGCGTCGCCCGTTCTTCATGGGTTGGCCGTTTAAGAGTGCGGGTAAATTGGCGGGACGGCTATGACCGATTCGTCCGCAGCGAACTGCAATGCCAGGCTTATGGGCGCAGGGAGGTTAGAGCGAACAGGCGGATCCGCCACCGGGGTTTGCGGCAGACCGTAGAGGGGATTTGTAAGCGGGTTATTCGCCGGTCAGCTGCGAGGGCCTGAGACCGGCGTGGAGAGCATCAGCGCACGGCCTTGCGGTTTTGTCCGGCAGGGCTGGCGAGAAAGCGGGTGATGACCTCGACGCCACGGTTGAGGTGATGCGTGAGCAACTTCACCGACAGCTCGACGTCGCGCGCGATCACGGCCTGGAGCATGGCGCGGTGATCTTCCTGGGACAGTTTGCCCAGGCCCATGGCTTCGAGGTTGAAACGCAGAAAGCGCTCCTCCTCGTTGAGGCCGTCTTCGACCAGCCGCAGCAGACGCTTATTCGGTGCCTTGCTGTACAGGGCCATGTGGAAGAGGCGATTGAGCCGCCCGATTTCGCTGTAGTCGTGCTGGGTTTCGAGTTCTTCGATATAGCCGGCGGCGTGTGCATGATCGGCGCTGGTCAGCAGCGGGATCGACTGGCGCATGGCTTCGGATTCGAGGAGGATCCGCAACTCGTAGGTTTCGGTGGCGTCGCCCTGAATCAGCGGCGCAACCACGGCGCCCTTGTGGGTGGTGACGCTCAGCAGTTCCTGCGCTTCGAGCTGGCGCAGAGCCTCGCGCACCGGCATGCGACTGACCCCGAACAGGTCGGCCAGGTCCTGCTGGCGCAGGGCGGTGCCGCACGGCAAGCGACCGTCGAGGATCGCCGAGCGCAGGGTCTCTTCGATGATCGAGCGGGCGAGGTGTGCGGGAATCGGCCCATCGACTTTGATGCTGTGCAGCGGTTTGGGCTTCTGTGTCACAACTACTCACCCTGAATGACCACGGAATTTGGATCCAAAGACACTAGTGATTGCTCTACAGGTTGTCAAACCATGTAAAGGATTGCTGTCCTGTGTGAAGTTTAGCGCGATGGCGATGATCTCATGGTGCCATTGTTTTTTGCCGGGCTAAGCTTCACCATCAAACGCTTTCCTTCCTGCCCCCTGGAAACCTGCTGTGGCGGTACGTTTCGCGATCCCCCGGACTCTGCGCTGGCTAGGCTGCGCACTGTTGCTGGCCGGCGTCATGCTGGGCGGCCTGCATGCCGATTGGGATTTTTCCGCGATCAGCCGCAAAGCCACGGCGTTGTACGGCCCGTTGGGTGCCGGGCAGCAGCGGATCGATGCGTGGCAGAACCTGCTGGCCACGCAGAAACAGGTCAGCGAGATGGAAAAGCTCAAGGTGGTGAACCTGTTTTTCAACAAACAGGTGCGTTATGTAGAAGATATCGATCTGTGGGGGCAGGTCGATTATTGGGAGACGCCCATCGAAGCCCTGTGGAAAGGCGCCGGCGATTGCGAAGACTACGCGATCGCCAAGTATTTCAGCCTGCGCCATCTCGGGGTCTCCAGTGACAAGCTGCGCATCACCTACGTCAAGGCACTGCGCCAGAATCGCGCGCACATGGTACTGACTTACTACGCCACCCCCGATGCCATGCCGCTGGTGCTCGACAGCCTGATCGATCCGATTCAGCCTGCGTCCCAGCGAACCGATTTGCTGCCGGTCTACTCTTTCAATGCTGAAGGTCTGTACCTGCCGGGAGCCAAGGGCAACAAGAAGGTCGGTGACACCAAACGCCTGTCGCGCTGGCAGGATGTGCTGAAGAAAATGCAGGCCGAAGGTTTCCCGGTCGAAACGACTAACTAGGAGCACGCGCTCAGATGTCTTTGTTCAAACAGCTGTTGATCGCTATCTGTCTGTTCCTGGTGGTCGCCTTCACCGGCAGCTTCATGGTCAGTCTGGAGAGCTCGCGCACCCAGTACGTCAACCAGCTGCGCTCTCACGCTCAGGACGCCGCCACGGCGCTGGCATTGTCGCTGACGCCGAATATCGACGACCCGGCGATGGTCGAGCTGCTGGTCAGCTCGATTTTCGACAGCGGCTATTACGCGAGCATCCGCGTGGTCGATCTCAAGACCGACAAGACCATTGTCGAGCGCAGCGGGATTCCGGCGGTGAGCAATGTGCCCGACTGGTTCGTCAACCTGATCGGCCTGGAACCGGCCGGTGGCGACGCACTGGTCAGTCGTGGCTGGGAGCAGGCGGCGCGGGTCGAGGTGGTCAGCCACCCAATGTTTGCCGTGGCCAAACTGTGGCAGAGCGCGTTGGGCAGCCTCGGCTGGCTGCTGCTGTGCGGCGCGGTCAGTGCAGTGCTCGGCGCGCTGCTGCTGCGCCGACAATTGCGCCCGCTGGATTACATGGTCAAACAGTCCCACGCCATCGCCCGCCGCGAATTCCTCAGCCTGCCGGAGTTGCCGCGTACCCCTGAACTGCGGCGCGTGGTGCAGGCGATGAACCAGATGGTGGAGAAGCTCAAGGCGTTGTTCCAGGAGCAGGCCGAGCGCAGCGAAAAACTGCGCGCCGAGTCTTATCAGGACAACCTCACCGGGCTGGCCAACCGGCGCTATTTCGAGATGCAACTGCACAACCGCGTGAGCAATCCGGAGCAGGCCAGTTCCGGTTACCTGCTGCTGTTGCGGGTCAAGGATCTGGCCGGGCTCAATCAGCGTCTGGGCGGTCAGCGCACCGATGAATTGTTGAAAGCCGTCGGCGAGCAACTGTCCCGCGAATGCGCCAAATACCCGGAAACCCAGAACCTCGTCACCCGGATTCGCGGTGGTGAGTTCGCCGTGCTGGCGCCGGGGCTGGTGCGCGAAGAAGCGCTGCAACTGGCGCAGAATCTCGACAGTGCGCTGAGCAGCCTGCACGCCACCGGCGCCACCGATGTGCCGGCCGTGGCCTCCATCGGCCTCGCCCCGTTTGCCCACGGTGATTCGCCGCAAACGGTCCTCACGTTGGGCGATCAGGCGCTGGCGCAGGCCGAGGGGCAGGGCGAGCAGAACTGGGCGTGCATCGATCAAAGCCTGGTGGCGGACGTCGGTGACGATCACCACGCCTGGCATCGCTTGCTCGATCAGGCGCTCAATCAACAACGTTTCGAGCTGTACTTCCAACCGGTGGTGGCCGCCCAGGACACGCAACTGGTGCTGCATTACAAAGTGCTCTCGCGCTTGCTCGATGATCAAGGCCAGACCATCCCGGCCGGGCGTTTCCTGCCGTGGCTCGAGCGTTTTGGCTGGACCGCGCGGCTGGACCGTCTGATGCTCGAGCGCGTGCTGGAGCAAATGAAGGCGCATGAAGATTCGCTGGCGCTGAACCTGTCTTCGGCGACCCTGGCCGATCCACAGGCGTTGAACAAAGTGTTCGAGATTCTGCGCGCGCACTCCGACCTCGGCGAGCGCCTGACGCTGGAGATCGGCGAGGAGCAATTGCCGGAGCAAGCGGTGCTGGAGCAGTTGACCCGGCGTCTGCGTGAACTCGGTTTCTCCCTGAGCCTGCAGCGCTTTGGTGGACGCTTCAGCATGATCGGCAACCTGGCACGGCTGGGGCTGGCGTATCTGAAGATCGATGGTAGTTACATTCGCGCCATCGATCAGGAGAGCGACAAGCGCCTGTTCATCGAGGCGATCCAGCGTGCGGCGCACAGCATCGACCTGCCATTGATTGCCGAGCGGGTGGAGACCGAAGGCGAGTTATCGGTGATTCGCGAGATGGGCTTGTATGGGGTGCAGGGGCAGTTGTTTGGTGAACCCAAGCCCTGGAGCTAAGACCTTATCCTTGTGGCGTCAGTGATGCCGCCATCGCGGGCAAGCCCGCTCCCACAGGATTTGTGTCGTTCACATAACTGCGGTGACCCACCCCATTGTGGGAGCGGGCTTGCCCGCGATGAGGCCAGCTCAGTCAACGAAGATTCGGGATCAGATCAACCCGGTCTCTTCATCGTCGATCAACTGGCTCAACCCGCCCAGCGCTTCCCGCGCCTGTGTCCGATCCATCAACTTGGCCTGCGCCGCCGGCGGCAGGTCGGTGACGCGGATCACGCCCTTCTGGGTCAGCACCTGAATCAGGTCGTCGAGTACCCGAATCATTTCCAGGTCGCTCTGCTTGAGCTGTTTCAGGCTGGTTTCCACCACTTCATTGGCGAACCAGGCCTGGATTTCATGGCTGTCGGCCGGCAGCGTTTCCGTGGCCTCGGCGTAGGCCGCGGCTTCCACGCGAATCAACAGACCTTGCGCATCGCGTTGCACGTAAAACATTGAGCATCCCTCAGAAAGAAACCAGCGTCATGCTGTCAGCAGCATAGGCCAACTGCGCGCGAGTATGCGGGGTGGCGAAGAAATCGTCACCGCTGAGTTAGCCGCAAAGGTGACGGCCGCCCCAAGGGGCGGCCGTTTGGTTTACGTATCAGCTGTTGTTGTGGTCGACCTTGATGGTCGGGTCGCTGCCGGCAATCAGGTTGTGAATGTTGGCGGTTGACCAGTTGTTGCCTTCCAGTTTGATCGTCACGTCCGGCGTGGCGGCTGCCGCATCGCCGGAGTTGAACTTGCCCGCCGAGCTGACTTGCAGCGACGACGTGCCATCAACCGTGGTGATCTTCAGGAAGTTGTCGATGGTGCTGCCGGTTTCACCCTGCAACAGATCGCGCAGGTCGATGCGGTCGCCTTCGTTGGCATTGAAGTCCTTGATCACGTCGTTGCCGGTGTCACCTGCTTTCCAGACGAAAGTGTCGGCACCGGAACCACCGATCAGGATGTCGTTGCCCTGGCCGCCGATCAGCGTGTCATTGCCGGTGCCGCCGAGCAGGATGTCATTGCCCTTGCCGCCGTCGAGCAGGTCGTTGCCGCCCGAGCCAAACAGGATGTCGTTACCTGCGCCGCCCAACAGTGTGTCGTTACCGTCATGTGCACCGGACACATCGAACGCCTGATAGTGCTCGGTGATGTACTGGTGCACATTGCTGGTGGTGACCTTGCTGACGTCGACCCCGGTCTGCTGCGCCACGAACGCCTGCATCGCCTGATAACCCTCGCCGGCAATGCCGTTGAAGCTCACCAGATCGCCGAACAGGATGTCGTTGCCGTCGCCACCGCTGACGGTGTCGTTGCCCGGCATTGTCGCTTCGGTGTGGCCGATGATCGAGTTGGCCAGATCCTTCGGATCGATGTTGGTTTGCGGCGAGTGATCCGAGTCATACGGTTTCAGGTCGTTGAGACTGACGCCGCTGTTGATACCGATCGCCTCGACATTCGACAGACCGCTGAGCAAGGCGAAGCTGCTGGTCGAGTTGTCTGTGGTGGCCGAGCTGGTGCTGCTGCCGCTGCCCGCCAGGCTCGACAGCTCATAAGTGCCGTCGCCCTGGGCGTGAACGGTACCCAGGTCGCTCCATTTCCAGCTGCCGTTTTTATACGTTTGCAGAACAGCAGCACCGGCGGCACTGATGCTCAGGTAATGCGTGCTGTCGATGTAAGTGCTGAAGGTATCGCCCAGCTTGTAGTTGCTGGTCGTCACCACACTGTCGAACTTCACGCTGCCATACAGCGTCGGGTTGGTCTGCTCGCCGCTCTGGTAGTAGGTCGGCTGGCCGTCGGTAATGAAGTACGTGAGGTTCTTCGCCCCGGTGTTGGCCAGCGCTTCCGTGCTCTGGAAGAAGTTGGCCGTGGTCTTGAACACGTCCTCGTAGTTGGTGCCGCCGCCAGAGGTCATCGAGTCGAGCACGGCTTTGAGCTTGGTCAGCGCGTTCGAGTCGTTGAGGTTCACCGACACCGACTTGTTGACCTGGGTATCGAAGTCCACCAGGAAGATGTTCACCGTGCCCGAGTTGCTGCCGCCCAGGCTCTGCTTGAGGGTGTTGAACACCGAGGTCAGCGAGTCCTTGGCCGCGTTGATCGACGAGGTGCTCATGCTGCCCGAGCTGTCGACCATGAACGCGATGTTGTAGTTGGTGCCCGGCACCACGGTCAGACCGCCGATGTCGGCGACCATGATGTCGTTGCCATCGGTGCCGTTGAAGGTGTCATCGCCCGAGGTACCGACCACCGCGTTGTACACCGCCGGCACCACGGTGACCGGAATCGTCGCGGTGCTGCTGGCCGAGCCGCCGACCATCTCGGTGGAGGTCGAGGTCACGGTCAGGTTGAACTGGCCGTTGTAGTAGGTCGGCGGGGTCACGGTCAGGCTGCCGAGGTTCCAGCCGGTGACGTTGGCTTCGCCGTTGCTTGCGGTGACTGTGAAGGTGTGGCCATGGCCGTCGGAGAGAACCGAGCCGACCGGCGCACCGCTGATCTTCACGCTCAGGGTTTCCGAGCCGTCGGTATCGGTCAGCGCGGTGTTGATCGCCGACAGTTTCACCGTGGTGCCTTCGGCGCCGGTGTTGAGTTTGTAGCCGTCGTAATAGCCTTCGCCGTTGCTGCCGTGCAGATCGGAGACGGTCACACCGGCGTTCACCAGATCCTGCACGCCGGTGTAGATCGGCACGCCGGCGCTGCTCAGGTCGATCGGCGTGCTGCCGTTGACCGACAGGTTGACGTCGTAGCTGCCCGGGCCGCTCTGATTGTGGTGGTAGATGTCCAGGGTGTAGTAGCCGCTGGTGGTCGGGGTGAACGAGCCGCTGATCGCACCGCCCGCGCCCCAGGTACCCGACGCCACACTCTTGCCGCCAATGGTGATCAGCAGGCTGTCGTCAGCCACACCGCTGAAGCTGTAGGTCTTGCCGGCTTCCAGATAGATCAGGCCCGAGGTTTTCGACGCGGTGCCGGCGGTCACACTGCCGTCGGACTGCACGTTGGTCACGTTGGTGCTGGAGTTCGGGGTGCCGGCGCCGTCGATCACGTTTTTCAACGTAGTCGAGTCAGCGCCGTTGCCGCTGGTGCCCAGGCCCGCCAGGCCGGTCCAGACTTCCTTGACCAGTCCGGTGGACTTCACGCTGTTATCGGCCACGCTCACGGTCGGTGCATCCGCCACTGGCGTGATGTCGATCTTCACGGTGCCGGTGTTGCCCAGCAGCTGGCCGTCGGTTGGCTGGAACTTGATCTGCGCGTAATCGGCCTGGTTGTTGCCCATGCCGGTGCCGCCGTAACCGTTGACCCCCGACTCGTTGGCATCCGGCATGAAGCGCAGCTTGCCGGCGTCGATGTCAGCCTTGCTGAAGGTCTGGTTGTTGGCGACGTCTTTCCAGGTCGAACCGTCCAGATACTGCAGTTTGCCTTCGCCCGGCAGCTGGGTGATTTTGATCCCCAGGCTGCTGGCCGGGCTGTCGACGTCGGTCACACCGAAGGTCGACCAGCCGAGGATCAGCGGCGTGTCTTCGGTGCCGGTGACGTTGACTGGCGCTGCAACCGGCGCATCGTTGACCGCCACCACGTTGACCGTGGTGGTCGCGGTGTTGGAGTAGTTGCCGCCATCGGTCACGGTCACGGTGATGATCCGCGGCACGGTGCTCGGGTCTTCACTGCTGTTGGTGAAGGTGATGTTTTTGATGGCCTGCATGTAGTCGGCCAGCGTCGCGTTGCCCGACAGGGTCAGGGTCACGGTGCCGTTGGTGCTGTTGGCATTGATGGTGATGCCGTTGACGCTGTTGCCGAGGTTCAGCGCATCGCCGTCCTGACGGTTGGTCAGGACGATGGTCGCACCCGTCAGCATGGTGCTGTCCGGATCGGTGATCGTCAGGTCAGTGTCGGCAATCGACACGCCGGCGCCCGGGGTGTTTTCGGTGAACGTCACCTTGTAGTCGGCACCGGTGGCGCCGCTGGAGTTGTTGGCATCCAGGTCGATGACCGGTGGCGCATCGTTGTCGATGATCGAGGTGCTGACGCTGCCGTTGGTGCTGCTGACGGCCAGATTCTCGAAGTTGCCGCCGGTAGCCGAGTCGATCTTGACCACGAAGTTCTCGGTACCTTCGGTGATCTTGTCATCGATGGTCGCGACGTTGAACTGCGCGCTGCTGGCGCCCGCCGGGATCTTCACGGTGTACACGCCAGTGAAGTCCGAACCGTCGGCGGCGGTGCCGCTGTAGACGATTTTCAGGGTCACGTCGGTTTGTGCCGGGTGCGTCAGGCTGACGGTGTAGCTGGCGGTCTGGCCTTCGGTCACCGAGGTGCTGCCGGTGATGCTGACGGTGGTGGTGTCGATGGTATCGGCGACGTTGGTCACGGCAGGTGTCGTGCTCGGTACCAGGTTCTCGAAGTTGCCACCGCTGGCGTTGGTGATGGTCGCCTGCACGCTGCCGGCGTCTTTGTAGACGTCGTCAGCCGGAGCCGGAACGGTCACGGTGCCCGTGGTTTTGCCGGCGTCGATGGTGATCACCGAGCCGTTGCTCAAGGTCACGGTTACCGGGGAACCGGCGGCGTTGCTCAGGGTTGCGGTGTAGGTGATCTGGCCGCCCTCGTTCACCGCCGGGGTCGCGGACAGCGACAGGTTGGTGGTGTCGATGGTGTCGGTCACGGTGGTGCTGACCGGTGTTTTGTCGGCTACGAGGTTTTCGTAGTTGCCGCCGGTCACGTTAGTGATCGCATTGGTCAACGGTGCGTGGCCGGTCAGCGCGTCATTCGGCGCGATGCTGGTCACGGTGCCGGTGGTTTTGCCGATGTCGATGGTGATGGTCTGACCGTTGGCCAGAGTCACGACGACTGGCGAGCCAGTGACTGGCGCACCCACAGTGGCGGTGTAGGTGACGGTGCCACCCTCAGCCACGGTGCCCGTGGCGGTGAGTTTCACGCCGGTGGTGTCGATGGTGTCGGTGACGCTGGTCACGGCTGGCGTGGTGCTTGGCACCAGATTTTCGAAGTTGCCACCGGTGGCGGACTTGATCGTTGCCTGCACGGTGCCGGCGTCCTTATAGACGTCGTCGGCTGGAGCCGGAACAGTCACGGTGCCGGTGGTTTTACCGGCGTCGATGGTGATCACGGCGCCGTTGCTCAACGTTACGGTCACTGGCGAGCCAGCGGCGTTGGTCAGCGTTGCGGTGTAAACGATCGACCCACCCTCGGCCACGGTGCCAGTCGCGGACAGCGACAGGTTGGTGGTGTCGACGGTGTCGGTCACGGTGGTGCTGACCGGGGTTTTGTCGGCAACGAGGTTCTCGTAGTTGCCGCCGGTCACGTTGGTGATGGCGTTGGTCAACGGTGCGTGGCCGGTCAGCGCATCGTTCGGTGCAATGCTGGTCACGGTGCCGGTGGTTTTACCGATGTCGATGGTGATGGTCTGACCGTTGGCCAGGGTCACCACGACTGGCGAACCGGTGACTGGCGCACCGACGGTGGCGGTGTAGACGACGTTGCCGCCTTCAGCCGCTGTACCGGTGGCAGACAACTTCACGGTAGTGGTGTCGATGGTGTCGGTGACGCTGGTCACGGCCGGCACGGTACTCGGCACCAGGTTTTCGAAGTTGCCACCGCTGGCGTTGGTGATCGTGGCCTGAACGGTGCCGGCGTCCTTGTAGACGTCGTCGGCCGGAGCAGGGACGGTCACGGTGCCGGTGGTTTTGCCCGCGTCGATGGTGATCACGGCGCCGTTCGACAGAGTCACGGTGACTGGCGAACCAGCAGCGTTGGTCAGGGTCGCGGTGTAGATGATCGAACCGCCCTCGGCGACCGTGTTGGTGGCGCTCAGGGTCAGGTTGGTGGTGTCGACGGTATCGGTCACGGTGGTGCTGACCGGAGTCTTGTCGGCCACCAGATTTTCGTAGTTGCCACCGGTCACGTTAGTGATCGAGTTGGTCAACGGCGCGTGGCCGGTCAGCGCGTCGTTCGGCGCGATGCTGGTTACGGTGCCGGTGGTTTTACCGATGTCGATGGTGATGGTCTGGCCGTTGGCCAGGGTCACGACGACAGGCGAGCCGGTCACAGGTGCACCGACAGTCGCGGTGTAGGTGACGGTGCCACCTTCGGCCACGGTGCCCGTGGCGGTGAGTTTCACGCCAGTGGTGTCGATGGTGTCGGTGACGCTGGTCACGGCTGGCGTGGTGCTTGGCACCAGGTTCTCGAAGCTGCCACCCGTGGCGGATTTGATCGTTGCCTGCACGGTGCCGGCGTCTTTGTAGACGTCGTCAGCCGGGGCAGGAACGGTGACGGTACCGGTGGTTTTACCGGCGTCGATGGTGATGACTGCACCGTTGCTCAGCGTCACGGTCACTGGCGAGCCAGCGGCGTTGGTCAGCGTTGCGGTGTAAACAATCGAGCCACCCTCGGCCACGGTGCCGGTCGCGCTCAGGGACAGGTTGGTGGTGTCGATGGTGTCGGTCACGGTGGTGCTGACCGGAGTCTTGTCGGCCACCAGATTTTCGTAGTTGCCGCCGCTGACGTTGGTGATGGCGTTGGTCAGTGGCGCATGACCGGTCAACACGTCGTTCGGTGCGGCGGTGGTCACGGTGCCGGTGGTTTTGCCCACTTCGATGGTGATGTTCTGGCCGTTGGCCAGAGTCACGGTCACTGGCGAACCGGTTACCGGCGCACCAACGGTCGCGGTGTAGGTGACGGTGCCACCTTCAGCAGCAGACTCGGTCGCGGTCAGTTTGACCGTGGTGGTGTCGATGGTGTCGGTGACGCTGGTCACGGCCGGGGTGTTGCTGGTCACCAGGTTTTCGAAATTGCCGCCAGTCGCGGTCTTGATCGTGGCCTCAACGGTGCCCGCGTCTTTGTAGACGTCATCAGCCGGTGCCGGAACGGTCACGGTGCCGGTGGTTTTACCGGCGTCGATGGTGATCACGGCGCCGTTGCTCAACGTCACGGTAACCGGCGAGCCGGCAGCGTTGGTCAGCGTCGCGGTGTAAACGATCGAGCCGCCTTCAGCCACAGTACCGGTCGCGGACAGCGACAGGTTGGTGGTGTCGACGGTATCGGTGACCGTGGTATTGACCGGGGTCTTGTCGGCAACGAGGTTTTCGTAGTTGCCACCGCTGACGTTGGTGATGGCGTTGGTCAAAGGCGCATGGCCGGTCAGCGCATCGTTCGGTGCAGTGGTAGTGACGGTGCCGGTGGTTTTGCCGACTTCGATGGTGATGTTCTGACCATTAGCCAGAGTTACCACGACTGGCGAGCCAGTCACTGGCGCACCAACGGTCGCGGTGTAGGTGACGGTGCCGCCCTCGGCCGCGGACTCGGTCGCGGTCAGCTTGACCGTGGTGGTATCGATGGTGTCGGTGACCTGAGTCACAGCCGGCACGGTGCTCGGTACCAGGTTTTCGAAGCTGCCACCGGTAGCGTTGGTGATCGTTGCCTGAACGGTGCCGGCGTCTTTGTACACGTCATCGGCAGGTGCCGGAACGGTCACAGTGCCAGTGGTTTTACCGGCGTCGATGGTGATCACAGCGCCGTTCGACAGAGTCACGGTGACTGGCGAGCCAGCGGCGTTGGTCAAGGTCGCGGTGTAGATGATCGAACCGCCCTCGGCGACCGAATTGGTTGCGCTCAGGGACAGGTTGGTGGTGTCGACGGTGTCGGTGACATTGGTCGAAACCGGGGTTTTGTCAGCGACCAGATTCTCGTAATTACCGCCAGTCACGCCGGTGATCGCGTTGGTCAGAGGAGCATGACCCGTTAACGCATCGTTCGGTGCGGTGGTGGTGACCGTACCGCTGGTCTTGCCGACTTCGATGGTGATGTTCTGACCATTAGCCAGAGTTACCACGACTGGCGAACCGGTCACCGGCGCACCGACAGTGGCGGTGTAAGTCACGGTGCCGCCTTCTGCCGCAGACTCAGTCGCGGTTAGCTTGACCGTGGTGGTATCGATGGTGTCGGTAACGTTGGTGACAGCCGGAACGGTGCTTGGCACCAGGTTCTCGAAGTTGCCGCCGGTAGCGGTGGAAATGGTTGCTTCGACCTTACCGGCGTCTTTGTACACGTCGTCCGCCGGAGCTGGAACAGTCACGGTTCCGGTGGTTTTACCGGCCTCGATGGTGATCACCGCGCCGTTGGACAGGGTCACGGTGACTGGCGAACCAGCGGCGTTGGTCAAGGTTGCGGTGTAAACGATCGAGCCGCCTTCGGCCACGGTACCGGTCGCGGACAGCGACAGGTTGGTGGTGTCGACGGTGTCGGTGACGTTAGTGCTGACCGGGGTTTTGTCAGCAACGAGGTTTTCGTAGTTGCCACCGGTCACACCGGTGATCGAGTTGGTCAGCGGCGCATGACCGGTCAGCGCATCGTTCGGTGCGGTGGTGGTCACGGTGCCGGTGGTTTTGCCGACTTCGATGGTGATGTTCTGACCGTTGGCCAGGGTCACCACGACCGGCGAACCGGTGACTGGTGCGCCCACAGTGGCGGTATAGGTGACGGTGCCGCCTTCGGCTACCGAGGTATCGGCGGTCAGTTTGACGGTCGAGGTGTCGATGGTGTCGGTGACTTCGGTGACAGCCGGCACGGTACTTGGCACCAGGTTTTCGAAGTTGCCACCGGTGGCGGTGGAGATGGTTGTCTCGACTTTACCGGCATCTTTGTAAACGTCGTCCGCCGGAGCTGGAACAGTCACGGTGCCGGTGGTTTTGCCGGCCTCGATGGTGATGACTGCGCCGTTGCTCAACGTCACGGTAACCGGCGAACCGGCAGCGTTGGTCAGAGTCGCGGTGTAAACGATAGAGCCACCTTCGGCCACGGTGCCGGTCGCGGACAGCGACAGGTTAGTGGTGTCGACGGTGTCGGTGACATTGGTCGAAACCGGCGTTTTATCCGCCACGAGGTTTTCGTAGTTGCCGCCGCTGACTTCGGTGATGGCGTTGGTCAGCGGTGCATGACCGGTCAGCGCATCGTTCGGTGCGGTGGTGGTCACGGTGCCGGTGGTTTTGCCGACTTCGATGGTGATGTTCTGACCGTTGGCCAGGGTCACGACCACAGGCGAACCGGTTACCGGAGCACCGACAGTCGCGGTGTAGGTGACGGTGCCACCTTCCGCAGCAGACTCGGTCGCGGTCAGTTTCACTGTGGTGGTGTCGATGGTATCGGTAACGTTGGTGACGGCCGGAACAGTGCTCGGCACCAGATTTTCGAAGTTGCCACCGGTAGCGCTGGAAATGGTCGCTTCGACTTTGCCGGCATCTTTGTACACGTCATCGGCAGGGGCCGGCACGGTCACGGTGCCAGTGGTTTTACCCGCTTCAATAGTGATCACCGCGCCGTTGGACAGGGTCACGGTGACTGGCGAACCAGCGGCGTTGGTCAGGGTTGCGGTGTAGACGATCGAGCCACCCTCGGCCACGGTGCCGGTCGCACTGAGCGACAGATTGGTGGTGTCGACGGTGTCGGTGACATTGGTCGAAACCGGCGTTTTATCCGCCACGAGGTTTTCGTAGTTGCCGCCAGTGACACCGGTGATCGCGTTGGTCAGCGGAGCATGGCCGGTCAGCGCATCGTTTGGTGCAGTGGTGGTCACGGTGCCAGTGGTTTTACCCACTTCGATGGTGATGTTCTGACCGTTGGCCAAGGTCACCACGACCGGCGAGCCAGTCACTGGCGCACCGACAGTCGCGGTGTAAGTGACGGTGCCACCTTCCGCAGCCGATTCGGTCGCGGTCAGTTTGACCGTGGTGGTATCGATGGTGTCGGTCACGTTGGTGACGGCCGGAACGGTGCTAGGCACCAGGTTCTCGAAGTTGCCACCGGTAGCGCTGGAAATGGTTGCTTCGACTTTACCGGCGTCTTTGTACACGTCGTCAGCCGGAGCTGGAACGGTCACGGTGCCCGAGGTTTTACCGGCTTCGATGGTGATCACCGCGCCGTTGGACAGAGTCACGGTTACCGGAGTGCCGGCCGGGTTGGTCAGGGTCGCGGTGTAAACAATCGAACCACCTTCCGCCACCGAGTCGCTGGCGGTCAGGTTCAGGTTGGTAGTGTCGACAGTGTCCGACACTGAGGTGTTCGCCGGTGTTTTGTCGGCCACCAGGTTTTCATAGTTGCCGCCGGCAACCTTGTCGATGGCGACGCTCAACGAGCTGCCGCCCGCCAATGGGCTGTTCGGTGCAACGAAATTCACGCTGCCGGTGGTCTCACCGACGGCGATGGTGATGGTCTGGCCATTGGACAGAGTGACCACAACTGGCGAGCCGGTTACCGGCGCGGTGACGCTCGCGGTGTAGACCACGGTCTCGCCTTCGGCGACGTTAGCGGTGGCAGTCAGCGACACGGTGGAAGTGTCGATGGTGTCGTTGACGGTGGTCACCGCCGGAGTGTTGCTGGTCACCAGGTTTTCGAAGTCGCCACCGGTCGCGCCCTTGATGGTCGCCTCAACGGTGCCGGCGTCCTTGTAGACGTCATCCTTCGGCGCATCGACGGTCACGGTGCCGGAAGTTTTGCCGGCGTCGATCGTGATCACCGCGCCATTGCTCAAGGTCACGGTCACCGGGGTGCCGGCGGCGTTGGTCAGGGTGGCGGTGTAGGTGATCTGGCCGCCTTCGTTCACCACCGGAGTCGCGCTCAGCGACAGGTTGGTAGTGTCGACAGTGTCGGTCACGGTGGTGCTGACCGGCGTTTTGTCGGCGACGAGGTTTTCGTAGTTGCCGCCGCTGACATTGGTGATCGAGTTGTTCAGCGGCTCGTGACCGTTCAACGCATCGTTCGGTGCGGTGGTCGTCACGGTGCCGGTGGTCTTGCCGATGTCGATGGTGATGGTCTGGCCGTTGGCCAGAGTCACGACCACAGGCGAACCGGTTACCGGAGCGCCGACGGTGGCGGTGTAAGTGACGGTGCCGCCCTCGGCGACCGAAGTATCGGCGCTCAATTTGACGGTCGAGGTATCGATGGTGTCGGTGACTTCGGTGACGGCCGGAACAGTGCTTGGCACCAGGTTCTCGAAGTTGCCGCCCGCTGCGTCCTTGATCGTGACTTCGACTTTGCCGGCGTCTTTGTAGACGTCATCGGCAGGTGCTGGAACGGTCACGGTGCCGGTGGTCTTGCCCGCTTCGATAGTGATCACCGAACCGTTGGACAGGGTCACGGTGACTGGCGAGCCAGCAGCGTTGGTCAGTGTCGCGGTGTAGGTGATCGAACCGCCCTCGGCCACAGTGCCAGTGGCGCTCAGCGACAGGTTGGTGGTGTCGACGGTATCGGTCACGGTGGTGCTGACCGGGGTTTTGTCGGCAACCAGATTCTCGTAATTGCCGCCGCTGACATCAGTGATCGCGTTGGTCAGTGGTGCATGACCGGTCAACGCATCGTTTGGCGCGGTGGTGGTGACGGTGCCGGTGGTTTTGCCCACTTCGATGGTGATGTTCTGACCGTTAGCCAGGGTCACGACCACAGGCGAGCCGGTTACCGGAGCACCGACAGTGGCGGTGTAGGTGACCGTGCCACCTTCAGCAGCAGACTCGGTTGCGGTCAGTTTCACCGAGGTGGTGTCGATGGTGTCAGTGACTTCGGTAACTGCCGGAACAGTGCTTGGAACGAGATTTTCGAAGTTGCCGCCGGACGCATCCTTGATGGTGACTTCGACTTTGCCGGCATCTTTGTAGACGTCATCGGCAGGCGCTGGAACAGTCACGGTGCCGGTGGTTTTGCCGGCCTCGATGGTAATCACCGAACCGTTGGACAGCGTCACGGTGACTGGCGAGCCAGCAGCGTTGGTCAGCGTCGCGGTGTAGGTGATCGAACCACCCTCGGCGACCGAGTTGGTGGCGCTGAGCGACAGATTCGTCGTGTCCACGGTGTCAGTGACGGTGGTGCTGACCGGGGTTTTGTCAGCGACCAGATTTTCGTAGTTACCGCCGGTGACGCCGGTGATCGAGTTGGTCAGCGGTTCGTGACCCGTCAACGCATCGTTCGGCGCGGTGGTGGTCACGGTGCCGGTGGTTTTGCCGACTTCGATGGTGATGTTCTGACCATTGGCCAGGGTCACCACGACTGGCGAACCGGTGACGGGTGCGCCAACGGTAGCGGTGTAGGTGACCGTGCCGCCTTCAGCAGCGGACTCGGTCGCGGTCAGTTTCACCGACGTTGTGTCGATGGTGTCGGTGACTTCGGTCACGGCTGGAACGGTGCTCGGCACCAGGTTCTCGAAGTTGCCACCGGTGGTTCCGGTAATGCTGACTTCAACCTTGCCGGCGTCTTTATAGACGTCATCGGCGGGCGCAGGAACGGTCACGGTGCCGGTGGTTTTGCCCGCTTCGATGGTGATGACGGAGCCGTTGCTCAACGTCACGGTCACCGGGGTGCCGGCCGGGTTGGTCAGAGTCGCGGTGTAGACGATCGAACCACCCTCGGCCACGGTACCCGTGGCGCTCAGGGTCAGGTTGGTGGTGTCGACGGTATCGGTGACGGTGGTCGAAACCGGGTTTTTGTCGGCCACGAGGTTTTCGTAGTTGCCGCCGGTTACGCCGGTAATCGAGTTGCTCAGCGGTTCGTGACCGTTCAACGCATCGTTCGGCGCAGTGGCGGTGACGGTGCCGGTGGTTTTGCCGACTTCGATGGTGATGGTCTGACCGTTCGCCAGGGTCACGGTCACTGGCGAGCCAGTGACCGGCGCGCCGACGGTGGCGGTGTAAGTGACAGTCCCGCCTTCAGCGACCGAGGTATCGGCCGTGAGTTTCACGGTCGACGTGTCGATGGTGTCGGTCACTTCGGTGACGGCTGGAATGGTGCTTGGCACCAGGTTCTCGAAATTGCCGCCTGCGGCGTCTTTGATCGTGACTTCAACCTTGCCAGCGTCTTTGTAGACGTCATCGGCTGGTGCTGGAACGGTCACGGTGCCGGTAGTTTTACCGGCTTCGATAGTGATCACCGAGCCGTTGCTCAGGGTCACGGTGACTGGTGTGCCCGCTGGATTGGTCAAGGTCGCGGTGTAGACGATCGAACCACCTTCAGCGACGGAACCGGTGGCGCTCAACGTCAGGTTGGTGGTGTCGACGGTGTCGGTGATGGTGGTGCTGACAGGGGTTTTGTCGGCCACGAGGTTTTCGTAGTTGCCGCCCGTTACGGCGGTAATCGCGTTGCTCAACGGCTCGTGACCGTTCAACGCATCGTTTGGCGCGGTGGTGGTCACGGTACCGGTGGTTTTACCCACTTCGATGGTGATGGTCTGGCCGTTCGCCAAAGTGACAGTCACTGGCGAGCCGGTGACAGGCGCGCCGACGGTGGCGGTGTAAGTAACAGTGCCGCCTTCAGCCACCGAAGTATCGGCCGTGAGTTTCACGGTCGAGGTGTCGATGGTGTCAGTGACTTCGGTGACGGCTGGAACGGTACTTGGTACCAGATTTTCGAAGTTGCCGCCGGACGCATCCTTGATCGTGACTTCGACCTTGCCGGCGTCTTTGTAGACGTCATCGGCAGGCGCCGGAACGGTCACGGTGCCGGTGGTTTTACCGGCTTCGATGGTGATGACGGAGCCGTTGCTCAGGGTCACGGTCACCGGCGCGCCGGCCGGGTTGGTCAGGGTCGCGGTGTATACGATCGAACCACCTTCGGCCACGGTACCGGTCGCAGTCAGCGACAGATTGGTGGTGTCGACGGTGTCGGTAACGGTGGTCGAAACCGGAGTTTTGTCGGCCACGAGGTTTTCGTAGTTGCCGCCGCTCACGTCAGTGATCGCGTTGGTCAGCGGCTCATGACCATTCAATGCATCGTTCGGCGCGGTGGTGGTCACGGTGCCGGTGGTTTTGCCCACTTCGATGATGATGGTCTGGCCGTTGGCCAGGGTCACGACCACAGGCGAGCCGGTCACTGGTGCGCCAACCGTAGCGGTGTAAGTGACGGTGCCGCCCTCGGCCACCGAGGTGTCAGCGCTCAGTTTGACGGTCGAAGTATCGATGGTGTCAGTGACTTCGGTGACAGCCGGAACGGTACTTGGAACGAGGTTCTCGAAATTGCCACCGCTGGTTCCGGTAATGCTGACTTCGACTTTGCCGGCGTCTTTATAGACGTCATCGGCAGGCGCCGGAACGGTCACGGTACCGGTGGTCTTACCGGCTTCGATGGTGATAACGGAGCCATTGCTCAGGGTCACAGTCACCGGGGTGCCGGCTGGGTTGGTCAGGGTCGCGGTGTAGACAATCGAACCGCCTTCAGCGACGGAGCCAGTGGCGCTCAACGTCAGGTTGGTGGTGTCGACGGTATCAGTCACGGTGGTGCTGACCGGCGTCTTGTCGGCGACCAGATTTTCGTAGTTGCCACCGCTCACGCCAGTGATCGAGTTGCTCAGCGGAGCCTGGCCGTTCAGCACGTCGTTCGGTGCGGTGGTGGTCACGGTGCCAGTGGTTTTGCCGACTTCGATGGTGATGGTCTGGCCGTTGGCCAGAGTCACGACAACCGGCGAACCGGTCACGGGAGCGCCGACCGTCGCGGTGTAAGTGACGGTGCCGCCCTCGGCGACCGAGGTGTCAGCGGACAGTTTGACTGTCGAGGTGTCGATGGTATCGGTGACTTGGGTAACTGCAGGAACAGTACTTGGCACCAGATTTTCGAAATTTCCGCCGGTTGCACCGTTGATGGTGACTTCGACTTTGCCGGCGTCTTTGTAAACGTCATCGGCAGGCGCTGGAACCGTCACGGTACCGGTGGTTTTACCGGCTTCGATGGTGATGACGGAGCCGTTGCTCAGGGTCACGGTCACCGGCGTGCCGGCCGGGTTGGTCAGGGTCGCGGTGTAGACGATCGAACCGCCCTCGGCCACGGTGCCGGTCGCGCTCAGCGACAGGTTGGTGGTGTCGACGGTATCGGTGACGGTGGTCGAAACCGGGGTTTTGTCGGCGACGAGGTTTTCGTAGTTGCCGCCACTGACGTTGGTGATGGCGTTGGTCAGCGGTGGGTTGCCGGTCAACGCATCGTTTGGCGCGGTGGTGGTCACGGTGCCGGTGGTTTTGCCCACTTCGATGGTGATGGACTGACCGTTGGCCAGGGTCACGACAACTGGCGAACCGGTGACAGGTGCACCGACGGTGGCGGTGTAAGTGACGGTGCCGCCCTCAGCGACCGAGGTATCAGCGGTCAGTTTGACGGTCGAGGTATCGATGGTGTCGGTGACTTCGGTGACCGCCGGAACGGTGCTCGGCACCAGGTTCTCGAAATTGCCACCGGTAGTGCCGGTGATGCTGACTTCGACTTTGCCGGCATCTTTATAGACGTCATCGGCAGGCGCCGGAACGGTGACGGTGCCGGTGGTTTTGCCAGCCTCGATGGTGATGACCGAGCCATTGCTCAACGTCACGGTCACCGGGGTACCGGCCGGGTTGGTCAGGGTTGCGGTGTAAACGATCGAACCGCCTTCAGCGACGGTGCCGGTGGCAGTCAGCGACAGGTTGGTGGTGTCGATGGAATCGGTCACGGTGGTGGTGGCCGGCGTGGTGTTCGGCACCAGGTTCTCGAAGTTGCCGCCGGTTGCGCCGGTAATCGTGGTGCTGACGGTGCCGCCGTTGTTGTAAACGTCGTTCGGCGCGGTCGGCACGTTGACGGTGCCAGTGGTCTGGCCGGCTTCGATGGTGATGGTCGAGCCGTTGGACAGGGTGACGGTGACCGGCGTCTGTGCCGGGTTGGTCAGGGTCGCGGTGTAGGTGATCTGGCCACCTTCGACCACGCTGCCGGTGGCGGTCAGGGTCAGGCCGGTTGTGTCGCGCGAATCGACGATGTTCGTTACGGCTGGCGTCGTGTTCGGCACCAGGTTCTCGAAGTTGCCACCGCTGGCGCCGGTAATCGTAGTGGTGACGGTGCTGCCGTTGTTGTAGACGTCATTCGGCGCGGTCGGCACGTTGACGGTGCCGGTAGTCTGGCCGGCTTCGATGGTGATGGTCGAGCCATTGGACAGGGTGACGGTGACCGGCGTCTGCGCCGGGTTGGTCAGGGTCGCGGTGTAGGTGATCTGGCCACCTTCGGTGACGCTGTTGCCCGCCGTCAGGGTGACGGTGGTGGTGTCGATGGTGTCGGTGACCTGGGTCGTGGCCGGGGTGGTCGGCGGGGTCACGGTAATGCCGTTGCCACCGGTAGTGCCGGTGACGGTCACATCGATCTGGGTCGGGTCGTTGTAGACGGTGTCGTTCGGTGCCAGTGGCACGTTGACAGTGCCGGTGGTGGAGCCGGCCGGAATCACGATCACCGAGCCGTTGGACAGGGTGATGGTCAGGTCGGTCAGCGGCGCCTGGGTCAGGGTCGCGGTGTACACCAGCACGCCGCCGGCTTCGGTGATGGTCGGCGTGGCGCTGAGGCTTAGGGTCGATTCACGCAGGGCGTTGGTGGTGGTGTCGGTGGTCTGGCCACCGGTGATGTTCTGTGCCGCTTGCGCACCGGAGTTGATGCCCGCAGTCGGGAAACCGATGGTCGGGTCGACGCGGCCGGCGGTGGCGTCGAGCATCACGAAACTATGACCGCCGCCTGCCGCGCCGCCAGTCCCTGCGGCGGTAGCGCCGGCAGCGGTGGCTTCAAGGGCGGTGGTCGGGTCGGCACCGGCGGCGATGGCCTGCTGCAGCTCGGCTACAGACGGCGCGGCCTGCGCGGTGGCTTCGGCCAGATCAGTGCTGGAGTCAGGCGCGTTGGCGCTCCACTGGGTTTCGCGGCCCAGGTCCAGGGTGCGGCCATCCGCCAGTTCCAGCGATACGGCGCCGGAGAGGCCGGTATCGATCTGGTCGCCGACATACAGGCGATCGCCTTCAACGAGCACGCGGCGTACACCCTCGGGGGAGACCACGAATACCTGACCGACAATGCTTTTGACGATGGCAACAACACTGCTCATTGAAGACTCTCCGGGTGTCACGTTCAGTTGACTTCCATAGCCTGATGGCTTCGGCGCCGATTCAGTCTGGACGTACTTTTAAAATTTGCGAATCAAGATTGACGCTGTTCTTCGTCAATAATTTGGCTAGATTCTTTCGCTATTAACTTTATGCCAAACTATTGACCTTCTGGGTGCCATCCTAAACAATCGCCCCACTAATGTCACATTGATATTTCCGCGGCGACCTGTCCCTCAGCGTGTGATCCAGTTCCTAATTTGAACTTTCCGACATACGGTCATTCCGGTTGCCAATCATCCGACGCAGCAGCACGTTTTGCTGTGATTCAAGACAAGAAGTCCTGGGAAATCTTTACCATGCGTTTGCACCTGTTCAAGGCTCTACCGTTCGCCCTCGCCGCCTCTTTTGTCCAAGCACAATCCTTACCAGAAGCCATGCAGCAGGCACTGGATGTCCATCCGGAAATCCAGGCGGGGGTCAACAGTCGTTTGGCCGCGGATTATCAGTTAAAGGCAGCCAAAGGGGGATACCTGCCCAAGGTCGATCTGCTGGGCGGTTATGGTCGTGAGGGCACTGACAGCGTGACCACCCGCGCCAATGGTGGTGGCAACCACTGGGAAACGTTGAACCGCAGCGAGTCAAGTTTACGTCTCTCGCAAATGGTTTTTGACGGTTTTGCGACGTCGAGCGAAGTCGGGCGTCAACAAGCCACCGTCAACTCGCGCGCCTACTCGCTGCTCGGCACTTCCGAGCGCACCGCGCTGACCGTCGCCCAGGTGTACCTGGACGTGCTGACCCGCCGCGAATTCGTGCGTCTGGCCGAAGAGAACCTCAAGAGTCACCAACGCATTTACGATCAGATCCAGCTACGCACCCAGCGTGGCGTTGGTAGCGGCGCTGACCTTGATCAGGCTGAAGCGCGGATGGCTCAGGCCCGCAACAACCTGATCACCGAACAGACCAACCTCGCCGACTCCGAGACCAACTTCCTCAGTGCCGTCGGCCAGATGCCTGACCAGTTGGAGCGCCCGGCGCCGTTCATGGCGATGATGCCGGCCAACCTCAATGAAGCCCGTACGCAGATGCTGGAAAACAGCCCGATCCTGCGCTCGGCCGAGTCCGATATCGCCGCTGCCGAAAAGCAGTACGAAACCGCCAAGTCGACCTTTTACCCACGTTTCGACGCCGAGCTGGGTCGCACTGCCGACAACGATCTCGACGGTCAGAACGGCCACAACAACGAATGGCAGGCCATGCTGCGCATGCGCTTCAACCTGTACTCCGGTGGCAGCAACAAGGCCGATCTGGAATCCAAGTCGTACCTGTCGAACCAGGCGCTGGACATCCGCAACAACGCCCTGCGTCAGTTGAACGAAGAACTGGGTCTGGCCTGGAACGCCCTGAACAATGCCAATGCGCAGGTGCCGATCGCTCAGCAGTACGTTGATCACAGCACCGCGGTGCGTACCGCCTACCAGCGTCAGTTCAGCCTCGGCGAGCGCACCCTGCTCGATTTGCTCGACAGCGAAAACGAGTTGTTCACCGCTTCGCGCCGTTTGGCCGAAATCAAGAACATTCAGTTATTTACTCAGTATCGAATCAAGGCGACCATGGGCGAGTTGCTCAAGAGCCAGGGAGTGGTCGCACCGTTGGCATCCGTCGTGCAGAACGATGTGAAGCCGAAGGTCCAACTGCCGGGTATGAATTGAGCAGAACCTTCATTGTTCAATTGTTAGCCAAGAGTGCCGAGCGTGGAATCAGAAGTCAGTCGAGTTCAACTCATTCATGATCCGCGCGCGATGCACGACGATCCGTTACTGGATGGTCTGCTCGCTCTATGCATGTTGCACCAGAAGCCGGCCAGTGCCGCGATGTTGACCACTGGCCTGCCGCTGCCCAAGCAGCGCCTGAGTGTCGAGTTGCTGCCCCGCGCAGCGGCTCGCGCCGGGCTGCAGGGCCGGGTGCTGCAACGCAAGCTGGAAGAGATTCCGGCGATTGCCATGCCGGCGCTGTTGCTGCTCAAGGATGGCCGCAGTGCTGTTCTGCTCGGCTGGCAAGGTGACAACGAAGCCCGGGTGCTGCTCAGCGAAAGCGATGGCGGCGAATCGGTGGTCAGCCGCGAACTGTTGGCCGACGACTACACCGGCAAAGTGTTCTTCGCTCAGCCGCAGCACAAATTCGACGTCAACCACGGCACGCTGATCCCGCGCGCTCGCTCGTGGTTCCGCGATACCCTCAAGCGTTCGCGCTGGCTGTATGCCGATGCGATCGCCGCGAGTTTCCTGATCAACATCATCGCCATGGCCGCGCCGCTGTTCGTGATGAACGTCTACGACCGCGTGGTGCCGAACCAGGCCGAGGCGACCCTGTGGGTGCTGGCGCTGGGCATCACCGGTGCCTATATCTTCGACCTGATCCTCAAAAGCCTGCGCAGCCTGTGCCTGGATCTGGCCGGCAAGAAAACCGACCTGATCATCTCCGCGACGCTGTTCGAGCGCATCGTCGGCATGGCCATGAAGTACCGCCCGGCGCGGGTCGGCAGCTTCGCGCAGAACATCCATGAGTTTCAGAGCCTGCGCGACTTCCTCGCCTCGTTGACCCTGACCAGCCTGATCGACCTGCCGTTCACCATTCTGATCTTCATCGTCATCGCGATTCTCGGCGGGCATCTGGTGTGGATTCCGGTGCTGGCGTTCCCGATTGCGCTGTTGATCGGCTACGCGTTGCAGAAGCCGCTGGTAGCGACCATGGAACGCACCATGGCCCTCGGCGCCGAGCGGCAGTCGAGCCTGATCGAAACCCTCGCCGGCCTCGATGCGGTCAAGGTCAACAACGCCGAAAGCGAACGCCAGTACCAGTGGGAACAGACCATCGGCACCCTCAGCCGCCTCGAGCTGCGAGTGAAAATGCTCTCCGGTCTGGCGATGAACATCACCTTGCTGATCCAGCAATTGGCCGGGGTGATCATGATCGTCTTCGGCGTGTACCAGATCATCGCCGGCAACCTGAGCATGGGCGGTCTGATTGCCTGCTACATGCTCAGCGGCCGTGCGCTGAGTCCGCTGGCGTCGCTGTCCGGTCTGCTGACCCGCTACCAGCAGGCGCGGGTGACCATGACTTCGGTTGACCAGATGATGGAGCTGCCGCAGGAGCGCAATTTCGAAGAGCGCCCGCTGAGCCGCAAGGTGTTGCAAGGCGCGATCGAGTGCCGTCAGTTGAACTTCACCTACCCGGAACAGCAGAACCCGGCGCTGAAGAACATCAACCTGGTGATCCGTCCCGGCGAGAAGATCGGCATCATCGGTCGCAGTGGTTCGGGCAAGAGTTCGCTGGCGAAACTGCTGGTGGGCCTGTATCAGCCGGACGACGGCGCGTTGCTGGTGGACGGTGTGGATATCCGCCAGATCGACGTCAGCGAGCTGCGCTACAACATCGGCTACGTGCCGCAGGACATCCAGCTGCTGGCCGGTACCCTGCGTGACAATCTGGTCTCCGGCGCGCGCTATGTCGAAGACGAGCTGGTACTGCAAGCTGCCGAACTGGCCGGCGTCCACGAATTCGCTCGCCTTCACCCGCAAGGTTATGAACTGCAAGTCGGCGAGCGTGGACAGAACCTGTCCGGTGGCCAACGACAGAACGTTGCACTGGCGCGGGCGCTGCTGCTCAATCCGCCGATCCTGCTGCTCGACGAACCGACCAGCGCCATGGACAACACCGGCGAAGAACGCCTCAAGCAACGTCTGGCCGCCGTGGTTGAAAACAAGACCGTGGTGCTGGTGACGCACCGGGCCTCGCTGCTGTCGCTGGTCGACCGCCTGCTGGTGGTCGACCGTGGACAGATTCTCGCCGATGGCCCGAAAGCCGCCGTGATGGAAGCGTTGAAGAAGGGGCAGATCAGTGTTGCTTAAGTCGGGTGTCAAAGAGTCGATCCGTCGCTACTTCAAGGGCTCTGCCTCGCTGCAGGGCCAGCCGCTGCCGGAGGTCAACAAGGCGCTGATCGAGGACGCCCCGCGCGTCGTGCGCCTGACCATCTGGGCAATCATCGGCTTCTTCCTGTTCCTGCTGCTGTGGGCCAACTTCGCCGTGATCGACGAAGTGACCAAGGGCGACGGCAAGGCGATTCCGTCGTCGAAGATCCAGAAAATCCAGAACCTTGAGGGCGGGATCGTCTCGGAAATGTTCGTCAAGGAAGGTCAGATCGTCGAGGCCGGCGCACCGCTGATTCGCTTGGACGACACGCGATTTGCTTCCAACGTCGGTGAGACCGAGGCCGATCGACTGTCGATGCTGTTGCGCGTCGAACGCCTGAGCGCCGAGGTCGATGACCGTCCACTGAATTTCCCGGAAGACGTGCTCAAAGCCGTGCCGGGTCAGGCAAAAAGCGAAGAATCGTTGTACATCAGTCGTCGTCAGCAATTGCATGACGAGATCGGCGGTTTGCAGGAGCAGTTGATCCAGCGTCAGCAAGAGCTGCGTGAATTCAGCTCCAAGCAAGCGCAATACCGTCAGCAGCTGGGCCTGCAACGCCAGGAAATCAACATGTCCGAGCCGCTGGTGGCGCAGGGCGCGGTATCGCCGGTAGAAGTGCTGCGGCTCAAGCGTGCCGAGGTGGAAACCCGTGGTCAGCTCGACGCCACCACGCTGGCAATCCCGCGCGCTGAATCTGCAATCAAGGAAGTCCAGCGCAAGATCGACGAGACTCGCGGCAAATTCCGCAGCGAGGCGCTGACCCAGCTTAACGAAGCCCGCACCGACCTGAACAAGGCCCAGGCCACCGGCAAGGCGCTGGAAGATCGGGTCAGCCGGACGCTGGTCACCTCGCCGGTACGCGGCATCGTCAACAAGTTGCTGGTCAACACCATCGGCGGCGTGATCCAGCCGGGTAGCGACATGGTGGAGATCGTGCCGCTGGATGACACCTTGCTGGTCGAAGCCAAGATCCGTCCGCAGGACATTGCCTTCCTGCACCCGGGGCAGGAAGCGATCGTCAAATTCACCGCGTACGACTACACCATTTACGGCGGGCTCAAAGCCAAGCTGGAGCAGATCGGTGCCGACACCATCACCGACGAAGACAAGAAAACCACCTACTACATCATCAAGGTACGCACCGAGCGCAGCCACCTGGGCACCGATGACAAGCCGTTGCTGATCATCCCGGGGATGGTGGCGTCGGTGGATATCATCACCGGCAAGAAATCGGTGCTGAGTTACCTGCTCAAGCCGATCATCCGGGCGCGGGCCGAGGCGTTGCACGAGCGTTGATTCTCTAGCGGTCATCAGGGCCTCATCGCTGGCAAGCCAGCTCCCACAGAGTTTCCGGTTGGAACACGATTGTGTGCTCGACATCGGAAACTGTGGGAGCTGGCTTGCCAGCGAAGGCGCCAGTGAAGTTGCCACATTACGCATAGAAGTGACACAAATCGTCACTCACCATCCAGTCCATTCCTCACCATCCGCCATATCGTTATTCATTAACGGTATTTAATTTCCTTTTCTTATAGCTTTAAAGTCATCCCCCTGCGTACCTGCCGACCAATCGGCGCGCCGCACGACCTGAACCGACACGCAATCCAGCGTGAGTGTCTGATCGACGTGCGCGCCCGTGAGCGCGCCGTGCGTGGGAGATTGAGAGATGTCCGCAGCTACTGCCACCCCAAGCGCCGCGACTGCCGCGCCGCAAAGCTTTGAAATTCGCCCGTTCAGCGGTGCCGTCGGTGCCGAGATCATCGGCCTGGACCTGACCCGGCCGGTCAACGATCAGGACTTCGCGCGCATACATCGTGCGCACCTGGATCACCACGTCGTGGTCTTCCGCGATCAGCGCATCACTCCGCAACAGCAAACCGATTTCAGCCGCCGTTTCGGCGTGTTGCAGATCCACGTGCTCAAGCAGTTCCTGCTGGCCAATCACCCGGAAATCCTCATCGTTTCCAACATCGTCGAGAACGGCCAGAACATCGGCCTCGGCGATGCCGGCAAGTTCTGGCACTCCGACCTTTCCTATAAAGAGCTGCCGAGCCTTGGCTCGATGCTGCATGCCCAGGAATTACCGTCCGAGGGCGGTGACACCCTGTTTGCCGACATGCACAAAGCCTGGGACAACCTGCCCGAAGCGCTGCGCAAAGCCGTGGAAGGCCGATCGGCCGCGCATTCCTACACCGCGCGTTACAGCGAGACCAAATTCGAAGGCAACTGGCGCCCGACCCTGACCCCGGAGCAACTGGCGCAGGTCGCCGAAGTGGTGCACCCGATCGTCCGCACTCATCCAGAAAACGGCCGCAAGGCGTTGTTCGTCAGCGAAGGCTTCACCACCCGCATCGTCGGTCTGCCGGAGGACGAGAGCCAACAATTGCTGGCCGAGCTCTACGCCCACAGCGTGCTGCCGCAAAACATCTACCGCCATCAGTGGCAGCCCCACGACATGGTGTTCTGGGACAACCGTTCGCTGATCCACCTTGCCGCCGGCTGCCCTGCGCACCTGCGCCGCAAGCTGTATCGCACGACCATTCAGGGCGACGCGCCTTTCTGATTTGCCGGAGATCCGATCATGTCCAAACGTCTTCCATTTGCACCGCTGGCGGCGGCCATCGGCCTGGGTTTAAGCCTGCTTGCCGGCAGCCTGGTGGCGCCAACCGTGGCCCACGCCGAAGGTGAAATCCGCATCGCCGAACAGTTCGGGATCGTCTATTTATTGCTCAATGTGGTGCGCGATCAGGGCCTGATCGAGAAGTACGGCAAGCAGGAAGGCCTCGACATCAAGGTCGACTGGACGCAGCTCTCGGGCGGCGCGGCGGTCAACGATGCGCTGTTGTCCGGTTCCATCGACATTGCCGGCGCCGGGGTCGGCCCGTTGCTGACCATCTGGGATCGCACCCACGGCAAGCAGAACGTCAAGGCCGTGGCCTCGCTCGGCAATTTCCCTTACTACCTGGTGAGCAACAATCCCAAGGTCAAAACCATTGCCGATTTCACCGAGAAGGACCGCATTGCGGTGCCGGCGGTGGGCGTGTCGGTGCAGTCGCGCTTCCTCCAATACGCGGCGGCCAAGCAGTGGGGTGACAAGGAATTCAATCGCCTCGACAAGTACACCATCGCCGTGCCGCACCCGGATGCGACCGCTGCGCTGATTGCCGGCGGCACCGAGCTGACCGGGCATTTCTCCAACCCACCGTTCCAGGATCAGGCGCTGCAGAACCCGAATGTGCACGTGGTGCTCAACTCCTACGACATCCTCGGGCCGAACTCGCCAACCGTGCTGTTCGCCACCGAGAAATTCCGTAACGAGAATCCGAAAACCTACAAAGCCTTCGTCGAAGCGCTGACCGAGGCCGCGCAATTTGCCCAGAACGATAAGGGCGCGGCGGCGGACACCTACATCCGCGTGACCAAGGCCAAGATCGACCGCGCCGAGCTGCTGAAAATCATCGACAACCCGCAATTCGAATTCAGCGTCACGCCGAAAAACACCTATCCACTGGCTGAATTCCTCTACCGCGTCGGCGCGATCAAGAACAAACCGGAATCGTGGAAGGACTACTTCTTCCAGGACGCCAAACCGCTGCAGGGGAGCTGATCGAGATGAACGCCCCTTTGCAAGGCCACGCGGCCAGCAACCCGATCGCCAGTACGCAAGCGCTGCTGGCGGTGGATAACGTCAGCCTCGAATACCGCACCCCGCAACGGGTGGTGCGCGCCACCCATCAGGTCAGCTTCGAAATCGATCCGGCAGACCGCTTCGTCCTGCTCGGCCCGTCCGGCTGCGGCAAGTCGACTTTGCTCAAGGCGGCCGCTGGTTTCATTGCACCGAGTGAAGGTGAGATTCGCCTGCAAGGGCAGCGGGTCGAGGGGCCGGGGCCGGACCGGATCGTGGTGTTCCAGGAGTTCGATCAACTGCCGCCGTGGAAAACCGTCAAACAGAACGTGATGTTTCCGCTGCTCGCCTCGCGAACCTTGAACAAAAAAGACGCTGAAGAACGTGCACTGCACTATCTGGAAAAAGTCGGTCTGGCAGCATTCGCCGACGCCTATCCCCACACTTTGTCCGGCGGCATGAAGGCGCGGGTGGCGATTGCCCGGGCGCTGGCGATGCAGCCGAAAATCCTCTTGATGGACGAGCCGTTCGCCGCACTGGACGCACTGACCCGGCGCAAGATGCAGGAAGAATTGTTGCTGCTCTGGGAAGAGGTGCGCTTTACCTTGCTGTTCGTCACCCACTCGATCGAAGAGGCGCTGGTGGTCGGCAATCGCATCCTGCTGCTGTCGCCACATCCGGGGCGGGTACGCGCCGAAGTGCACAGCCATCAATACGATCTGCAAAGCCTCGGCGGTGTGGCGTTTCAGGAGTCGGCACGGCGCATTCACCGTTTGCTGTTCGATGAAGGCCAGTCGCCGGAAACCGAGCGTGACCATGACTTCAACGACATTCGTATCGCTTATTGAGCGTTCTGGAGGATTGCCCGATGAGCCAACCATCGTCTGTACGTCAAGAGTTTGAAACCGTCCTTGAACCACTGACCAACGTGCCGCTTGAGCGCGAACTGCCGCTGGGCCAACGCCTGTGGCAACAGGGCTGGTTGCGTAAGAGTGTGATCCTGATTCTGCTGGCGATTCTCTGGGAAGTGATCGCCCGGGTGCAGAACAACGACCTGCTGCTGCCAAGTTTTCTGCAGACGAGTCATGCGCTGTACGACGGTCTGCTCAGTGGTGAGTTGCTGGGCAAGGTGTGGATATCGCTGGTAGTGCTGATCAAGGGTTACCTGATCGGCATTGTGCTGGCGTTCGCCCTGACCACACTGGCGGTGTCGACGCAGTTTGGCCGGGATCTGCTGAGCACCCTGACCTCGATGTTCAACCCGCTGCCGGCGATTGCCTTGCTGCCGCTGGCCTTGCTCTGGTTCGGGCTGGGGCAGAACAGCCTGATTTTCGTGCTGGTGCATTCGGTGCTGTGGGCGCTGGCGTTGAACACCTACGCCGGTTTTCTCGGTGTCTCGGAAACCCTGCGCATGGCCGGGCGTAACTATGGGCTGAAGGGCATGCGTTTTGTGCTGTTCATCCTGATCCCGGCAGCGCTGCCGTCGATCCTCGCCGGGCTGAAAATCGGCTGGGCGTTTGCCTGGCGCACGCTGATCGCCGCCGAACTGGTGTTCGGTGCGACCAGTGGCAAGGGCGGTTTGGGCTGGTACATCTTTCAGAACCGCAATGAGCTGTACACCGACAAGGTGTTTGCCGGGTTGGCGGTGGTGATCCTGATTGGATTGCTGGTGGAGAATCTGGTGTTCGATACGCTGGAGCGGGTGACGGTGAAGCGTTGGGGCACGCAGCGCTGATGTGTATTGACTGAGCTGGCCCCATCGCTGGCAAGCCAGCTCCCACAGGGATTGTGGCGTTCACTCATTCTGTGACCGCCGAAAATCCTGTGGGAGCTGGCTTGCCAGCGATGGCGTCCTTACAGCCGCCGCGAAGTTGAAGGATGTTTGCTAGCATTGCACCCGGATCAATCCAGATCAGCCACGAGTGCTCTGCATGCAACTCCCGGACATGAACCTCCTGGTCGCCCTCGACGCCCTGCTCGACGAAGGCAGTGTGGTCGGCGCCGCGCGGCGGATGAACCTCAGCCCTGCCGCCATGAGCCGCACCCTGACGCGCATTCGCGAAGCCATTGGCGATCCGATTCTGGTGCGCGCTGGCCGTGGCCTGGTGCCGACCCCCAAAGCCCTCGAATTGCGCGAGCAGGTGCGCGAGGTGGTCGAGCAGGCGGCGCTGCTGTTTCGCTCCGCCGACAGCGTGGAGCTCGGCACCCTGCGCCGGCGCTTCAGCATCCGCGCCAATGACTTTTTCATCGGCGTGTACGGCGGCAAGCTGTTCGACACCCTTGACCAACAGGCGCCGCACTGCGAGTTACGCTTCGTCCCCGAGGGCGATGGCGACGATGAGGCGCTGCGCGAAGGGCGGATCGATCTGAGTGTCAGTAACACCCGTCCGGTGACCCCGGAAGTCAAAGTGCAGAACCTGTTCTCCACGCATTTCGTCGGTCTGGTACGGGAGGATCATCCACTGCTCGACGGCGAAATCACTGCCGAGCGCTATGCCGGTTACTCGCACATCAGCATGTCGCGCCGTGGCATTGCTCGCGGCCCTATTGATACCGCGTTGAATGCCCTGGGCCTGGAGCGGCGGGTGGCGGTGATCGCGCCCAGCTTCCACGCGGCGATGTTCGCCTTGCCGGATTCCGACCTGATCCTGCCCGTGCCCAAGGAAGCGTTGCTCAGCGTGCGCCGACTGGGCCTGAAGCTGCGCTCGTTCAATCTGCCGATCCCGTTGCCGACCCTGATGCTGACCCAGGCCTGGCACCCGCGCTTCGACAAAGACCCGGCGCACCGCTGGCTGCGTGAAACGCTCAAGGCGTGTTGCGACGAGACGTGGCTGGCCGCGCAACCCTGAAAGTCAAAAGATCGCAGCCTTCGGCAGCTCCTACAAGGGAAAGCAGTCTGTAGGAGCTGCCGAAGGCTGCGATCTTTTGCTTTAAACAATTGTGTCTGACGCACTTATAACCTGCCAATAAGTCAATTTTCGTCAGCACTAAGCCCGACTAAGATGCTCCGGTATTTTTCCCTCCGGAGTGTGCATTCATGACATCCCTGACCGTCCCGGCGCCCTTCGCTGCGGCCAGTCCGGCGACGGCGGCCACGCCACCGGTGTTCGGCGCGCGGATCATCACCGGCCTGGTTGGCGTACTGCTGGCGGTGCTGGTCTCGGGCCTCAACGAAATGGTGACCAAAGTTGCGCTGGCCGACATTCGTGGCGCGCTGAACATCGGTTACGACGAAGGCACCTGGCTGGTGTCCTGCTACGCCGCGACTTCGGTGGCGGCGATGGCGTTTGCACCGTGGTGCTCGGTGACCTTTTCGCTGCGCCGTTTCACCCTCTGCGCGATCAGCCTGTTTACCCTGCTCGGCGTGTTGTGCCCGTTCGCCCCGAATTACGAAAGCCTGCTGCTGATGCGCACCCTGCAAGGGCTGGCGGGCGGTGCGTTGCCGCCGATGCTGATGACGGTCGCCCTGCGCTTTCTGCCAGCCAATTTCAAACTCTATGGCCTGGCCGGTTACGCGTTGACGGCGACGTTCGGCCCCGGGCTCGGCACGCCACTGGCGGGTTTGTGGAGTGAATACGTCGGTTGGCAATGGACGTTCTGGCAAATCATCGTGCCGTGCCTGATCGCCATGGCGATGGTCGCCTGGGGCATTCCGCAGGATCCGCTGCGCCTGGAACGTCTAAAGACATTCAACTGGAAAGGCCTGCTGCTGGGTTTTCCGGCGATCTGCATGCTGGTGATCGGCTTGCTCCAGGGCAATCGGCTGGACTGGTTCGAATCGAACCTGATCTGCGCATTGCTTGGTGCCGGCTCGCTGCTGCTGGTGGCGTTTCTGATCAATGAATGGTCGCAGCCGATTCCGTTTTTCAAGTTGCAGATGCTCGGCATCCGCAACCTGTCGTTTGCCCTGATGACCCTGGCCGGGGTGCTGGTGGTATTGCAGGCGGTGGTGCTGATTCCGTCGAGCTATCTGGCGCAGGTGCAGGGTTATCGCCCGGTGCAGACCGCGCCGATCATGCTGATCGCCGCGCTGCCGCAGTTGATTGCACTGCCGCTGGTGGCGGCGTTGTGCAACCTGCGCTGGGTCGATTGCCGCTGGGTGCTCGGCATCGGTTTGAGCATGTTGACCCTGTCCTGCCTGGGCGGCTCGCTGCTGACCTCGGAGTGGATTCGCGACAATTTCTACGTCCTGCAATGGCTGCAGATTTTCGGTCAGCCGATGTCGGTGCTGCCGTTGTTGATGCTCTCGACCGGCAGCATCCAGCCGCAGGACGGGCCGTTCGCCTCCGCTTGGTTCAACACGGTGAAAGGCCTGGCGGCGGTGATCGCCACCGGCGTCATCGAAGCGCTGACCACCGCGCGCCTGCATTTCCACTCGACCATGTTGATCGACAACCTCGGCAATTCACCGCTGGCCGATCGCAGCGATCCGGGCCTCGCCCATCGCCTGCACGAACAGGCGGTGGTGCTGACTTCTTCTGATCTCTATGTGTGCATGGCTGGCGTCGCAGTGGCGCTGATCCTGCTGATTTTCTGGCTGCCGACGCGGATCTTTCCGCCGCGCGCGCCGACCTGATGGCTGTACTGAAACAGAAGGTTTTTATGACGACTCAAGCAAAGCAAAAACTCGCGGTGGCCGTGGCCGCCGCACTGGCGGTCGGCGTGCTGGTGTACCTGGCGATGCCCGGTCTGTTCGGCAAGCGTACTCAGCAAAACACCAACGATGCGTTCGTTTCCGCCGATTACACCTTGGTGGTGCCGCGCGTGGCCGGGTTCATCAAGGAAGTGCTGGTGGAAGACAACCAGCAAGTCAAGGCCGGGCAATTGCTGGCGTTGATCGATGATCGCGATTTGCGCGCCGCCGCTGAAGCGGCCGATGCGCAAACCCTGGTCGCCCGTGCCCAGCTGCAAAACGCCCGTGCCACGCTGGAACGGCAGACCTCGGTGATCGCTCAGGCGCAGGCCTCGGTGGTCTCGGCCAAGGCGGAAATGGCCTTCGCCCAGCAGGAACTCAATCGCTACAACCACCTCGCTGGCGTCGGCGCCGGCACGGTGCAGAACGCGCAACAGGCCCGCACGCGCATCGATCAGGCGAGCGCTCGGCTCGATACCGCCAGCGCGAAACTGGCGGCCGAGCGCAAGCAGGTGGAGATTCTCACGGCGCAGCGCGATGCTGCCGAAGGCAATCTGAAGCACGCGCAGGCGGCGCTGGAAATCGCCAGTTTCGAGCTGTCCTACACGCGCATCACCGCGCCGCAGGACGGCATGGTCGGCGAGCGCGCAGTGCGTGTCGGCGCTTATGTCACGCCGGGCAGCAAGCTGCTGGCGGTGGTGCCGTTGCGTCAGGCGTATGTGGTCGCCAACTTTCAGGAAACCCAACTCACCGACGTGCAGGCGGGGCAAGACGTGCAGGTACGCGTCGACAGTCTCGGCGGCGAAGCGTTGAGCGGCCGCGTCGAGAGTATCGCCCCGGCGACCGGCGTGACCTTCGCCGCTGTGAAGCCGGACAACGCCACCGGTAATTTCACCAAGGTCGTGCAGCGGATTCCGGTGAAGATCCTGCTCGAACCGGGTCAGCCGTTGGCCGAGCGATTGCGTGTGGGCATGTCGGTGGAGGCGAGCATCGATACCCGCAGTCCGGCGGCGTCGGAGCGTGAGGTAACTCAGCGATGATTCTGCATAAAAACCTGTGGCGAGGGAGCGTGCTCCCGCTGGGTTGCGAAGCGACCGCAAAAATCGCGAGTGCTACGCACTCGAGCGGGACGGTGCGACGATTCGACAAGCTCCCTCGCCACAAAAGTCTGTTTCAGTCACTTGTTGTGGTGAGCTTGTTTGGCCTCAGCGCCTGCACCGTCGGCCCGGACTTCCACAAGCCCGAAGCCACACAGATCGCCGACTGGGCCAAACCCGTGAAGGCCGCCGCTAGTCGGGTGGTCAGCGAACCGCTGAACGAACGCTGGTGGGAAGTGTTCCATGATGCGCAACTCTCGGCCCTCACTCAGCGGGCGATGAGCAGCAACCTCGACCTGCAATTGGCCAGCAGCCGTTTGCAACAAAGCCGTGCCGCGCGCCAGGTGATCACCGCTGATCGTTATCCATCGACGGCAGCCACCGGCAGTTATGCACGCGAACGCAACAGCGGCAAAGGCTTGAGCGACCCGTCCGGGCACAATGGGGATTCCGCCTTCAACCTGTGGGACGCAGGTTTCTCCGCCTCCTGGGAACTGGATTTCTGGGGCCGTGTTCGCCGCGAAACCGAAGCCGCCGACGCCAACCTCGAAGTCGCCGAAAATGATCGTCGCGGCGTGCTGCTCGCGGTCCTCGCCGACACCGCGCAGAACTACATCCAGCTCCGCGGTGTGCAGAACACCCGCGCGGTCACCGAGCAGAACCTCGACGTCGCCCGGCACAGCCTCAAGCTGTCGCAACTGCGCCTCAACGACGGTGTAGCGACCGATCTCGACGTCGCCGAAGCCGCCGCGCAGGTCGCGGCCATCGAATCGCGCCTGCCGGCCCTTGAGCAGCGTCAGTCGCAACTGATCAACGCGATCAGCCTGTTGATGGGCGAAGCGCCCCAAGCGCTGGCCAAGGAGTTATCCACAGACGGTGCGGTGCCGCAGTCACCGTTGCAAGTCGCCATCGGCCTGCCGTCGCAACTGGCCGAACGCCGTCCGGACATCCGTCAGGCCGAGGCGCGCCTGCACGCCGCCACCGCCAACATCGGCGTGGCCAAGGGCGATTTCTATCCGCGCATCACCCTGTCTGGCAACCTCGGCTCGCAAGCAATGCAACTGAGCGATTTCGGCTCCTGGGGTTCGCGCGCTTTCGGTATCGGCCCGCAATTGAGCCTGCCGCTGTTCGACGGCGGACGTCTGCGCGGCATGCTGCAACTGCGTGAAGCTCAGCAACAGGAAGCGGCCATCGCCTACCAGCAGACCGTGCTGCGCGCCTGGCATGAAATCGACGACCAGTTGACGGCCTACAACGCCAGCCAACGCCGCCGCGACAGCCTCGCCGAAGCCGTACGCCAGAACCAGATCGCCCTGCGCACCGCGCAACAGCAATACGTCGAAGGCGTGGTCGATTTCGTCAACGTGCTCACCGTGCAAGGCGCGTTGCTGGCAACTCAGGAGCAGTGGGTGGAGAGTTCGACCGGGGTGTCGCTGGCGATGGTCGGGTTGTACAAGGCGTTGGGTGGGGGATGGGAGGCGGTTTACCCGGCGGGGGGTATGGCTCAGCGCTGAGATTGCACCAGAGGGAGCAAATCGGCGAATTCGATTTGCTGCGGTACGGCTATTCGCACAGTTGGACGATTCACAGGTTGAAACAGGTTACGGATGCTCAGCCTGCGAAGTTTTCGATTTTGATTTGTCCGTCAGGAAAGGTTGCGATGATTTCAAGTTCGCCACCCATTGCCCGGATGTAGTTGCGCAACGTGCTGATGTACATATCGGTACGGCGCTCCATTTTTGAGATCGCCGCTTGATTGACGTGCAGCATTTCAGCCAGCGTGGCCTGGCTCAGGGCCTTGGCTTGTCGCAGTTCGTTAAGCGGCATTTCCTTGATGTGTTGTTCGTAGATCGAATCGGCAAGCGCCCGGGCTTCGGGTGTCATGCGTGCTTCGAGGTCGGCGAATTTCTTAGCCATTGTTGCAACCCTCTTTGCGCAATGTTTCGAGATGCTCATCGTACAGTCGATCGGCGAGCGGGACGTTGAGTTCATACCAGCGATCCTGACCGGTTTTATCTCCACCGATCAAAAGCAGCGCGCAGCGTCTTGGATCAAACGCGTAGAGCACGCGATACGGTCGCCCGCCATGCTGGACGCGCAATTCCCGTAAATGACCATGCCGCGCTCCATTGATTGCACTGCTATGCGGAAAACGCAGGCCTGAGCCGAATTGCCCAAGCAGTTTGACGCTTGCCGCCACAGAGCTCTGCTCGCTCTCAGACAGTTCTTCCCACCAGTTGCCGAACTCGTCGGTGTATTCGATATCCCAATTCATGGGCACTAATATGATCGTTATGGAATATTCCATCAAAGTCATATTTTCGATGGGTGACCATAGCGCTTCGCTCGGATTACAGCAAGCGTAACGGCACAGTGATGGCCTTTCGCTTGACGCTATTCCCCGCTGTCGTAGACTCCGCTCATCCGTCAGGGAGTAGCGGTTATGCAGCGTTTGCGCGGTTGGGTTATCGGATTGACCTTTGTCACGTGTGCAGTTCAGGCGCAAACGCCCGGGCCAGACGATCCGCTGCTGGATAACGCAGCGCCTGCGGCAACCACGGCGAGCAGTGAGGCGCGGGGGGTGTTGCGCGCTCGGGATCAGGCGGTGCTGGCCAGCGAGCTGTCGGGGCGGATTGTCGAGTTGCCGTTCAGCGAGGGCGAGTCGTTCAAGAAAGGCGATGTGCTGGCGCGCTTCGACTGCTCGGCGTATCAGGCTCAGCTCAATGCTGCGCAGGCGGCCAATCGCGGTGCCGGTGAAGAGCTGGCGCACAACAGGCAGTTGGCCGCGCTCAATTCCGTCGGGCGTTTCGAAGTGGCGCGGGCCGAGGCCAAGGTCAGCGAAACCCAGGCGCAATCTCAGGTTTATCAGGTTCAGGTCAAACGCTGCAGCGTGGTCGCGCCATTCGACGGGCAAGTGGTGGAGCGCAAGGTCCAGCGTTTCGAAAGCGTGGCGGCCGGCGCGCCGCTGCTGGACGTGGTGGATAACCGCACCCTGGAGATCCACCTGCTGGTGCCGTCGCGCTGGATGGCCAGACTCAAACCCGGCCAGACCTTCAGCTTTATCCCCGACGAAACCGGCCAGTCGATCGATGCCACGGTCAAACGCCTCGGCGCGCGCATCGACGAAGGCAGCCAGACACTGTTGCTGGTCGCCACGCTTCCCGAAGCCAAGGGCTTGCTTGCCGGCATGAGCGGCACGGCGCACTTTGCGGAGCTTAAATGAACGCCCCGGTCGCCGGCGGTGCCGAGCAGGTATTCGCGCGATTCCTTGACCTCGAACGCCAGACCCGCGCCGCCCGCGATGCCTCGCAACTGGCCTACAGTCTGGTCAATGACGGCCAGTCGCTGTTCGGCTTTCGTCATGCAGCGTTGCTGATTGCTGGCAAGGTGCAGGCGGTGACCGGCGTCAGCGCGGTGGAGCCGAATGCGCCGTTCGTGGCGTTTGTCGAGCAGGCCGTGGCGCAGTTGTTCCAGCAGGATGTGCTGAAGCAGGCACGGGTGATTGCGCCGCAACTGCTTGCCGAGTCGATTCAGGCCGACTGGCGCTCGCTGTCGGCGGCGCAGGTGTTCTGGCTGCCCTTGATCGACCGCCAGGGCGAAGTGTTCGGCGGTCTGTGGCTGGCCCGCGATGTGCCGTGGAACCCTTCCGAACAAGTGCTGCTGTCGCAACTGGGCGACACCTACAGTCACGCCTGGCTGGCGCTGCAGCCGCGCAAACCGTGGCGTCTGCGCTGGACGCGCAAGCGTCAGGTGGCGCTGGTGGCGGTGCTGTTGCTCGGGTTGCTGATCCCGGTGCGCCAGTCGGTATTGGCTCCGGCGGAAGTGGTGCCGCAGGGCGGGCGCGTGGTCGCGGCGCCGCTGGACGGGGTGATCGCCGAGTTTCTGGTCAAGCCCAATCAACCGGTGAAAACCGGCGACCTGCTGCTGCGGTTTGAAAGCACCACCCTCAAGGCCCAGGCCGATGTCGCCGAGCGTGCCTTAGGCGTCGCGGAAGCAGAGCTGAAATCCAACTCGCAACGTTCGTTTGCCGATGCCGAATCCAGTGCCAGGGTCGATTTGCTCGCCGCCCGCGCCGAGCAAAAACGCGCCGAGCGCGATTACGCCCGCGAACTGCTGGCGCGCAGCGAAGTGCGCGCGGAGCGTGACGGAATCGCAGTGTTCGCCGATGCCGAGCGCCTGACCGGCAAACCGGTGCAGACCGGCGAGCGGTTGATGGAAATCGCTGACCCGAATCAGGCCGAACTGCGCATCGAACTGGCGGTGGGCGACGCGATTGCGCTGGCGCCGGGTGCCGAAGTCGCGCTGTTTCTCGACAGCGATCCGTTGCAGCGCCACCTCGCCACGCTTGAGCGCTCGGCCTACGAGGCGCAACCGACGGCGGGCGGGCAGCTTGCATATCGCCTCGATGCCAATTTTGCTGATGCGCCACCGCGTATCGGCCTGCGCGGCACGGCAAAAATTTTCGGTGATCGCGCCCCGCTGGCCTTGTACCTGCTGCGTCGGCCACTGGCCGGTCTGCGCCAGAGCGTGGGCCTGTAAATGAATCTGCCGAGCCTGCGTGCCGACCTGCAACTGTCGCCCGCGGCGCCGGCACTGGACGGTTCACCGCGCTGGACCCTGGCCGATCCGGTGCGCGGTCGCTATTTCAAACTCGGCACGGCGGCGATGCGTCTGTTGCGGCACTGGTCGCTGGGTGATGCCGAACAGGTGTTGCGCGCCGCCAATCGTGAACCGGGCCTGCCGCTGGACGGCGTCGAGTTGGAGCAACTGCTGACGTTTCTACGCGGGCATGACCTGATCAGCGCCCTCGACGATCAGCAGCGTGCCAGTTACTCGCTCAAGGCCCTCGCGCAACGGCAGAGCCTGTGGAAAATCCTGCTGCATCAATACCTGTTTTTCCGCATTCCGTTGTGGCGCCCGGACGCCTTTCTCAACCGCGCTTGGCCCTGGCTGGAGCGCTTCGGCCCGCGCGTGCTGCGTTACGGTTTACCGCTGACGCTGGGGCTGGGGGTGTTTCTGGTGTCGCGGGACTGGCAGCGGTTTGTCGGTACATTTCCGCACCTGTTCAGCCTCGGTGGGGCGCTCTCGTTTGGTGTGGCGTTGTTCTTTGCCAAGCTGTGCCACGAGTTCGGCCATGCGTTCATGGCCAAGCGCGCCGGGTGTCGGGTGCAGAGCATGGGCGTGGCGTTCATGGTCTTGCTGCCGATGTTCTACACCGATGTCAGCGATGCCTGGCGGGTCAATGATCGGCGCGCGCGATTGCTGATCGGTGCGGGTGGGGTGCTCGCGGAACTGCTGCTGGCGTGCATCGCGCTGCTGGCCTGGTCGCTGTTGCCCGATGGTCCAGGGCGCACGGCGGCGTTCATGCTCGCCAGCGCCACGTGGATCACCACGCTGGTGGTCAATCTCAACCCGTTCATGCGTTTTGATGGCTATTTTCTGCTCAGTGACCTGTGGGAGGTCGACAACCTTCAGGGGCGAGCCTTTGCCCTGTGTCGCTGGCGGTTGCGCGAGTTTTTGTTCGGCTATGGCGCTGCGGCGCCGGAGCCTTGGTCGCCGAAGATGCAACGGCGTTTGCTGATCTGGGGGTATGGCTCGTGGTTGTGGCGTGCGGCATTGTTTTTCGGGATCGCGCTGGCGGTCTATCACCTGTTTTTCAAGGTGTTGGGGATTTTCCTGATGCTGGTGGAACTGGTGTGGTTCATCTTTCTGCCGATCATGAATGAGTGGCGCCAGTGGTGGAGCCGCCGCGAACAGGCCCACGGTGCGCGCGTGCTGCTGAGCAGTCTCGCTGTGCTTGGTCTGCTGCTGGTGCTGAGCGTGCCGTGGCGCAGCGCGGTGGAACTGCCGACGATGCTTGAGGGCGGTCGGGCCAGTGCGTTGCATGCGCCGGTGGCGGCGCGGGTCAAAACAGTCAAGGTCACGGACGGGCAGACAGTCGCTCAGGGTGATGTGTTGATCGAACTGGAGTCACCGGATCTCGATTCGCAGCAGGCCATCGTCCGCCGGGAAATCCAGATCCAGCAATTGCTGATGCGCCGACAGGCCGGTCGCAGTGAAACCGCGGCCGACGCCAGTATCATCGAGCAACGCCTCGCCGAAGCCGTGGCGCAATACCGTGGTCTGAGCGCTCGACGCGAGCGCCTGCTGTTGCGCGCGCCCCATGCCGGCACTGTGCGTGACGTGCTGCCAAACCTGACGCCGGGGCGCTGGCTGTCGAGCAAGGATGCGCTGGCGCGGGTGGTCGAGGACGGTTCGCGCCTGCGCGGCTATATCGCTGAAGCCGAGTTGTGGCGGGTCAAACCGGGTGCGACCGGGCGGTTCATCGCCGATGATCCGATGCACCCGGCGATCAGCGTAAAACTGGATGAAATCGATACCAATGGCGTGGCCTATGTCGATCAGGAAGCGCTGACCTCCGATCATCACGGGCCGATAGCCGTGCGCCGCGATCAACAGCAACGAGCCGAACCTGTACAGGCGCAATATGGCGCGCGATTGACTACGCTGGATCAGCCACCTGCCCCGGTTCAGCCGTTGCGCGGTGTGGTGGTGCTGCAGGGCAGCGGCGAGTCGGTACTCGGCGTGGCCTGGCGCCGGTTGGCGGCGCTGGGGGTCAGGGAAAGCGGTTTCTAGGGAGCGTGAACATGGCGAGCAACGCGGATGTGACGGCAGACGGATTGGTGGTGCGACCTGCGCGGGCCACCGACGAGCCGTTTTTGCACCGCCTCTATCAGTCGGCGCGCCCGGATCTGCAATGGATCGACGGCGAGCAGGAAGTGGTGCAGCAAGTGCTCGCCCAGCAATTTCAGGTGCAGGAACAGGGCGTGGGTGAAAACCATCCCAACGCCATGCACTACGTCGTGGAAAAACTCGGCACGGCCATCGGAGCGCTCAGCACCGACTTCGGCCCCAATGAAATCCGCGTGCTGTACATCGCCTTCATCCCGCAGGCGCGGGGCCAGGGTTACGGACGCGCGGTTTTGCAAGGCGTGCAAAAGGCCGCGCAGCAGGTCCGTTGCCCGGTGGCAACGGTGGTCTGGGCCAACAACCCCCACGCGCGGCAACACTACCTGGCGTTGGGCTTTGCGGTGGAGGAGCGTAATCCGGCGGCGGAGCGGCTGGTGTGGTATCCGCAATGAGGCGGGATTTCAGTTGAAGGAAATACAGAAATAACCCAGTTGCGGATCCCGCCCCATCGCCGGCACTCGTGACACGAAGATATCCTCCACTCGCCCGAGTTCCGGCAGTTCCAGTGCGCACAGGCCGTCGACGAACCCGGTCGGCACCAGGCTGTTGAATTCGAGGCAGAAGGGCATGCGCTCGCTGTAGCGCGTCTTCGCGGCGGGGACTTCGTCGAGGTACTCGATGTGGATCGGCAGCGCTGTGCCATCCGGCAGGTACAGCGTGTGTTGCTGGCCCAGCAATGCCTGGACGTGTTGGATCTGAACCGCTTGCAACATGGTCTGACTCCAGTGAAGAGAGAAACGGCCGGGGGCCGGAAGCCCCCGGCAGTGGTTCAATTGCGCGAAGGGAACAGCCCGTTCAGGGCAATGCTGAAGTTGACGACCAGAGAGGGGTTGACGATGGATAACGGCTGACTGCCGCCCGTGGAGGAAATGTCTCCGGTGACAGTCGTGGTCAGGCCTTTGATGGGAACCGGCGTGGCACCCTGGGCATCTGAATAGATGTTTGCCGAGCCAGGGCCGCCGCCGGACGCGCCGATGTACGAGTTGGTGGCGGTCGGTACGGTCGCCGGATTGCTTGCCGGTACCGCCAGTTGCAGGGCGGTGTTGGCGGAAAGGCCGGTCATCGCGTGGGTGTGGTTAGGCATGTTGGCGATCGTGGCCGTGACGTTTTCCGTGCCATACACCTGACCGATGAGACGCGGCGTCAGTCCCTGTCCGCTGCCCTGTGCCACGGGTACGCGACCTTGCAGGTTAGGCAACTGAAAATTGGTCGTGCCATTGCCGCCATAGTAGGTGCCAAGCAAGGCGAACAATGCCTGGTATTGCGAGAGACTCAGGATTTGTCCGTTGCACAAGGCCCAGCCACTGGGGGCGAAGTTGAAGGCGAACGGTTGAATCGTACCCATAAAGACTTCCATGGTTCCTCATCCTTCTGTTATGTGGTCGGCGCGCCGCGCGTTAGCCTTGGCAGGGTAGGCACAGATGCTGTGCTGACGTCTTGCGTTTGCGCGGGCAGGTCACGCCAAGCCGTAGCGTAGACCCGGATCGGCGGACTTGCCGGACGTCGTCGTGGCCGCGCATCGACTTCGACTCTGGCCTACAGTGTGCGCAACGAGTGGCGCTGGTTTTTACTCGGTAAATCTGTAAGGGAAGGTTGATGGAAGCGCGTCGCGAGACTCCGCTGGGGGATACCCAGGACCCGTTTGCCGCACCGAATGCCGGTGTCCGGCGTTTATGGCGCTGGGCTCGCCAGCAGTGGCTGATCCCCATTCTGTTGTTGGCGACGGTGGTGCGTTTTTATGACCTGACCGCCGCCGCGATCTGGGGCGACGAAGGCTCAAGCCTGTTGCTGGCGAACTATTCGCTCAGTGGTATCTGGGAGCACGCGGCGTTCGACGTGCATCCGCCGTTTTACTTTATGTTGCTGCACGGCTGGATCGGGTTGTTCGGTGACACGATTCTGTCGATCCGCAGCCTCAGCGCGCTGGCCGGCATTGCCACGGTCGGGCTGGGGGTGTGCCTGGTCGATCGGCTGGCCACCCGCCGCGCCGCGATCATTGCCGGGGTGCTGCTGGCGTTGCTGCCGACGGCGGTGCGCTACAGCCAGGAAGTGCGCATGTATTCGCTGCTCGGCCTGCTCCTGATCGGTACGACACTGGCGCTGATCTGTTGGGTCAGGCGCCCGCAGCGCCGCCGGTATCTGCTGATCTATGCATTGCTGATGAGCGCCGCGTTGTACACCCACTACTTCGCCGTGCTGGCGGCGCTGAGCCATTGGCTGTACCTGGGACTGATTCGCCTGCTGCCGGGCTATCGCCTGCGGCATATCCAGCGCAAGGACTGGTGGCTGGCCAATCTGGCCATCGTCGTGCTCTACCTGCCGTGGTTGCCGAATCTGCTTGATCTGACGCAACACATGGAAGAACTCAAGGTCGGTGGCGATGTGGGCTGGGAAGATCCGGTGACCCTGTCCTCGCTGCCGTCGATGATCTGGCTCTGGCTGATCCAGGACGAAGGCGAGCATCTGCCGTTGCTGCTGTTCTGCGGCGTACCGCTGGCCCTGCTGGCGCTGGCGGGCGTGGCCGTGGCCCGCGACCGCAGCGTGAACCATGGCAGCGTCCTGCTGGCGCTTTACACCGGTATGCCATTGTTGCTGGTGTTCGCGGTGTCCTTCATCAGCCCGGTGTTCATCGAGCGTTACCTGACAGCCTACGCGCTGGGATTGCCGATGCTGGCAGCGCTGGCCATCGACCGCTTGTACCACCGCGCTCGTGTGCTGGCAGTGGCGATCCTGGTGTCATTGGTCGGGGTTGAACTGGTGGGCGTAAACACCAACGCCACGGTCGATCCGCACGATCAGTTCAACGTCATGGTCGATTACATCAACCGGCATTTCGTCAGCGGTGACCGCATCGTCACCAGCGACATGCTCTGGTATCTCAGTTATGTCTACTACAACCGCACTGACGCTCAGGTGCGGCTGTTTACCCCGCCCGCCGCCGATGGCCGTTCGACGCGTCCCAATCACTACGGTTTCGGCACCCTGGTGTCCGAGGAGGTCTATCTGGATCGACTCGATGACCTGCCCAAGGGCAGTGCTCGCGTCTGGTTGATCGGCGATCTGGACGTGGACGTGCCCGATCCGTTCCGACCCTTGCCGACGACCTGGCAGTTGCGTGATCAGACCCACGCCGGCGGCGCGAATGCGCGACTTTTTTCGTTGACGACGGCTAACGGGACGGCGGCGAAATGACTTAAACGGTTCACCAGTTGTTTCGCGATAAGAATGACTATTTATAGTCCGTTTTGCTCTATTTTGATATCAAAACACTACTAGTCGAAAGGGTATTGTTGGACTACGCTCGTCGGACAAAAGGACTTACAAAGTAGGGTGAAGGGATTGCAGCAGTTCCACTTTATCTCCGGCTTGCCGCGCTCAGGTTCCACCCTTCTTTCTGCGATTCTTCTGCAGAACCCGCGCTTTCATGCCGGCATGACCAGTCCGGTCGGCGCGTTGTTCTCCGGTGTCCTTGAACAATGCAGCGCCGGCAGCGAATTCGGCGCGGTGATCGACACCGACATGCGCCGGCGTCTGCTGCGCGGGCTGTTCGATGCCTACTACGCCGACAAGGCTGACAAACCGGTGGTGTTCGATACCAACCGGCAGTGGAGTTCGCGCCTGCCGGCGATCAGCGATCTGTTTCCCAAAGCCAAAGTCATTGCCTGCGTGCGCAACGTCGCCTGGGTGATGGACAGCCTGGAACGGTTGTACCGCGCCAATCCCTATGAAAACACCAAGCTGTTCGGCGATGCCGTCGAGCGCAACACGGTCTACAGCCGCTGCGAAACCCTGGCCCAGCGCAATCGTCTGGTGGGTTTTGCCTGGGCGGCGCTCAAGGAAGCCTATTACGGCGAACACGCCGATTCGCTGCTGATCGTCGATTACGACTTGTTGACCCAGGCCCCGGAGCGCGTGCTGCGGCTGGTCTACGACTTCATTGGCGAGTCCTGGTTCGAGCACGATTTCGAACACCTGGTCTATGACGCGCCGGAGTTCGACCAGGCCCTGGGTGTGGCCGGCTTGCACAAGGTCAAACCCAAGGTCGCCCTGCAGTCCCGGCGCACGATTCTGCCGCCGGACCTGTTCAAGCAATACGCCGATCTGTCGTTTTGGCTCGATGGCTCAGCCAGTGCTGCCAATGTGATTCGTATGAAGTCCGACGCCGCGATCAGTTGATCGCGGCGTTTTTCATTGATGCGTTTACAACTGTTCGAGTCCGGGTGAGCAACATGTGGTGGAGCAAGCAAAAGTCGCGGGTAACCGAGGGCCAACGGACGCTGGCTGCGCCGCTGATCATGTCGCTGGAACCGCGCATGCTGTTCGACGGCGCCGTCGCGGCGACTGTCGCTGACACCGCCGCCCAGGCCGACAGCCATCCCGCTGCCGATGCGGCCAAGGCACCTGCGGCCGATCATCCGTCGGTCAGCAAGGACACCCACGGTCAGGCCGATGCCACGCCGGCTGCCAGCCCTGTGGCCGTACCGGGCCAGAGCGTGGTGTTCGTCGATGCCCGGGTCAAGGATGCCGACAGCCTGCTCAAAGGCGTTGCTCCCGGCGCGCAAGTGGTCAAGCTCGATGCAAGCAAGGACGGCTTGCAGCAGATCGCCGATTATCTCGACCAGCACTCGGGCGTCAGCTCGGTACAGATCATCGCTCACGGCAACGCCGGTGACCTGTGGCTCGGCAACAGCTATCTGTCGGCGGACAACGTCGCGCAACGCAGTGCAGTGCTGGCGGACATCGGCAAGGACATGAACGTCGGCGGCGACATCCTCATTTACGGCTGCTACACCGCCGAGGGCGACCGCGGCCTGAGTTTCGTCGACTCGCTGGCACAACTGACCGGCCGCGATGTGGCTGCCTCGAACAATCGCACTGGCGTGGGCGGCGACTGGGATCTGGAGATCGCCACCGGCAAAATCGAGAGCGCCAACGTGCTGTCGACCCTGTCGATGAGCGAATACCAGTGGGGCCTCGCCACCTGGACCGCCACCAACAACGCAAACACCGGGGTCGGCTCGTTGCGCGCAGCGCTGGCGTCGGCGCAGAACGGCGACATCGTGACCTTCAGCAGCGGCATGACGGTGCAGCTCACCTCGGAACTGCTGATCAACAAGAACATCACTGTCGATGGCGACCTGAACAACGACGGGGTGGCGGACGTCACCCTCGATGGCCAGTACCGGACGCGGGTGGTGGAAATCACCTCCAGCAGCACGGTGACTCTCGATGGTCTGGTGATTACCCGGGGCCTGGTCTCTGGCAACGGCGGCAATGGTGGCTATGGCGCGACCGGGGCCATGGGCGGCGGGATTTTCAACGCCGGCATCCTCACGCTGAACAACGTTTCGGTCACCGGTAACGCGGCGGCCGGCGGTGGTGGGGGTGGCGGTGTCACGGGCGCCAACTACGGCGGCGGTGGTGGCGGCGGCGGTGGTATTGGTGGTCAGGGCGGCGGCCATGGCGGTACGGCCGGGCCGGGCACCGGAACGTTGGGCGGCCAGGCCGGCAGCGGTGGCGTCGGTGGCTACGGCGGTGGCTACGACGCCACGCACATGGGTGGACGCGGCGGTTCCACGGTCGGCGGCACCGGCGGCGTGGGCGTGTTCGATTACAGCAACGGCGGCAATGGCGGCACCGCGAACAATGGCACGATTTCCATTGGCGGCGGCGGTGGTGGCTCCGGCTGGGACAAGGTCGGCGGCGTCGGCGGCAATGCGGCCGGCGGCATTTACAACGCCTCGACCGGTACTTTGAAAATCGTCGGCACCTCGGTCATCAGCAACAACATCGGTGCGGGCGGCGGTGGCGGTGGCGGCAGTGGCCTGGGCAGCAACAACCTGAACGGTGGCGATGGTGGCCGGGGTGTCGGCGCGATCTGGAACCAGGGCGGCACGGTGCTGATCACGGCCTCCAACTTCAGCGCCATCAGCGGTAACGCAGCGGGCAGCGGCGCCGGCGGCGCAGAACTGGGCGGCGGCGTGTCGGGCTCTGTACCGTTGGCCTTCGCGGCAATCTACAACAATGGCGGCACACTCAATACTGCTTATGTGGAACCGCCCACCGCATCCATCGTGATGTCGGACACGGCCCTGAAAATCGGCGAAACCTCGCTGGTGACCATCACCTTCAGCCGCGCAGTCACCGGTTTCACCAACGCCGACCTGACCATCGCCAACGGCACGCTGACAGCGGTCAGCAGCAGCGACGGCGGCCTGACCTGGACCGCGACGTTCACCCCGACCAACAACATCACCGACGCCACCAACCTGATCACCCTCGACAACACCGGGGTGACCGCGATCAGCGACGGCGTGGCGGGCGTCGGCACGACCAGCTCCGTCAACTATGCGATCGACACCGCGCGGCCGACCGTGACCATCGTCATGGCCGACACGGCGTTGAAGATCGGCGACACGTCGCTGGTGACCTTTACCTTCAGCGAAGCGGTGAGCGGTTTCACCAACGCCGACCTGACCATCGCCAACGGCACATTGTCGGCAGTCAGCAGCAGCGACGGTGGCATCACCTGGACCGGAACGTTCACCCCGACCGCCAGCATCTCCGACACCACTAACCTGATCACTCTGGACAACACCGGTATCGCCGACCTGGCCGGCAACGCCGGCAGCGGCACGACGGATTCGGCCAACTACGTGATCGATACCGTGCGGCCAACCGCGACCATTGTCGTGGCCGACAGCAATCTGGCAGCGGGTGAAACCTCGCTGGTGACCATTACCTTCAGCGAAGCGGTCAGCGGCTTCACCACCGCCGACCTGACAGTGGCCAACGGCACTCTGAGCGGTCTGAGCAGCAGCGACGGCGGCATCACCTGGACCGCCACGCTCACGCCGACCAACAGCATCACCGACACCACCAACCTGGTCACCCTGGACAACACCGGGGTCGTCGATCTGGCCGGCAACGCCGGCAGCGGCACCACCAACTCCAACAACTACGCGATCGACACCGCGCGGCCGACCGCGACCATCGTGGTGGCCGACAACAACCTGCGGATCGGCGAAACCTCGCTGGTGACCATCACCTTCAGCGAAGCCGTGACCGGCTTCACCAACGCTGACCTGACCATCGCCAACGGCACCTTGACGGCGGTCAGCAGCAGCGACGGCGGCATTACCTGGACGGCGACCTTTACACCGACCGCCAGCATCACCGACGCAACCAACCTGATCACGCTGAACAATACCGGCATCGCTGACCTGAACGGCAACGCTGGCAGCGGCACCACCGACTCCAACAACTACGCCATCGATACCGTGCGCCCGACCGCGACCATCGTGGTGGCTGACAACAACCTGCGGATCGGTGAAACCTCGCTGGTGACCATCACTTTCAGCGAAGCGGTGACCGGTTTCAGCAACGCCGACCTGACCATCGCCAACGGTACGCTGAGTGCGGTGAGCAGCAGCGATGGCGGTATCACCTGGACCGCGACGTTCACCCCGAGCGCCAGCGTCACCGATACCACCAACCTGATTACCCTGGACAACACCGGCATCGCCGACCTGGCGGGCAATGCCGGCATCGGCACCACCGATTCCAACAACTACGCCATCGACACCCAGCGCCCGACCGCGACCATCGTGGTCGCCGACAGCACCCTCACGGCCGGTGAAACGACGCTGGTGACTTTCACCTTCAGTGAAGCGGTGACCGGCTTCAACAATGCGGACATCGTGGTTGCCAACGGCACCCTCACGGCGGTGAGCAGCAGCGACGGCGGTATCACCTGGACCGCGACCTTCACGCCGAACGTGGGCGTCAACGACGCGAGCAACCTGATTACGCTGGCCAATACCGGCATCGCCGACCTCGCGGGCAACGCCGGCAGCGGCACGACCAACTCCAACAACTACACCATCGACACCGTGGTGCCGACTGCGACCATTATCGTGTCTGACCCCAGCCTGAAAATCGGCGAGTCCTCGCTGGTGACCATCACCTTCAGCGAAGCGGTCACCGGTTTCACCGATGCCGACCTGACCATCGCCAACGGCACGTTGAGCGCGGTCAGCAGCAGCGACGGCGGCATCACCTGGACGGCCACGTTCACCCCGACCAGCAACATTACCGACGCGACTAACCTGATCACCCTGGACAATTCCGGTGTGCAAAACCTGTCGGGCAACGCCGGCAGCGGCACCACTGACTCGAACAATTATTCGATCGATACTCAGCGCCCGACTGCCACCATCGTGGTGGCTGACACCGCACTCGGCGTCGGCCAGACCAGCTTGGTGACCATCACCTTCAGCGAAGCGGTGAGCGGTTTCAGCAACGCCGATCTGACCATTGCCAACGGCACGCTGAGTGCGGTGAGCAGCAGCGATGGCGGCATCACCTGGACGGCGACCTTCACTCCGGCGGCAGGGATTACCGACACCAGCAATGTGATCACCCTGGACAACACCGGCATCGCTGACCTCGCGGGCAACGCCGGCAGCGGCACCACCGATTCCAACAACTATGCGGTCGACAGTCAGCGTCCGACGGCGACCATCGTGCTCTCCGACAGCACTCTCAGTGCTGGCGAAACCTCGCTGGTCACCATCACTTTCAGCGAGGCGGTGACCGGCTTCACCAATGCCGACCTGAGCGTCGCCAACGGAACGCTGAGCAACGTCTCATCGAGTGACGGCGGCATCACCTGGACGGCCACGTTCACGCCGAACGTGGGCGTCAACGATGCGACCAACCTGATTGTCCTGAACAACACCGGCATCGCCGACCTGGCCGGCAACAGCGGGACCGGCACCACCAGCTCGCCGAACTACACCATCGACACCGTGCTGCCGACTGCGACCATCATCATTGCCGACAACGCGCTGAAAGTCGGTGATACCTCGCTGGTGACTATCACCTTCAGCGAAGCGGTGAGCGGTTTCACCAACGCCGACCTGACGATTGCCAACGGCACGTTGTCGGCAGTCAGCAGCAGCGACGGCGGCATCACCTGGACGGCCACGTTCACGCCGACCAGCAACATCACCGACGCGACCAACCTGATCACCCTGGACAATTCCGGTGTTCAAAACCTGTCGGGCAACGCCGGCAGCGGCACCACCGATTCCAACAATTACTCGATCGACACTCAGCGCCCGACCGCCACCATCGTGGTGGCTGACACCGCACTCGGCGTCGGCCAGACCAGCCTGGTGACCATCACCTTCAGCGAAGCGGTGAGCGGTTTTACCAACGCCGACCTGACCATCGCCAACGGCACGCTGAGCGCGGTGAGCAGCAGCGATGGCGGTATTACCTGGACCGCGACGTTCACGCCGGCGGCGGGGATCACCGACACCACGAACATCATCACCCTGGACAACACCGGTATCGCCGACCTGGCGGGCAACGCCGGCAGCGGCACCACCGATTCCAACAACTATGCGGTCGACAGTCAGCGTCCGACGGCGACCATCATCCTTTCCGACACGGATCTGCGCCCCGGAGAAACTGCGCAGGTGACCATCACCTTCAGCGAGGCAGTAACCGGATTCGACAATGCCGACCTGAGCGTCGCCAACGGCACCTTGAGCAATGTCTCGTCGAGCGACGGCGGCGTTACCTGGACGGCCACGTTCACGCCGACCATCGGCGTCAGTGACGCCACCAATCTGATCGTGCTGAACAACAGTGGAGTGAGCGATCTGGCCGGCAACGCCGGCACCGGCATCACCAATTCGGCCAACTATGCGGTGCAGACCGAAGTGCCGACGGCGACCATTGTGGTCGCCGATAACGCGCTCAAGGCTGGTGAAACCTCGGCGGTGACCATCACCTTCAGCGAGGCCGTCAGCGGTTTCAGCAACGCTGACCTGAGCATCGCCAACGGCACGTTGAGCAACGTGACATCCAGCGACGGTGGCATCACCTGGACGGCGACATTTACCCCGACCGCCAACATCACCGACACCAGCAACCTGATCACCCTCGACAACAGCGGTGTGGTCAACGCGTCGGGCAACAGCGGCGTCGGTACTACCGTTTCCAACAACTTCGCCATCGACACCGCGTTGCCGACCGCAAGCATTGTGGTTGCCGACAATCGCCTGGGCATTGGTGAAACCACCACAGTGACCATCACCTTCAGCGAAGCGGTGAGCGGTTTCGATCTGTCGGACATCAGCGTCGCCAACGGTGCGCTGTCGAACCTGAGCAGCAGCGACGGTGGCGTGACCTGGACCGCGACTTTCACCCCGACAGCCGGCGTCAACGACGCGACCAACCTGATTCTGATCGACACCGCCGGCGTTCAGGATCTGGCCGGCAACCTTGGCGCGAGTATCGCCATCTCCAACAACTACATCCTTGATGCAACCCGGCCGACGGTGGACATCGTGGTTGCCAACCCGCACCTGGGCATCGGCCAGACCACCACGGTGACCTTCACCTTCAGCGAGGCGGTGAGCAATTTCGACCTGTCCGACCTGAGCGTGACCAATGGCGACCTGAGCAATCTGACCAGCAGCGATGGCGGCAAGACCTGGACCGCGACGTTCACCCCGACCGCCAACGTTACCGACCCGAGCAACTTCATCGCGCTGGACACCAGCAACGTCACTGATCTGGCGGGCAACGCCGGCAGCACCGTGGCGGTGTCGAACAACTACGCCCTCGACAGCGAACGGCCGACCGCCACGGTGGTGGTTGCCAATCCGAATCTGGGCGTGGGCCAGACTTCGCAGGTGACCATCAGCTTCAATGAAGCGGTGACCGGGTTTGATCTCAGTGACATCAATGTCGGCAATGGCACCCTGTCGAACCTGAGCAGCAGCGACGGCGGCAAGACCTGGACCGCGACGCTGACCCCGGGCGCCAACATCAACAGCGCCAGCAATGCGATCAGCGTCAACAGCGCCGGGGTCAGTGACCTGTCCGGCAACAGCGGCAGCGGTGTCAGCAGCTCCAATAACTACGCGATCAATACCGTGCCGCCGGTTATTCCGCCAACGGTGCCGACCACGCCGACCAATGGGGTGATTCCCGACCCGCTGTTCCGCAGCAGCGATCCGGTCGCACCGCCGCCGGCCCCGGACGTGCCGTTGCAACCGTTCGTGTTCACGCCACCGACCGGCAATCTCGGCTCGCCGCTGACTTTCCCGCCGCTGTTCGAGCAGCGTGTACTGGGCGACGGCATCCGGCCGCTGGGGGACATATTCATCAATCACGGTGCCTTGAGCCCGAGCTTCATCGCCCAGGTGTTCAGCAGCAGCGACGGAAGCGGTGACGGCAGCGGGCACGGCTTCCTCGGTTTCGGTGGCGGTGACGGCGGAGTCTTCGCCAGCAGTACGCTGTCGAGCCTGTTCCACCAGAACGACGGCGCCGAGCGGGAGGCGCTGAACGCCTTCGGCAGTCACTCGCTCAAGGCCGGTGACATTTCCCAGGGGCTGCGCGGGGTATTTGGCGCGCCGACCCTCGGGCAGCAATTGCAGCAACTCAAGGACAGCGAGCAGCACCGGGTCGACGACCTGGCAGCGGCATTGCGCCAGGTCGACATCAGCGAAATGCAGGCCTGAACATACAACTACTCAACACGGTGCGGCACCTAGGGGCGATCCAGGGATGAAGAAAAGTCAGAAGTTGTTCGGCGCCAGCCTGCTGGCGCTGGCGATCAGCGGATGTGCAGTGACCAGTGAACCGATCGAACGCAGCGTCAGTGAGCAGCGGGCCAAAACCGACCTGCAGAGCATGTACAAGGATCAGGAGCCGCTGCGTGGCCCGCTGACCCTGCATCAGGCCATGGCCCGCGCGGTGAAATACAACCTCGAAGGCCGCTTGAAAATCATGGAGGAAGCGCTGGCCAAGCGGCAGCTCGACCTCGCCAGTTTCGACATGCTGCCGCGCATGGCGCTGGACGCCGGTTACGTCGGGCGCAACAACGTCAACGCCTCCAGCAGCCAGAGCGTGCGCACCGGCACCCAGTCCCTGGAACCCTCGACCTCGCAGGACCGTGACCGCGATGTCGCCGACCTGACCATGGTCTGGAACGTCCTCGACTTCGGCGTCAGCTACATCAGCGCCAAGCAGCAGGGCGACCAGCGCCTGATCGTGCAGGAGCGCCGGCGCAAGGTGATCAACACCATCGTGCAGGACGTACGCTCGGCCTATTGGCGCGCGATGGCTGCAGAACGCCTGCTCAAGCAGATCGACAGCCTGATGGCCCGCGTCGACACCGCCCGGCGTGACAGCCAGAGCCTGAGCGATCAACGCATCGGCGACCCGGTACAGGCACTCGGTTACCAGCGCTCGCTGATCGAAGCCACGCGACAACTGGAAGAACAGCGCCGCGCCTTGTCGCTGGCGAAAACCGAATTGGCAACGCTGATCAACCTGCCGCTGGGCACCAACCTGACGCTGGCGACCGATGACGGTTATCAGATTCCCGAACTCAAGGTCGCCATGGCCAAACTCGAGCAGGAAGCCCTGACCAGCCGCCCGGAACTGCGCGAGCAGGATTACCAGAGCCGCATCAGTGCCGCCGAAACCCGCAAGGCGATGTTGCGCCTGCTGCCGGGCCTGGAGTTCTCCGCCGGCGGCCATTACGACAGCAACTCGTTCCTCGTCGAACAGGGCTGGGCCGACTACGGGGTGAAAGTCACCTGGAACCTGTTCAACGTGATTTCCGCTCCGGCGGCCATCGATGTGGCCAAGGCTGGCGAGGAAGTCGCCACCGCCCGGCGGCAGGCGATGTCGATCGCGGTGCTGGCGCAGCTGTATGTGGCCAACGCCAACTATCAGGAGGCGCTGCGCCAGTTCAAGACCAATCAGCAGTTGTCGGACATCGACGGGCAGATCGTCGGCCAGTTGCGCAATCGGCATCAGGCCGCCGGTATCGGTGAACTTGAACTGATTCAGGGTGAACTGAACAACCTGCAAGCGGACCTGCGCCGTGACTTGTCGTATGCCGATCTGCGTAACGCCTACGGGCAGATCTTCGCCAGTGCCGGCCTCGATCCGCTGCCGGATCAGGTGCAGTCCACCGAAGTGCAGTCGATCGCCACGGCGTTGGCCAACCGCGAATCGGCGTGGGCGTCGGGGGATATTTCGGTGCCTGTGGTGGCGCATGCCGCTGCCCGATAATCTGCTGGCGCCCGTCGCCAGCATCAGCCGCCCGCAACGCGAGGCCCGCAACGGCCATCGTGGTGCGGCGATTTTACTCACCGGTCTGCCGGCGGCGGGCAAATCGACGCTGGCCCAGGCGCTGCACGCCGAGCTATTCGCCCGTGGATTGCACAGCGTGGTGCTCGATGGCGACGGCTTGCGGGTCGGGCTCAACCGCGATCTGGGGTTTGGCGACGCCGATCGCCTGGAGAACATCCGCCGTGCCAGCGAGCTGGCAGCGCTGCTGGTGGAAAACGGCCAGATCGTGATTCTGGCGATGATCGCGCCGTTGCTGGAGCTGCGCGAGGTATTCGCCCAGCGGTTGGGTGAGGACTATAGCGAAGTCTGGTGCAGTGCGTCGCTGGCGGTGTGCGAGCAGCGTGATCCGAAGGGGCATTACGCCCGTGCACGGCGTGGCGAAATGGCCGGTTTCACCGGGGTTTCGGCACCGTATGAGCCGCCCGCGCAGGCCTCGCTGGTGCTCGACACCGGCGTACAGACCGTGGAAGCCTGTCTGGATCGGCTGCTGACCTGGCTTGGCGAATGCGCGGTGTTGCCCAAGGCATGAGCCGCCCGGTCTGTTCGCGTTTGCCGGTGGCGGTGGACTTGCCACTGCTGTTGCAGGCGCTGCAGGCGATTGCCGAAGAGGCATGGCGCGGCCACTTCAACACGGATTACTTCACCGGCGACTGGAGCGGCGTGGCACTGATTTCGGCCGCCGATGCGCTGACCGAGTTATCGCCCGGGCGCGGCGAAACGCTGCAGCGCACGCCCTGGCTGCGCGATGAACGCTGGCGGTTGGGGCTGCGCGACCTGACGCTGGATATCGTCAGTGCGCGCCTGTTGCGTCTGGGGCCAGGCGGCCGCATTCATGAGCATCGTGATTACGACCTGGATGGGCCGGATGCCGATCTGCGCCTGCATATTCCGTTGCTCAGCCCACCTGCGGTGGATTTCTGGCTCGAGGGTCAACGCGTGCCGATGGCGGCGGGGGAGTGCTGGTTTCTCGATCTCGCTCGTGCGCATCGGGTGGATAACTTCGATACCAGCGCGCGGATTCATCTGGTGCTCGACTGCCGGCCCGGGGCCTGGCTCACGCAGAAGATCGCTGAAGGTTTGCGCGATACTCCTGCAACGCAACCGGCCGATTCGGCGTTACAGGAATTCCAGCGACGGGTTGCAGGTGATGCAGCGTTGGCGGCGACTCTGCAGCACATGACGGACCCCGAAATATTCATCGAGCGCACTCTGGAGTTGGCCGCCGAACACGGCTTGCCATTCTCCCGCGAAGAACTGCGCGCCGCGATGCGCAGCGGTCGTCGGCAATGGAATGAACAATGGAAAGGCTGAACTTCGACGGCTGGCTGCCGATCCGGATCTGGTCGCTGGCGGGGCAGTGGCAAGTCGACTGGTGCTGGTTTGATGACACGCCACTGCATCAGCCTTTTTTTCGTGACGCCGTCGAAGAGGCGCTGCGGTTGCCGTTCAATCAGGCTTTTCGCCGGCAGACACCGTTGTCGGTGTTGACCGAGTGGCAAGCGCAAAGTCCGGGGTTGGCCCCGAGTGCCTTTATCCTGCACGCCTCGCGTTGCGGTTCGACATTGATTAGCCAGATGCTCGCGCGGCTCGATGACCAAATCGTAGTCTCGGAGCCACCGCCGCTTGATGCGCTTTTGCGCGGTGAGCTGCCCGAAGCCGAGCGGCGGGCAGCGATCAGTGGACTGCTCTCGGCCTACGGTCAACGCCGGCGCGGTGTCGAGCAACGACTGGTGATCAAGCTCGATGCCTGGAACATCGGCGAATGGCCGCTGTTGCAGGCATGCTTTCCCGATACGCCGTGGTTGTTCGTGTATCGCGATCCGCTGGAAATTGCCGTGTCGCACGTGCGCCGTCCGGGGATGCACATGGTGCCGGGGCTGCTTGGTGACTGTGTGCTCGACGATGGGTTGCCGTTTACCGGCAGTGAAGACTTCATCGCACGACGGTTGGGACGTTTGCTGGCGTCGGCTTATCTGCATTGCCGTGAGGGTGATGGACAGCTGGTGAACTACAGCGAATTGCCCGAGGCCATGGCCGGGCGATTGGCGAAGTTTTTCCGCTTGAATACCGAGCAGCGGCAGCAGGTGCTGGCGGCGACGATGCAGCATGCCAAGCAGCCGTCCCAGCGTTTTGTCGCCGATGGCGAAGACAAGCGCCGCGAGGCTTCGCCGTGGTTGCGCGAACGGGTTCGGCAATGTGCCCGGGATGCCTTTATTAATCTTGAGTTGCTGCGCAACGCTTGAAAGATCGCAGCCTTCGGCAGCGCCTACAGGGTGTACGCATAACCGATGCAGGAGCTGCCGCAGGCTGCGATCTTTCGCTGTCAGGTTTTTCCCGACAGATCCGCCATCCCCTTGAGCAGCTCGATGGGCAGGGGAAAGACAATCGTCGAGCTCTTGTCACCGGCAATCGAGCTCAGCGTCTGCATGTAGCGCAGCTGCATCGCACCGGGCTGGCGGCCGAGCATTTCGGCGGCCTGCATGAGCTTTTCCGAAGCCTGCAATTCGCCTTCGGCGTGAATCACCTTGGCGCGACGTTCCCGTTCGGCTTCGGCCTGTTTGGCAATGGCGCGCACCATCGATTCGTTGAGGTCGACGTGCTTGATCTCGACGTTGGCCACCTTGATGCCCCAGGCGTCGGTCTGGGCGTCGAGCACCTGCTGGATGTCGATGTTCAACTGCTCGCGTTCGGCCAGCAGTTCATCCAGCTCATGTTTGCCGAGCACCGCGCGCAGGGTGGTCTGCGCCAGTTGGCTGGTGGCCGAAAGAAAGTCTTCGACCTGAATGATCGCCTTCTGCGGGTCGAGCACGCGGAAGTACAGCACCGCGTTGACCTTCACCGAGACGTTGTCGCGGGTGATCACGTCCTGCGGCGGCACATCGAGGACCACGGTGCGCAAGTCGACCCGGACCATTTGCTGCACCACCGGAATCAGCAGGATCAGCCCCGGGCCCTTGACCTGCCAGAAGCGCCCGAGCTGAAACACCACGCCGCGCTCGTATTCACGCAGGATGCGGAACGTCGACCCGGCGAGGGCGATCACCAACAGCAGCAGTGCAACAAAACCGATTTGCAGACCCATGATCACTCTCCGTGTCGCACCGCGTCAGTCGCGGCGACTTTCAGCAATAAGCCATTTCGCCCGACCACGCGCACCGATTGCCCGGTGTGCAGCGGTGTCGCGCTGTGCACTTGCCACTGTTCGCCCTGCAATTGCACCCAGCCGCTGTGGGCGTTTTGCGCTTGCACGGTGGTCACCGCCGTCACGCTGCCGACCAGCCCGGCATCGCCGCTGACAGCATGGCGCGGGCGGGTTTTCAAGGCGCGGACGATCAATGCGATCAGCAGCAGGGCGCTGAGCAGGCCGAGGCCGATGATCATCGGCACCGGCAACTCGGCGTTGCCCAGAATCAGCGCGCCGATGACGAACATGATGATCCCGCCGAGGCCGATCACCCCGTAGTTGGGCAGCGCCGCTTCGGCGATCAGAAAGGCAATGCCGAGGGTGATCAGCCACAGGCCGATCGGATTGACCGCCGTCAGCGGGACGTCAGCCGCAAGGACCGAGGCGCTGGCCAGCAGTATCAGGAAAAACAAACAACATCGGCTGTTCACGTGACCCTCCGGGAGAGTCATGGGTTGGTTCATTAAGTCTAGTTGAGCCTGACGCTGGATGAATTTTGATCAATGAGTGGATGTGTCCAGTGAGCGGATTTCCCTTCGCCAGCGGCTTGCCGAACTAGACTCAGCAGAACAGGCACAACGTTCCGCGGGACACCGAGGTGAGCATGCGTATGGCAAAAAAAGTGCAGAGCAGCCTGAATCGGGCGCACTGCGAATATGACGTCGTGGCCCACCGACATTCGGCCAGCAGCCTGGAAACCGCTCGGGTTAGCGGGGTGCCCGCCGAGCGCGTAGCCAAGTCGGTGATTCTCGACGACCACCACGGGCATTACCTGATGGCCGTGCTGCCGGCCAGTCGGCACCTGGACTTGAGCAAGGTGCGCAACAGCGGCGAATGGCAGATCACCCGGGAAAGCAACCTGGCGCATATTTTCGATGACTGCGAACGTGGCGCGGTGCCGCCGCTGGGTGGTTCCTACGGGCTGGACATGGTCATCGATCCGTTGCTGACCCGGCAGAAGGACATTTACCTGGAAGCCGGCAACCACAACTACCTGCTGCACATGAGCATGCCCGAGTTCCTGAAAATGGTGCCGCATGCGCAGGTGCGGGAGTTGAGTCAGTAGGATTTGCAGCGCTCTTGCCGACGCCTCCGCGAGCAGGCTCGCTCCCACAGGTTGAGCGCGTTCCCCCTGTGAGAGCGAGCCTGCTCGCGAATAATCTCCCACCCACCGCATTCTTGAAGGAGTTCAGCAATGGAACAGCCAACCCACAGCCTGCCATCCCTGTTCGAGCAGCTCGGCCTGAGCAGCGACCCAGTGAGCATCGACCAATTCATCGCCACCCATTCCCCGCTCAAACCCGAACTGCACCTGGCGGACGCGTTTTTCTGGAGCAAAAGTCAGGCGGATTTCTTGCGCGGCGAGATTCTCGATGATGCAGATTGGGCGGAGGTGGTGGATCAGCTGAACGTGCTGTTGCGCAAGGGGCGGGAGGGATGACCACTTGGCGGCTGAGCACATTTTCGGTTGTATGGAGGGTATAAATAGACCAATATCACGACCTCAATTGAGGTCTTTTATTATGCAAAGTGTTCTTGCCGATATGGCGGTCAGTGTTTCCGAATTGAAGAAAAATCCATCAGCAGTGCTGAGTGGCGCACAGGGTGGTGCTGTGGCTGTGCTGAACCATAATCGCGTCATGGGTTACATGGTGCCAGCCGATGTTTACGAAGCCATGATGGAGCGGCTTGATGATTTGGAACTGGCCGAGATCGTCCGTTCCCGCAGTCATGAAACACCCATTTCGGTAAGCCTGGATGACCTATAAGCTCGAATTTCTGCCGTCTGCTCATAAGGAGTGGAACAAGCTGGGTCATACATTGCGAGATCAATTCAAGAAAAAGCTCGCTGAAAGCTTGTCACTGCCAAGGGTATCGGCTGATGCGCTTCATGGAATGCCTGACTGCTACAAAATCAAACTGAGGGCTTCTGGTTACCGTCTGGTCTATCAAGTGATAGATGAGCGAATCGTCGTTTCGGTAGTCGCTGTGGGAAAACGCGAGCGCAGCAGTGTCTATGAGAAAGCCAAAAAACGCTGAGTCGTCCAGACCTCGGCGTTTTTTTTCTCCTCTGACAACCTATTTGTTTCAAAACTTGACTGAAATTCCCCGTCAATGCGATATTGATAGTTAGCAAACTAACAGTGTGCATTTTCCCGTGCCCGATTCCCTCGACGCTCTCCAGATGAACATCAGCAGTGCCATGGTGGTGGCCGCCAGGCATTGGCGGAAGATCTGCCAGACCACGCTGGTCAACTATGGAATATCCGAAGCCTGCGCCGTGCCGTTGTTGATGATCGGGCGGTTGGGCGAGGGTGTGCGTCAGGTGCAAGTGGCGCAGGCGGCCGGGATGGAGAGTCCGTCGCTGGTGCGCCTGCTCGATCAGTTGTGCCACGCCGGGTATGTCTGCCGCACCGAAGATGCGCAGGATCGTCGGGCCAAGTGCCTGAGCCTGACCGACACCGGCCGTGAACTGGTGCAAGCGGTGGAGATCGAACTGGTGCGTCTGCGTCATGAAGTGCTCGAAGGCATCGACCAGAGTGATCTGGAAGCTACGCTTCGGGTACTGCGAGCTTTTGAGGCGGCCAATCCGCCTGTGGTGATCAATTCTTGAACGGTTTTTTCTCTGGCATCCCGCCTGCCCGCGACTGGTTCTACGGGGTCCGTACCTTTGCAGCGTCGATGATCGCGCTGTACATCGCCTTGCTCATGCAAATGCCGCGTCCGTACTGGGCGATGGCCACGGTGTACATTGTCTCCAGCCCGTTTCTCGGGCCGACCAGCTCCAAGGCGCTGTACCGCGCCATCGGCACTTTTCTCGGAGCGGCGGCGGCAGTGCTGTTCGTGCCGATGTTCGTGCAGAGTCCGTACGTGTTGGTGGTGGTGATTGCCTTGTGGACGGGGATTTTGCTGTTCCTGTCGCTGCACCTGCGTACCGCCAATAACTACGCGCTGATGCTGGCCGGCTACACCCTGCCGCTGATCGCCTTGCCGACCGTGGATAACCCGCTGGCGGTGTGGGACGTGGCGGAAGCGCGCACCGAAGAGATTTTTCTCGGCATCGCTGTGGCGGCGGTGGTCGGCGCGATGTTCTGGCCACGGCGTCTGGCGCCGGTGTTCAACGACGCGGTGGGCAAGTGGTTCGCTGACGCCACCACCTACAGCCTGAAGTTTCTCAGTCGCGATGTGCAGCCTGAACAGATCACCGCGCTGCGCATGGCCATGGTCGCCAATTTCAACAGCCTTGAATTGATGATCGGCCAGTTGCCCCACGAAGGCGCCCGGCCGCAAACCGTGCGCAACACCAAGGAGCTGCGCGGGCGGATGATCCACCTGCTGCCGGTGATCGACGCGCTGGAAGACTCGCTTTACGCCCTCGAACGGCGCACCCCGGAGCTGGTGGAGAAATTCGCACCGCTGCTGACCGCGACCCAGGAGTGGCTCGGCCATAACGACGCTGATCTGGCGCGTTGGCAGGCCCTCAAGGATCAGCTCCAGACCCTGCAGCCAAGCTGCGAGGCGCTGGAAGATCGCAAGCAATTGCTGTTCTCCAACGCGATTTATCGCCTCGGTGAATTCATCGATTTGTGGCAGGACTGCCGCAGCCTGCAGGACGCGATTCTCTGCGAGCGTCAGGACAGCTGGCGCGCGGTGTACCGGCACTGGCGCCTCGGGCGGCTGACGCCGTTTCTCGACCGCGGGATGATGCTGTATTCGGTGGCCTCGACCATTCTGGCGATCATCGTCGCCTCGGTGCTGTGGATTCTGCTCGGCTGGCCGGACGGCGGCAGCGCGGTGATTCTGGCGGCGGTAGCGTGCAGTTTCTTCGCCTCGATGGACGACCCGGCGCCGCAGATCTACCGGTTCTTTTTCTGGACCGGAATGTCGGTGCTGTTCGCCAGTCTTTACCTGTTTCTGATTCTGCCGAACCTGCACGATTTTCCGATGCTGGTGCTGGCCTTTGCGATACCGTTCATCTGCGTCGGCACCCTGACGGTACAGCCGCGATTCTACCTCGGCATGCTCCTGACGCTGGTCAACACCTCGTCGTTCATCAGCATTCAGGGCGCCTACGACGCGGACTTCTTCGCCTTTGTGAACTCCAACCTGGCCGGCCCGATGGGTTTGCTGTTCGCGTTCATCTGGACCCTGATCGCCCGCCCGTTCGGCGTCGAGCTGGCGGCCAAGCGCCTGACCCGCTTCAGCTGGAAAGACATCGTGCACATGACCGAGCCGGCCAACCTCGCCGAGCACCGGCAACTGGGCGTGCAATTGCTTGACCGTTTGATGCAGCACCTGCCGCGTCTGGCCATGACCGGTCAGGACACCGGGATTGCCATGCGTGAAGTGCGCGTCGGCCTCAACCTGCTCGATCTGCTGGCCTACACCCCACGGGTGGAAGGCGCGCCGAATGCCCTGCTGCAACAAGTGGTGGCTGAGGTCGGCGAGTATTTCCGCGCCTGCCTCAAGGCCGGCGAACGCTTGCCGGCACCGAGCCCGCTACTGATGACCATGGACCGTGCGCGCCGCGCCCTCAAAGGCCACGGCGACGATGAAACCCGGCTAAACCTGTTGCATGCCCTGAGCGGCTTGCGTCTGGCGCTGTTGCCCGGCGTGGAATTTGTCAGCACGGGCGATGCCGAAGAACCGCTGCCCGATGGAGCGCCCCTATGATCGGTGATCTGGATATCAGCGGCATTTTCCTGCCGACCCTGCTGGTGTTGATGGGCATCACCTATGTGTTGTTTGTGCTGGTGCACGGCGTGCTCACGCGCCTGCACTTTTACCGTCTGGTCTGGCACCGGGCATTGTTCAACGTGGCCCTCTACGCCGTGATGCTGTACGGCGTGGACTCACTCAGTCGATACCTGATGACATGAAAAAACCGTTTCTGACCATCGGTCGCGTGGTCCTGACCCTGCTGATCGTGACTTTTGCCGTCGTCCTCGTCTGGCGCATGGTGATGTATTACATGTTCGCGCCGTGGACCCGCGACGGCCACATCCGCGCCGACATCATCCAGATCGCTCCGGACGTATCCGGGCTGATCCAGCAGGTCGAGGTCAAGGACAACCAGTTGATCAAACGCGGCCAGGTGCTGTTCAGCATTGACCAGGACCGTTTCAAGTTGGCTCTGCGTCAGGCTAAAGCGGCGGTCGCCGATCGCGAAGAAACCCTCGCCCAGGCGCAGCGCGAAGCCAAGCGTAACCGTGGCCTGGGCAATCTGGTGCCGGCCGAACAGCTGGAAGAAAGCCAGTCGAAAGTCGCCCGCGCGCAATCGGCGCTGGCCGAAGCGCTGGTAACGGTGGACAGCGCGCAGCTCAATCTTGATCGCTCGGTGATTCGCAGCCCGGTGGACGGCTACGTCAACGACCGCGCGCCACGGGTGCAGGAATTCGTCACCGCCGGGCGGCCGGTGCTGTCGGTGGTCGACAGCAACTCGTTCCACATCGACGGCTATTTCGAAGAAACCAAACTCGACGGCATTCATGTCGGCCAGTCGGTGGATATCCGCGTAATCGGTGATAAAGCCAGGCTGCGCGGGCATGTCGAAAGCATCGTCGCCGGTATCGAAGACCGCGACCGCACCAGCGGCAACAACCTGCTGCCCAACGTCAACCCGGCGTTCAGCTGGGTGCGCCTGGCGCAGCGGATTCCGGTGCGTATCGCTTTTGACGAGGTGCCGGAAGACTTCCGCATGATCGCCGGGCGGACCGCGACCGTGTCGATCATCGACGATCAGCCCCGCGACGACCGCAAACAGGAGCCCGCGCAATGAACAGGCTCCTGATGATCGCCGGGTTGGGCGTGATGCTCTCGGCGTGTCAGATGGTCGGGCCGGACTATCACCTGCCCGCTGACGCGGCGGTGCAGCGCAAGGATTTTCAGGGCGAGTTGGCGGTGGAAGGCAAACCGGTGGTGTCGGCGCCGGTGCCGGCTGACTGGTGGCGGCTGTATCAAGACCCGCGTCTGGACCAACTGGTGCAGCAGGCCATGGCTTCCAATACGGATTTGCGCGTGGCGGCGGCGAACCTGTCGCGGGCCCGTGCGCAGGTTGATGAAGCCGAAGCGGCCGGTGGCTGGAGCGGCGGCGTGAAGATGGGCGCCCAGCGTTTGCAGGAGTCCGGTCAGGCGTTTTTGCTGCCGGAAAAAGTCCCGGTGGCCAACGTCGCTGACATCGGTATCAGCGCGTCTTATCAGTTCGATCTGTGGGGCACGTTGCAACGCGGGATCGAAGCGGCGAAGGCCAATGCCGATGCCACACAAGCGGCCGCCGACACCGCGCGCATCACCCTGGTGGCGGACGTGGTGCGCGCCTACACCCAGGTGTGTGCGGCCAACGAAGAACGGGAAATCGCCCAGCACTCTCTCGACCTGCAATCGCAAGGCACCACGCTGATCCAGCGCCTGCGCGATGCCGGGCGTGGCGATGAAACCCAAGTCACCCGTTCGCAAACCCAATTCAAGTCGTTGCGCGCCGACATGCCGCGCTACGAAGCGGCGCGTCAGGCCGGGCTGTTCCGCCTGTCGATGCTGCTGGCGAAACCGGTCGATCAATTGCCGGCCGGCACCGCCACCTGCTCCGAACTGCCGAAAATCGCCCAACTGGTGCCAGTGGGCGACGGTGCGGCGCTGCTCAAGCGCCGTCCCGATGTGCGGCAGGCCGAGCGTCGTCTTGCCGCCGCGACCGCCGGGATCGGCATTGCCACGGGCGAGCTGTACCCGGACATCAGCATTGGTGCGACCATCGGCACCGTCGGCATCGTTTCCGACCTTGGCGATCCGTCGACCAACCGCTGGGGCTTCGGCCCGTCGTTGAGCTGGAAGGTGCCGACCAACGGCGCCCGTGCGCGGATCCGCGAAGCCGAAGCCAACACCCAAGGCGCACTGGCGCATTTCGACGGCGTGGTGCTCAACGCCATCCGCGAAACCCAGACCGGCCTGGCCCAGTACAGCGCGCTGCTGCAACGCCGCGACGCCCTGGCCGATGCCGAGCAGTCGGCGAAACTGGCGGCGGACCAGACCCACCGCTTCTTCCAGGCCGGGCGCGAGTCGTTCCTCGCCGACCTGCAGGCGACCCGCACCTACACCGACGTCACCGCGCAACTGGCCGCCGCCAACACCCAGGTCGCCATGAGCCAGATCGATTTGTTCCTTGCCTTGGGCGGCGGTTGGGAAAGCGGACGAACGCACGCTCCAACCGCCAGCAAACCCTGAGGCCGTTGCTATGCTTTGAAGTGTTGGAAGGGCGCCCCGAGCAAGGCGCCCTTTCAACGCACATTGCTAGCGCTGGTCTAGGGGAAACCAATAATGAAAAACCCTTACGCTCTCGGCTTCTGGTGCGCCCTGGTAGCGCTGGTGCTGCTATCGGCCACCTATTTCTACGGCATCATGCTGGCCCATCAGATCGACAAGGCCATGGTCTTCCTCGACAGCGCCACGGCGTTGATCGCGGTGATGGCAATCGTCGTCGTGGCCTGGGCGTCGATCCAGGTGCAGCGAGTCAAGAAAAGACAACTTGAACAAGGCAAGACCCTGGTGCTGATCTGGGACACCAAAGTCGCCCTGCGCCGGGTCGAAACCGTGTTCGATCGCTACTTCTGGGGCAGCTACTGGCAGCCGGGACGGACTTTCGCCGAAGTCATGGGCGAACTGACCGGCACGCCGCTGGAAAAAAGCCTCGAAGCCTTGAAAAAACAGTGTCTGGAACTCGACAAGCAGATCGCCGATGAAGGCTGGCACTGGCTCAACAATGCCCGCGAACTGTCGGATGTCGCCACGGCCATGGCCCGCGAACGCTATCAGCTGGATTTCTGCGACCCCCGGGCGGATGGGCCGGGCGGGGCGGTGATCGACCGCGACTTTGAAGTGCTGGTGTATACCTGGACGGCGCGGTTGAAGAGCTTCGATCATCAACTCGATGAGATCGAGGTTCAGTATTCCTGATCTTCTGGGAGTCCTCTGGCCCCATCGCTGGCAAGCCAGCTCCCACAGTTTTTGTGGTGTTCTCGGATTTTGTGAACACAACCAATCCTGTGGGAGCTGGCTTGCCAGCGATAGCGTCCTCAAAAACACTGCAACTCTCCCCGCCTGTCAGCTGTCCACACTCCCCATAGACACTCTTTAACCTTTAAACATTGGGCCGCCTCGTGCTGCCAGTGCTAATCTCCACCGCTAATTTCAGCGGAGTCGAGCCGCAACCCGGTTACGGGTTCAGGGAAGACGACCACCTTTCAGCCACGGACATTGATCAGGTCATTCATGAATAAATCAGCAGGCGTGCTTCTCGGGATTGTTGTTGCCATCGGTGCGATCAGCGCCGGCGGGGCCTGGTACACCGGGACCAAGATCGAAGGCGTGCTGAACAACGCCGTCAGCAACGCCAACAAAGAGCTGCAGACCGCGATGGCCGGCTCCAATGGCACCGCGTCGCTGGAGCTGGTGTCGCTGGAACGCCACACCTTCACCAGCACCGCGCACTACCGTCTCAAGGGCGAGGGCGAGATGTTCGGCGACCAGCCGGTCGAGCTGCTGTTCGTCGACCACATCGAGCACGGCCCGCTGCCGTTCTCGCGTCTGGTGTCGCTGAAGTGGCTGCCGGTCATGGCCACCAGCAATTACGAGCTGGAAAAGAGCCCGGCCACCGAAAAGTGGTTTGCCGCCACCAAGGGCGCCGCGCCGCTCAAGGGCGTGACCAACATCGGCTACGACGAATCCACCACCAGCAGCCTCGAGCTGCTGCCGCTGGAAACCGCGCTGGACGAGCAGTCGAGCCTGAAATTCTCCGGCCTGACCATGAACATCTCCGCCAGTGCCCAGGCGCAGAAGGTCAAGGCTGACGGCTACATGGATAGCCTGAAACTGGTCACCGTGTCGCAGGATCAGGCGCCGGTGCAGGTCGAACTCAACGGTCTGACCCTGGCCAGCAACCTCGCCAAGAGCAGCTACGGCTACTACACCGGGGAAAACACCCTGGAGCTGACCAACAGCAAAACCACCTTCGGTCCCAAGCAGTCGGTGCTCGGCGTGAAGAACTTCGAAATGAAGAACCTCACCGAAGAGAGCGGCAGCAATGCCTCGGGCCGCGCTGACTACAAGGTCGGCGAGGTCACCCTCAACGACAAGAAAATCGGTTCGGCCAGCATGGCGATGAGCCTGAAGAACCTCGACATCCCGTCGACAATGTCGCTGATGCAGATCTACCAGACCAAATTGCAGCCGTACGAGAAAGAAGCTGCCGCCGCTGCCGAAGCCGGCCTGCCCGCGCCGGAACTGAACCTGACCGAAGCCGAGTCGGCACAGGTCAAGGCTGACCTGCAGAAACTGCTGGCCGCCAGTCCACAGATCGCCTTGGAAAACCTGTCGCTGAAAACCGCCAACGGTGAAAGCCGCGCCAGCCTGGTGATTGATCTGACCAAGCCACAGTCGATGGATCTGCCGCCGGATCAACTGGGTAAACAGTTGGTCGCGCTGCTGGACCTGAACATTCAAGTGTCCAAGCCGATGCTGATCGATCTGCTCAGCGTGCAGGCGCAGCTTGACGGCCAGACCGACGCCAAAGCCATCGTCGACCAGGCCAGCGCCGGTGCCGACATGTTCTCCGGCATGGCCGTCGGTTCGCAGTTGGCGACCGTCGATGGCACCAATGTCGTGACCAAGCTGCATTACGCCGCCAATCAGGTGGAGTTCAACGGCCAGAAGATGACCGTCGAGCAGTTCGTCGGCTTCCTGATGAGCAAGTTCGCTGGCGTCACGCAAGTGCAGTAATCCTGCGCTCTTAATAGCAACGCCCGGCCTCTGATCCACAGACGCCGGGCGTTTTGCTGTCTGGTGTGCGGGTTTTCCACTGAGCCGGCGCCACGATTCTGAACAATTATTGCGTTCTGAATATTCGACTACGCTTGCATGCAAGACTGCCTGACTAAGCTTGGCTGAGTCTCTTTTGACTCGGTCTCCGTTACGAATGGGCAAGGGGGGCATTGCGACCCGGCTGGCCATGTAAGGATGCTGACGAATGCCGCGTATTGATGGTCCTGTTTTACATCGTGGTTTACGCCCGTTGTTTCGCGTTGCGCTGTGCAGCCAGTTGCTCTGGCCGGCGCTGGCGTTTGCCGATACACCCTATGATCAGATGGTGCGTGATGCCCGGGCCGGGCAGACCACGCCGGCGCTGAACGTGCTGCGCCAGGTGCCGCCCGGGCAGTCCACCACCGGGCAGATCAGCGATCACCTGCAAATCGCCAGTTGGGCGGGCCTCGACGCCGAGGTGGTGCAGGTCTATGAGACCCAGGGCCGTGACCGGGTGCTGCCGGTGCAGGCACTGACAGCCACCGCACGCGCCTATCGCAACCTCAAGCGTTGGGATCAGGCGATCCAGGTCTACAACAAGGCCCTGGCGCTGGAGCCGGACAACGCCGACCTGCAACTGGGCCTGGCCCTGACCCAGGCGGACTCGGGCAAACCCGACGAAGCCGTGACCCGCGCCAAGGCGCTGGTCGCCGCCAAACCCGATGACCCTTCGCGCCGCCTCGCACTGGGCTACGCCCTGACCCGTGCCGGCAAGCAGTACGACGCGCTGTTCGAATACGATCAGGCGTTCATCCGTGCCGGCAGCAAGCCGGATGTCGCCCGTGAATACGTGGTGGCCCTGCAAAAGGCGCGGCTGCCGGAACCGGCACTGCGTCTGGCGAACCAACGTCCCGGGCTGATCGACCCGGTCACCCTGCGCCGCCTCGAAGGCGATCTGGCTGCCGAGCGTGTGCGTCTCGCCGAATTTGCCACCCGCAGTGAAAAAGAACGCTACGTGATCGCCGACCGCGCGTTGGCCGATTACGACAAACTGCTCGCCACCTGGACCCCCGACGCCAGCGCCCACGATGACGTGGTGCGCTGGCGCATCGACCGCATGGGCGCGCTCAAGGCCCGGGCGCGTACTGCCGAGGTCATCAGCGAATATCAAAAGCTGCAGGCTGAAGGGGTGAAGATTCCGACCTACGCCCTGCGCTGGGTGGCGGCGTCCTACCTGGATCAGCGCCAGCCGGAAATCTCTACCGACCTGTATCGCCAGGTGCTGTCGGCACCGGATGCCGATGCCGGTGATCGTCTCGAAGACACCACCGCGTTGTATTACTCGCTGCTGGAAAGCGACCGCGCCGATGAAGCGCGCAAAGTCGCCGAGGATCTGGCCAAGAGTCAGAAGCCGCGGATTGAACTCAAGGGCCTGCCCATCGGCAACCCCAACGACGAATGGATGGACGCCCAGCAGCTCGCGGCGCAGGCCGGCACCTACGGCTCCGACTTGCCGCATGGCGAGGAGCGCCTGCAGGCCCTGGTCGATCAGGCGCCGGGCAACGTCGGCCTGCGTCTGGCCCAGGCTGATCTGTACCTGGCCCGACAATGGCCACGCCGCGCCGAAAACCAGCTCAAGGAAACCGAGAGCATGGTGCCCCGCGACATGGGTCTGGAACTCGCTCAGGCGCGCACCGCGATGACCCTGCAGGAATGGCGACAGATGGATGCGCTGACCGATGACGTGGTCGAGCGTTTCCCCGATAACCGTCAGGTTCAGCGCGCGGCCCGTGAGCGCGAAGTACATGACATGTCCGAACTGCGCGTCGAAGCCTACGGCGGCAAAGCCAATGGAGGTGGCGGCAGCGGTGGTGCGGGCGCGGTCAGCGGCAGCCGTGATTTCGGCATCCAGAGCACGCTGTACAGCCCGCCGATCGATGAAGACTGGCGGGTGTTCGTCGGTGCCGGTTATGCCACCGGCGACTTTGCCGAAGGCACCGGCACCGACCGCTTCCAGCGCGTCGGCCTGGAACGGCGTACCCGCGATATGAGCCTGGAAGCCGAAGTTTCCAACCACGATTACGGTTACGGCGCCAAACAGGGCGCACGCATCGCGATCGCCCGGGACATCAACGACAACTGGCAGTACGGCGGCAGCTTCGCCTATCTGTCGGCCGAGACGCCATTGCGCGCCCTCAACAGCGACATCAAGGCCAACGGTGGCAACGCGTTCATCCGCTGGCGCGCCAACGAAAGTCGCGAGTGGAAACTGTCGGTCAGCCCGTCGCACTTCAGCGACGGCAACAACCGTGTCGAAGCCTTGCTCACCGGACGCGAGGGCGTCTACAGCGCGCCGAACGTGCAGGTCGATGCCGGTCTGGAGGTCGGCACCAGCCACAACTCCAATTCCGAGGATGTGCCGTACTTCAACCCGAAGTCGGACTTCAGCGTGATGCCGACGGTCAACGTCAACCATGTGCTCTACCACCGCTACGAAACCTCCTGGAGCCAGCAATTCCAGGCCGGTGCGGGGACCTACAGCCAGCGTGACCACGGCACCGGCGGCATGGCGATGCTCGGTTATGGCCAACGTTATGCCTGGAACGACGTGTTCGAGGTGGGCGGTTTGTTCAGTGTGATCAACCGGCCCTACGACGGTGATCGGGAGACCGATCTGCGTCTGCTCGTCGACCTCACTTTCCGCTTCTAGAAGAGTTTGAAGATGCCTTTGATGACGCGTTTCATCCTTCTGCTGGGAGTGCTGCTGATCAGCGCCTGCGCCCAGCAAGCCCCGGCCTTCGCGCCGCCGTCGCAACGTCCGCTGGCGGCCAGTGAAAAACCGTGGCCGAAAAACCACGTGCTGGGCATCGCCTATCACGATATCGAAGACCGCGACCCCGATCAGGCCGTGGTAGCGGTGCGCACCGAGCGCATGATCGAACAGTTGGCCTGGCTGCGCGAGAACGGCTACCAGCCGGTCACCGTCGATCAGATCATGGCCGCGCGCAAGGGCGGCCCGGAATTGCCGACCAAAGCGATCCTGCTCAGCTTCGACGACGGTTACTCAAGCTTCTATACCCGCGTGCTGCCGGTGCTGCGCGCCTACAACTGGCACGCGTTGCTGGCACCGGTCGGCGTGTGGATCGATACGCCGCTCAATCAACCGGTGGATTTTGCCGGTGCACCCCGCGCACGTTCGGACTTTCTGACCTGGGATCAGGTGCGGGAAATCTCGCAGTCGGGTCTGGTGGAGATCGCCGCCCACACCGACGCCAGCCACAAAGGCATCCTTGCCAACCCGCAAGGCAACATGCAACCGGCAGCGGCCACGCGGCGTTACGACCCGGTGACCAAACGCTACGAGTCCGAGGCCGATTTCCAGGCGCGAATCCGCAACGACGTCGCGACCATTTCGGAGAAGATCCGCAAGGTCACCGGCAAGAAACCGCGAGTCTGGGTCTGGCCCTACGGCACGGCGGACGGCACTTCGCTGACCGTGGTCGGCGAGCAGGGCTACGAGATGGCCCTGACGCTGGATGACGGTCTGGACGCCCTCGACAACCTGATGAGCAGCCCGCGCTTTCTGGTCGCCTCCGATCCTGATGGCGAGCATTTCGCCAACAGCATCGTCGCGGCGCAGTCGGATTTCACCATGCGTGTGGTCCACGTCGATCTGGACAACGTCTACGACCCGGATCCGGCGCAGCAGGAAATCAACCTCGGCAAGCTGATCCAGCGCATGGCCGACATGGGCGCCAATACCGTGTTCCTGCAGGCCTTCGCTGATCCGAAGGGCGACGGACTGGTGCACTCGCTGTACTTCCCCAACCGTCACCTGCCGGTACGCGCCGACATCTTCGACCGCGTTGCCTGGCAGTTGCGTACTCGGGCACACGTGAAGGTGTTCGCGTGGATGCCGGTGCTCAGTTTCGGTCTCGATGCGAAGCTGCCGCGGGTGACTCGCTGGGATCCGAAGACTGGCACCACTGCGGTCGATCCGGATCAGTATCAGCGCCTGTCGCCGTTCGATCCGCAAGTACGGCAGATCATCGGTGAGATCTACGAAGACGTGGCGCGCCTGACCTCGGTCGACGGCATTCTCTATCACGACGACGCGGTGCTGTCGGACTTCGAAGACGCCAGCCCCGAGGCCCTCAAGGCTTATGCCGCGCACGGCTTGCCGGGATCCATTGCAGCGCTTCGCGATGATCCGGCAGCCATGCAGCGCTGGACGCGGTTCAAGAGCAAATACCTGATCGACTTCACCAATGAGCTGACCGCCAAGGTCCGTGCGATCCGTGGCCCGCAGGTGCTGACCGCACGCAACATCTTCGCCGAGCCGGTGCTCAATCCTGAGAGCGAAACCTGGTTTGCGCAGAACCTCGACGACTTCCTCGTGACCTACGACTGGACCGCGCCGATGGCCATGCCGCTGATGGAAAAACAGACCCACGCGCAATCCGGCCCGTGGCTCGAAGAACTGGTGGCGAAGATCAAGCAGCGCCCCGGCGCGCTGGATCGCACGGTGTTCGAGCTGCAGGCCCGCGACTGGACGAAAAAGGATCAGGCCGACATCGATGGCGCCCAACTGGCCGACTGGATGGGCCGACTCAAGCGTCAGGGTGCGACCAGTTTCGGTTACTACCCGGACAACTTCCTCGACAACCTGCCGGACCTGAAAACCGTAAGGCCTGCGCTCTCCAACAAATGGAACCCATGACATGCTGGATAGACTGTTAGCCCTGCTTGTTCTGGCGCTCGTCCTCGGCGTGCCGCTGGGGTTGATCTTCCTGGTCACCGGGCAGTTCCTGATGGACTTCGTGTTCTTCTACCCGTTGTTCATGTCCGGGCTGTGGATTGCCGGCGGCCTGTATTTCTGGCTGCACTGGGAACGCCACTGGCCATGGAAGGACGACACTTTGCCGCCGCCACTGGAAGGCGAGCCGCTGATCTCGATCCTCATCCCTTGCTACAACGAAGGCGAAAACGCTGCCGACACCATTCACGCAGCGCTGGCCCAGCACTATCCGAACATCGAAGTCATCGCGATCAACGACGGCTCGAAGGACAACACCGCCGAAGTGCTCGACCGGCTCGCCCAGGAGGACCCACGCCTGCGCGTGCTGCACCTGGCGGAAAACCAGGGCAAGGCCGTGGCCCTGCGCATGGGCGCGATTGCCGCGCGCAGCGAATATCTGGTGTGCATCGACGGCGACGCGCTGCTGGCGCCGAACACCGCGGCCTATCTGGTGGCGCCGATGCTCGACAACGCTCGGCTGGGCGCGGTGACCGGCAACCCGCGTATCCGCACACGTTCGACCCTGGTCGGGCGGGTACAGGTCGGCGAGTTCTCGTCGATCATCGGCCTGATCAAGCGCACGCAACGGGTGTTCGGACGGATCTTTACCGTGTCCGGGGTGATCGTCGCGTTCCGCCGCACTGCATTGAACCGGGTCGGCTACTGGAGCCCGGACATGATCACCGAAGACATCGACATCAGCTGGAAACTGCAACTCGATCACTGGAGCATCTTCTACGAGCCGCGCGCGCTGTGCTGGATCCTGATGCCGGAAACCCTGCGCGGCCTGTGGAAGCAGCGCCTGCGCTGGGCCCAGGGCGGTGCCGAGGTGCTGTTCAAGAACATTCGCGGCATCTGGCAGTACCGCCATCGTTACCTGTGGCCGCTGCTGTTCGAATATTGCCTGTCGACCGGGTGGGCCTTCACGTTTCTGTTGTCGGTGATTTTCTGGGGCGTCGGCAAGTTCGTGGTCATGCCGGAATCGATTGCCGTGCATCACCTGATGCCCCCGGCGTTCACCGGGCTGTTACTGGCGTTCGTCTGCCTGGTGCAATTCGCGGTCAGCATCATTATCGACCGGCGCTACGAACCGGGGTTGGGCCGAACCATGTTCTGGGTGGTCTGGTACCCGATCGCGTTCTGGCTGGTCAGCCTGCTCACCACGTTGGTCAGTTTCCCCAAAGTGCTGTTTGGTCAGCATCAGAAGCGTGCGCGCTGGGTCAGCCCTGATCGGGGTATCAAACCGGTTGGCGACGACGAAGAGGAGGTTATCAAATGAAAATCATCCGGACCCGCCAGCGGCCCTTCCTGGTGGTGATCGATGTGATCCTCACCGTATTGGCCTGGGTCGGCCTGCTGTTTCTGCTGATACGCGGACTGTGGCCATTGATCGAGACCCACGCCGGTGGGCCGCGCATCGACAACTCGGCGTTTGAAGCCCTCGGCACCTTGCAGATCTACCTGTGGGTGGCGCTGGTCAACGCAGTGATTCTGATTGGTTGGGCGCGTTATCAACAGCGTAAAAGCAGAAGCTTCGCTCAGCGTCGATTGCCGGCACCGGTGGTCGATGATGAAGGGCTGACCAAGAGCTTTCGCCTGTGCGACGAGCGCTTGCAGAAGCTGCGCACCCCTGGAGTGATGACCATCCACAACGATCAGGACGGTGACATCAGCCATGTGGTGCTGAACTTTCGTCCGCTGGAGCCTGCCGAGCTGCCGCCACCGCTGGCGCCGCTGGAACATCCCCGGGTGATCTTCCTGCACGCCGAGGACGACGATAATCGCGACCCGATAAATCGCCCCACCTGAACGACGCTCCCCTGTAGGAGCTGCCGAAGGCTGCGATCTTTTGATTCTGATTTGAAAGATCAAAAGATCGCAGCCTTCGGCAGCTCCTACATTGTTCAGCAATCAGCAATCAGCAATCAGCAATCAGCATTCAGCCGCGAATCAGTTCCCACGCGTTTTCCATCGTCAGCGGCTGTTTCATCCGTTCGGCCAGCATCGCCATGGCCCGCTCCTCCTCGCATGCCACAGCGGCAACCACCACGCCGTTTTGTCCAAACAGGCCGATGAAGGGCGGATGCCCGGGTTCGCCCTTGAACTCGATTTCATCCCACTGACTCGCGTGACCCAGATAGTCATAGTTCCTGCCGAAGTGCCAGGTCCAGAAAAACGGCACATCCAGATAATGCTCGTCAGCGCCGAGCATGTTGGCAGCAGCGATTCGGGCATGCTGCTGGGCCAGGCGCCAGTGTTCGATGCGTTGTGGCTGGCCGTTCAGGGGGAAGGTGGCGATATCGCCGATTGCCCAGAGTCCGTCGCAAACACGCAGGCCGGCATCGACTCGCAGTGACTGGTCTTTCTCCCTAGGCAGCGACGCAAAAGCCTCGGTGGCCGGGTGCACACCAACCCCCGCCAGGACCAGATCCGCCGACAGGCGCAAACCGTTGTCCAGCAACACCGCCTCGACCTTGCCGTCGCCAGTGATTTCCCGGGCTTCGTGATCAGTGATGAATTTCACCCCATGTTGTTCATGCAGCGCACGGATCGCCTTGCCCACGGCTTCGCCGAACTGCGCGGCGAACGGAATGGCGTGGCGGGCGATGACCGTGACGTCGAGGCCGAACTGACGCAGGGCCGAGGCGCATTCGAGGGCGATGAAGCTGTCGCCGATGATCACGGCGCGCTGGTCAGGTTTGGCCTCGCGCATGATCTGTTCGGCCTGGGCTTTCGAACGCAGGACAAACACCTGCGGCAGGTTGGCGCCGGGCAGTTGCAGCGGATTGGGCTCGCCGCCGGTGGCGAGCACTGCGGCGTCGTAGGACAGGGATTGGCCGTCGCTCAGATGCAGGGATCTCGCCGAAGCGTCGAGCGCGGAGATTGCGACTTGTCGGCGTTCGATGCGCTGCTCTTGATAAAAATCTTCGTCGCGCAGCGGCGGGGTTTCCTGCGCCGACATCTCGCCGGCGAGGACGAATTTGCTCAGCACCGTGCGGTCGTAACCGGCCTCCGCTTCGCGGTCGAGCATGATGATCCGGCCACCGAAACCTTTCTCCCGCAGAGCCGCCGCACATGCCGTGCCCGCTGCACCTGCGCCGACAATCACAAAGATGCGCGGATCATCGGCCGGAGGCGTGTGCGCATCCGGCAGCGGTTGATCATCGACCCAGACCTCATCGCCACGTAACTCCAGCGGATAACGCTTCAGGCTGTCGAGGGCCGGCGGCTCGCACAACGCGCCGTCTTCGGCGCGAAACGCGGCCTTGTGCCAAGGGCAAATCAGACGTCCGTGACACAACGCACCGTCAGCCAAGGGTGCGCCGGCATGTGGGCATTCGCCCTGAAATGCCCGGAGCTGGCCGTTTGCGCGTAGCAGGACGATCTTGCAGTCGCCGATTTCGACTTGCAGCCCATGGTCTTCGGGGACATCGGCGAAATGGGCGACACGGTGCAGGCTCATGTTCGTGCTCCTGACAGGCATTTCTCTTACGAGTTTGCGCCGCAGTGCGAGGTTCAGCCAATTGCCACTGCCAAGGTACGAACGGTACAGCTATAGTTTGCAGGCCGACGAAGGCCCAACTGCACAAGGTACTCCCGGAATGACCCGATTGACCTCTCTAAACCCTTGGCTGGCGGCCGTCGCCGTCGCCCTTTGCGTGCAGTTTCCGGCGCAGGCGGCCGAGCGCTTTACCCTCGACATCCCCGGTGTCTCGGACAATCGCCTGTTCACCTCGGCCGCAGCGAGCGATGCGGCTGGCTGTGGCGGCAAGAACCAGTCGCCGGCGCTGGCGTGGAATGCGGGCCCTGCCGGTACCCTGAGCTACGCGATCGTCATGCACGACCCGGACGGCCAGAAAGGTGCGGGCGTCGATCACTGGATTCACTACGGCATCAAGGCCACCACCCGGCAGATTCCGGCCGGGGTCGGCGCCAAATCCACTCTCGAAGGCGTGGGCGGTACCAACAGCAAAGGCACCACCCATTACATCGGGCCGTGCCCACCGGTTGGCGACAGCGCCCACCACTACATCATTCAGATCTACGCCTTGGACCTGGCCCCGGACGCCTTGCCCGCCGGTCTGACCCGCGCCGAGCTGATGGACAAAATCAAAGGCCACGTACTGCGTAACAGCAGCGTGGTGCGGCGTTATCACCGCTGAAAATATTTTCAGCGGCGTTTAACCCGATCTGAAGGGGCTGCCCGTCTCAGTGGATGAATGGATCACTTTCATCCCGAGGTCAGCCCCCATGTCCCGCTCCCTGCCTTTTCTGCGACCCGTTGCCGTCGGTGTGTTGTTGACCGTCGCCGGTTGCGGCGTGTCTTCCAATCCCGAATCGGCTGCCGTCCCGACGCCGGCCCAGCCGCAGACGTCGATTCAGCATGAAGCGCTCGCCGCCGACAGTGCGATGGTCAAGCGCAGAGCAAGTCCGGCGCCGATTGCCAGTTTCGCGGCGATCCCGGCACCGGAAAGTTATCCACAAGGCTATCGCGACGAGCCGCGCGAGCAGTATCAGGCGCTGGCCGACAACCCGATTCACAGCGTCGCCGAGGCCCCGGTCTCGACCTTCAGCGCTGACGTCGACACAGGGGCCTACGCCAACGTTCGGCGTCTGCTCAATCAGGGACGTGTGCCGCCGGAAGGCGCAGTGCGGCTGGAAGAGATGGTCAATTACTTTCCCTATGACTACGCGCTGCCCAGCGATGGTTCACCCTTCGGCGTGACCACCGAACTGGCCGCCACCCCGTGGAATCCGCACACCCGCCTGCTGCGTATCGGCATCAAGGCCTCCGACCGCGCCGTGGCGGAGCTGGCTCCGGCGAATCTGGTGTTTCTGGTGGATGTGTCCGGCTCGATGGATCGCCGCGAAGGGCTGCCACTGGTCAAAAGCACATTGAAACTGCTGGTCGATCAGTTGCGCGAACAGGATCGGGTGTCGCTGGTGGTGTATGCCGGCGAATCCCGCGTGGTGCTGGAGCCGACTTCCGGACGCGACAAAGCGAAAATTCGCACAGCCATCGAGCAACTGACCGCAGGCGGTTCAACCGCTGGCGCGTCAGGCATCGAACTGGCCTATCAAATGGCGCAGCAGGCGTTCATCCCCAAAGGCATCAACCGCATCCTGTTGGCCACTGACGGTGACTTCAACGTCGGCATCAGCGACTTCGACAGCCTCAAGCAAATAGCTGTGGATAAACGCAAAACCGGGATTTCCCTGACCACCCTGGGTTTCGGTGTGGATAACTACAATGAACACTTGATGGAACAACTGGCCGACGCCGGCGACGGCAATTACGCCTACATCGACAACCTGCGTGAATCGCGCAAGGTGCTGGTGGATCAACTCGGTTCGACCTTGGCGGTGCTGGCGAAAAACGTCAAATTGCAGGTGGAATTCAACCCGGCGCAGGTCAGTGAATATCGCCTGCTCGGCTACGAAAACCGCGCCTTGAAGCGTGAGGATTTCAGCAACGACAAGGTCGATGCCGGTGAAGTCGGTGCAGGACACACGGTGACCGCGCTGTATGAAATTGTCCCGGCAGGTGAGAAGGGCTGGCTGGAGCCGCTGCGTTACGGTAAATCGCAGGCGCCGGTGGCGACGAACAACGGGGAATTGGCAATGCTGCGTGTGCGTTATCAACAGCCTGAAGGTGGGAAAAGTCTGCTGATCGACCGGCCGATTGCCAATCAGGTCGCACCGGCCAGCGAGGACCTGCGTTTCGCGGCAGCGGTGGCGGCGTTTTCCCAGCAGCTCAAGGACGGTCGTTATACCGGCGATTTCAGCCTGAAAGACACCGAGGCACTGGCCCGTGGCGCTCGCGGCGACGACCGTTTCGGTTTGCGCAACGAGTTCGTGCAACTGGTGGAACTGGCGCAAAGCCTGCGCACCTCAACCGCATCCAATGCGATGCCCACTGAGCGACGGATCGAATAGTGAGCCGATTCAAAGGCTTCATCAGTCAGCTGTTTGCTGCGCCAGACAGCCCGACCGCCAGCAGCGATGAAACGCTGCTGGCGCGTTATCGCGAGGGCGACGGCGCGGCGTTCGAGATTCTGTACGCGCGCCATCGCCAGGGTTTGTATCGGTTCCTGCTTGGGTTGAGCGGCAAACCGGAACTGGCTGACGAAGTGTTTCAGGACACCTGGCTGAGCCTGATCCGCAGCACCAGTCAGCTACAGAGGCGGGCGACGTTTCGTACATGGCTGTTCCAGATTGCGCGCAATCGGCTGATCGATCACTGGCGCAAACACGGTGCGCATCAGCCGCTGCACGACAGTTACGACGAACAGCTGCATGCGATTGGCGACGAGACCCACGATCCCGAACAACTGCTGAACCTCAGCCGTGACTGCCAGCGCCTGGAAAGCGCCCTGCAAACCTTGCCTGCCGACCAGCGCGAAGTGTTCCTGCTGCGCGCCCACGGCGACCTCGACCTGGCGCAGATAGCCAGCCTCACCGAAACACCGCTGGAAACCGTCAAGAGCCGCTTGCGCTACGCCCAGCAAAAACTGCGTCGGCTGCTGGCCGAGGAGGTACTGACATGACTGACGCCCGCCAGACACCCGAAGATCCCGTGATCAAACATGTGCGTGAACAGCATAACGCTGAACCGCCGGCGTACCTTGATGCGTTCATCCTCAATGTTGCCCACCGCGAAACCCCGGTGCCCAAGCCAGGCCTGTGGCAACGCTGGCTGCGGGCCTGTCAGAAACCGCGTTGGCAGGTCGCCTTCGCCAGCCTGGTCGGTGTGGCACTGATGCTGTCGCTGGTGCAACGTGCATCCGAGCCACAGCCGCAATTCGACTTCGCCCCGGCCGCCAAACCGGCCGCGCCACTGGCGCGCAAGCAAGCACCGGAAGCGCAGTCACTGGCCGCTCCGCCCGCTGCCGCCATGTCCGCGCCGGCACCGATGATGGAAATGGCCGAGCCGATGCAAAGCGACGCGATCAGCGGCGACCAAGCCAAACTCGGCAAACGCGCCGCCGCCCCGGCCAACGGCCTCGACACGCAACTGCACGAAGTCCTGCGCCTGCGCGACTCCGGCCAGTCGCAAGCCGCTGATGCGCTGTACAACAATTTGCACAAACGCTACCCCGACGTGGACCTTGACCGGCGACTCGAAAAAATCCGCCAGAACTGACCGCTTGTTCACCCAGCCATTTGGCATTGCCCGGCAAAAACGCGCACTATCGGGCCATGGCTGAAGCGCTGGAGAACAAAGTGGCAGCAAAAATCGACCGCATCGCCCAACTCCTCAACTGCCCGCAGAAGGGCGAGGAGATGCGGCGCGCGATTACCGAGGCGCGCAAGGAATTTCTGCTGAACCAGTCGGAAGAAGACGTCGTGGAAGAAGATGAGGGTTTTGAGGAAACTGGGGAGGAAGAGGAGGATGAGGATTACGATGAGTTTGACTGGACGACGGAGTGACCGCTGTCTCATGAAAGGCAGCACCCACAAAAAAGCCCCGGACCATCACAGTCCGGGGCTTTCTCGTTTCAATTCATGGCGCACCAGGCGGGATTCGAACCCACGACCCCTGCCTTCGGAGGGCAGTACTCTATCCAGCTGAGCTACTGGTGCAGCGGGCGACATCATACCTAGGTCGGCTCGGGGCGTCCATGCCGGTTTTTGGCGCTTGTGTCAGCGTCCGTGTCCACGCAAAGCAGCATTCCTCAAGGCGGTAACGTCCTGAAAAACGATCTTTTGGCGCTTTGGCAGGGCTGATCTATCGTTTTCCTGCGGCGGGTACTTTGATCGCTATCCCTTCAGGAGAAATGCATGGCTACCGTCAATCCACAAATCACCGATTCAGTCACCCAATCGAATGTTCAGGTTGTTGGCTCTGCGCCCGCGACGGCGATCGCCACGCTCACTCAGGTCACCAGCCACGCAGTCAGCCTGGCACTGCAGAACGCGGTCAGTCAGCAGCAGGCGCTGAACATTATCGGTAATGCCACTGTGGCGGCTGCGGTGCAGCAGATTCTGGCGGTTGGAGGGCGGTCATGATGGCGGAGGAACAGGCACAAACGGCGGGGCAGGAGCCGCCGACGGCAGATCCCGCGACTACCACTGCGTCTTTGCTGGAAGCGCTGAACGAGCATTTGCTCAAGCAGGCCGCCGATGGCATCGGCAGCGAGGCATTGAATGCGCAACTGGTCGAGTCGGTGAATTTCCTCAATAGCCAGTTGGCAGCTCAAGCCCCCGCGCTGGCAGCGCTGGGGTCGGAACTCCTGATCCGCCAGGCCAGCGGCCTGGTGGCGCAGTCAGCGGCGAGTTATTTCGATGGGGTGACCAAACTGGCGCTGGCCTCGCAGGGTGTGCTGCTGCGGCAGATGACCGAGAACATTGTCAACGACGATCTCGCTGCCGCGAACGAAAGCGCGTTGGGTGCCCTGCACACGCACTTGCTGGTCGGTGGCGCTGCTGCGGTGGCGGCGGCGAGCGGGGTATTGGATGCGGAAAACGTCGATCAGGCCCTTGAGCGAATCAACCAGAGTATCGCCCGGTTCAGTGGCAGTCTGGCTGAGCGCAAGCCGACGGTATGAACAACATTTGCAACACTCATCGTTCAGCGAAAGGAGTCAGGCAATGGCAACTGTAAATGACCAGATCACCGACGCAGTCACTCAAACCAGCGTAAAGGTTTTAGCTGAAGCGCCGGCCATGGCAATGGGCACCATTTATCAAACAATGGCGCACTCCACCGGCATCCTGTTCGAAAACGCCGTCAGCGCCCAACAACAGCAAAATACGTTGTCTCAGGCGGCGACCAACCAAGGCGTGATGCAGATATACAGCGTCGATACCACGGCCAGTGCGGCAGCCAGCGAGAAGATTCTGCAGGACTCGGCCAGCAAAACGCCGAAAGGTTGAAATGACGCTCGCAAAAGCCTTCATTGTCGATGTCGGTCATGGAAGGCTTTTGCGCGTTGATCTGAAAAATCCAGCAAACACAGGGTTTTTGTTCTTTTTTTCGAACGACCTATTGTCCTTTAACCCCTTTGCTCCTACGATCCGTTTGAGATTTCAAACGCTCTTTGATCGGGTGTTGAAGCGCAGGTGCTGAGAATAACGCACGATCACTGCGCCTCACCCGGTCGATGATTTCCCTGACGGCAGCCTTGCGAGGCGCCTTTCTACAATCATAATTTTGCTCCGCGCAGGCCGCGGTGCTGTTAAGGAAAGCCGACATGCAGCTTAAAGACACCCAGTTGTTCCGCCAGCAAGCCTTCATTGATGGCGCTTGGGTCGATGCGGACAACGGTCAGACGATCAAGGTCAACAACCCGGCCACCGGCGAAATCCTCGGCACCGTGCCGAAGATGGGCGCCGCAGAAACCCGCCGTGCCATTGAAGCCGCCGACAAGGCGCTGCCGGCCTGGCGTGCACTGACCGCCAAAGAGCGTGCCGGCAAGCTGCGTCGCTGGTTCGAACTGATGATCGAGAACCAGGATGACCTCGCACGCCTGATGACCCTCGAGCAGGGCAAGCCGCTGGCCGAGGCCAAGGGCGAAATTGTTTACGCCGCTTCGTTCATCGAGTGGTTCGCCGAAGAAGCCAAACGCATCTACGGTGACGTGATTCCGGGCCACCAGCCGGACAAACGCCTGATCGTGATCAAGCAGCCGATCGGCGTTACTGCTGCCATCACCCCGTGGAACTTCCCGGCGGCGATGATCACCCGTAAAGCCGGCCCTGCGCTGGCCGCCGGTTGCACCATGGTGCTCAAGCCGGCCTCGCAAACTCCATTCTCCGCCTTCGCCCTGGCGGAACTGGCCCAGCGCGCCGGCATCCCTAAAGGTGTGTTCAGTGTGGTCTCCGGCAGCGCCGGCGACATCGGCAGCGAGCTGACCAGCAACCCGATCGTGCGCAAACTGTCTTTCACCGGTTCGACCGAAATCGGTCGTCAGCTGATGTCGGAATGCGCCAAGGACATCAAGAAAGTCTCGCTGGAACTGGGCGGCAACGCGCCGTTCATCGTGTTCGACGACGCGGATCTGGATAAGGCCGTCGAAGGCGCGATCATTTCCAAGTACCGCAACAACGGCCAGACCTGCGTCTGCGCCAACCGTCTGTACATTCAGGATTCGGTCTACGACGCGTTCGCCGAGAAGCTGAAAGTGGCGGTGGCCAAGCTGAAGATCGGCAACGGTCTGGAAGAAGGCACCACCACTGGCCCGCTGATCGACGAAAAAGCCGTGGCCAAGGTGCAAGAGCACATCGCTGACGCCGTGGCCAAAGGCGCCACCGTACTGGCCGGTGGCAAGCCGATGGAAGGCAACTTCTTCGAGCCGACCATCCTGACCAACGTGCCTAAAGACGCGGCTGTCGCCAAGGAAGAAACCTTCGGCCCGCTGGCGCCGCTGTTCCGCTTCAAAGACGAAGCCGAAGTGATCGCGATGTCCAACGACACCGAGTTCGGTCTGGCCTCCTACTTCTACGCTCGTGATCTGGGCCGTGTGTTCCGTGTGGCTGAAGCCCTGGAATACGGCATGGTCGGCGTCAACACCGGGTTGATCTCCAACGAAGTCGCGCCATTCGGCGGCATCAAGGCGTCGGGTCTGGGCCGTGAAGGCTCCAAGTACGGCATCGAGGATTACCTGGAAATCAAATACCTCTGCCTGGGCATCTAAGCCGGGAAAGGGATCGCTGCAAACGCAAAGGGCACGAGAGCGCTGTCCCTTTGCGTCGTTTCAAAACCGGAATTTTCTCTGCGGCCAGGAACGCCGTGGCAGTCGATCATCGCATGCTGCCACCGCCGATTTCTCCCGCTTAATCCTTGAACCACGCCGCCCGATGAGCGGTGAATGAGGACTGTAATGAGCAAGACTAACGCTGATCTGATGGCCCGCCGTACCGCTGCTGTTCCACGTGGTGTTGGCCAGATTCACCCGATCTTCGCCGAATCGGCGAAGAACGCTACCGTGACTGACGTTGAAGGTCGTGAATTCATCGACTTCGCCGGCGGTATCGCTGTGCTGAACACCGGCCACGTGCACCCGAAAATCATCGCCGCCGTGACCGAACAGCTGAACAAGCTGACCCACACTTGCTTCCAGGTACTGGCCTACGAGCCGTACGTTGAGCTGTGCGAAAAGATCAACGCCAAGGTGCCAGGTGATTTCGACAAGAAAACCCTGCTGGTGACCACCGGTTCCGAAGCCGTGGAAAACGCCGTGAAAATCGCCCGTGCCGCCACTGGCCGTGCCGGCGTGATCGCCTTCACCGGCGCCTATCACGGTCGCACCATGATGACCCTGGGCCTGACCGGTAAGGTCGTGCCTTACTCGGCCGGCATGGGCCTGATGCCAGGCGGCATTTTCCGCGCGCTGTACCCGAACGAGCTGCACGGCGTGAGCATCGACGATTCGATCGCGTCCATCGAGCGCATCTTCAAGAACGACGCCGAGCCGAAAGACATCGCCGCGATCATCATCGAGCCTGTGCAGGGCGAAGGTGGTTTCTACGTCGCGCCGAAAGAATTCATGAAGCGTCTGCGTGCCCTGTGCGACCAGCACGGCATCCTGCTGATCGCTGACGAAGTGCAGACCGGCGCTGGCCGTACCGGCACCTTCTTCGCCATGGAACAGATGGGCGTTGCTGCCGACCTGACCACCTTCGCCAAATCCATCGCTGGCGGCTTCCCGCTGGCCGGCGTCTGCGGCAAGGCCGAATACATGGACGCCATCGCTCCAGGCGGCCTGGGCGGCACCTACGCCGGTAGCCCGATCGCTTGCGCTGCGGCTCTGGCCGTGATGGAAGTGTTCGAAGAAGAGCAACTGCTGGACCGCTGCAAGGCTGTCGGCGAGCGTCTGGTAACCGGTCTGAAGGCCATCCAGGCCAAGTACCCGGTGATCGGTGAAGTGCGTGCGCTGGGCGCGATGATCGCGGTCGAGCTGTTCGAAAACGGCGACAGCCACAAGCCAAACCCGACCGCCGTTGCGGCTGTCGTGGCCAAGGCGCGCGACAAGGGCCTGATCCTGCTGTCCTGCGGCACCTACGGCAACGTGCTGCGCGTCCTCGTACCGCTGACCTCGCCGGACGAGCAACTGGACAAAGGCCTGGCGATCATCGAAGAGTGCTTCTCGGAGCTGTAAGCCCCGACTCTGTGTGATCGGTTCGACAAAAAACCCGCTTCGGCGGGTTTTTTTACGCCCCTTGAAACACATCCGGCGCTTTTGCGCTGTATCGAAAGGCCAGCATTGGCTAAGGTTCAGGCATTGCAAGGGAGAGCGCGCATGACCGCCGTTGATTTACCCGCCGTACCCCGAGTGCTGATTGCCGAGGCTGATCCATGGTCCCGGGACCTGCTTAAACAAGTGTTGCTCAATGTGCGCTGCGATGCGCGGCTGGACCTGTGTGCCGACGGCCAGCAAGCCCTGTCTTTACTCAGCGAAGTGCCCTATGACCTGGCCATTGTCGATTGGGAGTTGTCGGGCATCGACGGTTTGAGCGTGCTGCGCAGCGTGCGGCAGCGCAAACGCAATCCGCCGCTGCCGTTCATCCTGATGAGCAGCCGCAACGACAGCGCCAGCGTGCGTGAAGCCATTCCGTTGGCGCCCACGGCCTACCTGACCAAACCGCTGAACATGGAAAACCTGACCGAGCGCTTGCAGGGGTTGCTGCTGGATGCGGGCGAAGAGGTGTTTTGCGAAGTGCCGGCCCTGGCGGCGGGCATGACCCTGTCGGTATTCCTTGAGCGGCGTCGTGAGCAGGCTGACGGTGCGCCGCTGATGACCGATGTGCAGGTGGCGGTGAAGCGCAGCCTGAACCCGAACGGACTTGATCTGAAGCTGCTGGAAGAAGAAATCCGCACCGATCCGCAGATCACCGCCGTGCTGATCGCCGCCGCCAACAGCGCGGCGCAGCATCATGGCGCGGCGGTGCAGACCCTGGGTCAGGCGCTGCATCGCCTCGGCACCGGGCAGAGCATGAACCTGATTCTCGGCTTGGCGCTCAAGCGCAGCGCCAAACTCAGCGATCCATGCCTGGCGGACTACGCCGAGCGCTATTGGGGGTTGTCGCTGCACACGGCCGAATATGCCCGCACGCTGGCGCGCCTGCTCGATCTGGATCAGGAGCGCTGCTACTGCGCCGGTATGTTGCATCGTCTCGGTGACCTGGCGTTGCTGCGTTGTTTGCAGGAGTGGAAGCAGGCCGGCGGCGAGCTGGATGAGCTGGAGGAAGTCGGCGACGCGCTGGCGGAGTTCGGCGCGGCTTACGGTTCGGCGTTGCGTACACGCTGGCGCTTGCCGCTGGAGCTGCGTGAGTTGATTGCCTCGGTCTACCAGCTCGGAGGCGGGGTTTACTCCCGTGAGGCGCTGGTGATGAACATGGCGGCGCAAATGGCCCGTCTGACCGAGCATGAGGGCGTCGAAGAGCTGGCGAAGAGTCGCACGGCGCGGTTGCTGAAGATCGGGCTGCCGGAATTGATGCGGATGCGCAAGTAACCGGACTCACGAGCATCCCCCTGTAGGAGCTGCGGCACGCTGCGATCTTTTGATCTTGTCTTTTAAAACAAAATCAAAAGATCGCAGCGTGCCGCAGCTCCTACTGGGGAGGTGAATCGGATGGTGGGTTTCAGCTTGAGATAATCCGGTTCTTGCCCTGACGCTTGGCCTCGTACATCGCCGCGTCCGCCCGGGCGAACAGGCTGTCGAGGTTTTCGTCGTCATCGTGCAGGCTGGTCAATCCCTGGCTGACGGTGATGCCGAACGTCTGGCCGTCCACGTTGAAGCTCAACCGCTGAATCTCCTGCTGGAGCCGCTCGGCCACTTGCATCGCCATGTCCGGCGCGCAACCCGGGAACACGGCGGCGAATTCCTCGCCACCAATGCGTCCGAACAGATCGCCACGGCGCAAGGAGCCGCGCCCGCATTCGGCGATCCGCTGCAGCACGTTGTCACCCTCCGGGTGGCCGTAGCTATCGTTGATCTGCTTGAAGTCATCGATGTCCAACAGCAGAAAGGCTAGAGGTGCACCTTGCAGGCGCGCCTCTTCGAACTCGCGGTTGGCGCATTCGAAGAAATGTCGGCGGTTGCTGCTCTGGGTCAGCACGTCAGTGGTCGCCAGGCGTTGCAGCTCGGTTTCCATGTGCTTCTTGTCGGTGATGTCTTCGGCGATGCCGACAATGATCACCGGTTGCCCGGGCTCGTCCTGACGGTTGATGAAGCATTTGTCGCTGAGCCAGCGCACCTGTCCGTCAGCGGCGATGATCCGGTATTCGCGGTCTTCCACTGCGCCTGTGTGCAGGACTTCGGCAAGGCTGCGTTCGGCGTAATCCAGATCATCGGGGTAGATGCTGTCGCGCCACTGGTTGTAATCGGCGAGCAAGAGCCCTGCCGAGCGCCCGAAAATCCGCTCATACGCAGGGCTGACGTACAGCACCTGACGGGTTTCCCAATTGAACGCCCAGAGCACCGCGTTGACGCTCACCAGCAATGAACTGAACAGTTGTTCGCGCTCGCTCAGCCGGGCGACTTCGCCTTGGGCGTGCATCAGCGCCATCAGGGTTTGCGCGGCCTCGGGCCACTGCGCAAGGGATGAGTCTTTTTGATTGTTGTTGACCATCGGCACATATCTCAAAGGGCGTGCCGCGATTTCGACAACGACCACAGTACAGCCCGCCAGGGTGGCGAAGTGTCTTTGAGATAGGGCTTTCGGTGCTAAGTTCCGCGCTTTTGTGGCGAGGAAGCTTGCTCCCGCCGGGCGGTAGATATGACGCGTTTCAGCAATGAGAACGCGTCGACAAATTTGCGGTAGCTGCGCTACCGATCGGGGATGAATCCCCTCGCCACAGGGGATTCGTTCATGGCGGTCAGGCTGCGGCGGGGCGCAGCGAGTAGGTTTTCAGCTGGTCGGCGAATTCACGCAGGGACTGGATGCCGCTGGCTTCAGCCTCGTGCACCCATTCCTTGATGGCGGCGAGCATGTCGTGACCATTGGCGCTGGTCTTGACCCAGATCTGCTGCAGGGCCAGGCGTTTTTCGTAAATTACCTTTAGCGCCTGGCTGTGCTCGAGCATGTTCTGGATGCGCAAGTGATGACGGTCCTCCAGCAGGCTGGTTTCCCGCGAGAGCAGGCGTTTGGCCCGATGGAATTGATGGCGTACCGAATGATCGACCTTGTCCAGCTCCTGCTTGACCAGCGGGCCGATGACCAACTTGCGGTACTGGGCCATGATCTGGAAGCGGTTGTTGAGGATCGCCATGGCGGTGTCCATGTCCAGACTGCCCTTGCCTTCGACGCGGTGGGCGATCGGCGCCACACGCTGCACCTTGGCCAGCCTGAAGAAGCTGAAGACTTTGATCCACGCCCAGCCGAGGTCGAACTCCCACTTTTTCACCGACAGCTTGGCCGAGTTGGGGTAGGTGTGATGGTTGTTGTGCAGTTCTTCGCCGCCGATCAGGATGCCCCACGGCACCAGATTGGTCGCGGCGTCGCGGCATTCGAAGTTGCGGTAGCCGATGGCATGGCCCAGACCGTTGACCACGCCCGCGGCCCAGACCGGAATCCACATCATCTGGATTGCCCAGATGGTGATGCCGATGGTGCCGAACAGCAGCAGGTCGATGACGCCCATGATCGCCACACCCAGCAGCGGATAGCGGCTGTAGAGGTTGCGCTCGATCCAGTCTTCCGGGCAGTTCTTGCCGTAGATGCGCAGGGTCTCCGGGTTCTCGGCTTCGGCGCGATACAGCTCGGCGCCTTTGCGCAGCACGGTGGACAGGCCCTTGATGACCGGGCTGTGCGGGTCATCTTCGGTTTCGCATTTGGCGTGGTGTTTGCGGTGGATGGCAGTCCACTCGCGGGTGTTCTGCGCCGTGGTCAGCCACAGCCAGAAGCGGAAAAAGTGTTTCAGACCGGCGTTCAGCTCAAGCGAACGGTGGGCCGAATAACGGTGCAGATAGACCGTGACGGCGACAATTGTCACGTGGGTCATCAGCAGGGTGACCGCGACCAGAGACCAGGCCGACAAGCCAAGAAAACCTTCGTACCACATAGGCTATAGGGCCCTCGATAAAGATAAAAACAGCCGTTGCATTATCACCAAGCACACAGATAAAACCAGTCGCCCTTTCAGATAAGAGTCGCTGGATGTTTCTTCACCTATAATTCCAACCTTTTTTGTAGGGACATGGACAGCCGAATGCCTGCCACTTACCGCGATGCCTTGCGTGCAGCGCTGCTTTACCTGGTGCTTGCTGTCGTCTGGCTGCAGAGCACTGGTTACTTATTGAACAGTTTCTTTGATGAGTCTGTCGATCTGCAGCGATGGCAACTGATCAACGGTTACGTCTGGGCGGCGCTCAGTGCCGGGCTGATCTTTCTGGCGCGCGTTCGCTTGTGCGAGTTTCTCGGCATCGGCGCGCGGTTGCGTGAGCGTCAGGCTGACCGTGAGCGCCTGCGCCAGGCGGCTGCGGTGTTCGATTGCACCCGCGAAGGTGTGCTGGTCACCAATCGTCAGGGCCTGATCGTGCACGTCAATCGCGCGTTCATGGCGATCACCGGCTATCAGCGCGAAGAAGTCCTCGGGCATCAGCCAAGCCTGTTCAAGTCCGGCCACCATCCGCCGGGCTTCTATCAGGCAATGTTCGCCACGCTGGAGAGCGAGGGCGAGTGGAGCGGGGAGATCTGGAACCGGCGCAAGAGCGGCGAGATTTATCCACAGTGGCAGACCATCCGCGTGATTCACGATGATCAGGGCCGCCTCAGCCACTATGTGGCGGTGTTTTCCGACATCAGTGCGATCAAGGATTCCGAACACGAACTCAAGCACCTCGCGCACCACGATCCACTGACCGATCTGCCCAATCGCCTGCTGTTCAGCGACCGCGCCGAGCAGGCGCTGGCGTCGGCGCAGATCCACAAGCGCGGCTGCGCGTTGCTGATGATCGATCTGGATCACTTCAAGATGATCAACGACAGCCTCGGGCACAACATCGGCGATCGCCTGCTCAAAGCGGTGGCGTCGCGTTTGCAGGAATTGTTCGGTCCCGGGATTACCTTGGCGCGACTCGGCGGTGACGAATTCGCGGTGCTGGCGGAAAGTTGTCCACAGCTGGTCCAGGCGGCGGCCCTGGCTCAGCGCATTCTCGATGCGCTGAAGGAGCCATTCTGCATCGATGCGCATGAGTTGTTCATCAACGCCAGCATCGGTATCAGCCTGTTCCCCAGTGATGCGTTGAGTGCCGATCAGTTGTTGCGCAATGCCGACGCCGCGTTGTTCAAGGCCAAGAGCAGCGGTCGCAACGGTTATGCGTTGTACACCGAAGAGCTGACCGCCCACGCGCAGCAACGGGTCGAGATCGCCTTCGAACTGCGCCGCGCGCTGGAGCAACAGGAACTGCGGGTCTATTACCAACCGGTGCACGATTTGCACAGCAGTCGCCTGATCGGCGTTGAAGCGCTGGTGCGCTGGCAGCATCCGCAGCGCGGTCTGGTGTCGCCGGCGGAGTTCATCCCGATTGCCGAGCGTACCGGCCTGATCGCCGAAATCGATGCGTGGGTGATGCGCCAGGCGTGTTCGCAGATGTGTCAGTGGCAGCAGGCCGGGATTGTGCTGTCGTTTGTCGCGGTGAACGTGTCGTCGCGCCTGTTTGCCCGGCGTGAGCTGTATCAGCAGGTGGCGCAGGTGCTGCACGAGACCGGGCTGGATCCGGCATATCTGGAGCTGGAAGTCACCGAAAGTGCGGTGATGGATGATCCGGAAGTGGCGCTGGAACAAATGCACCGGTTGCGCGAGCTGGGTATTCGCCTGGCCATCGACGATTTCGGCACCGGCTATTCGTCGCTGCTGCGACTCAAGCGCCTGCCGGTGCAGAAGCTCAAGATCGATCAGGGTTTTGTCGCTGGCCTGCCGTGGGACGAAGACGACGCGGCGATTGTCCGGGTGATCATCGCACTGGCCCGCAGCATGGGCATGCAGGTGCATGCCGAAGGGATCGAGCAGGCCGAACAGGCGGCGTTTCTGCTGGAGCAGGAGTGCGATCTGGGGCAGGGCTACTGGTTTGGGCGGCCAGTGCCGGCGGGGGAGATTGATTGGGCGCGCGCACCGTTTATCGGTTGAATCCGATTCTGTGGCGAGGGAGCTTGCTCCCGCTGGACTGCGTAGCAGGCCAAAAAAAACGGCGAGCGCTTCGCACTCGAGCGGGAGCAAGCTCCCTCGACACAGGGGTTGCGGTGTTCTTTCGTCGCGGGAACACCGCGCAAACCCTTGCCCCGCCACATAATGTTTTCCAGTTATATAAACATTCTTAAATAGTCTTTTTAAGAATATCTGCGCCTCTCTTATATTGCTCCCACGCCGAACGCAGTGCCGCCCACTGCCAGGCATATCCCATTCAAAGGAGCAGCACCATGAGCGCATCCCTTCGCAGCGTTGACGGTCAGGACGAAACCACGATCTTGCGTGAAATTCAGAGCGCCCTGCGCGATCTGCGTTTTGGCGCAGTGGAGATCACTGTGCACAACGCCCAGGTCGTACAGATCGAACGCAAAGAGAAATTCCGTTTGCAGCAGCCGGGTAACAAGCCGAGCTGATTTGAAGATCAAAAGATCGCAGCCTGCGGCAGCTCCTGCTGGGGGCTATGCGCAGGAGCTGCCGCAGGCGGCGATCTTTGAACCGGCACCACGATTTCCGAAATACATAAGAAAAAGCCACCACCAAGAATTCCAGGAGCTTTCACCATGTCGTCGATTCGCCGTTACGCTTTGGCCGCCCTGGCCAGCGCTGTGTTTGCCGGTTCCGCGGTTGCCAAGGATTACGAACTGCTCAACGTGTCGTATGACCCGACGCGCGAGCTGTATCAGGACTACAACGCCGAATTCATCAAGTTCTGGCAGAAAGATCACGCCGGCGACACTGTGAAAATCCAGCAATCCCACGGCGGTTCGGGCAAGCAGGGCCGGGCGGTGATCGACGGTCTGCGCGCCGACGTCGTGACCCTGGCACTGGCCGGCGACATTGACGAAATCGCCAAGCTCGGCAAGACCCTGCCGGCCGACTGGCAGAAGCGTCTGCCGGACGCCAGCACTCCGTACACCTCGACCATCGTGTTCCTGGTGCGCAAGGGCAACCCGAAAGGCATCAAGGACTGGGGCGACCTGGTCAAGAACGACGTTTCGGTGATCACCCCGAACCCGAAAACCTCCGGCGGTGCACGCTGGAACTTCCTCGCCGCGTGGGCCTACGGCCTGAAAGCCAACGGCGGCAGCGAAGAAAAAGCCAAAGAGTATGTGCAGACCCTGTTCAAGCATGTTCCGGTACTGGACACCGGCGCTCGTGGCTCGACCATCACCTTCGTCAACAACGGTCAGGGTGACGTGTTGCTGGCCTGGGAAAACGAAGCGTTCCTGGCGCTGAAAGAAGATGGCGGCGCCGACAAGTTCGACATCGTCGTGCCGTCGCTGTCGATCCTCGCCGAACCTCCGGTGGCGGTGGTCGACAAGAACGCCGAGAAAAAGGGCAACGAGCAGATCGCCGAAGCCTATCTCAAGCACCTGTACAGCCCGGCCGGTCAGGAGATCGCCGCGAAGAACTTCTACCGCCCGCGTGACAAGGACGTGGCGGCGAAGTACGCCCAGCAGTTCCCGAAACTGGAACTGGTGACCATCGACAAGGACTTCGGCGGCTGGAAAACCGCGCAGCCGAAATTCTTCAACGACGGTGGCGTGTTCGACCAGATCTATCAGGCGCAGTAATCTGAGCAGAACCCGGACTCATTGTGGCGAGGGAGCTTGCTCCCGCCTGAGTGCGCAGCGCTCATAAGAGGTAGGGACTGCTGCGCAGTCCAGCGGGAGCAAGCTCCCTCGCCACACAACCAAGGACTTTTATGTCGCGTCGTATCTCCCCCGTCATACCCGGCTTCGGGCTGACGCTGGGTTACACCTTGGTGTACCTCAGCCTGATTGTGCTTATCCCGCTGGCGGCGATGTTCGTCCACGCCGCCCAACTCACCTGGGATCAGTTCTGGACGATCATTTCCGCACCGCGAGTGCTGGCCGCGCTGAAGCTGAGCTTCGGCACCGCGCTGTGTGCGGCGATCATCAACGGCATCATCGGCACGCTGCTGGCCTGGGTGCTGGTGCGCTACACCTTCCCCGGGCGCAAGGTCATCGACGCGATGATCGACCTTCCGTTCGCCCTGCCGACGGCGGTGGCCGGTATCGCCCTGACCGCGCTGTACACCCCGACCGGTCTGGTCGGCCAGTTCGCCGCCGACCTCGGTTTCAAGATCGCCTACTCCCCTTTGGGCATCACCCTGGCGCTGACTTTCGTCACCCTGCCGTTCGTGGTGCGCACGGTGCAGCCGGTACTGGCTGACATTCCCCGTGAAGTCGAAGAAGCCGCCGCCTGCCTTGGCGCGAAACCGTTGCAGGTGTTCCGCCATATCCTCCTGCCAGCGCTATTGCCCGCCTGGCTGACCGGTTTTGCCCTGGCGTTCGCCCGGGGTGTCGGCGAGTACGGTTCGGTGATTTTCATTGCCGGCAACATGCCGATGAAAACCGAGATCCTGCCGCTGCTGATCATGGTCAAACTCGACCAGTACGATTACACCGGCGCCACTTCCATCGGCGTGCTGATGCTGGTGGTTTCCTTCGTCCTGTTGCTGCTGATCAACCTGTTGCAGCGGCGCATCGAAACCCCATAAGGAGGCGCGAACATGTCCCAATCGTCTATTGCGGCCGCGTCCTCGGCCAACGCTGCCCGCCGTGGCAGTGCTACTTCGCGCAGAATCCTGATCGGCCTCGGCTGGCTGATCTTTTTCCTGTTTCTGGTACTGCCGCTGTTCATCGTGGTTTCGCAAGGTTTGAAGAATGGCCTCGGCGCATTCTTCACGGCGATCTTTGAACCGGACGCCTTGTCGGCGCTGAAACTCACGGTGATCGCCGTGCTGATCTCGGTGCCGCTGAACCTGGTGTTCGGGGTCAGTGCCGCGTGGTGCGTGAGCAAGTATTCGTTCCGTGGCAAGAGCATGCTGGTGACGCTGATCGACCTGCCGTTTTCGGTGTCGCCGGTGATCGCAGGTCTGGTCTACGTGCTGATGTTCGGCGCCCAGGGCCTGTTCGGGCCGTGGCTGCAGGATCACGACATCCAGATCGTGTTCGCCCTGCCGGGCATTGTGCTGGCGACGATCTTCGTCACTGTGCCGTTCGTGGCCCGTGAGTTGATTCCGCTGATGCAGGAACAAGGCACGCAGGAAGAAGAAGCCGCGCGGCTGCTCGGCGCCAATGGCTGGCAGATGTTCTGGCATGTCACCGTGCCCAACATCAAATGGGGCCTGATCTATGGCGTGGTGCTGTGTACTGCGCGGGCCATGGGTGAGTTCGGTGCGGTGTCGGTGGTCTCCGGGCACATTCGCGGGGTGACCAACACCTTGCCGCTGCACGTCGAGATCCTCTACAACGAATACAACCACGTGGCCGCGTTCGCTGTGGCGAGCCTGTTGCTGATCCTGGCGCTCTTCATCCTGCTGCTCAAGCAGTGGAGCGAAAACCGTATCAACCGCCTGCGCGCCAGCGCCGCGGAGGAATAATTCATGTCGATCGAAGTGCGTAACGTCAGCAAGAATTTCAACGCGTTCAAGGCGCTGGACAACATCAGCCTGGACATCCACAGCGGTGAACTGGTGGCGCTGCTCGGCCCGTCCGGCTGCGGCAAGACCACCTTGCTGCGCATTATTGCCGGTCTGGAAACCCCGGATAACGGCAATATCGTGTTCCACGGCGAAGACGTGTCCGGCCACGACGTGCGTGATCGCAACGTCGGTTTCGTGTTTCAGCACTACGCCTTGTTCCGGCACATGACGGTATTCGACAACGTCGCGTTCGGCCTGCGCATGAAGCCGAAAAACCAGCGCCCGAGCGAAAGCCAGATCGCGACCAAGGTCCACGAACTGCTGAACATGGTGCAGCTGGACTGGTTGTCGGATCGCTACCCGGAGCAACTCTCCGGCGGTCAGCGTCAGCGTATCGCCCTGGCCCGTGCCTTGGCGGTGGAACCGAAAGTGCTGCTGCTCGACGAGCCGTTCGGCGCTCTCGACGCCAAGGTGCGTAAAGAGCTGCGCCGCTGGCTCGCGCGGCTGCACGAAGACATCAACCTGACTTCGGTGTTCGTGACCCACGACCAGGAAGAAGCGATGGAAGTCGCCGACCGCATCGTGGTGATGAACAAGGGCGTGATCGAGCAGATCGGCTCGCCGGGCGACGTCTACGAAAACCCGGCCAGCGATTTCGTTTATCACTTCCTCGGCGACTCGAACCGCTTGCTGCTCAGCGACGACAACCACGTGCTGTTCCGTCCGCACGAAGTGTCGTTGTCCAAGCATGAGCTGGAAGATCACCACGCCGCTGAAGTGCGTGATATTCGCCCATTGGGCGCGACCACGCGGGTGACGTTGAAGGTCGAAGGGCAGACGGATCTGATCGAGGCGGAAGTGGTGAAGGATCACGACAGCCTGATCGGACTGGCCAAGGGTGAAACCCTGTTCTTCAAGCCGAAGGTCTGGCAGAAAGTCGCCGGCCTCTAAAAGCACAAGATCGCAGCCTGCGGCAGCTCCTACAGGAAATGCATTCCAATGTAGGAGCTGCCGCAGGCTGCGATCTTTCAAACGGCCTAAGCCGCTGCTTTGCGATTCGGATTGACCCGCACCACCCCCGCCCGCGCCTCGATCTGCGCTTTCAACTCATGCCGCATGCCGAGCATGAACGCCACTTCGGCCACCACAAACAGCGGCCCGACAATCAGCCCGCTCACGTCATCGACAAACGCCGGTTTGCGCCCCTCGTAGTGGTGCCCGACAAACTGGATCACCCAGCCAATCACGAACATCGCCAGCCCGCTGCCGAGCCAGACCATGGTGCTCTGCTGCGCCAGCGCATGCCCGGCCCAGACCGACAGGCCCATCAGCACCGTCATCAGCACGCCGAGCTTCAGTTCCAGGCGCAGGTAGAACCACGCCGAGGCCAGTGCCAGCAGCACCGCCGGCGATAGCCACACGCCGCCCAGCGTCCATTCTGGCCGCGACAACAAAACCGCCACCGCCACCACGATCAGCGGAATGCCGATAAAGTGGCTGGCGATGTTGCGCGGGTCGCGGTGGTAGGCGGCGTATTGACTCAAATGATCGACGAGGCTTTTCATTGTTGTTCCTCCTGTAGGGTGAGAGCAGCATGCCCCGGGTTCGGCGTTCGCTCTGTCAGGCAGGCGACAATTGGGAGTGATCATGGATAAGCGTTCACAGCTGATGACCGGGCAATGGTTCAGTCATCTGCCTGCATCCTTTCAGGATAGTCTGCTGGCGGCGGCCCGGGAGCGGCGGCTGACGGCGGGGCAGCGGTTGTTTCAGCGTGGCGATGCGCCGTGCGGGTTGTACGCGGTGCTCGACGGGGCGATCCGGATCGGGGCGGTGAGCGAGCAGGGTAAGGAGGCGCTGCTGAGCCTGGTCGAGGCGCCGCACTGGTTCGGTGAAATCTGCCTGTTCGACGGCCAGCCACGCACTCACGATGCCTATGCCGTCGGGCCGTGCACCCTGCTGAATATCCCGCAGGCCACGCTGCTGAAAATCCTCGATGAACAGCCGGTGTACTGGCGGCATCTGGCATTGCTGATGAGCCAGAAATTGCGCCTGACCTTCATCAACCTCGAACAGCTCAGTCTGCTACCGGCCTCGGCGCGTCTGGCCCATCGTTTGTTGATGATCGCCGAAGGCTACGGCGAACTCGACCCGCCGCGCCGTGTGCTGCAACTGCCGCAAGAGCAGTTGGCGTCGATGCTGTCGCTGTCACGCCAGACCACCAACCAGATCCTCAAGGATCTGCAGGGGCAGGGGATTATCGGGCTGGGGTATGGCGAGATCGAGATTCTCGATGCCGAGCGGCTGCGTGCCCTTGCCACGCTCTGAAAACTCACACCGTTCCACTGTGGGAGCTGGCTTGCCAGCGATTGCGGTGCATCAGTCGACATGCGTGTTTGTTGAACTGACGCCATCGCTGGCAAGCCAGCTCCCACAGGGTTCTCAGCCAAATCACAGAACCTGAAGGAGTGCGGCTTACGAACCGCGATAGGTCGAGAACCCATAAGGGCTGAGCAGCAACGGGATGTGGTAGTGCTGGTCAGTCTGCTTCACCTGGAAAATCACCGGAATCTCCGGGAAAAACGTCTCGCGCTTGTTCTTCTCGAAATACTCACCGGTCTTGAACACCACCCGGTATTCACCTGCCTCGAAAGGCTGTTTGGCCGGGAACAGTTCGGCGATGCGCCCCTGTTCGTTGGTGGTGCCCTGGGCCAGTAGCTGCCAGTTCTGGCCGACGTGTTTTTCCAGGGTCACGTTGATTCCGGGTGACGGCAGGCCGTTTTCCAGGTTGAGCACATGCACGCTCAGCGGGTTGCCGGCGGCCAGTGCCAGGCTGGAGAGGGCACTCAGGCCGAGTGTGGTGAGGGTCATGCGCAGGCTAGGCATAGTGAGTCTCCTTACTGGGAACGGGTGAGGGTCAGGCCGGCCTTTTCGGCGGCTTTGATGGCACAGTTTTCGTCCTGCTCGCCGCCGCCGGATCCGGCCACGCCCATGGCGCCAACCAGTTCATCAGCGGCGAACAGCGGGATCCCGCCGCCGAGCAACAGCAACTCATCGAGGGTGTTGAGGTTAGCGGTTTCCGGGTTGCTGCGGGCGCGCTCGGCGAACAGCCGGGTCGGGGTTTTCGTCGACAGCGCGGTGTAGGCCTTGCGCTGGCTGGCAGCGGTGTTGTGCGGGCCGACGCCGTCGCCGCGCAGGGTCACCAGCAAGTTGCCGCCACGGTCGAGCACCGAGACCGTGGCGGTGCAATTGCTCAGCGCCGTGTCGGCCAGCAGGCGTGCGGTTTTCAGATCCAGGTCAGCGTGGCGCGGCAATTCAGGGGCGGCGAAAGCGCTGGCGCTGAGGCCGAGGGCGAGACTGGCTGCGAGGTATTTGACGGTCATGGACAGGCTCCAAAAGCTAAGGTCGTCACCTTAATCGCCGCTCTTCGTCAGAACCCCGTCAGTCCGATTACAAGTTTGTAATGGGCAACGCCGCCGAAGGCGCCTAGCCTGTGTGCCTGATCAATCGAGGTGTGCCATGCGTTTGCTGGTCGTAGAAGATGAAGCCAAAACCGCGAATTTCCTGGCCAAAGGCCTGGGCGAATCGGGATTTGCCGTGGACGTGGCGCTCAATGGCCTCGATGGGCGCTATTTCATCGAGCAGCAGGAATACGACCTGATCATCCTTGATGTGATGCTACCGGGCCTCAATGGCTGGCAACTGCTGCAATTGATCCGCCAGCGCGGCGCTACGCCGGTGCTGTTCCTGACCGCCAAGGATGCCATCGAAGACCGCGTGCGCGGCCTCGAACTGGGCGCCGATGATTACTTGCTCAAACCCTTCGCCTTTGCCGAATTGCTCGCGCGCGTGCGCACGCTGTTGCGGCGTGGGCCGCTGCGCGAGGCCGAGTCCTACAGCATCGCCGACCTCGAGATTGACGTGCTGCGGCGTCGGGTCAGTCGCGGCGGTCAGCGCATTGCCCTGACCAACAAGGAATTTGCCCTGCTGCAATTGCTCGCCAGCCGTCAGGGCGAAGTGCTGTCGCGCACGCTGATCGCCTCGCAGGTGTGGAACCTCAATTTCGACAGCGATACCAACATGGTCGAAGTCGCGGTGCGTCGCCTGCGGGCCAAGGTCGATGATCCGTACATGCCGAAACTGATCCACACCGTGCGCGGGGTCGGTTATCAACTGGAGGCGCCCGACAATGCGGTCTAGGTCGATCGCCTGGCGTCTGGCGCTGGCGTTCGCCGTGGTCTGCGCGTTGGTGTTGAGTGCGATCGGTTTGTTTCTCTACCGCTCGCTCGACTCGGAGATCGCCTATCGGGATGACTTGGCGTTGCTCGGCCGTCTGGAGCAGGTGCGCGCCTTGCTCGCCGACAGTGACAGCCTCGGCGCCTTGCAGGCGCGGCCACGGTTGTACCAGAACATGCTCGGTAACCTCGACAGCTTGCTGTTGGTGCGGCGGGCCGATGGCTCGAACGTGATCGCGATCAACCCGCGCCAGCGCGAGCTGCCACCATTGAACGCGATCCCCCGCGAGCAGACGCCGCAGCGTCGCGACGTGCTGACCTGGCAGGCGCCGGACGGTGCCGAGCTGGCGCTGCTGTCCGGTGAAGCCCAAGGGCCGAACGGCGAACCGCTGACGGTGATCGCCGGCAAGGTGCTGACCGAACGTGATCAGATGCTCGCCAGTTATCGCTTGCGCCTGTATCTGGCGGTCGGGCTCGGAGCGTTGCTGGCGTTCGCGCTGGGTCTGGTGCTGCTGCGCCGGGGGCTGCAACCGTTGCGGCAATTGAGCGAAGCGGTGCGCGGCATTGATCTGCGCAGCCTTGATCAACGTCTGCCCGCCAGCGGCACCCCCGCCGAATTGCTCGAACCGGTGCAGGCGCTCAACGGCATGCTCGCGCGGCTGGACGACAGCGTGCAGCGGCTGTCGCAGTTTTCTGCCGATCTGGCTCACGAGATCCGCACCCCGTTGCACACCTTGCTCGCCAGCAACGGCCAGGCGCTGAATCACCCGCGCAGCACGGCGGAGTATCAGGAATTGCTGGCCTCGAATATGGAAGAATTCGAACGCCTCAAACGCATGGCCGAGAACCTGATGTTCCTCGCCCGCGCCGAACAGGCCGAGCGGGCACTCGACTTGCGCACGCTGGAATTGCACGAGGTCGGCAATGAATTGTGCGATTACTTCGAAGCGCTGGCGGACGACCGCAATATCCGTCTGGGAAATGCGCTGCACGGCGAACTGCTGGCCGACCAGCAACTGCTGCAACGTGCCCTCGGTAATCTGCTGGCCAACGCGGTGCGTCACGCCGATGAAGGCACACTGATCAGCCTGCGCCGCCACGATGAGCCGGGCGTGTGCTGGTTACAGGTACACAACCACGGCCCGGTGATCGCGCCTGAACATCTGGGCAAACTGTTCGACCGCTTCTATCGCGTCGACCCTTCACGGGCACAGCCTGGAGATTCCGGTGGGCTGGGGCTGGCGATTGTGCAGTCGATCCTGCTGTTGCATGGCGGGCAGGTCAGGGTGAGCAGTAATGCGAGTGGCACAGTGTTTGAGTTGGGTTTTGTCCTGAGCCAATGATGCGCCGTGCAAGTATTCTGAAACTCAGCTAGAGTTTGGTGACTAGTGCATCGCATGTGATGCATTTCATTTATTTATCTATAAATGCATCGTAAACAGTGCAGGTTTGCGCAATGGAACAGATCGGCGAAGTGATCAGAAGTTTGCGCAAGGCGCGCAAACTCTCCCAGCAGGCACTGGCTCAACAATATGGCATGAGTCGCGCCACCATCTCGGGGATCGAAAACAACACGGTCTCCGAAATCGGCCTGCGCAAGGTTGAGGCGATACTCAACGGCTTCGGTTACGAGCTGGTTGCCGTTCCCCGCAAGTCCAATCGCCCAACCCTCGACACTCTGCAAAAAGTGAATTTCCATGACTGAAACGCCGGACAGGTTGCACATCCGTGTGGGTGAACAGATGGTCGGGACGCTGGGGCGCGGGCAGGTTCGCGACGACAGTGTGTTCAGTTATCGCGAAGATGCCAGCGCCGACAACGCGGTATCGCTGACGATGCCCACTCGCCTGGACAGCTATGGCTGGGAACATGGCATTCACCCCGTCTTCGAGATGAACCTGCCCGAAGGCGCGCTGCGTGAGGAGTTGATGCGACGCTTCAGTAAAGCCGTGCGTGGCTTCGATGATTTTGCTTTGTTGGCTATCGTCGGGCCTCATCAGCTCGGCCGTCTGGCAATTGCCAGCGCACCGGCGACTGATCAGCCTCCGGCAACATCCCTCAGCGATCTGCTGGTGCACGATGGTGCTCAGGGGCTGTTCGAAGATCTGTTACAGACCTACGGTCAGTATTCCGGAGTGTCAGGCGTGCAGCCCAAAGTGCTGGTGCGTGACAGCGCTGCGGCGATTGATCGCCTGACTCATCGGGGCGCGACTCATCTGGTCAAGGCCTTTCGCGCCGAAGAGTATCCGCAGCTGGCAACCAACGAATATTTCTGTATGCGGGCGGCGCAGCACTGCGGTCTTGAAGTGCCAAAATTCGAGCTCAGCGAGCGCGGCAAATAATTACTGCAACAAGTGGCTCACGGCATGCAGATGGCGATGAAGGAAATGGCCGAATACAGTCGCAAGCATCCCGAGTTTGCCGAAGTGGGCGAGGCAATGATCGAACAGTGGACTTCCGGCCTGCAACGCAGCTTGATCAAGGGCTGATGTTCAGCGCAGCTGATCGCGAAACTGCCCCGGCGTCATTCCGGTCCAGCGCTTGAACGCGCGGCTGAAGCTGCTGGTGTCGGCAAATCCCAGCAGGTAACTGACTTCACTCAACGAACACTGCGGATCGCGCAGGTGCAGCAGCGCGAGGTTTTCGCGGCTCTCGTTGAGCAGCGTGTCGAAGCGACAGCCCTCATCCGCCAGATGCCGTTGCAGGCTGCGCAGGCTCAGGTGCAAGGCCTGGGCGATGCGTTCGGCGCTGGGTTCGCCTTCGGGCAGTTGTTCTTCGATGGCGTCGCGCACCTTGCGCTCCCAGGTCAGCGGTTGGAGCTGGGCCAGGGTGCGCTTGAGCACCGCTTCGTTGTGTTCGGCCAGTTCCGGGTTGGCGTCGTCGAGGTGGCTGTCGAAGTCGGCGAGGGCGAATTCCAGGCGATCTTCGGCGCAGGAGAAATGCACCGGAGCGCGGAACACCTTGTGCCACTGATGTGCATCGGACGGTTCCGGGCGGCGCAGGTACACCGCCAGCGGCGCGTAATCGCGACCCAGGCGATTGCGGCAGGTGCGTACGTAGATCGCGGCAAACGCGTCGATGGCTTCGAAGGCCGGCGCCGGATTGCCTGACGGAATTTTCAGACGAAACAGATAGCGGTCATCGCTGCGGCTCAGCTCCAGTTCCAGCGCATCGCTGACCACCGGGTGATAACGCACGATGCGTTCGAACACCTCGCGCAGGCTTCCGCTCGCCACCAGCGCATAACCGAGCGCATGGAACGTGGTCGGGCTGACGAAGCGCGAGACCCGCAGGCCGATCGCCGGATCGCCGCTGAACTGCACCGCCAGTTGCCACAGGCGCGTGGTGCCGGACAACGGATACCGCGCGTTCGGGTCGTCCATCAACTGCGGATCAAGCCCGGCCTGTTGGCACAGGCCGAGACTGTCCAGCCCCAGCGCATCGAGTTGCTTGCGCAAGGCACGGGTCCAGCTGGCGAGCGAGGTCGGTTCCTTCATGCTGATTGGCGCTTCCGGTCAACAGGTTGGCGTTCACGGCTACCATCAATAAAGCTTTCGCAAGGCAGGATGCGAACATCAATAAACAGAGGATGGAAGCATGGACCGTACTTCTGCAAGTCCCCAGCGACACAATGCTGCCCAGCGATCAGCGCATATTCGCGAAGTGGTGCTGGCCAAAGGCGTCGAGCTGCGCGAACGCTACCCGATCCTGCAGCACCAGGACGCCCTCGGCGCGGGCATTCTGGCCTTTGCTCTGGCCGGGATGATCGGTTCGGCGACGCTGTACATCACTGGCCACATGGCGTGGTGGGTATGCCTGTTGTTCAACGCGTTTTTCGCCTCCCTGACCCACGAGCTGGAGCACGACCTGATCCACAGCATGTATTTCCGCAAACAACGCGTGCCGCACAACCTGATGATGGGCCTGGTGTGGCTGGCGCGGCCGAGCACGATCAATCCGTGGATTCGCCGTCATCTGCACCTCAATCACCACAAGGTCTCCGGCACCGAAACCGACATGGAAGAACGCGCGATCACCAACGGCGAGCCTTGGGGTTTTGCGCGCTTGCTGATGGTCGGCGACAACGTGATGTCGGCGTTCATCCGCATGCTGCGGGCCAAGACCTGGGCGCACAAGTTCAGCATCATCAAGCGCACGCTGAAGGTCTACGCGCCGCTGGCGCTGGTGCATTGGGGCGCGTGGTATGTGTTTCTCGGTTTTCATGCGGCGAATGGCATCGCCTACCTCATGGGTTCGCCGATTGAATGGTCGGCGACCACGCTGTCGGTGATGCAGGTGATCGATATCGCGGCAGTAGTGATCATCGGCCCGAATGTGCTGCGCACCTTCTGCCTGCATTTCATCAGCTCGAACATGCACTACTACGGCGACATCGAGGCAGGCAATGTGCTGCAGCAATGCCAGGTGTTGAACCCTTGGTGGCTGTGGCCGCTGCAGGCGTTCTGCTTCAATTTTGGCAGCAGTCACGGGATTCACCATTTTGTGGTGAAGGAACCGTTTTACATCCGGCAGATGACCGTGCCGGTGGCGCACAAGGTGATGCGCGAGATGGGCGTGCGGTTCAATGATTTCGGCACGTTTGGGCGGGCGAACCGGTTTGTTCGCAAGGATGAATTGGTGCAGGAAGAGGTGCGCACTGCCCGGGCTTGATGGGTGGTTTGAGGGCCTCTTCGCTGGCAAGCCAGCTCCCACAGGTTTTGTGTCATTCGAAGGGTTTGTGAACGACATTGAACCTTGTGGGAGCTGGCTTGCCAGCGATAGCGGTTTATCAGACGACCTCAGTCCGGCTGAAACGGCGAAGCACTCAAAATCACCCCGGTCTCCTCGACATACTGCTGCCAATGCCCGATCAACGTGCTGAGCTTGTCCGGCTGACTCAAGGCCAGATCATGAATTTCCCCCGGATCACTGCTCAAGTCATAAAGCTGCCAGGTCGCCGGCCCCACCGGCCCGGGGATCCACACCGCTTTCCATGACCCTTGGCGAATCGCCCGGCGCCCGAACAATTCCCAGCCAGTAACGGTGTGCTCGTCATGCACCTGCGCCGTCTCGCCGGACAAAAAGCCCAACCACGATTTGCCACGCAACGGCGCCACCGGTTTGCCGTGCCACTGTTTGCCCGGATGGCGCACACCCGCCAGATCGAGAATCGTCGGAGTGATGTCCATCACCGTGCCGAAGCCATGGCTGATCTGCCCTTTGATTGGCAGTTGCGGGTAGTGCAGCAACGCCGGCACACGGATCCCGCCTTCGGTGGTAAACGCCTTGAACAGCCGTGACGGCGCGGTCGCCACCTGCGCCCAGCTCGGCCCGTACCAGACGTAGGAATTGGCGCGACCGATGTTGTCGAGGCTGTTGTCGTAATGCTGATTCAGGTAAGTCAGCAGTTCCGGGCCGAACTTGGGGAACGCTTCCAGCAGCGCGCCCTCGGCACCGTTATCGGACATGAACAGGATGAAGGTGTTATCGAGTTGGCCCTGCTGGCGCAGGTAATCGACCACCCGGCCGATGTTCCAGTCCATGCGCTCGACCATCGCCGCGTAGACCTCCATGGCCCGCGCGGAAATCTGCCGTTGCTCAGCGCTCAGCGCAGTCCATTGCGCATTCAGTTGAATCAGTGGATGCGGCTCGACATCCGGCTCGATCAGCCCCAGCGCCTTGAGTTTTTCCAGGCGTTCCAGGCGCAAGACTTCGGGGCCGGCGTCGTAACGGCCACGGTATTTTTCGACGATGTCGGCCGGTGCCTGCAACGGCCAATGCGGTGCGGAGAACGGCAGATAAGCGAAGAATGGCCGGCTCTGATCGCGCTCCTTGAGATACTGCAGCAGCTTGTCGCCGAAGGCATCCGACGAGTAGAAATCCTTGGGCAGCTCATCGATAAAGGTGTCGTCTTCGATGTACAGCGCCGGAGTCGATTTCAGCAGGCCAGGGGTGTGTTCATCGTAAGTCGGCTCGAAACCATAGTGGTTGGCCGCACCCGGCAGCAACGAGAACGAACGCTCGAAACCGCGGGCCTGCGGCGCCAGTTCAGCCGTCAGGCCGAGGTGCCATTTGCCGCTCATCAACGTCTGGTAACCGGCCTCGCGCAGCAGCTCGGGCAGGGCCACAACGCGGTCGTTGAGATAACCCTCGTAACCCGGTTTGCCAATCAGTTCCGGAGTCAGCGCTTCGGCCATGGTGCCGATGCCGGCGATGTGGTGATCGGTGCCGGTCAGCAGCATCGAACGGGTTGGCGAGCAGGTCGGTGCGGTGTGGAAATCGGTCAGGCGCAGGCCGTTGCTGGCCAGAGCATCCAGGTTCGGTGTGGCAATTTCGCCACCGAAGGCGCCGAGGTCGGAGAAGCCGAGATCGTCGGCCAGAATCACCAGAAAGTTGGGGCGTTGCGGCATCGATAAAGCTCCTCTCAATAGGCAATGAACGACAGCGGCAGATCGCGGATCTGCACCGGCAGGCTCGGTTGATAATGGTCGTCACTGGTCAGTTCGTGCAGCAGCTCTTCGCGCAGTTGATGGAAGTCGAAACTGCTGCGCTGACGCGGGTGTGGCAAGGCGATGTCGACCACTTGCTTGATCCGTCCCGGACGCGGCTCCATCACCACCACGCGATCGGCGAGGAAGATCGCTTCTTCGACGTCATGGGTGACGAGGATCGTGGTGATTTTTGCCCGGTCACGGATCGCCAGCAGCTCGTCCTGCATCTGCTGGCGGGTCAGTGCATCGAGCGCGCCGAACGGTTCGTCGAGCAGCAGAATCCGTGGACTGGCGACCAGTCCGCGAGCAATCGCCACGCGCTGGGCCATGCCACCGGAGAGCTGGTGCGGGTAGGCGCGGGTGAAATCGCGCAGGCCGACCAGATCGATGAAATCGTTGATGCGCTGCTGCTTTTCGGCGGTGCTCAGCGGCTCGTTGACCAGGCCCAGACCGATATTGTCGGCCACGGTCAGCCACGGGAACAGCCGATGCTCCTGAAACACGATACCGCGCTCGCCGCCGATGCCGCTGACGGCTTTGCCATCGACGCTGATCTGCCCGCGAAACTGCGTGTCGAGGCCCACCAGCAGACGAAGCAGAGTGGATTTTCCGCAGCCGCTGGAGCCGACAATGGCGACGAATTCGCCTTCGGCGATGTCGAGGTTGAATTCGCGAATCGCCTCCAGTTCGAAACCGTCGACGTCGAAGGATTTGCCTACGTGGGTGAAGCTGACAATCGGTGCGTTCATGCGTGTCTCCAGCGAGTGGCGCGAATTTCCAGGCGTTGGCCGATGAGGTTGAGCAGGGCGCCGGTGAGGCCGACCAGCAGCATCCCGGCCATGATCAGGTCCATGCGCAGCAGTTGTTGGGCGCCGATCATCTGGCTGCCGATGCCGCCGTTGGACGGCATGAAGTATTCGGCGCCGATGGTGCCGAGCCAGGCGTAGATCAGGCTCAGGCGCAGCCCGGCGAAAATCCCCGGCGCCGCACCCGGCAGCACCAGACGACGCAGGCGCTGACCGAGGTTCAGGCGCAGCACCTGCGCGGCTTCGTTGAGTTGTGGCGAGAGGTTGGCGACGCTGCGCTGAGTGGCGATGAACAACGGAAAGAACGCGGCGAGGGCGACGAATACCCACTTCGCCAACTCACCCAGACCGAACCACGCGGTGAGCAGTGGCACCCAGGCGAAAATCGCAATCTGGCGAATGGCGGCGAGGGTCGGGCCGAGCAGCCGTTCGCTGATCTTCGACAGACCCAGCAGCAAGCCAAGGGTGAAACCGAGGCCGCCACCCAGTAACAGACCGCCAAGGGTGCGGCCGAGGCTCAGGGCCATGCCGCTGATCAGCGTGCCATCGAGCAGACCGTTTTTTGCCGTTTGCAAGACTGCCAGCGGGCTGACCAGGATATTGGCGTCGATCCATTGCTGATCGCTCGCCACCTGCCACAAACCGATCATGCCCAGCGGCACCAGCCACGGTTGCACTCGCTGCCAGCCTTCATAACGCGGACCACGGCGAATTTCTGCGGTGGCGGGGTGCGGCCAGTGCACCAGTTTGCGGTCGAGAAAACCGATGCCGCGATCCATCGCTACACCGAGCACACCGATAACCACGATGCACACGAACACGATGTCGAGCATGAACAGCTGCCGTGCCCAGACCATCAGGTAGCCGATGCCTTCGCTGGACGCCAACAGCTCCACCGCCAGCAAGGAGGTCCAGCCAGCGGCCAGGGCCAGACGCACGCCGGCCATGAACGCCGGCAGCGCGGCGGGCAACACCAGACGCCGGATCAGCAGGTAGGGAGGCAGGCGCAGTACGGCGGCGGCTTCGCGCAGTTTCGGTTGCGCATCACGCACACCGACAAAGGTGTGCAGCGTCACCGGGACCACGATGGCCTTGATCAGCACCACCAGTTTCAGCACTTCGCCGATGCCGAAAAACACCATGAACAGTGGAATCCACGCCAGTGTCGGCACCTGCGCGAGACCTGCGAACGTCGGGAAAATCAAACGTTCCAGGCGTCGACTGAACCCCAGAGCAGCGCCGAGCACCGCACCCGCCGAAATCCCCGCGAGCAGGCCCCAGAGCAGGCGTTGCAGGCTGATCCACAAATGACTCCACAGCTCGCCCTGGGCCAATTCGATGGCGCTGTTCCACACCAGCGATGGTGCCGGCAGGATCTGTTCGCTCATCCACTGATTGCGCGCGGCCAGCCACCACAGGGCGAACAGACTGATCGGCAGCAGCCAGGGCAACAGACGTTGATTCAGGCTGGGCCACTGCCGCCGACTTTTCAGGGGCGGCGCGGGCAGCGGCAGGCTGAGCAGGGAATCACGGGCCATGGGTGACCTCCGTTGTCGGGTTGGATCGGGAGCAGGATCAAAAGATCGCAGCCTTCGGCAGCTCCTACAGGGGGACGCGTCCGTGAAGTCGCCCCTGTAGGAGCTGCCGAAGGCTGCGATCTCTAGCGGTATTAGCTATAAACAAATTGTTATAAGCGATATCTAAAATATTGAATTTGGAGATAAGCAGCGCCATTTAAGGCTTCCAGCGCATCGCGCATCCAATGCATTCGAAGAATATTTTCGATGCTGTTAATGCATACGCCGCTGCGAGCCGCGTGGCTTCTCGCTTAGCGTGAAAAGCTATAAAAATGTGCATTTATAGTATTTAAGCGAAGGTCGTGCTTCGGCCTACTTTCGGTTCCTCAACGCCCGTCGTGATCAAGGAGCCGCACCCATGAACCTTCCCTTCAAACGAGTCTTCAACCTGTTTGCCATCCCGGCGCTGGCGGGGCTGCTGGCCTTTACCGCGCAGGCCGATGAACTCAAGGAGATCCGGATCGCCGTCCCCGATCTGAGCGCCGGCACCCAGCACAGCGGCGGCGGTGTGGTGGACGTGTTGCGTGATCAGCAGATCTTCGAAAAAGCCTTCGCCGATCAGGGCATCAAGATTCAGTGGAGCTTCTTCAAGGGCGCCGGGCCGGTGATCAACGAGGCGTTTGCCAACGGTCAGGTCGATCTGGCGTATCTGGGCGACCTCGCGGCGATCATTGGCAAGTCCAACGGTCTCGACACCCGTTTGCTCAGCGCCAGTGCGCGTGGGGTGAAGCATTATCTGGGCGTGGTCCCGGGGTCGGGGATCAAGACCCTGCAGGATCTGAAAGGCAAGCGCGTAGCGATCTTCCGTGGCACCGCCACGCAGTTGTCGTTTGATGCGGCGCTGGCCAGTCAGGGCTTGAGCGAGAAGGATCTGAAAGTGATCAACCTCGACTTCAGCGGCGCGGTCGCGGCATTGGCGGCCAAGCAGATCGACGCGTCGTGGGGCAGCTCAGGGCTGACGGCGCTGCAAGCCAAAGGGCTGGCGGAGTTGCCGCTCAGCACCAAGGATCTGGGCGGCGCCGGCAGTGTGCAATCGGTGCTGGTCGGCACCGGCAAGTTTGTCGACGGGCACCCGGAGGTCGTGGCAAAACTGCTCAAGGCGCAGCAGCAGGCCGTGGAATGGCTGACCCAGGACAGCAACAAGGACGCTTACGTGCAACTGGTGTCGGGGCTGGCGAGTTATCCACCGGTGATCCTGACCCAGGACCTGCAGGATCAGAAACTCAGCGAAGTGTTCCCGTCGACGCTGGACCCGGTGTTCCTCGGCAAATTGCAGGACTCGGTGGATCTGGCGGCGCAGCAGAAGCTGATTCGCAAGCCGTTCAAGGTCAGCGATTGGGTGGCGCCTGAACTGGCGGCGGCCAAGCTTTAACAGCACAAGATCGCAGCCTTCGGCAGCTCCTGCAGGGGAATGCGTTCTCCTGCAGGAGCTGCCGAGGGCTGCGATCCTTTGATCTTCAAACCGCGACGCTGATCGCCTGCTTATCCACCGCCACCAACGTCTCGATCATCGCTCTTGCTGCCGGCGACAAACGAAACCCGGTGCGGCTGACGATCCCGCAGCGCGCATTCATGCTCTCCAGATTCTGCGGCAGGTTGCGCCAGTGCAGCAGCGCCAGCGAACCCTGGGCGATGTCCTCGACGAATGCCTCCTCCGTGCCCACGCCAATCGCATTGGATTGCAGCACCACCTTCACCAGCGCCGGGAAATGCTCGGTCTCGATGGTCGGCGAAAAGTCGATCCGGCCGCTGAGGTTCGCCAACAATTTGCGAATCCCCGGCGGGATCAGCGTGGTCGCCAGCGGGTAGTCGAACATGTCATTGGTCGACAGACTTTCCTTGGCCAGCAACGGATGCCCGGGGCGGCAGAAAAACACCCCGCGCTTGGGTGTCAGGGCCTGGGTCTGGAAGTTCGGATCGGCCTCAAAATGGCGGATGTCGGCGATGAAGAATTCGATCTCTTCACGGCTCAGCGCACGGCTGAGTTTTTCCCAGTTATCCACCTGAAAACAGGTGCGCACTTTCGGGTGCGCGTTGATGAATTGCGCCACCGCGTCCGGCACCAGTTTCACCGCCGGGGCCGGGCCGCAGCCGAAGTGCAGTTCACCGGCATCGAGCTTGGTCATCTGCGTCACTTCCGCGCTGAGCAGCGCCGCGCCTTGCACCAGGGTCAGCGCGTGTTGCAGCACCACCTGGCCTTCTGGCGTCGGGCGCAGATCCTTGTTGCCGCGATCCACCAGCACGCAGCCGAACTCTTGCTCCAGCCCTTGAATGCTGCGGCTGAACGCCGGTTGAGTGATGCCCATCGCGTCTGCCGCGCGGACAAAACTGCGGTGTTCGTTGAGGGCGATGAAGTAGCGCAACTGGCGAAGATCCATATGCTTTTCCGGCATCCTAAAAATAGCTCGAAGGCATTTGCGACGAGGGTTGCTTGAGGTTTTAAATGCAAGCTCTTATTCCGTCAACGAAGCATGTGAATATCTATTAGATGTAAATGGAATATAGATAGAGCGATGCTTCGCTGCCGCCCAACCGCAAGCAGTCGATGAGGGTCTACCCATGAGCAATGCCGCACTCGCTGTAAAACCCGCTGTCCACGCGCTGGAAATTCACCCGGTGGCCGGCCGTATCGGCGCCGAGATTCGTGGCGTGCACCTGTCCGGTGAACTGGACGCCGCCACGGTCGAAGCCATTCAGCAGGCGCTGATCCAGTACAAGGTGGTGTTCTTCCGCGAGCAGACCCAGCTCGACGATCAGCGCCAGGAAGCCTTCGCCCATCTGCTCGGCGAGCCTGTGGCGCATCCGACCGTACCGGTGCGTGAGGGCACCCGTTATCTGCTGGAACTGGACGGGGCCGAAGGCCAGCGCGCCAACTCCTGGCACACCGACGTGACCTTCGTCGACGCCTACCCGAAAGCCTCGATCCTGCGCTCGGTGGTGGCCCCGGCCTTTGGTGGCGACACCCTGTGGGCCAACACGGCGACTGCCTACAACGAACTGCCGACGGAGCTGCGCGAACTGGCGGACAAACTGGTCGCCGTGCACAGCAACGAATACGACTACGCCGGGGCCAAGCCGGACGTCTCGGCAGAGAAGCTTGAACGCTATCGCAAGATCTTCACTTCGACTGTTTACGAGACCGAGCACCCGGTGGTCCGCGTGCACCCGATCAGCGGCGAGAAGAGCTTGTTGCTGGGGCACTTCGTCAAACGTATCAAGGGTTATTCGCAGGCCGATTCGGCGCACCTGTTCGGCCTGTTGCAGAGCCATGTGATCCGTCAGGAAAATACCGTGCGCTGGCGCTGGAAGGCGGGCGATGTGGCGATCTGGGATAACCGTTCGACCCAGCATTATGCGATTGATGATTACGGCACTCAGGATCGCATCGTGCGGCGGGTGACGCTGAAGGGGGAGGTGCCGGTTGGGACTTCGGGGCAGCGTAGTCAGACTATTAAAGGCGCGGATATCGTCGGCGTTTGATAAGGCCCCATCGCTGGCAAGCCAGCTCCCACAGAGATTTGTGTCGGACACAAAGGATGTGAACAACGCAAAACCTGTGGGAGCTGGCTTGCCAGCGATGCTTTTAACTACCACACACCGATCTGCACGACTTTCTCGACCTCCGGCTCGCCATAGCGGAACCGCTGTCCACGCACATCAATCTCCTGATGACTGATCGTGGTCCGCCGCTTCAATCCGCGCACCCATTCAAACAGATACCCCGCATGCTCCTCGCGCACCGCGGCGTACGCCGGATCCTCACCCAGATCGCGCAATTCCTGCGGATCATTCAACAGGTCAAACAGTTGCGACTGGAAACCGTCGTACGCCAGGTATTTCCAGCGCTCGCTGCGCACCATGGTCATGCGGCAACGGTCGATCGGCTGACCGAGTCGCTCACGCGCAGGCGCCTGGAAGGCGTAGTCGTATTCGCTGATGGCGTAGCGGCGCCAATCGGGATTTTCGCCGTGCAGCAGCGGGATCAGCGAGCGTCCTTCCAGCCGATGCTCGGCCTTCGGCAAGCCCAGGGCCTGGAGAAATGTCGGCAACGCATCAATGGTTTCCGCCAGCCGCTCATCCACCGTACCCCGGGTGATGTCCGCCGCGGCGCGCGGGTCGCGCACGATCAATGGCACGCCAACCGCTTGCTCCAGCAAAAACTCCTTTTCGCCCAGCCAGTGGTCGCCAAGAAAGTCGCCGTGATCGCTGGTGAACACGATCAACGTGTCATCCCAACGTCCGTTGCTCTGCAGAAAATCGAACAGCCGCCCGAGTTGATCATCCACCTGCTTGATCAGGCCCATGTAGGTGGGGATTACATTCAATCGTACTGAGTCACGGGAGAAGTTGAGGCTTTCCTCATGCTGGCGAAACGCCGTGTATACGGGGTGTTTGCTGGCTTCGGAGGGAGTCGCGCGGACCGGCTCGAGAATCGATTTCGTACTGTACAAGGCGTGGTATGGCGCCGGTACGATGTAGGGCCAGTGCGGTTTGATGTAGGAGAGGTGTAAACACCAGGATTTCTCACCTTGCTCGGTGATGAAGTCGATGGCTCGATTTGTAGTGTAGACAGTCTCTGAGAACTGCTCGGGAATTCGCGCTGGTAAATGGGCATGACGCATGTGCCAGCCGCTGAGGATTTCACCGCTCTCGCCTTCGGCGGCGTTGGCCCAGTCGTGCCAGGGATTGCGCCCGTCGAAGCCCTGCTTGCGCAGGTAATGGGTGTAGGGCGCGGATTCGCGCTTGTCGTCGAACAGCGGGTCGTCGGGGAAGATTCCGTCGTGGCGAAAGTACGGTTCGAAACCGACCTCGTTGAGCACCTCGGCCTGCGCGCTGTCCGGGTTGATCGCCAGACGCTGCAAGGCATCGATGTTGGCGGTGGCGTGGGTCTTGCCGACCAGCGCGGTGCGGATGCCGTGAGGGCGCAGGTAGTCGCCGATCGTCAGTTCCTCAAGCGGCAACGGCACGGCGTTCCACGCCACTTGATGGCTGCTGACGTAGCGCCCGGTGTAGGCCGACATCCGCGACGGCCCGCAAATCGTGCCCTGGGTGTAGGCACGGCTGAAGCGCACGCCGGCGGCGGCCAGGCGATCGATGTTCGGCGTGTAAAGATGCGGATGGCCGTAGCAGGACAGGTAATCGCGGCGCAACTGATCGCACATGATGTACAGCACGTTGCGCACGGGGTTTTGCGGGTTGGACATGGGGTTCACCGGTCAGAAAGACAGGTGGGGGTTGTCGCTTTCGGCGGGGGTGTTCGGCAAGTGCATTTGGGGAATGGGTTTTATGCAGGGGATGCATCGGTGCCTTTGGCGACGCCTTCGCTGGCAAGCCAGCTCCCACAGGATTTGCGCCGGGCACAAATGATGTGAACACCCGGACTTTGTGGGAGCTGGCTTGCCAGCGATAGCGGCAGCTCAGACAGCTAAATTTTCGAGTGAACAAACCTCCTCACCCACCGCATCAATCGCCTTGATCTGCTCAATCATTGCCTCCGCCAGCGGCGACAACCGATACCCTGCCCGACTGACAATCCCGTAACGGGTGTACAGCTCTTCCAGGTCATCGGCCAACCCTTCGACCCGCAAACACACCAGCTCACCCTTGGCCTGATGCAGCGCATCGGAATACGCCCCGACAATGCCGATCGCATCCGAACGCAGCACCACGCTGAGCAGGCTTGAGCTGTTTTCGCATTCCACATTCGGCGTGAAATCCGGGCGGCCGCTGAGGTCGACGATGACCTTGCGCAGGTTCGGCGGGCGAATGCTCACCGCCAGTGGATAACTCATCAATTGTTCGGCCGAGACCCGTTCAAATGCCGTTAAGGGATGCCCGGCGCGGCAGCAGAAATGCCATTTGCGCGGACGCAATCGATGGGTGAGGTAATCCGGGTCGGCCTCGAAGTGTCGAGTGTCGGCGACGAAGAATTCGAACTCCTCACTGAGCAGGCGTTTGCTCAGGCTCTGCCAGTCATCGACCTGAAATTGCACCCGCGCTTTCGGGTAACGGCCGATGAACGCGCCGATCGCGCGCGGGATCAATCCGGCCGCCGGCGCGGGGCCGCAACCGAAGCGCAATTCGCCCGCCTCCAGGCCATTGAACTGGCTGATCTCGTTGGCCATCTGCTGCGCGCCGCTGACCAGTCGCCGGGCATGTTCGAGCAGCACTTGGCCTTGCTTGGTCGGTGGCAGTTCCTTGCGCCCGCGATCGATCAACTGGCAGCCGACGCTGTGTTCCAGCGCCTGAATACTGCGGCTGAACGCCGACTGCGACAGGTTCACCGCCTGCGCGCCGGCGACGAAGCTGCGTTGTTCGGCGAGGGCGATGAAGTGTCGAAGTTGGCGCAAGTCGATATGCATTTTTCACATAAAAAATATCCGGGAAATGCATTGGATATGCATTAGGTCGACTCCTTATAAAGGCAATCTCTTATGCAGTAAATATTTGTAAATCCATAAATAAATAACTTAAAAGAATATGCAGCGCTGAAGATGTCTGTGTGTTTTTTGACCAGGAGCCGCGCCATGAGTCCGTTGAACCTTGCGTCACCCTTAACGCCACGACGGCTCAAACGCCTGCCTCTGGCCCTGTTGCTGGCGGGGAGTGCCAGCTGGACTCACAGCTACGCCGCCGACGCCGAAACCCCGGCGCCACTCCCCGCCGGCAAACCGGCGGCCAACAGCTCGCAGCTGGAAACCGTGACTGTGACCACCCGCCGACGTGAAGAAAGCTCGCAGGATGTGCCGACGCCGATGAGCGTGGTCAGCGGCCAGACGCTGGAGACCCAGCGGGTCTACCGAATTCAGGATTTGCAGCAACTGGTGCCGAGCGTCAACGTCGCCTACATGCACGCGCGCCAGTCCAGCGTGTCGATTCGCGGCCTGGGCAACAACCCGGCCAGTGACGGTCTGGAAGGCAGTGTCGGCCTGTACATCGATAACGTGTACCTGGGCCGTCCGGGGATGGCGGTGTTCGACCTGATGGACATCGAGCAGCTCGAAGTCCTGCGCGGGCCGCAGGGCACGTTGTTCGGCAAAAACACCACCGCCGGGGTGATCAACATCAGCACCCGCGCGCCGACATTCACCCCTGAGCGCAGCATCGAAACCTCGTTCGGCGAGGATGGTTATTTCCAGACCAAGGGCACGATTTCCGGGCCGCTCAACGATCAACTGGCCGGACGCTTTTCGGCCTATCGCACCCGCAGCGACGGCGACATCAAAAACGAATACAACGGCCATGACCTGAACGGTGGCTCGCGCGATGGCTTCCGTGCGCAGTTGCTGTTCAAGCCCAACGAAGACTTCAACCTGCGCTGGATCGGCGACTACAACGAAGAGGATTCCAGCGCCGGCACCCGCGTGCTGTACAGCACCGGCCCGACCATCAACGGCGTCAACCTCTACCAGTCGCGGGCCAATGCCGCCGGTGCGACGCTGGTCAACGGCTCGCACCGCAAGGTCAATCTGGACAACGACCAGCACGTCACCGTGCATCAGGGCGGCACGTCGGTGGAGGCCAACTGGACGCTGCCGAGCGACTTCACCCTGACCTCGATCAGTTCTTATCGCTTCTGGAATTTCACCCCGGCCAACGACGATGGTCTCAACGTTGCGGCGACCTACAACGCCGGGGTCTCAGTGGAAGACAAACAGTACTCGCAGGAATTTCGTCTGGCCTCGCCCAAGGGCGAGTTCTTCGATTACGTGGTGGGCGCGTACTACTTCGGCTCGGATCTGGACAACAAATCCTTCGCCTATTACGGCCCGCAGGCCGACATCTGGAACGGCACGCCACGCGGTGCGTTGGCCAACGTCGGCAGCGTCGGCAACGGCCACATCAAGACCGACAGCTTCGCCCTGTTCGCCCAAGGCACCTGGCACCTTACCGAACGCCTTGATTTGACCGCCGGCGTGCGCGGCACCTATGAAGAGAAGAATGCCTGGGTCACCCGCGATGCGCCGGTCGGTGGCGCCACTGTCACCGGCGCAGCGGCCACGGCACGACGCGGACGCACTGGCGCCTACGACTCCGGCGATCTCAATCAGTACAGCTCCAGCCCGTCCGGATTGCTCAACCTCAGCTATCGCATCACCGATGATCTGCTCGGCTATGCCACCCTGTCCCACGGGGAAAAATCCGGTGGGGTGAACCTTGCGGTAGGGTCTGCTCCAACCGCTGGCGCTGACTCGCTGCTGATCGGCACCGAACGTGCGAACAACGCCGAACTCGGTTTCAAAAGCACCCTGTGGGACCGGCGTCTGCAGCTTAACGCCAACGTTTTCTGGACTCAGGTCAACGCCTACCAGACCAACGCTTACGACGACGTCAACCGCGTGCAATACCTGACCAATGCCGGTTCCGTGCGTTCGCGCGGCGTCGAATTCGAAAGCACGGTAATTCCGTTGCGTGGCCTGACCCTGAACTTCAACGGCTCGTACAACGACGTCAGCTATCTCTCGTACAAGGATGCGCCGTGCCCGCCGGAAATCAGCCAGGCCCCGGGCGCACCTGCGTCCTGCGACCTCAGCGGGCACCAAGTGGTCGGCGCGTCGAAATGGATCGGCAACGCCAACGGCGAATACAAATGGAATCTGGCCAACGGCTTCGAACCCTACGTCACCGCCAGCTACGCGTTCCGCTCGAAAGCGGTGGGTACGGTCGAGGATTCCGACTACGGGCAGATCCCGAGTTATGCGGTGGTCAACCTGTCCACCGGTCTGCGCGGCGATTTCAATCAGGGCCAGTGGGACGTTTCGCTGTGGCTGAAAAACGCCTTCGACAAGACCTACTACACGACCCTGTGGACCGGCGGCAATGGTGGTTATGAAGGTCTGCTCGGTACGCCGCGCACCCTCGGCGTTACCGGTCGCTACGACTTCTGATCTGTCATTCAAGGAGCTGCATCATGTTGCCAGGCAAAACCGCTTCAGCGCTGCTGTTGTCCAGCGTGGTACTCAGTAGCACGGCGTTCGCCGCGCCCAGCGTGTACCCCACCGGCGTTACCCGCTATGACCCGAACAAGGCCTTTAACCAGTACGTGATCTTCAGTGGCGCCGACAAGCAGACGCACCTGATCGACATGAATGGCAATGCAGTGAAGACCTGGCCGCAGGCGGGTTTCCCGTCGGCGATCATCGACCCGCAACTGGTCGGTGGTGAGCGCGGGCATGTGCTGCTGCAACTCAGTGACAAGGAACCGGGCAAGCTCGGTTCGGCCGGCAACGGTCTGGGCAACCAGAGCGTCGGCGAACTGGACTGGAACGGCAAAGTGGTCTGGCAGTGGGGTGACAAGGCGCCCGGCGGTGCGGCGCAACAGCATCATGATCAGCGCCGGTTGAGCAACGGCAACACCGTGGTGCTGGCGAACAAGGTGCACAAGGTCAAAGGCTTCAAAGTGCCTGAAGTGATCGACGATGCGATCTATGAAGTCAGCCCCGACGGGCAGGTGAAATGGCAGTGGCTGGCCTCGGAACACCTGAACGAATTCGGCTTCACCCCGGAGCAATTGAAACTGGTGCGCGCCAGCGACAACCCGGATTACCTGCACATCAACAACCTCAGCGTGGTAGGGCCGAACAAGTGGTTCGACGCCGGTGACAAGCGCTTCAATCCGGACAACCTGCTGCTCGATTCCCGCAACGCCAACTTCATCGCGATCATCGACAAACACAGCGGCAAGGTGGTCTGGCGCCTCGGCCCGAACCTGCCGCTGATCAACCCGAAAACCGCGCAGAAACTGCCGCGTCCGGTTGATCAATTTGTCGGCCAGCACGATGCGCACATCATCCCGGCCGGGCTGCCCGGCGCAGGCAACCTGCTGGTGTTCGACAACCAGGGTTCGGCGGGGTACCCGAACGTCACCCTCGGGCTGATTTCCGGCTCGCGAGTGCTGGAAATCGACCCGCAGAAAAATGAAATCGTCTGGCAGTACAGCGCGGCGAATTCGAAGCAGCCGGGGTGGGCGTTCTATAGCTCGTTCATCAGCAGCGCGCGACGTTTGCCCAACGGCAATACGCTGATCGACGAAGGCATGAACGGGCGCTTTTTCCAGGTCACGGCCGGCGGCGAAAACGTCTGGGAATACGTCAGTCCTTATCTGGGTAAAGCACCGGGCAGCGACGCGATCAGCAACTGGGTCTATCGCGCGTTGCCCGTGAGTTACGACTGGGTGCCGAAGGGTACGCCGCGCTCCGAGACCGCCGTGATTGCCCCGACATCGGCAGTGCAGCAGACCAGTGCCAGTCGTTAGTTGAAAAGGAATTAATGCTCGAATGAATGGCGATAAGTTATGTGCGGTTTGAATACTGCTTATTGCAATTTCGTTGAAAAGTCGCGTGGACAATAAGTGAATGGCCAACCATCCTGAGTGTCGTGAGTTTCCAGGAGGGAACTTGCTCTCATCGGAAGACACTTATCCAACGATAAAGGAAATCTCGTTATGTCGAGCATTAATGGCAATTATGTAAACGCTAACGCTGGCGCCAAACTGACGATTACCGATGGCAACGACTCCAACGGCACCTTCAGCGGCAAGTTCAGCCAGAACGGCGTGAACTACGACATCGCTTACGGGCATTACCATTTCCAGAACAGCACCGGGCAGCCTACGATCATCACTTTCGCGGCTCTGAATGACGGCTCGGGCTATCAGTCCTGGACGCTGTTCTCGCCGGATCACAACTATTCGAAAGTTCGTGCGGTGGGTTCGCGTACCAACTTTGATGGTGATGTTGTGGGTGTGGCTGGAGAGTTTATTAAACAGTAATTAAATGTTGCAGAAAAAGCCGCCATGCTATTCAAGCCTGGCGGCTTTTTTCTTACATGAAATAAGTCATTTTCATGTTGTTTGTGCTTCCTGTGGATGACAGCGCTTGCTGGTGTTTGATTCTAAGCTCGCGGTGGAATTAATCATTCGATCAGGACGCTTACATGCAAAACGCGCTTTATTCCAACACCCTCGATGGGCCCTCTCTGACCATTGTCGATTCCGATGACTGCACCGGGGTCTTCGGCGGCACGTTGCATCACCAAGGCATCAACTACGGCATAGTCAGTGGCCGTTACGCCAGCCTCAACGGCTACCAGCCGCCAACCGTGGTCACGCTGATTGCCAATAACCAGGATCACGGTTATTTCGCCCTGACCCTGTTCTCGCCAAGTCGCGGCACTCATGAACTGCAGGGGCACTGCGTGCGCGTTACTTATGACGGCGTGGTCAGCAGCCTGCCGGGCGACTTCGTTCGCCATGCATGAGGCGCAGCCAGCGCCGGATTTTACTCTCAAAACATCAAGCAAGGATGCTGCACATGTCCACGATCAACGGCGTTTATCGTCATGAACCTTCAGATACAACCTTGACCCTCGTCGAGGGCGATGACCGCACCGGCAGTTTCACCGGCACGTTGTCCGAGTCCGGCACCGATTATCCGATCGCATTTGGCAATTTTCACTTCAGGCATGGTTTTTCAACAGGCCCGGTCGCCATCTCTTTCAATACGCTGACGGCAGATGGCACGGCGCAAGCCTGGGTGATGTTCTCACCCGATCAAGCCTACACACGCTTGCGGGCACTGGGCAGCGCTGCCGATCTGAGCGGCGATGTCGCGCTGACTGGCCTTGAATTCACCCGACAAGAGCCCTGAAAAAGCCCGGATTGAAGGCTTTTCGCATGCCTTCGCCGAATATTTTTCATGCTTGAAAAGCATTGTAAATTTTGACCTCGGCGCCAGCCCTTGCAGGGCGTGGCTTCGGAGCGATCAGCAAAAATTTATATTCATAAAAATTCTAAACAAATCGATAAAAGTTACTTTCGGAGATAAGCCATTACTCCAATGATTCACCCAACGACCGGTCGCCCGGGGGATGTTTGCGGCGACCCGTCGGGTACTTCGCAAAGAGACCGCAGGGAGTGAATCAATGGGCAATGTCCAGACCGCCGCCAGTGCACAGGAGGTGCTGTGGCGCCAGGCACCGAGTGGCGAATTGGTCGATCTCGGCCGGCCCCATCGTGTGCCGCTGGGGCAACTGCGGTTGCAGCGTGCGCCCAAGGGCATTCTGAGCCGCCGTGAAACCATTCTGCTCGGTGTGCTGGCGCTGCTGGTGCACGGCGCGGTGATCTACTGGATCAACCAGCATCCGACGCCGGCATTGCCGATCGTGCCGCCGGAAATTCCACCGATGACCATCGAGTTTTCGCGGCCGGCGCCACCCGCGCCACCAGTGGTCGAACCGCCGCCACCGGCACCGGTCGTTGAGCCACCGCCGCCGGTTGAAGACGAGTTGGCGGTGAAGCCGCCGCCACCCAAACCGATTCCCAAGCCCAAGCCGAAACCGGTGGCCAAACCGGTGCCGAAACCGGCACCCAAAGCCGTTGAACAACCACCTGCGCCGGCGCAACCGGCAGCCCCAGTCGCAGCGCCAGCGCCACCTGCACCACCGGCTCCGGCTTCGGTAACGCCGGCCTCGGCCAACGCCGCGTATTTGAAGAATCCGGCGCCGGAATATCCATCGCTGGCCCAACGTCGCGGCTGGGAAGGCACGGTGATGCTAAGGGTGCACGTATTGGCCAATGGCAAGCCCGGTGAAATTCAGATTCAGAAAAGCAGTGGTCGGCAGCAACTCGACGATGCGGCACTCAATGCCGTCAAGCAGTGGAGCTTCGTGCCGGCCAAGCAGGGTGATGTAGCCCAGGACGGCTGGGTCAGCGTGCCCATCGATTTCAAGATTCATTAAACCGAAACCTATTCGCGCTAAATGTTTACACGAGGGAACACATCATGACGTTACTGGCCTCTCCACTGGAATCCATCGAAAGTGCGGTGATCTGGCTGCTGGTGGTTTTTTCCGTTGCCACCTGGGGACTGGCGCTGCTCAAGGCTGTGCAGTTCGGTCGTCTGAAGGCGCAGGATCGCAAGTTTCATAAACGTTTCTGGGCGGCATCGAGTCTCGACTCCGCCGCGGAATTGAGTGAAACCCAGCCCGGCGCTGCCGCCCGGGTAGCACAGGCCGGTTACGCGGCGATCCAGGTGGGTGAGGCGCCGCAGGCCAATGACCTGAGCCAGGCGATCAACCATCAGGATCGATTGGAGCGTGCCTTGCGTCAGCAGATCGTTCGCGAACGCCGTTCGCTGGAAACCGGTCTGGCAGTGGTTGCGAGTATTGGCAGTACCTCGCCGTTCATTGGCCTGTTCGGCACGGTATGGGGAATCATGGAAGCGCTCAAAGGCATCAGCGCGGCAGGCTCGGCGAGCCTGGAAACCGTCGCCGGTCCCATCGGTGCGGCACTGGTTGCCACCGGTGTGGGGATCGCCGTCGCGGTGCCGGCGGTGCTGGTTTACAACTACTTTCTGCGTCGTCTGAAACTGACGGCGGCGGATCTCGATGACTTCGCCCACGACTTCTACAGCCTGGCGCAGAAGAGCTCGTTCCGCGTGCTGATCCACCCGACCGCGAACAAGGTAGCGGCGCCGGGCAGCGCAACAAAAGTGAAGGAGGCGTCCTGATATGGCCTTCTCCACGCAAGACAGCGACGAGGTGCTGAGCGAGATCAACGTGACGCCGCTGGTGGACGTGATGCTGGTGCTGCTGGTGGTGTTCATCGTCACCGCGCCGCTGCTGACCAACGCGATCCCGATCAACCTGCCGAAGACCGAAGCCGTAGCACCGGTCGAGCAGAAAGATCCGCTGGTGGTGAGCATCGACGGCGCCGGCAAACTGTTTATCAACAAGGATGAGATTCAGCCGGACTTGCTGGAGTTCAACCTCAAGTCGGCCAAGGCCAAGGACCCGGAAGTGCGCGTGCAATTGCAGGCCGACGACGGGGTGAACTACGGCGAAGTGGCGCGGGCCATGGCTTCGATCGAGCGGGCGGGGATTACCAAATTGTCGGTGATCACCGCGCGGTAACAGGATTTACGTTTTTCCGGGGCCGTCTCCTTGGCAGGGTGCGGCCCCTTTTTTATTTCTGGCATAGAAAACAAAGCCCTCACCCTAGCCCTCTCCCAGAGGGAGAGGGGACTGATCTAGGTGTTTGGTAGACGCACGCTGACGTGGGATATCAAGTCGAACTCAGGATTTGAAAAGCTCAAAAATTAGCTCCCTCTCCCTCGGGAGAGGGCTGGGGTGAGGGGTAAAGGATTTAAAGTCGTACACAAATCATATATTCAATTTAGGTCTTAATAAATAGCTTCTTATTCCTTAACGAATATAAATCCCGTCCCTATACTCGATCAGGAACAGACACGACGCAGGAGAGCTCCCCCATGCGCAACGAATCAATCCGCTATCTGATTGTGCCGGGCTGGCAAGGATCGCCAGAAGATCATTGGCAAACCCACTGGCAAAACAGCCTGCCCAACAGCGCCCGGGTGGAGCAGGCCGACTGGCTGACGCCGCGCCGTGAAGACTGGGTCGCGGCGCTGGCCGAGGCGATTGCTGTCGACAGCACGCCAGTGATCCTGATCGCTCACAGCCTGGGTTGCGTCACCGTTGCGCATTGGGCTGCCACCGCGCCCGTGCAATACCTGCGGCAAGTGCGCGGGGCGTTGCTGGTCGCACCGGCCGACGTCGAGCGTCCGGCCTGCGCGCCGGCGCTGCGCAATTTCGCGCCGATCCCGACCGATCTGCTGCCGTTCCCCAGCCAGGTCGTGGCCTCCGACAACGACGCCGCCGTCAGCGCCCCGCGCGCGCTGGAGCTGTCGCGCCACTGGGGCGCCGAGGCGGGAATTCTTGCCGGGGCCGGGCACATCAACGTCAAGTCCGGGCATCAGCGCTGGGAGCAGGGCTTCGCTTATCTGTATCGCCTGCAAAACCGTATGGAACACCACGCCCGGCGTCGCGCTTGAACCTTTTTCTTTTTTGAACGCCCCCGTCTGCCGGCGGTTGTGGGCGGGAGTCTGCCATGAGTTTCGAAACGTTCGGTCAGCCGTTGCTGACCTTTCCCGATGCAGAAAAAAGTCCCCTGAGCATTCGCGCCAAGGCGCTGGTGTTCGTCGATCCCCGTTCCCGCCAGTTGCGCGAGGAACTGGAGCACCTGGCACCGCGTTCGATCTCGGTGTTGATCCGCGGCGAGACCGGCACCGGTAAAGAGCTGCTCGCGCGCCATATCCATCGGGCCAGTGATCGCAGCGGCCTGTTCGTCTCGGTCAATTGCGGTGCGATCAGCCCGACCTACGCCGATGCCGAGCTGTTCGGTTATGCCGCCGGCAGTTACACCGGTTCGGCCAGCAGTCGTGCCGGCTGGTTCGGTTCGGCCAATGGCGGCACTTTGTATCTCGACGAAATCGGCGATCTGCCGTTGCCGATCCAGATCAAACTGCTCGCCGCCCTGGAAAATCACGAAGTCACCCGCGTCGGCGCGCATCAGCCAAGCCCGGTGGATGTGCGGCTGGTGGCGGCGACCAGCATCGACCTGGCGCAAGCGGTGGACGCGGGGAAGTTTCACGAACGGCTCTATCACTACCTCAGCGAAGGGCAGCTGGAACTGCCGGCGCTGCGCGAGCGGATCGGCGACATCCTGTCGCTGGCGGAATATTTTCTCGGCATCTACAGCCAGCGCCTCGACCTGCCGGTGCCGTTGATCAGCGAAGCGGCGCAACACCTGCTGGAGCGCCACAGCTGGCCGGGCAACACCCGTGAGCTGGAAAACGTGATTCACTTCGCGCTGCTGGTCAGCACCGGCGACGAAATCCTCCCGGAACACCTGAACCTGCCTCCGACACTGGTGCAGATCGAAAGCCAGATTAAACACATCCTGGAAAATGGCACCGCCACCGATCAGCAGGCGCTAAAGCAGCTACTGAAAAACGCAGGCCTCGTGTAGGAGCTGCCGCAGGCTGCGATCTTTTGATCTTGCTTCCAGACACATTCAACCCGTTGAAAATTAAAAGATCGCAGCCTGCGGCAGCGCCTGCACGTCTATCTCGCGTGTATGAACAAAATGGAATATCAACGTGAATAAACGTTATTGTCCGGGAATAAAAAATCCCGGTATTGTCCGCTTCACGCCAGAGATAGCACTTCACTGGCACTCGTATTAATAGCCGTCGCCATTCGCGACCGTGATTCTCGATAAGGACACTGCATGAAAAAGGTTCTGTTGTTTACCGCATTGGCGGCTGCTCTGACTGCTTCCCTGGCTCAGGCCGGCGAGAAACTGGTGGTGGCGGCGACTCCGGTACCGCACGCGGAAATTCTTGAGCTGATCAAACCGACCCTGGCCAAAGAAGGCGTGGATCTGGAGATCAAAGTCTTCACCGATTACGTGCAACCGAACGTGCAGGTTGGCGAGAAGCGTCTGGATGCCAACTACTTCCAGACCCTGCCGTATCTGAACAGCTTCAACCAGGGCAAGTACAAGGACGACAAGGCCAAGTACCTGGTGACCGTGCAAGGTGTGCATGTTGAACCGTTCGGTGGCTACTCGAGCAAGTATAAGAAACTGGCTGATCTGCCGGACGGCGCGACCATCGCCATCCCGAACGAAGGCAGCAACAGCGGCCGCGCACTGATCCTGCTGCAGAAGGCTGGCCTGATCGAACTGAAAGATCCGAAAAACGCCCTGGCGACCCCGAAAGACATCGCCAAGAACCCGCACAACTTCAAGTTCAAGGAACTGGAATCGGCTCTGCTGCCACGCGTCCTGAAGGAAGTTGATCTGGACATGATCAACACCAACTACGCGCTGGAAGCCAAGCTGAACCCGACCAAGGATGCGCTGGTGATCGAAGGCGCTGACTCGCCTTACGTGAACTTCCTGGTGGCCCGTGAGGACAACAAGAACAGCGACGCCATCCAGAAACTGGCCAAAGCCCTGACCAGCCCGGAAGTCAAAGCGTTTATCGAGAAGAAGTACAACGGCGCGGTATTGCCGGCGTTCTGATCACGACGCGTGAACCACCCCTTCAAGGTATGAAAACGCCGATGGCCCGTGAGGGTCATCGGCGTTTTTGTGCGTGCGTTGAAAAGCCCCTCACCCTAGCCCTCTCCCAAAGGGAGAGGGGACTGATTGGGGGATGCTGTAGAAGTACACCGACGTGAAAGTTTTCTGCCGAATCCATAATCGACTCGATCTTTCAGGTCGATGTTAATCGCCAGACACTGCGGTCGGCCCCCTCTCCCTCGGGGAGAGGGCTGGGGTGAGGGTGCTGTTGATCCTGACCTCAGGTTACCTGAGCCTTCAACGCCCGGCGCAACGCCACGAGCAATTTCACGATGTCCTGCGGATCCAGTCGCTGCGGCACTTTTACGTCCATGTTGTCTTCCTTGTAATGGTTTGGCCGGGGGAGTCTGGCCAAAAGCTGTTCGTCCTTGGAGGGCTTTCACGCAAAAAAGATCCTTCCTACAGCGCAAGGGAAAATAGCCTTCTTATTCCTTCCCGGCAAACCCACAAGATAGTTTTTTGGGTGATATCAATATGCTTTAACGGTATTTAAATTCTTATTTTTATACCTATAAAGTCAGCGCCTGCCGGACAGTTACCCGCTGTCCATGGACTGCATGACCGCCGCTTACCGAGCGACGTCCAGGATGCTTCATGACTTTCGATTACGCATTTATCCTCAGCACCTTGCCGGCCTTTCTCAAGGCCGTGGGCGTGACGCTGCAAGTCGGGTTCATCGCCATCGGCACATCGCTGCTGGTGGCGCTGCTCAACGCAACGATTCTGGTGTTCCGCACGCCGTACCTGCAAAAACTGGTGGGCCTTTATGTGGAACTGGCGCGCAACACGCCGCTGCTGATTCAACTGTTCTTCGTCTACTTCGCCTTGCCGGCGCTAGGAATCAAGGTTTCCGGATTCACCGCCGCGATTATCACCATGACTTTTCTCGGCGGCGCCTACCTCACCGAAGTGCTGCGCGCCGGGGTCGATGCGGTGCCGCAGGCGCAACTGGAATCGGGCCGCTCCATTGGTCTGTCCCACGGCCAGTTGCTGCGCTACGTGATCCTGCCGCAAGCGGGGATTCTCAGCCTGCCGTCGCTGTTCGCCAATTTCATTTTCCTGCTCAAGGAAACCACCGTGGTCTCGGCAGTGGCGGTGCCGGAAATCCTCTACACCACCAAGAGCTACATTGCGCTCTACTACAAAACCTACGAAATGCTCGCCGTGCTGACGCTGATCTGCGTGCTGCTGTTCTTGCCGCTGTCGCTGCTGCTCAGCCGTCTGGAAAGGAGGCTCCAGCATGGCCAGTTCGGGTCTTGAGCTGCTCTGGGTGTCGTTGCCGCAACTGGCAAAAGGCGCCGGACAAACCCTGTCGATCTCGTTCCTGAGCATCGCCATCAGCACCGTTGGCGGGGTGCTCTACGGTGTGTTGCGCACGCTCAACGTGAGGTGGCTGAACGCGATCCTGCGGGTCTATCTGGAACTGTTCCGGGCGATCCCGGTGCTGGTCTGGTTGTACCTGCTGTTTTTCGGCCTGCCGATTTTCTTCGGCCTGAGCATTCCGAGTTTCTGGTGCGCGGTGCTGGTGCTGTCGCTGTGGGGCGCCAGCGAGGTGGGCGAGGTCTCACGCGGTGCACTGCATTCGTTGCCGCGCGGCCAACGTGAAGCGGGGCTGTCGATTGGCCTGAACGCGGCGCAACTCTACGGCTACGTATTGCTGCCGCAGGCGCTGAAACGCATGACGCCGCCGACCATCAACGTCTACACGCGAATCATCAAGACCAGCTCGCTGGCGGTGCTGATTGGCGTGGTCGATGTGATCAAGGTCGGCCAGCAGATCATCGAGCGCACTTACGAATCGGTGCTGATCTACGGCGTGCTGTTCCTGTTTTTCTTTTTCATCTGCTACCCGCTGTCGGCCGCCTCGCGCGTGCTGGAGCGGCGCTGGACGCAAGCATGAGCGCATTGATCGAGTTTCAGGGTTTCAACAAATTCTACGGCGAGCAGCAAGTGCTCAAGGGCATCGACCTGCAAGTGCGCAGCGGCGAAGTGATCGTCATCCTCGGCCCCAGCGGTTGCGGCAAAAGCACGCTGCTGCGTTGCCTCAACGGTCTGGAAGAAGCCCACAGCGGCAGCCTGAAGTTTGTCGGCCGCGAGCTGCTGGACAAGACCACCGACTGGCGAGAGGTGCGCCAGCAGATCGGCATGGTGTTCCAGAGTTATCACCTGTTCCCGCACATGAGCGTGCTCGACAATCTGCTGCTCGGCCCGCTGAAGGTGCAAAAGCGCCAGCGTCGTGAAGCGCAGCAGCAGGCCGAAGCCTTGCTTGAGCGCGTGGGCTTGGCCGACAAGCGCGATGCGTTCCCGCGCCAGCTCTCAGGCGGCCAGCAGCAACGCATCGCCATCGTCCGTTCGCTGTGCATGAACCCGCGCGTGATGCTCTTCGACGAAGTCACCGCCGCCCTCGACCCGGAGATGGTCAAGGAAGTGCTGCAAGTGATTCAGGGCCTGGCCCGCGAGGGCATGACCCTGCTGATTGTCACTCACGAAATGGCCTTCGCCCGCGCGGTGGCCGACCGCATCGTGTTCATGGACGCCGGGCGCATCCTTGAACAGAACCCGCCCGAGATTTTCTTTACGAACCCGCAAACCGCACGCGCGCAGCAGTTTCTGGAGAAGTTCTCCTTCGTTGCAACACTGCCTGAAACGAATCCGACAAAGGAACTGGAACCGCTATGAAAACTGCCAAGTCATCCCTGTTTTTCCTGCCGCTGCTGGGGCTCGCGCTGCTCGCCGGCTGCAACAAATCCGAAGAACCGGCCAAGCCGAAAGTCGCCAGCGTAAGCACCGCCCCAGCCGGTTACCTGGACAAGATCAAGGCCCGCGACAAACTGATCGTCGGTGTATTCACCGACAAGCCACCGTTCGGTTTCGTCGATGAGGCCGGGCGCTACGTCGGCTTCGACACCGACATCGGTCGGCGCTTCGCCAAGGATCTGCTGGGCGACGAGAACAAGGTCGAGTTCGTGGCCGTGGAGCCGGCGAGCCGCATTCCGTTCCTGCAAAGCGACAAGGTCGACCTGATCCTCGCCAACATGACCGTGACTCCGGAGCGCAAGGAAGCGGTGGAATTCACTAACCCGAACCTCAAGGTCGCGGTGCAGGCGCTGGTGCCCCAGAGCAGCGCGGTGAAAAGCCTCGATGACTTGGCCAGCCGCACCACTATCGTTACCACCGGCACCACCGCCGACATCTGGCTGACCAAGAATCATCCGGACTGGAAACTGCTGAAGTTCGAGAAAAACTCCGAGTCGCTGCAAGCCCTGGCCAACGGCCGTGGCGATGCCTACGCGCAGGACAATCTGGTGCTGTTCAGCTGGGCCAAGCAGAACCCTGGCTACCGCGTGCTGGACGAAAAACTCGGCGCCGAAGCACCGATTGCGCCGGCAGTGAAGAAGGGCAACGTCGAGCTGCGTGACTGGGTGAATACCGAGTTGGCCAAGCTGGGTGAAGAGAAGTACCTGCTCAAGCTGTACGACCAATATGTGCGTAAAGAGCTGAGCGATGACACCCAGCCTGAGAGTGTGATTGTCGAGGGTGGCAAGTGGCAGGGGTGATTGCCTGACAGGTCCGCGGTGAGGCTGAAGAGCAACCCCTCACCCCAGCCCTCCCGAAACGTCGGACCGCCCGGAGGGAGAGGGAGCCGACCGAGGTGTGTTGCGTCCTGCATCGACCTGAACGACCGAGTCGATTATGGATTCACGGAAGCATTTTCAGGTCGGCGTAATTCACCAGCATTCCCCAATCAGTTCCCTCTCCCTCCGGGAGAGGGTTAGGGTGAGGGGCTTTGGGCTGAAACGCTCAATCCGGCCAGTTCCACGCCGGCTCATCCAGCACCCGCTGGCCGACAATCCCGGTCTGTCCCAGCGTCTTCTCCAGCACGATGCAATTGCACTCCGAGTCTTCCTGCAATGCCGAAATCAACCTTCGCGCATGCGACACCACCCACACCTGACACGCCTGCGAAGCGCGAATGATCAAGCGCGCCAGCGCCGGCAACAGATCCGGATGCAGACTGGTTTCCGGTTCGTTGAGCACCATCAATGACGGCGGGCGTGGCGTCAGCAGCGCGGCGATCAGCAACAGATAACGCAGGGTGCCGTCCGATAGCTCCGCCGCCGACAATGGCCGCAGCAACCCCTCCTGAAAGAACTCGATGGCAAAGCGTCCGCCGGCCAGCGGGGCGATGTTCAGCCGTGCGCCGGGAAAGGCATCGCTGATCGCCGCCTGCAATGCCTCGGGGTCACCGATTTCATTGATGGTCTGCAGGGCTGCGGCGAGGTCGCGACCGTCGTGATGCAGCACCGGCGTGCGCGTACCCAATTGCGGCTGGCGCACCGGGGCGTCGGCGTCGCTGCGAAAGTGATCGTAGAAGCGCCAGCGGCGAATGAACTCGCGCATCTGGAACACTTCCGGCGAACTGCGCAGGCTGCCGACCTGATCGAACAGGCTGTCGAAGTTCGGCGTGTGCTGCGCCAGCACGTCCCAACTGCGGCCTTCGCGGGCGCGAATCATCGGGCCGTTGCGATCTACCAGCAGGCTCGCCGGACGATAGAGTGGTCCGGCCCAGATACATTCGCGTTTGATCTGCGGATCGAGGCTGAAGCGCGAGGGGCTGGGATGAGTGTCCCCCGGCAACATGAAGTGTCCGTTGGAATCGGGCAGGCCGAGACTGATGGAGTAGCTGAAATCTTCCCCGGCAAACCCCAGGCGCAGCCTTTTGACGCCCTGACGCACCGTCGGCTCGACCGCCACTTCGCCGTTGCGCATGCGCCGACTGATGGTTTCCGGCCCGGCCCAGAACGTCGAGTCCAGCCCACCCTCGCGGGCCAGCGCGTTGACCACGCCGCCCTGCGCGGTCTCCGCCAGCAGGCGCAAGGCCCGATAGAGGTTGGACTTGCCGCTGCCGTTGGGGCCGGTGATCAGGTTCAGCCGGCCCAGCGGAATCACCAATTTATTGATCGAGCGGTAATTGGCCACCGCGAGGGTCTTGAGCATGGGCGTTTCCTTTGCCGGAGCCGATAGTGTGCCGTGCCCGTACCCCTGTGGCGAGGGAGCTTGCTCCCGCTGGGCTGCGAAGCGGCCCCAAACCCCGATTCGAGAGGTTTGCGCCTGCTTCGCAGTCGAGCGGGAGCAAGCTCCCTCGCCACAGAAATCAATGTGGAAAATGCGTTATTCCCGCGAGCGAAGGTTGAACCCTGTTCTAAGCTCACAGTCGTATCGTCACTTGCACGTTCGTACACAGGAAGGAGTCTGCATGGCGAGTCCCGGATTGAAAACAGTTGTCGTGCTGAGCCTGCTCACGGCGCTGACCGCTTGCGGCAAGAAAGAGGCCCCGGCGGAGTACCTGCCACGAGTCTTCGTGCAAGAGGTCAAACCGGCCGATTACGCCGCTGCCGTGACCCTCACCGGTGACGTTCAGGCCCGGGTGCAGACCGAACTGTCGTTCCGTGTCGGCGGCAAGATCATCCAGCGCATGGTCGATGTCGGCGACCGGGTCAGCGCCAAACAGGTGCTGGCCAAACTCGATCCCAAGGATTTGCAGACCAATGTCGATTCCGCCCAGGCGCAGGTGGTCGCCGAGCAGGCGCGAGTCAAACAGAGCGCCGCGGCGTTCGTGCGGCAGCAGAAACTGTTGCCCAAGGGTTACACCAGTCAGAGCGAATTCGACTCCGCTCAAGCCGCCTTGCGCAGCAGTCAGAGCGCACTGAGCGCGGCTCAGGCGCAGCTGGCCAATGCCAAGGATCAACTCAGTTACACCGCGCTGATCGCCGATGCCCCCGGCATCATCACCGAGCGCCAGGCTGAAGTCGGCCAGGTGGTCCAGGCGACCGCGCCGATTTTCAAACTGGCCCGCGATGGCGAGCGCGATGCGGTGTTCAACGTCTACGAATCGCTGCTCTCGGAACGGCCTGCGGATCGCTCGATCGTGGTCAGCCTGCTCGACAACCCCAACATCAAGACCACCGGCACCGTGCGCGAAATCACCCCGGCGGTGTCGGCGCAGTCCGGCACGGTGCAGGTCAAGGTTACTCTCGACAGCCTGCCGCAGGGCATGCAGCTGGGCTCGGTGGTCAGTGCCAGTGCCAAAGGCTCGGGCAAGTCGGCAGTGCAATTGCCGTGGTCGGCGCTGACCAAAAACATCAGCGACCCCGCCGTGTGGATCGTCGATGACAAGGGCGAGGCGCAACTGCACAACGTCACGGTCGGCCGCTACCTGACCGGCAACGTGATCATCAGTGAAGGACTCACCGGCGGCGAGAAGGTGATCGTGGCCGGTGGGCAACTGCTGCACCCGGGGATAAAAGTCGAGGTGGCAGAAAACACCTACAAGGATCTGCAACCGGGAGCGCAGCCATGAAGCGTCTGGGGCTGTTGTCCATCGGCGTGTTGCTGGCCGCCTGCTCGAAAAGCGAGCCACCGCCGGAGCCGGTGCGGCCGGTATTGTCGATCAAGGTGCAGGCGCTGAACGAGGAAACCCTCGGGCGTTTTGCCGGGAGCATTCAGGCGCGTTACGAGAGCAATACCGGGTTTCGCGTCGGCGGCCGTATCGCCAGTCGCAACGTCGATGTTGGCGCGGAAGTCGACAAGGGCACGCTGCTCGCCACCCTCGATCCGAGCGATCAGCAGAACCAGTTACGTTCGGCCCAGGGCGATCTGGCCAAGGTCCAGGCGCAACTGATCAACGCCCAGGCCAACGCCCGGCGGCAGCAGGCACTATTCGATCGCGGAGTGGGCGCCCAGGCACAACTGGACATCGCCACCACCGACCTGAAAACCACCCAGGCTTCGCTCGATCAGGCGCGCGCGGCGGTCAATCAGAGCCAGGATCAACTCGGCTACACCGAATTGCGTGCCGACCACAAAGCCGTGGTCACCGCATGGAATGCCGAGGCCGGCCAGGTGGTGACCGCCGGCCAGCAAGTGGTGACCCTGGCGCAACCGGACATCAAGGAAGCGGTGATCGACCTGCCGGACACGCTGGTCGATCAGATCCCGTCCGACGTGGTATTTCTGGTGGCCGCGCAGCTCGACCCGAGCATTCACACCACGGCGATCATTCGTGAAATCGAACCCCAGGCGCAGAGTGCCACGCGTACCCGTCGCGCCCGCCTGACCCTGAGCGAAACACCCCCCGGGTTTCGTCTCGGTACGGCGATCAGCGTGACCCTCAGCTCGCCGATCAAACCGCGCATCGAACTGCCCGCCACGGCGTTGCAGGAAGTCGACGGCAAGACCCGCATCTGGGTCATCGACACCCAGAGCAAAACCGTGTCACCGCGCGATGTCAGCGTCACCAGCCGCACCGACAGCACCGTGGTGCTCGCCGGCGGGGTCAAGAGTGGTGAGCAGGTGGTCAGCGCAGGCGTCAACAGTCTCAAACCCGGACAAGCCGTGAAACTCGACGAGGACAGTCAATGAAAGGCTCTTTCAATCTCTCCGAATGGGCCCTCAAGCATCAGTCGTTCGTCTGGTACCTGATGTTCGTCGCGCTGCTGATGGGAGTGTTTTCCTACTTCAATCTGGGGCGCGAAGAAGACCCGTCGTTCACCATCAAGACCATGGTCATCCAGACCAAGTGGCCGGGTGCGACCCAGGAGGAAACCCTCAAGCAGGTTACCGACCGCATCGAGAAAAAACTCGAGGAGCTCGATTCTCTCGACTACGTGAAAAGCTATACGCGGCCCGGCGAATCGACGGTCTACGTGTACCTGCGCGACACCACCAGCGCCAAGGACATTCCGGAAATCTGGTACCAGGTGCGCAAGAAGATCGATGACATTCGCGGGCAGTTTCCCCAAGGGATTCAGGGCCCCGGATTCAACGATGAGTTCGGCGATGTGTACGGCTCGGTCTACGCCTTTACCGCCGACGGCCTGACCATGCGCCAGTTGCGCGACTACGTGGAACAGGCCCGCGCCGAGATCCGCAACGTGCCGGGGTTGGGCAAGATCGAAATGATCGGCCAGCAGGACGAAGTGATCTACCTGAACTTCTCCACCCGCAAACTCGCGGCACTGGGCATCGATCAGCGCCAGGTGGTGCAGAGCCTGCAATCGCAGAACGCGGTGACCCCGGCGGGGGTGATCGAGGCCGGGCCGGAGCGGATTTCCGTGCGCACCTCGGGGCAGTTCGCTTCGGAGAAGGATCTGGCCGAGGTCAACCTCAAGCTCAACGACCGTTTCTATCGGCTGGCCGACGTCGCCGACATCAGCCGTGGTTACGTCGACCCGGCCACGCCGGAATTCCGCTTCGACGGCAAACCGGCCATCGGCCTGGCGATCGCCATGCAGAAGGGCGGCAACGTGCAGGAGTTCGGTAAAGCGCTGCATGCGCGCATCGACCAACTGACGGCCGACTTGCCCGTGGGTGTCGGCGTACACACCGTGTCCGATCAGGCGGTGGTCGTGGAAGAGGCCGTCGGCGGCTTCACCAGCGCGCTGTTCGAAGCGGTGATCATCGTGCTGGTGGTCAGCTTCATCAGTCTTGGCGTGCGCGCCGGACTGGTGGTGGCGTGCTCGATTCCGCTGGTGCTGGCGATGGTCTTCGTGTTCATGGAATACAGCGGCATCACCATGCAGCGGATTTCTCTCGGCGCCCTGATCATCGCCCTCGGCCTGCTGGTGGATGACGCGATGATCACCGTGGAGATGATGGTCACGCGTCTGGAAATGGGCGAGACCAAGGAGCAGGCGGCCACATTCGCCTACACCTCGACGGCATTCCCGATGCTCACCGGTACGCTGGTGACGGTCGCCGGTTTCGTGCCGATCGGCCTCAACGCCAGCTCCGCCGGTGAGTACACCTTCACCCTGTTTGCGGTGATCGCGGTGGCGATGCTGGTGTCGTGGATCGTCGCGGTGCTGTTCGCACCGGTGATCGGCGTGCACATCCTCAGCACCAATGTGAAACCCCACGAAGGTGAGCCGGGGCGCATTGGCCGGGCGTTCAATCACGGTTTGCTGTGGTCGATGCGCAACCGCTGGTGGGCGATCGGCATCACCGTGTTGTGCTTCGTACTGGCGGTGTTCTGCATGCGCTTTGTGCAGAACCAGTTCTTCCCGTCCTCCGACCGCCCGGAAATCCTCGTCGATCTGAACCTGCCGCAAAACGCCTCGATCGACGAAACCCGCAAGGCTGTGGACAAGCTCGAAGCCACGCTCAAGGGCGACCCGGACATCGTGCGCTGGAGCACTTACATCGGTCAGGGCGCAATCCGTTTCTACCTGCCGCTCGACCAGCAATTACAGAACCCGTACTACGCGCAACTGGTGATCGTCAGTAAAGACTTCGAGGCCCGCGAAGCCCTCAGCCAACGCTTGCGCGAGCGTCTGCACAAGGACTTCGTCGGCATCGGCAGTTACGTCCAGGCGCTGGAAATGGGCCCGCCGGTGGGGCGGCCGATCCAGTACCGGGTCAGCGGCAAGGACATCGATCAGGTGCGCAAGCACGCCATCGACCTGGCGACCGAGCTGGACAAGAACGAACACATCGGCGAGATCATTTACGACTGGAACGAGCCGGGCAAAGTCCTGCGCATCGACATCGCCCAGGACAAGGCGCGTCAGCTCGGGCTGTCGTCGGAAGACGTGGCGAAGCTGATGAACAGCATCGTCAGCGGCTCGCCATTGACCCAGGTCGATGACGATATCTACCTGATCAACGTTGTTGGCCGGGCGGTGGATTCCGAGCGCGGCACCCCGGAAACTTTGCAGAACCTGCAGATCGTCACACCCAACGGCACCTCGATTCCGCTGCTGGCCTTCGCCACTGTGCGGTATGAGCTGGAGCAGCCGCTGGTGTGGCGTCGCGACCGTTTGCCGACCATCACCATCAAGGCCTCGGTGCGCGACGAGATCCAGCCGACCGATCTGGTGAAACTGCTCAAGCCGTCAATTGATGCCTTCGCTGAAAAACTGCCGGTCGGCTACAAAGTCGCCACCGGCGGTACGGTCGAGGAAAGCGGCAAGGCCCAGGGACCGATTGCCAAGGTGCTGCCGTTGATGCTGTTTCTGATGGCGACCTTCCTGATGATCCAGCTGCACAGCGTGCAGAAGATGTTCCTGGTGGCGAGCGTCGCGCCACTCGGGCTGATCGGCGTGGTGCTGGCGCTGGTGCCGACCGGGACACCGATGGGCTTCGTGGCGATTCTCGGGATCCTGGCGCTGATCGGCATCATCATCCGCAACTCGGTGATTCTGGTGACGCAGATCGATGAGTTCGAGCAGAAGGGCTACGCGCCGTGGGATGCGGTGGTGGAAGCGACCGAGCACCGTCGCCGGCCGATCCTGCTGACCGCAGCGGCGGCGAGCATGGGCATGATCCCGATCGCCCGCGAAGTGTTCTGGGGGCCGATGGCCTACGCGATGATTGGCGGGATCGTGGTCGCGACATTGCTGACCCTGCTGTTTCTGCCGGCGCTGTATGTGGCCTGGTACAAGATTCGCGAGCCGCAGAAAGAGTCCGCTTGAGGCAAAAGCAAAAGATCGCAGCCTGCGGCAGCTCCTACAGATAATCCCCTGTAGGAGCTGCCGCAGGCTGCGATCTTTTGATCTTCAACCCACCCGCCGCCAGACGCTGGCCAGCCAAGGCTGCTGCTCGCGCGGCAACCCTGCCGGCCGGTAGTAGTGCTCAAGCTCGACGAACCCCGCCGCCGTCAGCAACCCGCGCCACGCCTCAAGGTCGTGATACGCGCCATACTTCGGCCCGTTCCAGCCCTCACGGTTATCCCCGCGCGGATTGGAACTGAACAACACCCCGCCCGGTTTCAGCGTGCCATGCAACTGCTTGAGCACTCTCGGCAATTCCTGCAACGGCACATGAAACAGCACTGCATTGGCGAAGATCCCGTCGAAGCGCTCGGCTGGCAGATCGAGTTTCAGAAAGTCCTGCTGCCAGACCTCGCAACCGCTGTCCTCGCGGGCCATGCGCGCAAATTCCGGCGTGCCATCGAGGCCGACCGCGACGTGGCCCATGCGGGTGAACGTCTGCAAGTCACGCCCCGGGCCGCAGCCGAAATCGAGAAGGGTGAACGGCGCAGTGCCGTGGATATGCCGTAGCAGCGCGTCGATGTTCTGGCTGACATCGTGATCGCGGGTGCCTTCGCGAAAGTCTTCGGCCACCGAGTTGTAGTGGCCGAGGGTGGTGGCGGTGATCTGTTCCAGGTCGGTGGGGGTTTGCTTCATGGTCGAGGGCTGCGCGGCAGTTGGGATTTGCCGAATATACGCCAACCCGCGGGGCCGCTGCGCAGCCCATCGCGAGCAGGCTCACTCCTACATTTGAAATGCGATCCCATGTAGGAGTGAGCCTGCTCGCGATAGCGGTTTCAGAGGCGCGGCATGCCTTAACGCTTGTTCAGGCCCCGCGCCAGACGATCCCCGCCCAACTGAATCACCGCTACCAACGCCACCAGCAACACAATCACCGTCAGCATGATCTGGCTGTCGAAACGCTGATAACCGTAGCGGTAAGCGATATCGCCCAAACCGCCGGCACCAATCGCCCCGGCCATGGCCGACGAGTTGATCATCGTCACCAGCGTAATCGTGAACCCGCCAACGATCCCCGGCAGCGCTTCAGGCAACAGCACGTGCCAGACGATATGCCAGCGTCGGCAGCCCATGGCTTGCGCCGCTTCGATCAAGCCGTGATCGACCTCACGCAGACTCACTTCGGCAATCCGCGCGAAGAACGGCGTTGCGGCAATGGTCAGCGGCACCACCGCCGCCCACACCCCGTAGGTGGTGCCGACAATCAGCCGGGTGAACGGAATCAGCGCGACCATCAGGATCAGAAACGGGATCGAGCGGAACAGGTTGACGAACGCGCCCAACGCGCGGTTGAGCAGCGGCGCCTGATAGATCCCGCCCTTGTCGCTGGTGACCAGAATCACCGCCATCGGGATCCCCACCAGCAACGCGATCAGCGACGACACGCCGACCATCAGGAAGGTGTCGATGAAACCCTGCAGCAAGCGATCAAACCACATAACCCGACACCTCCACCCGTTGCGCCCACTGCCCGGCGCGCTCGCGCAATTGTTCGGCGCTCAAGGATGAGCCGCTGACCGCCAACAACAGTTGTCCCAGCGCATGCCCCTGAATCCGTTCGACGCCGCCCTGCAGCAACTTCACGCGTCCGCCGAGGGCGGTAAATAACGCGGCCAGATCCGGCTCGTCGGCGGCGCTACCGGTGAACTGCAAACGCAGCACCACCGCTGCCTCGGAGGAGGGTGGCTGGGCATGCAGGCTGCTCTGCAGTTCTTCCGGCAGTGCGTGTTGCAGCGGCGCGAGCAAGGTCTGGCTGACCTCGTGCTGCGGATTGCCGAACACTTCCCAGACCGGGCCTTGCTCAACGATCCGCCCGTGTTCCAGGACCACCACGCGGTCGCAGATTTCGCGGATCACAGCCATTTCGTGAGTGATCAGCACAATGGTCAGGCCCAGGCGCTGATTGATCTCGCGCAGCAGGCCGAGGATCGATTGGGTGGTCTCCGGATCGAGCGCCGAAGTGGCTTCGTCGCACAGCAGAATGTCCGGGTCATGCACCAATGCGCGGGCGATGCCGACGCGCTGTTTCTGCCCGCCGGAAAGCTGCGCCGGGTAGGCCGTGTGCTTGGCTTGCAGGCCGACCAGTTCGAGCAGTTCGCGGACTTTCTGCTCGCGTTGTGCCTTCGGCACGCCAGCCACTTTCAATGGTAGTTCGACGTTCTGCCACACGGTCTTGGCCGACATCAGATTGAAGTGCTGGAAGATCATGCCGATCCTTCGGCGCAGGGCCACCAGACGGTCTTCATCGAACTCGCCGATGTCGACCTGATCGATCAGCACCCGCCCTGCAGTGGGTTGTTCCAGACGATTGATGGTGCGGATCAGCGACGACTTGCCGGCGCCGCTGCGACCGATGATGCCAAACACCTCGCCGCGCTGGATCGCCAGATCGATGCCCTGCAGGGCCGCGACCGGGCCTTGCCGACCCTCGTAGGTTTTACCCAGGCCGATGAAGCGCACATGGGCGCGATTCAGCTCGGGATGCAGTTCGGTTTTTTCAGCATTTTTGGGCTCTGGAATCTCCAGTCGCCGTTGGATCGCGGCCGTCATCCTCAGCTTTCCCAACCGGCCTGATACAGCTTGCCGTGGGCTTTATCCAGCGCGGCGCGAACGGCCGGCGAGTGCTGGTAGATGTCGACGAATTTGATCAGGCGCGGATCGTCCTTGCTCTTTGGCTGGATCACGAACTGGATCACGTATTCCTTGTGGTCGAGGCCGTCGAACAGCAGCGCCGAGCCGGCATCGAAGGTCTTCGCCAGACGAATGTAGGCCGGGTAGCCCTGGACCAGATCGGCGTCATCGTAGGCGCGCACCAGTTGCACGGCTTCGACTTGCAGGATCTGGATCTTCTTCGGGTTGGCGATGATGTCGTCTTCGGTGGCCTTGTAGCCGACCCCCGGTTTCAGGGTGATCAGACCGGCCTTGGCCAACAGTTGCAGACCGCGACCGCTGTTGATCGGGTCGTTGGCGATGGCGACGCTGGCGCCCTCAGGCAACTCGTCGAAGCTTTTGTATTTCTTCGAGTAGAGGCCGACGTTGTTGATGATGCCCGGGGCGAATGGCACCAGGTCAAAACCGGAAGCGGCCTTGGCGTTTTCGAGGAACGGGATGTGCTGGAAGTAGTTCACGTCGATGTCGCCAGCGGCGAGGCTGACGTTCGGCGCGATCCAGTCGGTGAACTCCACCAGTTCGACTTTCAGGCCTTGTTTGGAGGCCTCTTCGACGGCGGCTTCCAGCGGAATCGCGAAGGCGGCGGTGGTGCCGATTTTAAGGGGTGCATCGGCGGCGAACACTGCCGAGCTGAACAGGCCGAGGGCCAGGGCCAGTGCTTTGACTGGGTGGGAGAGAAGTTTCTTGGTCATGGTGATTTTTCCAGTCAGTGCATGAATTTTGTGTGTCTGCTCGGGCCTCATCGCTGGCAAGCCAGCTCCCACAGGTTTTGTGAACGCCACAGACCCTTGTGGGAGCTGGCTTGCCAGCGAAGCTTTTAATGTCGGTATGAAGAGCCGGTGTGTTGCTCGGGCAAATGTGCCTCACCGTGAAACAGCTTCTCGCGCAAGCTGCCACTCTCATACGCAGTCTTGTACGACCCGCGCCGCTGCAACTCCGGAATCACCAGCTCGATGAAATCGACATAGCTTTCCGGGGTGACGATGCGCGTCAGGTTGAAGCCGTCGAGTCCCGTTTCAGCGATCCACGCTTCCAGTTCATCCGCCACTTGCTCAGGCGAGCCGACCACGGTGATATAGCGGCCACCGAGGGCGTGCTGCTCGAGCAACTTGCGTCGGGTCCAGTCGTTGTTCTGCAGATTTTTGGTGGCGGACTGGATGGCATTGCTCTTGACGTACTGGATCGGTTCGTCGATTTCGTATTGGGAAAAATCGATCCCGGTGGACGCCGAGAAATGCGCGACGCCGGCCTCGGCGCTGGCATAGCTCAGGTACTCGGCGTGCTTGGCCCACGCGGCTTCTTCGGTGGCACCGACGATCACGTTGAGGCCCATGAACACCTTGATATCCTCGGGATTGCGCCCGGCCTCGACCGCGCTGGCGCGGACCTTGTCCACCTGCACTTTGGTCGACGGCTTGTTCTGGCCGCTGATGAACACGCACTCGGCGTGGCGCCCGGCGAACAGCAAACCGCGATCCGAACTGCCAGCCTGGAACAGCACCGGCGTGCGCTGCGGCGACGGCTCGCAGAGGTGATATCCCTCGACCTGATAGAACTCGCCGTGGTGTTCGACCTTGTGCACTTTCTCCGGCTGCGCGTAGATGCGTTGCTCGCGGTCATTGAGCACCGCGCCGTTTTCCCAACTGCCCTCCCAGAGTTTGTAGAGCACTTCAAGGTACTCGTCGGCCTGATCGTAGCGACGGTCATGCTCGACCTGTTCGCGCAGGCCCATGGCCTTGGCGGCGCTGTCCAGGTAACCGGTGACGATATTCCAGCCGACCCGACCGCGGCTCAGGTGATCGAGCGACGACATGCGGCGGGCGAACAGATACGGCGGCTCGTAAGTGAGATTGGCGGTCAGGCCGAAACCAAGGTTTTTTGTCACCGCAGCCATGGCCGAGACCAGCAGCAGCGGGTCGTTGACCGGCAGCTGGATCGACTCTTTGAGCGTGACGTCCACCGAATTCTGATAGACGTCGTACACGCCGACGATGTCGGCGATGAACAGCCCGTCAAACAGCCCGCGCTCCAGCAACTGCGCCAGTTCGGTCCAGTATTCGAGGGTGTTGTAGCGCGTCGAAGTGTCGCGCGGATGCGTCCACAGGCCATGGTTGATGTGGCCGATGCAGTTCATGTTGAACGCGTTGAGCAGAATCTTCTTTTTCGCGCCGCTCATCAGATCGTCCCTCGAAGCGGAGGGTTTTCAGCGTTGAGGTAGTAATTGCCCACCGCGTGATATTTCCAGCGCACCGGGTCGTGCAGGGTGTGTACCCGGGCGTTGCGCCAGTGACGGTCGAGGCCGTGCTCAATCAGGGTCGCTTGACTGCCGGCCAGTTCGAACAAGGTGCTGCCGGCGGCGAGCGAAATTTCAGTGCTGATCGCCCGTGCTTCGGCGACTGCAATCGACGCCGCAGCGACTGTTTCTGCATTGGTCTCGGCCTGGGCCTTGTCGAGGAATTCGCCGGAGCGCTCAAGCAGTGCTTCGGTGGCGTGCAGGCGGATGCTCAAATGGCCAAAGCTCTTCAGGGTCAGCGGGTCTTCGGTGGCCTTGTCGTTACCGGAGTCGATCCATGGCCGGGTCTTGCTGCGCACGAAGTGCAGGGCATCTTCATAAGCGGCGCGAGCGATGCCAGTGTCGATGGCGGCGTGAAGGATCTGCGCCAGCGGGCCGACCGTGGTCGGACGCTCGAAGGCACTCTGGAACGGGATCACGTCCTCGGCGGCAACGTAGACGTCTTCGAACACCACGGATCCGCTGCCGGTGGTGCGCTGACCGAAACCACTCCAGTCGTCGATCACCGTCAGTTTCTTGCTGTCACGCGGGACGAAGGCCAGTTGCTGCACGCCATTTTCATCGACCACGGAGGTCGGGATACGCTGCGCGTAGATCGCGCCGGTCGCGTAAAACTTGCGCCCGTTGATGCGATAGCCGTCGCCGTCACGCTTGAGACTGGTGACGCGGTCGTGGGCGGTTTTGGTGCCCAGTTCCGCCAGGGCGTTGCCAAAACGTTGACCGGCCAGCACCTCGGCGTACAGCCGCTGTTTCTGCTCGTGGCTGCCGTTAACCCGCAGCACTTCGAGGGCGTAAAAATGGTTCTGCGGAATCTGTCCGAGGGAGCCGTCGGCCTGAGCGATCAGGGCGATGACTTTGGCCAGGGTCACGTTGGACACGCCGGCGCCGCCATACTCCTTGGGCACGCTGATGCCCCACAGGCCGGAGCGGGAAAACACGTCGAGCTCCGGCAGTGGCAGGCGGCGTTCGCGGTCACGCACGGCACTGTCGCGTTTGAAATCTTCGGCCAGGTCGCTGGCGACGATCAGGGCTTGCTCATCGCTGGTGATGACCGCGACGGGATGGGAAAAAGGCATGGGTTTTCTCCAGATGTCTGGTCGTCAGATCCAGGAATGGCGGGCCGGCAAAGTACCGTTCAGGCGATAGGCGCCGACCGCGTGATATTTCCAGCGCACCGGGTCGTGCAAGGTGTGCACCCGGGCGTTGCGCCAGTGACGGTCGAGGTTGAATTCGGCGAGGGTCGCGCGGCTGCCGGCCAGTTCGAAAAGCTTCTCGCTGGCGAGCAAGGAAATCTCGGTAGTCAGCACTTTCGCTTCGGCCACCGCAATTGAAGCGCGGGCGGCGGATTCGGCGGTCAGCGGCGCGGTGTGTACCTGATCCAGCACTTGCCCGGCCTTGCGCAGCAGTGCTTCAGCCGCGTGCAGTTCGATTTTCAGCTTGCCGATGTCGGCGATCACGTAGAGGTCATCACTGGCGCGCTCGACCTTGGCGTCGATCCAGGGCCGCGCGCGGGTTTTGACGAATTCGATGGCATCGTCGATGGCGCCACGGGCGATGCCGGCGTCGATGGCTGCCTGAATCAGCTGCGACACCGCGCCTTGAGTGTTGGGCTTCTCGTTGATTTTCCAGTTATCGACGACCAGGCTCGACTCGACGCGCACGTTGTTCAGCAGAATCGTGCCGCTGGCGGTGGTGCGCTGACCGAAACCCGACCAGTCATCAACGATGCGCAGGCCCGGGGTGCCACGGCGGACGAAGGCCAGCACCTGCTTGCCGTCGTCGTTGAGCGCCTTGACCGCCACCCAGTGCGCGAACAGCGCGCCGGTGGAGTAGAACTTCTGGCCGTTGATCACGTAATCATCACCATCGGCGGTGATACGCGCTTTCAATTCAAGAGTATTTTTGGTGCCGCGCTCAGGGCCGGCATTGCCGATCCGCCAGCCTTCCAGAACGCTCTGGAACAGCTGCTTTTTCTGTTCTTCAGTGGCGCTGCCAAGCACCAGATTGATAATGCCGAACTGGTTCTGCGGGATCTGTCCCAGTGCCGGGTCGGCTGCGGAAATGATCGCGAACACTTCGGCCAACGTGACAAACGAAACCTGCGGGCCGCCGTACTCACGCGGGATGGCAATGCTGCCCAGACCGCTGCGGGTGAACTGTTCGATTTCCGACCACGGCAGCTTGCGCTGACGATCACGTTTGGCGGCCTGCACGCGGGCAACTTGCGCCAGTTCGTGGGCAGCCTTGATGGCTTGGGCGTCGTTGCGCAAGACCTGCGCGGGCAACAACAACGGGGCGATGTCCAGATCCGACTGGACGTTTGCATCGGCCAGACTGGACATCAGTGCCGCTCCTTGGCTGCACGCAATGCCCTGGCGATCTGCACTGGGGTGATTGTGTTCCGGACCATACTACCTACCTCACATCTCATGAAAAACGCCGCAAAAGTGCGGCGAACGAAAGAATGTCCGGTGGTCCGGTTCATATACCCTAAGCGTGTATAAATATTAAATAAACTAACTTTTAGGAATATGTATAGAAGGGGTGGTGGTCGGGTTGGTTAACAACTTTGTTTCGGTGACTGGAGTCTGTGGCAAGGAGCTCGTCGAATCGTCGCACCGTCCCGTTCGACTGCGCAGCAGTCGCGAAACCTGATCTCCACGTTTCAATTGAAAGAACGCGTTCTGCAGGTTCTGGGGGCGCTTCGCACCCCAGCGGGAGCAAGCTCCCTCGCCACAAGGTTCAGCGTTCTTCTTGGCGCGATTCGGCGGCCTTCAGATCCTGGCGCAACGGTACCTTCAGATAAGGATTCACACAGCCGATTTTCAGCGTCCGTGGCGGTGCCCAGCGTGAGTTGTTGCCCACCCAGTCGATGATGCAGTAGGTCACGTCCAGACGCAGATCCTCACCGCCTTCGACGATCACCGCCGGTGGCACCCAGACCTGAATCGGCAGGCCGACATCGGCTGCGGTGATCCGGGCCAGGTCCATGCGCACGTCGCCCCAGCGCAAGGTAATGGCGTCGTCCTCGGCCATGTTCAGGTAAGGTTCGATGGTCAGGGGCACACCGCGTTTGATCTGATAGGGGTTCACGCCCTGACGGCGAATGGTGTCAGGCAGCGAGACGGGCGCCAGTTGCTGATTCTCGTCACCGCAGAGCGGCGAAGGCTGGCCGCCGGGGCAGTCGAGCTTGACCTGCACTCGGGTTGCCGCCGACAGCGCCGGCCCTTGACCGATCTGCATCACCCGATAGTGAATCCGTGCGGTGCCACTGGCGATAAAGCTCTCCGGTACCCGCAGGCTGATCGAGGCGCCGACGTCTTCGCTGGTCAAGACCCGCGAGGCAACGTAGCAGTTGTTCCAGAACAGTTCGATCAGATCACCGGCGTCCATGCCGGAATAGGGCAGCACATCAATCAGTAAATGCGCGGCAGCCGCCAGGTTGATCGCGTTGTTGTGTGCGGATGCGAGGTTCGGCGCTGCCAGTTCGGCAATATGCGAAGTGCGGGTCATCAGGTTCTCTCCTTGAAGTCTTGCGGCGAATTCCATGTCTTGAAAAAACAAAAGGCGTGATGAATCGGTAATGCAACCGTGAACTTTTGTTCGGGCTGAGTACGGATTTATTCAACTACTGGGTGCCGGTTGCCGACTAGATAAGAGCGTGCGGGAAAGAGTGTCAATAGAGCATGTTAGTTAATCAATGAATTACGGATTAATCAGAAGCTTCCTACGCTGATCAGGCATGCTGCCTAGCGGTTATGGCGAATGGAACTACGATTCTTCCGGAGTTTCTGCGGTTTCTGTGTAGACCGGTTTAAGTGGTTTTACAGGCGCAAAAGCGCGCCGCAGATTATTTTTATCTGTTGCAGAGGATAAATGTATTGTTTTGACAGGTTTTTAAACTGGAGGGATTCAAATGTTTTTCAGGCGGGGGAAGTATAACTTCCATCCGTGGAAGTTAATGATTCAAAACAATAATGTTCTCAGGCGTGATTCAGGAACTTGCTGAGAAACTGTTGGGTGCGTTCTTCTTTCGGATTGGCAAACAACGCCTTGGCTTCGCCTTGTTCGACGATCACGCCCTTGTCGAAAAACACCACACGGTTGGCCACGTCGCGGGCAAAACCCATTTCGTGGGTGACGATGACCATGGTGCGTTTTTCTTCAGCGAGACCGCGAATGGTCGCCAGCACCTCGCCCACCAGCTCCGGGTCGAGGGCCGAGGTCGGCTCGTCGAACAGGATCACTTCCGGCTCCATCGCCAGCGCCCGGGCAATCGCCACGCGCTGCTGCTGACCGCCGGACAGACGACGCGGATAAGCATCTTCCTTGCCGGCCAGACCGACCTTGGCCAGCAGCTTCATGCCCAGGGCAACGGCTTGCTCGCGCGGCATCTTCTTGACCACGATCGGCCCTTCGATGACGTTTTCCAGCGCCGTGCGGTGGGGGAACAGGTTGAAGTTCTGGAACACGAAGCCCACATGCTGGCGCAGGTTGCGCACCAGGCTCTGTTGCTGGCTCAGCGGGCGGCTGGTATCGATCTCGATATCGCCGACCTTGATCCGGCCGCTGGTGGGTTGTTCAAGGAAATTCAGGCAGCGCAGGAACGTGGTCTTGCCCGAACCGCTGGGGCCGATGATGGCCACGACCTCACCTTCCTTCACCTCAAGATCGATGCCTTTGAGCACCTCTTGACCCTTGAACTGCTTGGTCAGTTTTTCCACGACAATCATGGGGTCAGGACTCCTGGTCATGCCGATTGGCCCGCTCTTCCAACTTGTTCTGCAGGTGCGACAGCACCGTGGCCAGAATCCAGTAGATCAGCGCGGCGGCAAGATACATGGTGAAGACTTCAAAAGTCCGGGCGGTAATCAGTTGCGCCTGGCGGAACAGTTCCGGCACCTGAATGGTGGCGGCCAGTGCCGTGTCCTTGACCAGCGAAATGAAGCTGTTGCCCAGCGGCGGCAGCGCCGTGCGCATGGCCTGCGGCAGGATGGCCCGACGCAGGGTCTGCGCGCGGGTCATGCCGATGCTCGCAGCGGCTTCCCACTGGCCGCGCTCGATCGAACCGATCGCCGCACGCAGGATTTCACAGGCGTAGGCGGCCATGTTCAGCGAGAAGCCGATCAGCGCCGCCGGCAGCGGATCCAGTTCCAGACCCAATTGCGGCAAGCCGTAATAGATTACGAACAGTTGCACCAGCAACGGCGTGCCGCGAAAGAACGACACATAGATGCGGGCAATCCAGCTCACCAGTTTGAAGCGCGACAGGCGCATCAAGGCCAGGCCGAAGCCCAGCAGCAAGCCGAAGAACATGCCGCCCAGACTGAGGATGACCGTGTAATACGCGCCCTTGAGCAGAAAGGGCGCGGAGTCCAGTGCGAGTTGGAAAGCTTCTTCCATTATTTGGTGACGTCAGCGTTGAAGTATTTCTTCGACAGCTTCTCAAGGGTACCGTCGGCACGCAGTTCGTCGAGCGCCTTGTTCACCGCCGCCAGCAGCTCAGGCTCGCCTTTGCGCAGAGCGATACCGGATTCCTGACGGGAGAACGCTTCACCGGCAGCCACGGTTTTCGGGGCTTTCTTGGCGTATTCAAGTGCAGCCAGACGGTCGATCAGGATCGCGTCAGTGCGACCGTTGTTCAGGTCGGCGAACTTGGTCGGATCATCGTCGTAGGTACGCACGTCAGCGCCCGGCACGTTGGCGCGGACCCATTGCTCGTAGTTGGTGCCCAGGCCGACACCGACTTTCTTGCCGGACAGATCGGCGGCAGTCTTGATGTTCAACTTGGCTTCCTTGTCCTTCAGCACCAGCGCCTGAATCCCGGAAACGGTGTACGGCTCGGAGAAGTCATACTTCTTCTTGCGCTCGTCGGAGATGGTCACTTGGTTGACCACGACGTCGAGACGTTTGGATTCCAGTGCAGCGAGGATACCGTCCCACTTGGTCGGCTGAATCTTGGCTTTGACGCCGAGTTTCTGCGCCAGGGCTTCGGAGAGTTCGACTTCGAAACCGGACAGTTTGCCGTCGGCGTCAACGAAACTGAACGGTGGGTAAGTGCCTTCCAGGCCGACGTTGATGACGCCTTTGTCCTTGATCTGTTGCAACTGCTCACCGGCGGATGCCTGGCCGATCAGGCCGGCGCTTAGTGCAAGGCCCAGCGAACCTACCAGCAGATTGCGACGTAGTGCGGAAAAATTCATGACAAGCCCCTGTGTTTTCTTATGGAAGACGCTTAAGGAAAGTTGGCGAATCCGGGAATTCAACGACTACGTTATCGTGCCCTAAAGCAGCTTATGCGTCTTGCCCGAAATTCGCCTGCGGCGAGACTATAAGATGTCTGCTTTAGACTTGAAAATACTTAATATCTGATTTGATATTCATATATGGAATATGAGGCATTTGCCTGGGGCGAGGGAGCTTGCTCCCGCCCGACTGCGCAGCAGTCGCAATACCTGCCGCCAGTGTTCAATTGAAAAACGCGGAAGCAGGTTTGCGGGCGCTGCGCGCCCCAGCGGGAGCAAGCTCCCTCGCCACAAAAGCACTTCAACCGCTCAAAGCATCCTTGTAGGCAAACAACGCCGGCGCCCCACCCGTGTGCAGGAAGATGATCGGACCCTCGTTGAAACGCTGACGGCCGATCCCGTCGAGCAACCCGGCCATGGCCTTGCCGGTATACACCGGGTCGAGCAGCACCGCGTCCTGACTGGCCAACAGTTTCACCGCCGCCAGTGTCCCGGCATTTGGCTCGCCGTAACGCGGGCCGAAGTATTCGTCCCACAACTCGACCTTGAAGTGCTCCGGCAATTTCACGCCCAGCAGCTCCGCCGTGCGCTCGGCCAGACCCTGCACTTTCGGGCGCTGATCTTCTTCGCTGCGCGAGACCGTCACGCCGATTACCGGCAATTGCGGCAGCGCTTCGCTTAACGCCAGCGCCAGGCCGCTGTGGGTCCCGGCGCTGCCCGAGGCCAGTACCACGGCAGCGAAACTCAGGCCGGTGTCCTTGATCTGCTCGGCCAGTTCCAGGCCGGCACGCACGTAGCCCAATGCACCAAGGGCATTCGAGCCGCCGATCGGCACCAGATAGGGTTTCTTGCCATTGCTGCGCAGGCGCACTGCGAGGGCGGCCAGTAATTCGTCGGCGTTGTCGAGGTTGTCCACCAGCTCGACCTTGGTGTCGAACAAGTCCAGCAGCAGGCGGTTGCCGTTGCCGGTGTAGTTGCTGTAGTCGGTGCCCAGCGGATTTTCCAGCAGCGCCACGCAACCCAGGCCGAGTTTGGCCGCCAATGCGGCGGTCTGGCGTACGTGGTTCGATTGCAGGGCGCCGGCGGTGATCAGCGTGTCGGCGCCTTGGGCGAGGGCGTCGGCGGCAAGGTATTCGAGTTTGCGCAGCTTGTTGCCACCCATGGCCAACGGCGTCAGGTCATCGCGTTTGATGTACACATCGCGGCCCAGCCAGGCGGACAGGCGTTCGAGTTTTTCCAGTGGCGTGGGTTGGCCGAGCAGGTTGAGGCGGTTAAAGCGATCCAGCTGTTGTTTGATCATGAGCCCGTACTGGCGGAGGAAGATGACAGGACTATAGGCAGGCGGTTTTACCGGGGCAACCGTGAATTGCTTATAGCTAAATGTGCTTAGGCCAGCACTATCGGTTCTTAATTCGCCCTCATGGGCATGTCGTAAAGTAGTCGCCGTTGACGCGGCCCGACCGTCCGGCCGCCCGTGAGGAGTCTTTACCGTGAGCGAGCGTTCCAGCCATTGGCAATTGCAGACCATCGTCAGCCAACTGCGTACCGCGCGGGATCAGTGGCGTACCCAGAATGGCCGCGCCAGCGGCGAGCAGGGTGGTCGCGAGTTGCCGTCCCGCGCGGCGATGGCCGAGATTCTCGAGGCGCTGTGTGGCGCGTTGTTTCCGATGCGGCTGGGGCCGGTGGATCTGCGTGAGGAGAGTGAGGACTTCTATGTCGGGCATACCCTCGATACCTCGTTGAATGCCTTGCTGGCGCAGGCGCGGCTGGAGTTGCGTTATGTCGCCCGGCACAGCGCTCAAGGCGATGCTGACGTCGAAGCTCAGGCGATCCGCATCATTCAGGATTTTGCCCTGGCCTTGCCGGGTTTGCGCAGTTTGCTCGACACCGATGTGCTGGCGGCCTATCACGGCGACCCGGCGGCACGCAGTGTTGATGAAGTGCTGCTGTGCTATCCGGGGATTCTGGCGGTGATTCACCATCGTCTGGCGCACCATCTGTATCGCGCCGGGTTGCCGTTGCTGGCGCGAATCAGCGCGGAGATTGCGCACTCGGCCACCGGCATCGATATCCATCCGGGCGCGCAGATCGGCCGCAGCTTCTTCATCGACCACGGCACGGGTGTGGTGATCGGCGAGACCGCGATCATCGGCGAGCGGGTACGGATTTATCAGGCCGTGACTCTGGGCGCCAAGCGCTTCCCGGCGGATGAAGACGGGCAGTTGCAGAAGGGCCATCCGCGGCATCCGATTGTCGAGGATGACGTGGTGATTTACGCCGGGGCGACGATTCTGGGGCGGATCACCATCGGTCAGGGGTCGACCATTGGTGGCAATGTCTGGCTGACGCGCAGCGTGCCGGCGGGGAGCAATCTGACTCAGGCCAATCTGCAGCATGATGACGGGACGCAGAAGTAAAACATCCAATTCGTTTGTGGCGAGGGAGCTTGCTCCCGCTGGAGGCCGCAGGACTCCCAATTGCGACTGACGCCGGATTGGGACTGCTGCGCAGTCCAGCGGGAGCAAGCGCCCTCGCCACAATTTTCGCATCGACTCAGGTTGATGGCATTCAGCCAATTCTCCATTGAACGAATCCCCCCAAACCCGCGTCATACCCCTCCTTGGGCTACTGTAGGAAAACTACCGCCTGGCCCTGCGATTAGTCCTTACCACCCTATCCATGTTTAACTTGAACGTTCATTCAAGTTAAACCGGTGGTTCGCTGCCCGCTCACAACAGGAGGCTTGCCTTTGCTGAGTCCGATCATTTCAGCCACGTTTCAACCCCTCGAGGTGCACGTTTCATGAGTGCATCGTCTACCCCCGCCAGCGGTCTGGTTCGCATGAATCCGCCGGTGTTCTACTTCGCCGCGACGGTCATTCTGCTGTTTGGTCTGGTTGTCATCGCCATGCCGGAACAGGCCGGCGCCTGGTTGCTGGCTGCGCAAAACTGGGCGGCCAATACGGTCGGCTGGTACTACATGCTCGCGATGACGCTGTATCTGGTCTTCGTGGTGGTCACCGCGTTATCGGGCTACGGCAAGATAAAACTCGGTGCCGACCACGACGAACCCGAGTTCAGTTACCTGTCCTGGGCCGGCATGCTGTTCGCCGCCGGGATCAGCATCACGCTGTTTTTCTTTTGCGTATCCGAGCCACTGACGCACCTGGCCCAACCGCCGCAAGGCGAGGCCGGCACCGCCGATGCGGCGCGGCAGGCGATGCAGATTCTGTTTCTGCACTGGGGCCTGCACGGCTGGGGCGTGTTCGCCTTCGTCGGCATGGCGCTGGCCTATTTCGCTTACCGGCATAACCTGCCGCTGGCCTTGCGTTCGGCGCTGTATCCGCTGATCGGCAAGCGCATCAACGGCCCCATCGGTTACGCGGTGGACGGCTTCGGCATCATCGCCACGGTGTTCGGTCTGGGGGCCGACATGGGCTTCGGCGTATTGCACCTCAACTCCGGTCTCGACTACCTGTTCGGCATCGCCCACACCCAATGGATTCAGGTCGGCCTGATCACGCTGATGATGGGTGCGGCGATCATCGTCGCCGTGTCGGGTGTGGACAAGGGCGTGCGGGTGATGTCCGACATCAACATGCTGCTGGCCTGTGCGCTGCTGCTGTTCGTGTTGTTCGCAGGTCCCACCCAGCACCTGCTCAACACGCTGATCCAGAACCTCGGCGATTACCTCGGCGCGTTGCCGATGAAGAGTTTCGACCTCTACGCCTACGACAAACCGAGCGATTGGCTCGGTGGCTGGACGGTGTTCTATTGGGCCTGGTGGATCGCATGGTCGCCGTTCGTGGGCCTGTTCATCGCGCGCATTTCCCGTGGTCGGACCATCCGTGAATTCGTCTTCGGCGTGCTGCTGATTCCACTCGGTTTCACCCTGGCGTGGATGTCGATTTTCGGCAACAGCGCCATCGATCAGGTGCTCAATCACGGCATGTCGGCGCTGGGCATGTCGGCCCTCGACAATCCGTCGATGAGCCTTTACCTGCTGCTGGAAACCTACCCGTGGAGCAAGACCGTCATCGCGGTGACGGTGTTCATCAGCTTCGTGTTCTTCGTCACTTCTGCCGACTCCGGCACCGTGGTGCTCTCGACGCTGTCGGCCAAGGGCGGCAACCCGGACGAAGACGGGCCGAAATGGCTGCGAGTGTTCTGGGGCGCGATGACCGCGCTGGTGACCAGTGCACTGCTGTTCTCCGGCAGCATCGATGCGCTGAAATCGGCGGTGGTGCTGACCTCGTTGCCGTTCTCGATGATTTTGCTGCTGATGATGTGGGGCCTGCACAAGGCGTTCTATCTGGAATCGCAGAAGCAGATCGCGCAGCTGCATTCGCTGGCCCCGGTCTCCGGTTCGCGGCGTGGCACCGGCGGCTGGCGCCAGCGCCTGAGTCAGGCGGTGCACTTCCCCTCACGCGACGAGGTGTACCGCTTCATGGACACCACGGTGCGCCCGGCGATTGAAGAAGTGACGGCGGTATTCGTCGAGAAGGGCCTGAACGTGGTCACGCAGCCGGATCCGGCGCACGACAACATCAGCCTGGAAATCGGCCACGGTGAGCAGCATCCGTTCATCTATCAGGTGCAGATGCGCGGCTACTTCACGCCGTCGTTCGCCCGCGGCGGCATGGGTTCCAAGCAACTCAACAACCGCCGCTACTACCGCGCTGAAGTGCACTTGAGCGAGGGCAGTCAGGACTACGATCTGGTCGGCTACACCAAGGAACAGATCATCAACGACATCCTCGACCAGTACGAACGTCACATGCAGTTCCTGCATCTGGTGCGTTGATCGGCAACTGAGCGCCGGGACGTTTCACGACTCGGCGCTCAGCACCATGAACAACACCATCGCCGCCATCGGCACCCCGAACACCGCACTGCCCACCGCGATCTCCGATCCCAGCGGCTGCCCGGCATGCACCACCCCCACCGCACCATTGATCACCGTCAACGCCAGCCACAGCGCGGCGAAGCTGTAGGCCAGCGTCTGCCGGCTGAAACCGACGCGCTCGCCGATGTAGAGCATCAGGGCCAGCAGGACCAGGCCGAAGAAGATGATGATGGCGGTGTGCATGGATGTGCCTTTTGGGTTTTGCGGTGCCTGATCGGACGCCTTCGCGGGCAAGCCCGCTCCCACAGTGATCTCGGTCATTCACAGATTCTGCTACAACCAAAATCCTGTGTGAGCGGGCTTGCCCGCGAAAGGGCCACCTCGGTGTTACTTCGAGCATAGACAACTCTGCCTTCCATTCGCCTTATTCCGTTGATTAGCTTTAGTTTCGCGCAGTGGCATTGATGCGAAAACTGAGTCCACCCTCAGGTAATGATCAATTTCAAGATGTGTATTTTGACTTCTTGTCTGGGGGGTTGAACCTATAGTGGCCAGCATCAACTGATGTATGGAAAGGATTGCAGATGAAATTCCCGGTCGTTCTGCACAAGGATGCCGACTCGGACTACGGAGTGATTGTCCCGGATGTACCGGGGTGCTTCTCCGCAGGTACCACGGTAGCCGAAGCCTTCGAAAACACTCAGGAGGCTCTGGCCCTGCACTATGAGGGGCTGGTGGCTGATGGCGCGCCATTGCCTCGTGTTCAGGATATTGATGCGCATATCGAAAACCCGGATTACGCGGGTGGAATCTGGGGTGTTGTCGACTTTGATATCACACCCTATTTCGGCAAGTCGGTACGCTTCAATGCCACGCTGCCCGAGCAACTGCTGGAGCGTATTGATCAAACAGTCCGGCGTGATCAGCGCTACAGTTCTCGCTCCGGGTTTCTGGCCGCCGCTGCGTTACGCGAATTGTCGGCATGATGAACAACCTGTAGGAGCTGCCGCAGGCTGCGATCTTTTGATTCTGGCTTTGAAAAGCGAAAGATCGCAGCCTGCGGCAGCTCCTACCGAGGCATGTGTGTCAGGTGCTCTCGCGCTCGATCACATTGCACTGCAATAGATTCAGCCGCTGCACATCATCGCTCGGCAACACCCCAAGGCTTTCCAATACCCGCGTTGCCGCCAGCACGCCAATCTCCAATGCCGGTGGTTTGATCGTGCTCAGGCTCGGCAACAGCATCTCGGCGAACGGGTAATCGCCGAAGCCGAGCACGGCGCAGTCTTCGGGGATTTTGATGCCTGCGCGTTGCCCGGCGAGCAGGCCGCCGGCGGCGAGGTTGTCGTTGGCGAAGATGATCGCGTCGGGGCGCGGAGCGGCGTTCATCAGCGCTTCCATTGCTTGCTTGCCGGCTTCGAACGGCGCGCGGTCGGCGTCCGGGGCGAACACCCACGGCTGCAGTCCGAACTCGCGCACGGTGGCGGCGTAACCGTCGCGACGTTCGAGGGCACTGAGGTCACCAGGGGCGCTGTTCTGCACGAAGGCGATGCGGCGATAGCCTTTGTCATGCAGATAACGCGCAGCGGTCACGCCGACTTCATAGTGCGAGAAGCCGATCTGCATCGGCTCGCGATCCGGCTGGTAATCCCAGGTTTCGATCACCGGAATGTCTGCCTCGGCGATCATCTTTTCCGTGCCCGCACTGTGGAAGTGGCTGGTCAGCACCAGCGCAGCCGGCGACCAGCCGAGAAATGCGCGCACGGCATTTTCTTCCTGCTCGGTACTGAAGTAACTCGACGCCAGCAGCAATTGATAACCGTGGCGGCTGAGGGTGTCGCTGAAGCCCTGAATGGTGTTGGCGAAGATCGGCCCGGAGATGTTCGGAATCACCATGCCGACGATTTTCCCGCGCGCCGAGGCCAGACCGCCGGCCACCAGATTCGGCACATAACCCAGCTCGGCAACCACCTGCGCAATTCGCTCGCGACGTTCCGGCGAGACGGTTTCTGGCTGATTGAAATAGCGCGACACGGTGATTGCCGACACACCCGCCTCGCGCGCCACCGCATTGAGGGTTACGCGTCCGGCACCACGGCGTTTGCGGGGCTTTTCCTGGTTCAAGGCTCGATCCTTCTTAAAAACCAAAACGCATATAAAAGTAATTTTTCAGTATTGGACGCTCTATGACGAGCTTGCCGATACTGGCGATGTTAGCGCTAACAACGCGCATTGTCTGCTACTCGCTCGAGCGAATGCCCAAGACACCGATTCAGGCGCTGTCGTCGCAGAACGGCAGCGGTTCAGGGCCAATTTCGAGCGGGCAACCATGCACAACATTCCTGGGGCGACACACAAACTGGCGCAGTCGATTCGCGCCGCTGGCTGGATTTTTACCGGGCTGGCTGCGTTACCGCTGGCCGATGCGCTGGCGGCTGACAGCAGCGATCAGGAGCCAACCCTCAAGTCCGTCACGGTCACTGCCACCCGCCGTGAAGAGTCACTGCAAAAGGTGCCGGTGGCGGTCTCGGTGATCGACGGCGAACAACTGGAGCGCGACAACCGCAACGGTGTGGCGAGCATCGTCCAGCAAGTGCCGTCGCTGAATTTCCGTACCGGTGCGTCGAACAAGGACACCTCGTTGTTTGTGCGTGGCGTCGGCACGATTTCCACCTCGCCCGGCGTCGAGCCAACGGTGGCCACGGTGATCGATGGCGTGGTCTATGCGCGTCCCGGTCAATCGACCCTTGATCTGCTGGATCTGGAACGCGTCGAAGTGCTGCGTGGCCCGCAAGGCACGCTGTTCGGCAAGAATGCCTCGGCCGGTGTGCTCAACATCACCAGCAAGGCGCCGACCAACGAGACCCACGGTTACATCGACCAGTCGTACTTCAGCGGTAACGAAAGCCGCACCCGCTTCGGCATTGGCGGCAGCCTGATTCCGGACACGCTCAAGGGTTCGATCAGCACCCTGTTCGGCACATACGACGGCAACGTCGACAACAAAAACAACGGCCAGGAGGTCAACGGTTACAACCATCGCGGCGTGCGCGGCAAACTCGAATTCACGCCCAATGACGACATCACCTTCACCCTGATCGCCGACTACATGCAATCCCACGACGACGGTCCCAACGGCGTGGTCAGCAAGTCGCTGACCCCGGCCTTCGCCAACGCGCTGAGCCCGGTCTACGCCAGCAGCCACAACCGCGACATCAACACCGACACCCGCACTCACGTTGAAGACACCAACAAAGGCCTGTCCGGCCAGCTCGACTGGCAACTGGGCGATTACACCCTGACCTCGATCACCGCGTGGCGCGGCTGGGACAACACCCAGTATCAGGATGGCGATCGGCTGAGCACGATCAGCGCAGCGTTCCCCGGTACCGCCGACCAGGGTGATCTGGCCTTTGATCAGTACTCGCAGGAGCTGCGCTTGGCTTCGCCGAAAGGTGAGTTCCTCGAATACGTTGGCGGCCTGTTCTACATGCACGGCAAGGATGACGAGACCTATCAGCGCACTTTGACCACCACCACGCGCACCGACCGTGGCGTCGCCGATTACAGCACCACCAGCGACAGCTACGCCGCGTTCGGCGAAGCCACGCTGAACTTCACCTCGGACTTTCGTGGCATCGCCGGCCTGCGCTACACCCACGATGATCTTGAATACGCTCACCGCCGCGTCTCCACGTCGGCGACCACAGTCAGCGGCATTCAGCCGGCCACCAGCAGTTCCGGTTCGGTGGACGAGGACGGCTGGTCCGGCCGGCTAGGTGTGCAGTACGACCTCAGCGATGCGGTCACCACGTATCTGACCTATTCGCGTGGCTACAAAGGCCCGGCGTACAACGTGTTCTTCAACATGCAGCCGCGTGACACCGAAGCGCTGAAACCGGAGACCTCGAACACCTGGGAGGCGGGCATCAAAGCGACGAGCTGGAACAATCGGCTGACCACCAACCTTGCGGTGTTCCACAGCGATTACGACAACTACCAGGCGAACTTTTTCGACACCGTCGCCGGGCAAGTGGTGACGCGCCTGATCAACGCCGGCAGCGTCAGCACCGAAGGCGTCGAACTCGATTACGCCTTGCAGGCGACCCAGCAACTGAAGTTCTCCGGGGCGCTGGCTTACACCCGCGCGCGCATCGACCAATTCAGCTGCCCGGCGGGCGCGGCGGCATCGTGCAACGTCAATGGCAAACCGTTGCCGTTCAGTCCGGACTGGAAAAGCTACGTGCGTGCCGACTACACCATCCCGCTGGAAAACGGTCTGGATATCGAACTCGGCACCGACTACAGCTGGCAGAGCGAAGTGCAGTACGACATCAGTCAGAACACCGATACCAAGCAGGGCGCCTACGGCATCTGGAACGCCAGCGTGGCGCTGGCCGATTACAGCAATGGCTGGCGCGTGGCGCTGCTGGGCAAGAACCTCGCCGACAAGTCCTACTCACCGCTGCTGGCCAGCGGCGGCAACTACATCTACCGCGCCGTGCCACGGGATGACGAGCGCTACTTCGGCGTGCAATTGCGCAAGGATTTCTGAGATGAGCAGACAGCTGAAACTCGGCGCCTTTCTCATGGCCACCGGGCATCACGTCGCCGCGTGGCGTCACCCGCAGGTGCCGGCCAATGCCGGTCTGGATTTCGCCCACTACAAGCGTCTGGCGCAGATCGCCGAGGCGGCGAAATTCGATGCGCTGTTCGTCGCCGACAGTGTTGCCGCGCCGACGCAGGACATCGCCAGCCGCATGGCGCGCTCGGATCACTTCGAACCGCTGACCTTGCTCTCGGCCCTGAGCGCGGTGACCGAACACATCGGCCTGATCGCCACGGCGACCACCAGCTACAACGAGCCGTATCACGTGGCGCGCAAATTCGCTTCGCTCGATCATCTGTCGGGTGGCCGCGCCGGGTGGAATCTGGTGACCTCGGACAACGCCGCCGAAGCGCTGAATTTCGGTCGCGACGAGCACATCGGCCACGCCGAACGCTACAGCCGCGCCCGGGAGTTTCATCAGGTGGTCACCGGGCTGTGGGACAGTTGGGAGGATGATGCGTTTGTCCGCGACAAGGCCAGTGGCGCCTATTACGACCCTGCAAAGTTGCACGTGCTGGATCACGTCGGTGAGCACTTTCGGGTGAAAGGCCCGCTGAACGTCGCGCGCTCGCCGCAGGGGCAACCGGTGATCGTGCAGGCCGGTTCATCGGAGACCGGGCGTGAACTGGCGGCACAGACCGCTGAGGTGGTGTTCACCGCGCAGACTTCGCTATCGGGCGCGCAGGCGTTCTACGCCGACCTCAAGGGGCGTCTGGCCAAGTACGGGCGCAGTGCCGATTCGCTGAAAATCATGCCGGGGGTGTTTGTCGTCGTCGGGCAGACAGAAGCCGAAGCGCAGGAAAAATGTGAAACGTTTCAGCAATTGGTCGAACCGGAGGTTGGCGTGGCGTTGCTTGGGCGTATGCTGGGCAACTTCGACTTGTCGAAGTACCCGCTGGACGGCCCGTTACCGGAGTTGCCACTGACCGACAGCGGCCAGCAGAGCCGGCAAAAATTGCTGACTGAACTGGCGGGGCGGGAGAATCTGACCCTCGCCGAATTGGGCCGCAGGATTGCCGGTGGGCGTGGGCATTACAGTCTGGTCGGCACACCGGCGCAGATCGCCGATCGCTTGCAGGAATGGTTCGAGCAGGGCGCGGCGGATGGTTTCAACGTGTTGGTACCGCACCTTCCGGGCGGGCTGGAAGATTTCGCCCATGGCGTGGTCCCGGAACTGCAACGGCGTGGGTTGTTCAGAACCGAGTATGAGGGCCGGACCTTGCGCGAGAACCTCGGCCTTGCCCGACCCATAAACAAATTTGTGTAAAGACTTTTGTGGCGAGGGAGCTTGCTCCCGCTGGTCTGCGAAGCAGGCCTAAAACCTGCAATCGCATTCAGCCAGGCATACCGCGCTGGATGGTTTTGCGGTTGCTGCGCAACCGAGCGGGAGCAAGCTCCCTCGCCACAGGTTTGAAATTCACCCTCAATTTGCTGTCAATCAAACAAGAGAGGATTCGATGACTTACACCGCTGCCGAAAACCGCTACGACTCCATCCCTTACCGCCGCGTCGGCCGCAGCGGTCTGGTGCTGCCGGCGCTGTCGCTGGGCCTGTGGCACAACTTCGGCGACAGCACGCCGATCGACACCCAGCGTGCCCTGCTGCGTACCGCGTTCGACCTGGGCATCAACCACTTTGACCTCGCCAACAACTACGGCCCGCCGTACGGCAGCGCCGAGATCAATTTCGGTCGTTTGCTGCGTGAAGACTTCAAGCAGTACCGCGATGAACTGATCATCTCCAGCAAGGCCGGTTGGGACATGTGGCCTGGCCCGTACGGTCAGGGCGGCGGTTCGCGCAAATACGTGCTGGCCAGCCTCGACCAAAGCCTGCAGCGCCTCGGTCTGGACTATGTGGATATCTTCTATTCGCACCGCTTCGACCCGGACACCCCGCTGGAAGAAACCGCCAGCGCCCTCGCCACCGCCGTGCAACAGGGCAAGGCGCTGTACATCGGCATCTCGTCGTACTCCGGGGTGAAAACCCGCGAGATCGCCGCGCTGCTCAAGGAATGGAAAGTGCCGCTGCTGATTCATCAGCCGGCGTACAACCTGCTCAATCGCTGGGTGGAAAAAGACCTGCTCGACACCACCGACGAACTCGGCACTGGCGTCATTGCGTTCACGCCGCTGGCGCAAGGTCTGCTGACCGACAAGTACCTCAACGGCGTGCCGGCGGATGCGCGGGTCAATCGTCCGGGCGGTGGTTCGCTGCAGGCTTCGCACTTGTCCGATGCCAACATTGCCCACGTGCGTGCGTTGAACGAGATCGCCAAACGTCGCGGCCAGAGCCTGGCGCAACTGGCGCTGGCCTGGACCCTGCGTGATCCGCGAGTGACCTCGGCGCTGATCGGTGCGAGCCGGCCGGAGCAGATCATCGAGAACGTCGGGGCGTTGAAGAATCTGAGTTTCAGTGCTGAGGAACTGGCGGAGATCGACCGGTTTGCCCAGGAGGGCGGGATTAATCTGTGGGAGAAGCCTTCGACGGCGGAGTGAGTCACCCTCACCCCAGCCCTCTCCCGGAGGGAGAGGGAGCCGACCGAGGTGTCTTGCGTCGTAAATCGACCTGAGAAACCGGGTCGATTATGGATTCAGCACAGATTGATCAGGTTGGCGTACTTCTGATGCATCCCCCAATCAGTCCCCTCTCCCTCCGGGAGAGGGTTAGGGTGAGGGGCTTTTGATTCTGCTCTGGGCTTCAACGCTCAGCGAAAAAACGGCACATCCCCCAACACCGTCGCCCGCTGCATCACCCGCCGCGCCGGGCGGTAATCATCCACCGCGTAATGTTGCGTCACGCGGTTATCCCAAAACGCAATGTCGTCCTGCTGCCAGCGCCAGCGAATGGTGAATTCCGGCCGGGTTGCGTGGGCGAACAGGAATTTCAGAATCGCCTCGCTCTCGGTTTCCGACAGCTCGTTGATCTTCGAGGTGAAGCCTTCGTTGACGAACAACGAACGGCGTCCGCTCACCGGGTGCGTGCGGATCACCGGGTGCGACAGCGGCGGATTCTTGCGCCTTGCTTCTTCCCACTGCGCCAGGGCTTGCGGCGTATTGCCGTAACGTTCCAGCGGAAACGAACGAGTGAAATCGTGAGTGGCAGTCAGGCCTTCGAGCAGGGTTTTCATCGGTGCTGACAGCGCTTCATAGGCGGCAATTCCGCTGGCCCACAGGGTGTCGCCGCCAAATTCCGGCAACAGCTTGGCGCTGAGCACCGCCCCCAGCGCCGGGGTCGGCAGGAAGGTCACGTCGGTGTGCCAGATCGCGTTGTCGCGCACGTCGGTGACGGCCGTGTCGAGGATCAGCACTTCGGGCTGTTCCGGCACGTTCGGATAGATCGGGTGAATATGCAGGTCGCCGAAGTACGCGGCGAAACGTGCCTGTTGCGAAGGCTCGATCGGCTGGTTGCGGAAGAACAGCACTTGATGTTTGAGCAGCGCCTGCTCGATGGCATCGCGCTGTTCCAGGTTCAACGGCTGGGTGACGTCGACGCCGCTGATTTGCGCGCCGAGGGCCGAGCTTAATGGGGTGATGGTCAGGCTGCTCATGGTGGTTCTCTTCAATTCCGGGTAACCGCGCCCGTGTAGGAGCTGCCGCAGGCTGCGATCTTTTGATTTTGTTTTTAAAAGATCAAGATCAAAAGATCGCAGCCTGCGGCAGCTCCTACAGGGGGCGAATTTTCAAATGACTCAGTGCGCCTGGCCGTGCCACGGCACCAGTTTGCGCTGCAGGGCACGCAGGCCCATTTCCATGGCGAAGGCGATCAGGGCGATCACCAGAATCCCCAGCACCACCACATCGGTGACCAGGAACTGCGCAGCAGACTGCACCATGAAGCCCAAACCGCTGGTGGCGGCGATCAGTTCGGCGGCGACCAGGGTCGACCAGCCAACGCCCAGACCAATGCGCACACCGGTGAGAATGTCCGGCAGGGCGCTGGGCAAAATCACATGGCGGATCAGTTGTGCGCGAGTGGCACCGAGCGACTGCGCAGCGCGCAATTTCGCCGGGTCTACGGTGCGCACGCCGGTCGCGGTGGCAATGGCAATCGGCGCGAAAATCGCCAGGTAGATCAGCAGCACTTTCGACAACTCGCCGATGCCACACCAGATCACGATCAGCGGCAGATACGCCAATGGCGGAATCGGCCGGTAGAACTCGATCAGCGGATCAAGCACCCCACGGGCAATACGGTTGGCGCCGATGGCGATGCCCACTGGCACTGCGGTCAGAATCGCGAAGCCGAGGCCCAGACCGATGCGGCTCAGGCTCGCGCCCAGGTGCTGCCACAGGGTCGAATCCATGTAACCGGTGGTCGCCAGCAACCAGCCTTTTTGCAGCACGGCGGACGGTGGTGGCAGGAACAGCGGTTCGATCAAACCGGTGGCGGTTACGGCCCACCAGATCACCAGCAAGGCGAACAGGGTCAGCAGGCTGATCCAGCGGGTGCTGAGGCTGCGCCGCACGGGAATTGCCACCGATGGGCTTTTCACGGCGGGGGCGGAAACGTCGTAACTGCTCATGCGCGCTCCTGCCGTTGTACGGCGCTGCGTTGCGAGAACACTTTGCTCAGCACGTGCTCGCGGGTTTCGATAAAACGCGGGTCGGACTTGATCGCTCGCGCCGATTCACCAGCGGCATAGCGCTGGCCGAAATCCAGATGCAGACGCTCGACGATCTGCCCCGGATTCGGCGCCAGCAGAATCAGGTCAGTGGCGAGGAATACCGCTTCTTCGATGTCGTGGGTAATCAGGAACACCGGTTTGGCGGTGCGCTGCCAGACTTGCAGCAACAGCTCCTGCATCTGCTCGCGAGTGAAGGCGTCGAGGGCGCCGAAGGGCTCGTCCATCAGCAGCACGCGCGGGTCGGCGGCGAGCGCGCGGGCCAGGCCGACGCGCTGTTTCTGTCCACCGGAGAGTTGCCAGATACGGCGATGTTCAAAACCTGAGAGATCAACCAGTGCGAGCATTTCCCGGGCGATTTTTTCGCGTTTGTCCTTGGCGACACCCGCCAGTTCCAGGCCGAAAGCCACGTTAGCCAGCACATCCTGCCAGGGCAGCAACGCGTCGTCCTGGAACACCACGCCGCGCTCGGCGTTCGGGCCTTTGACCGGCACGCCGTCGAGGGTGATGCGCCCGGCGCTGGGTTCGACGAAGCCGGCAATCAGGTTCAACAGCGAAGTCTTGCCACTGCCGGACGGGCCGAGGGCGACCAGCAATTGCTGAGGCCCGAGGGTCAGGGAAATGTCCGCCAGCACCGGTTCCGGGCTGCCGGGATACTGTGCGCTGATGCGCTCCAGCTGTAGCAAGGCCATCGCAGTGAACTCCCGATCAGTTGGTGATGTATTTGGCGCTGACGTACGGCGCGTAGTCCGGCAGGACGGCTTCGACCTTGCCTTGCTCCTTGAGGAACGCGGCGGTGTCGGTAATGGCTTTGGTGGTCGGCGCGCCGAGGGTGATCACCTGATCAGCCGCCAGCGGGTAGACGTTGCCTTGCAGCAGCAGCGGAATGTCGCTGGCCTTGGCGCCGGAGAGCTTCACCAGTTTGTCGACGTGGGACTGATCGGCGAGCCAGGCTTTGGGATCCTTGCGGTATTCGGCGTAGGCGTCGAGAGTGACCTTGGCGAACGCGGTGACGATTTCCGGGTGCTTCTCGGCAAAATCCTTGCGCACGATCCAGGCATCGAAGGTCGGCGCGCCGAACTTGGCCAGTTCGCCGGAGGTGATCAGCACTTTGCCGTTTTCCTTGGCGACACCGAGGGCCGGATCCCACACGTAAGTGGCGTCGATGTCACCGCGTTTCCACGCGGCGATGATCGCTGGCGGGGCAAGGTTGAGCACGGTGACTTTCGACGGATCGATGTTCCAGTGCTTCAACGCCGCGAGCAGGCTGTAGTGACCGGTGGACACGAACGGCACGGCGATTTTCTTGCCGACCAGATCCTGCGGGGTTTTGATCCCGGAACCGTCGCGGGCGACCAGTGCTTCGGCGGCGCCGATCTGGGTGGCGATAAGGAAGGTTTCCACCGGCACCTTGCGGGTGATGGCGGCGGTCAGCGGGCTGGAACCGAGATAGCCGATCTGCACGTCACCGGAAGCGATGGCGGCGATGATGTCGGCGCCGTTATCGAACTTGCGCCAGCTGATGTCGGCCTTGGTGGCTTTCTCGTAAGCGCCATCGGCCTGGGCGACTTTCGCCGGGTCAACGGTGGTCTGGTAAGCGACGGTGAGGTCGGCGGCCTGCGCCAGAAAGCTCGCAGCAGCCAACGAGGCCACGGCCAGCAGGCGAAGCGGAAAATTCAGTTTCATGGGGGAGTGCTCCAAATCAGGCGACCGACGATCGGCGTGAAAGGAGACTAAATGATCTAAGAATCTAAAAATAAATAACTTTTTAGACTTAGCTTATGAGCGGAAAAATCTAAGGCGTGAGGGATTGTGGGTGAGGTCATTGTGGCGAGGGAGCTTGCTCCCGCTGGAGGCCGGAGGACTCCCATATCAATTCATCACGGTGCTGCTGATGCACCGGGGGACTGAGATTGCGACTGCTGCGCAGCCGAGCGGGAGCAAGCTCCCTCGCCACAGGGAATAGTGGTTAGTTACTGATCGCCAGAATGCTCGCCTGATACGACCCGACAAACACATCGAAATCGCCGACTTCGTTCTGCTCAAGCTCCGCCTGTTGCGCCAGCGACGAACGCGCCAGCTCCTCGAACTTCGCCTGTTCATCAGCAGCCAACGGCTCGCTGCGGAAGAACTCGGCATGCGCCTGGCTTTGGCGCAGGGAGAATTGTGCGAAGCTTTCCTTGTGCTCGGCCATTGCCGCCAGTACCTGGGCCGACGGGGTCAGGGACGAATCCTTGACCTTGGCCAGTTGCGCGTCCAGCGCCTTGCTGTGTGCGTCGCTGCCATGGCTCTGATCGAGCAATGCCGCCAGCGGTGCGATTTTTTCCAGCAGCTCGGCTGCCCAAACCTTCAACTCGACCGCTTCACCGTCACGCTGCAACTGCAAGCCCGGACGCCGGCCTTCCTTGACTACGCTGAGGAAGTTCGAGGTGGCGTTGCCGCAACTGTTGTTGGTCAGCAACGGGCTGTCGTTCAGTGCGCAGTACAGCAGGAACGCGTCGAGGAAGCGCGATTCGGTGACGTCAATGCCCATCGGCAGGAACGGATTGATGTCCAGGCAGCGCACTTCGACGTACTGGATGCCACGGGCCATCAGGGCCTGGATCGGTCGCTCGCCGGTGTAGGTCACGCGTTTTGGGCGGATGTTGGAGTAGTACTCGTTTTCGATCTGCAGGATGTTGGTGTTCAACTGCACCCACTCGCCATCCTGGTGCGTGCCGACTTCCACGTACGGCGGGTATGGCGTGGCCACGGCTTTGCGCAGGCTGTCGGTGTAGCTCGCCAGATCGTTGTAGCACGGCGTCAGGCCGGCCTGAGCGTTGCTCTGGTAACCGAGGTCGCTCATGCGCAGGCTGGTGGCGTACGGCAGGTACAGGGTGTCCGGATCCAGTTGTTCCAACTGGTGCGAACGGCCGCGCAGGAAGCCTGCATCCAGCGCTGGCGAAGCACCGAACAGGTACATCAGCAGCCAGCTGTAGCGGCGGAAGTTACGGATCAGCGCGATGTACGACGACGACTGGAAATCGCGGTCGGTGCCGACGTAACCCTCGGCTTCGCGCAGCAGCGGCCAGAGCTTTTCCGGCAGGGAAAAGTTGTAGTGAATCCCGGCGATGCACTGCATGGTCTTGCCGTACCGCAGGGCCAGGCCCTTGCGGTAGACGTACTTGAGCTGACCGATGTTGGAGGTGCCGTAATAGGCGATCGGGATGTCTTCCTCGGCCGGCAACGGGCACGGCATCGATGGACTCCACAGGTACTCGTTGCCGAGCTTGCTGTAGGCAAAGCGATGAATCTTGTCCAGGCTCGCCAGCGTATCGGCCGGATCGGGCAGGGCGGGGGTGATGAATTCCAGCAGCGACTCGGAGTAGTCGGTGGTGATCTGTTCATTGGTCAGCGCGGAACCCAAGGCTTCCGGGTGCGGCGTTTGCGCCAGACGACCTTCACTGGTCACGCGCAGGCATTCACGTTCGATACCGTGGAGGCACTGTTCGAGCAGAGAGAGGTTGGCGCGCTCGCCGAGCAGAGCCAGGCGGCGGTTGAGAAGTTCGCTCAATTTGGATTCCTTCACGCGTCAGTCGCCCCAATATGGGGGTGGGCAGGACGGTCTACAAGGGTGAAGTTGAAACTGGCGTTATCGCCTGGTTTTCTAGCCGGTCAGCCACACACATAAACTGTAGGAGCTGCCGCAGGCTGCGATCTTTTGATCTTGCTATTGAAAAACAAAGTCAAAAGATCGCAGCCTGCGGCAGCTCCTACAGGATCATTGCGCCGAAATTAACTCAAAATGATGAACAACATCTACAGGACAGCGAACGTGCCTTGCGCTTTTGCGACCAGTTTGTCGCCCTGCATCACGTCGGCCTCGACCACCAGCGTGCGACGGCCCGGGTGGATCACCCGCGCCGTGCACAGCACCTCGCCGTCAGCGACGGCGCGGATGTAGTTGATCTTGCACTCGATGGTCGCGCTCTGCTGATCGAAGCCATGGGTGCTGGAACAGGCCAGCCCCATGGCGATATCGACCAGACTGAACAGCGCGCCACCGTGCAATTTGCCGCCGCGATTGCGCAGTTGCGGTTCCAGCACCAGGGCGACTTGCGCCACCCCGGTTTCCAGGCTGTGCAGGCGGCAGCCCAACAGCTTGAAAAACGCGCTCTCGACGAGCCCGGCCGGAATCTCCATCAGCGTTTCTTCAACTGCTTGGCGTTAGCGAACAGCGAAGCCATGGCGTTGTTCACCGGAGCGGCTGTGGCCGTTTCCTTGCGTGGCGCGTTGTTTGATGACTGGCGCGGTGCCGAGCCCGGACGCGAACCACGGGCGCCATCGATTTTCTCGCCCGGGGTGTCGCTCATGCGCATCGACAGACCGACGCGTTTGCGCGGGATATCGACTTCCATGACCTTCACTTTCACCACGTCACCGGCCTTCACCGCTTCGCGTGGGTCCTTGATGAACTTCTCCGACAGCGCCGAGATGTGCACCAGACCGTCCTGATGCACACCGATGTCGACGAACGCGCCGAACGCGGTCACGTTGGTCACGACGCCTTCGAGGATCATCCCCAGCTGCAGGTCTTTGAGGTCTTCGACACCTTCCTGGAACTCGGCGGTCTTGAACTCCGGACGCGGGTCGCGACCCGGTTTTTCCAGTTCTTGCAGGATGTCGGTGACGGTGGGCAGACCGAAGGTTTCGTCGGTGAATTTCTTCGGATCCAGACGCTTGAGGAACGCGGCGTCGCCGATCAGCGAGCGAATGTCGCGGTCGGTTTCAGCGGCGATGCGCTGTACCAGCGGATAGGCTTCCGGGTGAACAGCGGAAGAGTCCAGGGGGTTGTCGCCGTTCATCACGCGCAGGAAGCCTGCGGCCTGTTCGAAGGTTTTTTCGCCCAGACGCGCGACTTTCTTCAGCGCCGCACGGGTCTTGAACGCACCGTGTTCGTCACGGTGGGCGACGATGTTCTGCGCCAGAGTCGCGTTGAGGCCGGAGATCCGCGCCAGCAAGGCCACCGAAGCGGTGTTCACATCGACGCCGACGGCGTTCACACAGTCCTCGACCACCGCATCCAGACCACGCGCCAGTTTCAGCTGCGACACGTCGTGCTGGTACTGGCCGACACCGATGGATTTCGGATCGATCTTCACCAGCTCGGCCAGTGGATCCTGCAGACGACGGGCGATGGAAACGGCGCCACGGATCGACACGTCCAGATCCGGGAATTCCTTGGCCGCCAGTTCCGATGCCGAGTACACCGAGGCGCCGGCCTCGGACACCATGACCTTGGTCATCTTCATCGCTGGGTATTTTTTGATCAGCTCGATCGCCAGTTTGTCGGTTTCGCGGCTGGCGGTGCCGTTGCCGATGGCGATCAGGTCAACCGAGTGCTTGGCGCACAGGGCGGCCAGAATCGCGATGGTCTGATCCCACTTGTTGTGCGGCACGTGCGGGTAAACCGTGGCGTGATCGAGCAGCTTGCCAGTGGAGTCGACCACCGCGACTTTGCAGCCGGTACGCAGGCCCGGGTCGAGGCCCAGGGTGGCACGCGGGCCGGCCGGCGCGGCCAGCAGCAGGTCGTGCAGGTTGTGGGCGAAGACGTTGATCGCCTCGGTTTCGGCACCGTCGCGCAGCTCGCCGAGCAGGTCGGTTTCCAAGTGGGTGTAGAGCTTGACCTTCCAGGTCCAGCGCACCACTTCACCGAGCCATTTGTCGGCCGGGCGGTTCTGGTTCTGGATGCCGAATTGCTGGCCGATCATGCCTTCGCACGGGTGCATGGTGCCCGGCAGCTCGTCGCCGACTTTCAGCGCGGAGCTGAGGATGCCTTCGTTGCGGCCACGGAAAATCGCGAGTGCGCGGTGCGACGGCATGCTTTTCAGCGGCTCGTCGTGTTCAAAGTAGTCGCGGAACTTCGCGCCTTCTTCTTCCTTGCCGGCGATCACGCGGGCGCTGATGGTCGCTTCCTGCTTGAGGAAGGTACGCAGCTTTTCCAGCAGGCTGGCGTCTTCGGCGAAGCGCTCCATCAGGATGTACTTGGCGCCTTCCAGCGCAGCTTTCACGTCGGCTACGCCTTTCTCGGCGTCGACGAAACGTGCGGCTTCGGTTTCCGGCGTCAGATTCGGATCGTTGAACAGGCCGTCGGCCAACTCGCCGAGGCCGGCTTCCAGGGCAATCTGGCCCTTGGTGCGGCGCTTCTGCTTGTACGGCAGGTACAAGTCTTCGAGGCGGGTCTTGGTGTCGGCGAGCTTGATGTCGCGCTCAAGGGCGGGGGTGAGTTTGCCCTGCTCCTGGATGCTGGCGAGGATGCTGATGCGCCGTTCGTCGAGTTCTCGCAGGTAGCGCAGACGCTCTTCCAGATGACGCAGCTGGGTGTCATCGAGGCTGCCGGTGACTTCTTTCCGGTAACGGGCGATGAAGGGAACGGTAGAGCCTTCATCGAGTAGCGCGACGGCCGCTTCGACCTGTTGCGGGCGTACGCCGAGTTCCTCGGCGATGCGGCTGTTGATGCTGTCCATAAAACCACCTGACATATTGTGAAAGCAGGCTCGCAGGCACGGAAATAAAGGCCCGGAGTCTGGTTGAGCGGCTAGAAAATTGCCGCTGCCTGGGTCAAAAGGCACCCCATTGACCCGTGAAATCGAACAATTACTGCGGCCACCGGGAAAAAAACCCGGCCACCTGCGGTAACGATTCAGACGTTGCCTGGCACAAAACGCCGCGCATTATAACCAGCGTTCTGTCATTCGGGGGTGTAGCAGTCTGTAGGTAGAAACCCCGGTTTTCTGGCAGTGAAGGAAAAATCTGCTAACAATGCACACGGTGCGTATAACGGCAGCTACGCCATAATGCGCGCCGAGCTAAAAGGAGCATCCAATGAGCAGCACTGCAAACAATGCTGAAGGCGAAAAAATTCTTATTGTTGACGACGATCCGGGGCTGAGCAGCCTGCTGGAACGTTTCTTCGTCAGCAAGGGCTACCGTGCCCGTGCCGTACCGAACACCGAGCAAATGGACCGTCTGCTGTCGCGTGAAGTGTTCAATCTGGTCGTCCTCGACCTGATGCTGCCGGGCGAAGACGGCCTGACCGCATGCCGTCGCCTGCGGGCGGCGAACAATCAGATTCCGATCATCATGCTCACCGCCAAGGGCGATGAGATGAGCCGCATCAAGGGCCTGGAACTGGGCGCCGATGACTACCTGGCCAAGCCGTTCAACCCGGACGAGCTGATGGCTCGGGTCAAAGCGGTTCTGCGTCGTCAGGCCGCACCGGTGCCGGGCGCGCCGGGCAGCGAAGACGAAAACGTCACGTTCGGTGATTACGTGTTGTCGCTGGCGACCCGAGAACTGAAACGTGGCGAAGAAGTGCACATGCTCACCACTGGTGAGTTTGCGGTACTCAAGGCGCTGGTGATGAACGCGCGTCAGCCGCTGACCCGCGACAAACTGATGAACCTGGCCCGTGGTCGCGAGTGGGATGCCCTTGAGCGTTCCATCGACGTGCAGATTTCCCGTCTGCGCCGGATGATCGAACCCGATCCGTCGAAACCGCGCTACATCCAGACGGTCTGGGGCGTGGGCTACGTGTTCGTACCGGATGGCGCCGCCACCAAGTGATCGGCGATTTGTAGGAGCGGGTCTGCGTCGATCGGGTTGAACGACCCTCTACGCAGACTCGCAATCCGCAATATGCGAGCATGGCTCGCTCCTGCAAGTGTGTAACGGTTATCGATGAAAACCCCCGTCTGGTTCCCTCAAAGTTTTTTCTCCCGCACCCTGTGGCTGGTGCTCATCGTCGTGCTGTTTTCCAAGGCGCTGACCCTGGTTTATCTGTTGATGAACGAGGACGTGCTGGTGGATCGCCAATACAGCCACGGCGTCGCCCTGACGCTGCGCGCCTATTGGGCGGCCGATGAAGAAAACCGCGCGAAGATCGCCGATGCCGCGACCCTGATCCGGGTGGTCGGTGCCGGTGTGCCGGAGGGCGAACAGCACTGGCCTTACAGTGAAATCTATCAGCGGCAGATGCAGGCGGAGCTGGGCGCCGATACCGAAGTGCGCTTGCGCATGCACTCGCCGCCGGCGCTGTGGGTGCGTGCGCCGAGCCTCGGTGACGGCTGGCTGAAAGTGCCGTTGTACCCGCATCCATTGCGCGGCCAGAAAATCTGGAACGTGCTCGGCTGGTTCCTCGCCATCGGCTTGCTGTCCACCGCCTCGGCGTGGATTTTCGTCAGTCAGCTCAACCAGCCGTTGAAACGTCTGGTATATGCCGCGCGGCAACTCGGTCAGGGTCGCAGCGTGCGCCTGCCGATCAGCGATACGCCCAGCGAGATGACCGAGGTGTATCGCGCCTTCAACCAGATGGCCGAAGACGTCGAACAGGCCGGTCGCGAGCGCGAGCTGATGCTGGCGGGGGTCTCGCATGATTTGCGCACGCCGCTGACCCGTTTGCGTCTGTCGCTGGAGCTGATGGGTGATCGCAACGATTTGACCGACGACATGGTGCGCGACATCGAAGACATGGATGCGATTCTCGATCAGTTCCTCGCGTTCATTCGCGACGGTCGTGACGAGTCGGTGGAGGAAGTCGATCTGAGCGATCTGGTGCGTGAAGTGGCCGCGCCGTACAACCAGAACGAAGAGAAGGTGCGGTTGCGTCTGGAACCGATCCAGCCGTTTCCACTGCGCCGGGTGTCAATGAAGCGCCTGCTGAACAACCTGATCGGCAACGCCCTGAACCATGCCGGCAGTGGCGTCGAAGTCGCGGCTTATGTGTCCGGTGACACCAGCGCGCCGTACGTGGTGTTGAGCGTGATGGACCGGGGGGCGGGGATCGATCCGTCGGAGCTTGAGGCGATCTTCAACCCGTTCACCCGTGGCGACCGTGCCCGGGGCGGGAAAGGTACCGGGCTGGGGTTGGCGATCGTGAAGCGGATTGCTTCGATGCATGGCGGCAATGTTGAATTACGTAACCGCTCCGGGGGTGGATTGGAAGCGCGAGTCAGGTTGCCGCTGGGGTTGATGTTGCCTCGAGATGCCGTTTAATCCATTAAACCCTCACCCCAGCCCTCTCCCAGAGGGAGAGGGAGCTGACCGAGGTGTCTGGCGTCATACATCGACTTGAAAGACTGGGGGCGATTGTGGATTCGGCACTGCAGTATCAGGTCGGCGTATCTTTTAAGCATCCCCCAATCAGTCCCCTCTCCCTTTGGGAGAGGGTTAGGGTGAGGGCTCTTGCTCCTCGCTTTAGCCTTTGCCTTTGGTGCGGGTCATGTTCGGCCCGCCATTCTTCTCAAGATGCTCAATGATAATTCCCGCCACGTTCTTGCCAGTGGTGGTCTCGATCCCTTCCAGGCCCGGCGACGAGTTCACCTCCATCACCAGCGGCCCGTGGTTCGAGCGCAAAATATCCACACCCGCCACCGCCAGCCCCATGACCTTGGCCGCACGCAACGCGGTCATGCGTTCTTCCGGGGTGATCTTGATCAGGCTGGCGCTGCCGCCACGGTGCAGGTTGGAGCGAAACTCGCCCGGCTTGGCCTGACGCTTCATGGCGGCGATCACCTTGTCGCCGACCACGAAGCAGCGGATGTCCGCACCGCCCGCCTCCTTGATGTATTCCTGGACCATGATGTTCTGCTTCAGGCCCATGAACGCCTCGATCACCGATTCGGCTGCGGTCGCGGTTTCGCACAGCACCACGCCGATACCCTGAGTGCCTTCCAATACCTTGATCACCAGCGGCGCCCCGTTGACCATGTCGATCAGGTCGGGAATGTCATCCGGCGAGTGAGCGAAGCCGGTGACCGGCAGGCCGATGCCACGACGCGACAGCAGTTGCAGCGAACGCAATTTGTCCCGCGAGCGGGCGATGGCCACCGATTCGTTGAGCGGAAACACCCCCATCATTTCGAACTGGCGCAACACCGCGCAGCCATAGAACGTCACCGACGCACCGATCCGCGGGATCACCGCGTCGAAGCCTTCCAGCGGCTTGCCGCGGTAGTGGATCTGCGGCTTGTGACTGGCGATGTTCATGTAGGCGCGCAAGGTGTCGATCACCACCATTTCATGCCCGCGCTCGGTGCCGGCCTCGACCAGACGACGGGTGGAATACAGACGCGGATTCCGCGACAGCACAGCGATCTTCATGCAACACCTGTGGAGGAGGTAGATACCGGGAACACCGGCTTGTCTTGTACATATTTGATGCCCGGATTGACCACCAGTTGGCCATCGATCAGGGCTTTGGAACCGAGCAACAGGCGATAGCGCATGGACTTGCGGCAGGCGAGGGTGAACTCGACTGCCCAGACCCGATCACCGAGGGCCAGGGTGGTGCTGATCACATAGCGCACCTGCGCCTGGCCGTTGGAGCTTTTGATGGTTTTGCGCGTCACCAGCGGCGCTTCGCAGCGGCGGTGACGCAACTGCACCACGGTGCCCAAGTGCGCGGTAAAGCGCACCCACTTCTCGCCGTCGCGTTCGAAAGGTTCGATGTCGGTGGCATGCAGGCTGGAGGTGCTGGCGCCGGTATCGATTTTCGCCCGCAGGCCGGCGACTCCCAGATCGGGGAGCGCTACCCACTCGCGCAGACCGACAACGGTCAAATGGTCAAATGTCTTCAAAGGTAATCAACCGGCAGAAACCGCTCGGGCCGCGTACGGCCGAATCGCGGTATTCACGCAGAATAAGGGTTAAAAGGCGACAGATTTCTACGGCCCGGATCGCCGACGCTTCAAGCAGGTATCGGCTGGTGCGCATTGTAATCCGGGACCGGGTAATTCATGGCACGACAGAAACGGTAGTACAGTTCATCAATATTTCAGAATGAGGAAATTCCATGGCACAAAAAAGCGAAGAGGACGACAAGGTCCGTCTCGATAAATGGTTGTGGGCGGCGCGTTTTTATAAGACCCGGGCTCTGGCCAAAGCGGCCATCGAGAGTGGCAAGGTGCATTGCCGGGGAGAGCGCTGCAAGCCTGGCAAAGAGCCACGCATTGGCGATGAGTTCGAAATCCGGACCGGTTTTGAAGAACGCACGGTGAAGGTTGAAGCCTTGTCGATCGTGCGTCGCGGCGCACCCGAAGCGCAGACGCTGTATACCGAGACCGAGGCGAGTATTGCCAAACGTGAAGCGGCTGCGGCGATGCGCAAGGCCGGGGCGTTAGGTGTGAGTACCGACGGCAAGCCGAGCAAGAAGCAGCGGCGGGATCTGTTCAAGTTTCGTGGCAACAGCAATAGCGATTGACCGGCACGGCACACCATTGTGGCGAGGGAGCTTGCTCCCGCTGGAGGCCGAAGGACTCCTAATCCAGTCGATCATGTATTTCAAAATACAACCGAGTCGACTGGTCCAGTGACTGCTGCGCAGTCAAGCGGGAGCAAGCTCCCTCGCCACAGGTGTGTACAAACTGTCAGTTCGCGGCAGACACCACACTCATCCGCGAGATCAGCGGCAGCTTGCCCAGCAGATTGAAAACCGGCGCAGTCACCTTCAGCCAGAAGTTGGCAGCGTGATAGGCAAACGGCGTGTAGTAACCCCAACCCAACGCCCACACTGCCAGCAGCATGCCGCCGATGTAATCGTCCTGACCCCAATGCGCACCGGCCACCAGACGTGGCAACATGAACAGCAACGCCAGGCCCCAGACCGTCAGGAACTGGCCGACAGTACGGCTGAACACGCCCATGAACAGCGCCCAGATCAGCAACACCGAAGCGTGGTCACCGGGAAAGCTCTGGCTCGAGCGATCCTTCAGCTCCCAGGCTTTTTCCAGATGCGGGAAGTAGTCACTCAGGTGCACCGCGCCTTCCAGCACCATCGATGGGCTGCTGTGTTGCCAGTCCATGTAGTCGGCGAATTTGGAAAACAGCGCGCGAATCACCACCATCAGCAGCAGAATCGAGAAAAAACCGAAAAAGGCGCGACGTACATCAATCGCCTTGAACACCCAGTCACCCTTGATCAGCAGCGTCAGCAGGATCAGACCGACGACGATGTCGAACGGACGCAGACTTGCAATTGCCCAGATGTGGAGCCATATGGGGTTGCTGGCCAGTGGTGCATTGAGTGAGCGGAACAGCCACTCGTCGAAAATCACACACAGCATCTGGCCTGTAGGCCATAACCAGAAAGCCAGTAGCGCCAATGGCACTACGTTACACAGAACCAGCCGGCCGAGGTTCCACCTTGATTGGAACAAACCCGGATTGTTCATAAAATGCCTCCCGTGGCTGAACATTTCGCACCAAATGGGTGCGGATAAGTGCGGGATTTTCAACTTTTGTAACCATTTTGTCATCAATTCAGATACCCAGACCTATGACCGACCTACCGGATACCGACTACACCCAACGCTTCATCTTCGATGACAGCGACACTCGCGGCGAACTGGTGGCGCTGGAACGCAGCTACGCCGAAGTCCTCGCCAAGCACCCGTACCCGGAGCCTGTCGCGCAATTGCTGGGCGAATTGATGGCGGCCGCCTCGTTGCTGGTGGGCACGCTGAAATTCGATGGCTTGCTGATTTTGCAGGCGCGTTCCGAAGGCCCGATTCCGCTACTGATGATCGAGTGCTCCAGCGAGCGCGAGATCCGTGGTCTGGCGCGCTACAACGCCGACCAGATCGCTGCGGATGCCACCCTTGCCGACCTGATGCCGGGCGGTGATCTGACCCTGACCGTCGACCCGACGATCGGCCAGCGTTACCAGGGCATTGTCGACCTCGATGGTGAAACCCTGTCGGAATGCTTCACCAATTATTTCGTCATGTCGCAACAAGTCGGCACGCGCTTCAAGCTGTTCGCCGACGGCCGTCGTGCCCGCGGCATGCTGCTGCAACAACTGCCGGCCGACCGTCTGAAAGACGAAGAAGAGCGCGCCGCCAGCTGGCAGCACGTCACCGCACTGGCCAGCACCCTGACTGCCGACGAATTGCTCAGCCTGGACAACGAAACCGTCCTGCACCGTCTCTACCACGAGGAGCAGGTGCGCCTGTTCGATGTGCAGACCTTGCGCTTCCGTTGCAGCTGCTCGCGGGAACGCTCGGGCAATGCGCTGGTCAGTCTGGGCCTGGAAGATGCGCAGGCACTGGTGGCTGAACGCGGTGGCGAAGTCGAGATCGATTGCCAGTTCTGCAACCAGCGTTACCTGTTCGATGCGGCCGATATTGCTCAATTGTTCGCTGGCGCAGGCGTCGACACGCCGTCAGATACCCGGCACTAAAACGGTTCAGCGCAGGTAAATTCACTGCGTAACGACGGAATTTCGCCGTTACGACGGGAGGACCCTACTCTTTTTGGGCTTTTCTGGCATAATCCGGCCCACTTTTTTCGCGGTAGTAGTGCACGACTTTCTACTACAAAACGTTTGGAGCACACTCGGCCACTGGCCGACGGGGAACCTCATGACGCAAGCCAATAACGCCGTGTACACCGATCTGAGTGTTGATGATCTGGTAAAAGAAGCCCTGCAACGCGGTGAGGGCGAGCTTGCCGATACCGGCGCTCTGGTCGTTCGCACCGGTCACCGTACCGGTCGTTCGCCAGTCGATCGTTTCATCGTTGAAGAGCCTTCCACCCAGGCCGCTATTGCCTGGGGCCCGATCAACCGCAAGTTCCCGGCCGACAAGTTCGACGCGCTGTGGGCTCGTGTCGAGGCGTTCAACAACGCGCAAGAGCACTTTGTTTCCCACGTGCATGTAGGTGCGGCTGAAGATCACTACCTGGCCGTGAAAATGACCACTCAGACTGCCTGGCAGAACCTGTTCGGTCGTTGCCTGTTCATCAACCCGGCCCAGTACAACCCGGCCGGTCGTGAAGAGTGGCAAGTGCTCAACGTGGCCAACTTCGAGTGCGTGCCTGAGCGTGACGGCACCAACTCCGACGGTTGCGTGATCATCAACTTCGCGCAGAAGAAAGTGCTGATCGCCGGCATGCGTTACGCCGGTGAAATGAAGAAAGCCATGTTCTCCGTGCAGAACTTCCTGCTGCCGGCCGCTGACGTGCTGCCAATGCACTGCGCTGCCAACATCGGCGAAGAAGGCGACGTGACCCTGTTCTTCGGTCTGTCGGGCACCGGTAAAACCACCCTGTCGGCCGATGAAAGCCGTTACCTGATCGGTGACGACGAACACGGCTGGGGCGAAGGCGTGGTGTTCAACATCGAAGGCGGTTGCTATGCCAAGTGCATCGACCTGTCCGAGAAGAACGAGCCGGTTATCTGGAAAGCCATCAAGCACGGCGCAGTCTTGGAAAACGTGGTCATCGACGACGCCAAGCATGCTGACTACGCCGATGTCAGCCTGACCCAGAACAGCCGCGCGGCCTACCCGCTGGAGCACGTTGCCAAGCGTTCCGAGAAGAACCTGGGCGGCGAGCCAAACGCGGTGATCTTCCTGACCTGCGACCTGACCGGCGTGCTGCCGCCAGTGTCGATCCTCAACGAAGAACAAGCGGCCTACCACTTCCTGTCCGGCTACACCGCGCTGGTGGGCTCGACTGAAATGGGTTCGGGCAGCGGCATCAAGTCGACCTTCTCCACCTGCTTCGGCGCACCGTTCTTCCCGCGTCCGGCTGGCGAATACGCTGAACTGCTGATCAAGCGCATCCGCGGCTTCGGCTCCAAGGTCTACCTGGTCAACACCGGCTGGACCGGCGGTGGCTACGGCGTCGGCAAACGCTTCAACATCCCGACCACCCGTGCGGTGATCGCAGCGATCCAGAGCGGCGCGCTGATCGGTGCCGCCACCGAGCACCTGGACACCATCAACCTCGACGTGCCACTGGCCGTACCGGGCGTTGAAACCAACCTGCTCAACCCGCGCAACACCTGGGCTGACAAGGCTGCCTACGACGAAGCTGCCAAGGCGCTGGCCGGTCTGTTCATCGAGAACTTCAAGAAGTTCGAAGTGAGCGACGCGATCAAGGCGGCGGGTCCGAAGTTGTAAGATTGGTTTGTAGTAACGAGAAAGCCGCCTCTAGAGGCGGCTTTTTTGTGGGTGTTCATTTTCTCAATGAGTGCCGCAAATTTGGCCTGGGTCAAACCGGTAGCTTTACGAATTTCTTTGACCTGCAATGCATCAACGTGGAATTCGCGAGAAGGTGTGCGCTCGCCTCGCACGATCTCGTCCATCTCCTGCACACTCTCCATCAGCTCATCAAAAAATTTGCTCATGGTCATCTCCATTTTTCGATCAAGACCTTGAGTGCTTTACGCTCATGTCTTCGACGTCGGCTTGTTTGAAGCTGAGGCAGTAGAGGGTTTTCAGCAGGTCGCTGGAGGCGCGCAGGCGCTGGACGGCGCATTCGAGGATGTCTTGCGGGTTGGCCTCTGTGTCGATGATCAGGGGCTTGGTGTCGGTGAGGCTGGATTCGAGTGAGCGGTAGCGATCAAGGGGAAGCGGCGTCCATGCTTTCAGAGTGTGTATTCCAAATGTCGTGAGGACTCATCCCACCGTGACCAAGCGATGGGAGGCGAACTGTGTTCGGGTTGGTCAACCGAAGGAACACACAAGTCCGGCACGCTCAAAGGCATCCCAAACACAGCCACCATTAAGCGTGCAGACATTTGAACTGCCGGCAGCATACAACGGACGCATTTATGTGTCCCTCCGGGTGACCAAGCCCGAGCCGCTGATTTGCCGGCGACATTCTCGACTATAGATTTCTGCCCTCAAGCCGCGATAGGCGACAAAGAGTCGTGGCGTGTAGGAACGGGATGAAGATTTCATCGGATGTTCCTACCGGTCTTTCATCATTTTTCAACGCAAATGCTGATACGCCGAAATATCCAGCAAGCTGGTTGCCAAACCGGTCGCCGGCTTGTAGATCTCGCCCTTCACGCTGGTGAACGGTACACCTTTGCTGCCCAGCGAAACGTAGCGCTCGCCTTGGTCCAGCTCGGTGAAGTAGGTGTAGGAATGTTTGTGCATCAGTGTGTATTTGGCTTTATCGCGTGCGATGCCGTTGGTGAGGTTTTCCAGATCGGCCTGGGTCAGATTCAACGTTTTTTGCAGTTGCACGCCCCAGCGTTTGAGACAGGTTTCGGCGAGGTGGCGCACGATGCGTCCGGGCTCGGACAGCGCTTTCAGATCATTGGCGCCGGTCGGGACGCCGCCGCTGCTGGTGGCATTGCCGGCCATGGTGGCGTGGCGGCCAGCCATAGGATATATGTAGGTTTTAGTGCCGGTAGCGGTCTGCGGGATGACGCAGCTGAAACCTTTGGAGCGTTCGTCACGAGCATAGAACGCTACATACTCTTTGACGTTGGCCGCGAGTTTGACCCGCTCTTCCTGAAAGTTACCAATGCCTGGCACGGGATCAAGAGCAAAGATATTGACCGGGATGTTTTTCAGCAGACTGTCCTTGAACATTGCATTGGCCAACATATGGCAACTGATGCCGCCTCGGCTCCAACCGACGAGATTGACTTGAGTAGGAATAACACCATCCTTGCGGTGGGTTTTGATAATTCCTTCCTGTAATTGCTGCTGGGTAATGCTGCGATTACCATAATTATATTTGCGCCAGAACCAGGAACCCTCGGCTTTTACATCTTCGATCGGAATGCCGGCCGCTTTCAGCCGATTGTATTCGGCTTCAGTCAGTTGCTCGCGTTGCCAGTCGCACTTGCCCTTGATGATATTGAGCGCATGCAACACGTTTTCTTCCCAGCCCTTGCCGAACAAGGTGCCGCTCATGCCGTATTCCTTGGTCTTGGTGAATAGATCGTCGGCCTGCATGTTGCCGCTGCCGGGGCCATCGACCACGATCCATTCGGCGAACTCGTAACCCGTATGATTGGCAGCCAAGGTGGAAATCAGCTCGCCGTCCCAGAAGTTTTCGTGGGTAACGTCGAATTTATTGGAACCAGTGCCGCAAAAAAATATAGTTAAAACAGTCATTGTGTTGCTCTCGGTTGAAGTAAGAGTCAACAACTTAGGTCTTCTTGGATTGTTTATTAAAGCATTCTGTTGTTTCTGGATTTTAGTTGTTTTCAGTGTGGGTCTGGTTGTTGCGGTTTATGTTTTGCTACTTCGAGCAAATCACAACCGTCCTGCACTAATAAATAAAGAGCATTAACGATGTTAGGTATATCTTTAACATCAGCCTGTTTGAAACATAAACAGTAAAGGGTTTCCAGCAGATCGCTGGCGGCACGCAGTCGCTGGTCAGCGGCATCAAGCAGATCGCGATGGCTGGAGTGAGTATCGATGACCAATACGGGATTTTCGTTGTAGCAAGTCTTCAAGGGGCGATAGCGGGTAATCATGGTGAGGCTTGTCCTTTACAAAGGCACTCGGGCGGGGCTGATTCAGTGGTCAGTCGCGCCGGCCACTATAGAAGTGCGTGGCGAGCACTCACAAGAGCGCCGCAATGGACGGCGTTCGTAGGGGATTTTCCGAGGGCCGGGCATATGCCCTACAAGATTTTGCGGCTTTTTTGCGGTGAAACCCCTAGCGCAGAAATTTCCTACGGGATTCACACGCGTTTCTTGGCAAATCTATGTATGGTGCGCGCCAGAATTTGTAGGACGTTTCCAAACGTCCGATACGCGCTTAAAGGGAATTGAGTATGCAGTGGCTACGTATGGCCTCGATTTTATTGCTGTGGGCCAGCGGTTGCCGTTTGGCCATGGCGTCTGATGCCGGCAACGGCTGGATGTTTGCCGACCTTGAACGCACCGGTTGGCCCGATGCGCTCTCCAGCCAGACCGGCATCGATACCGCCTCGCGCGCCGAGGTGTTGATGTTCGGCAGGGCCTTGCTCGCCAGTGAAGCGCTGGACGAGGTGGGGCTGGAGCAGCGACTGGGTGTGCCGCATGTGCAGCTCAAGTCGATCAGGCAGGTGCGTGACGGTCTGTGGGATCGTTTGTTGAGCACCTATCGCAACGCCAGTCTGGACTGTGACGGGCAACCGTTCTGCCCGCGCGTGCGCAGTGTCGCGGAACTGCGGCAGTTGGCGGCAGCTTTCACCGGTGACATCAGCCCGGCCCATGCAACGTGGGCGAGCAAGAGCCAGGGCGTGCATGAGCTGGTGTTGAACGAGCAATTGCGAGTGGCGGTTTTAAAGCCGTGAATTGTTTGTTTTTGTTTTGTTCCACGGGGCCTCTTCGCGAGCAGGCTCGCTCCTGCAGTGGACCGAGTTGTCTGCGCCATTGGCTGTATCATCCCGAATTGAATTGACCCCGGCCTTTTCTCGACTCGCTGCGATCGCCCGCTAGGCTGTTGGCATTACAGCGGTCAACGGAGTGACAGCGCATGCACAACACCCTGGAACAGGTTTTCGGTTATCCACAGTTTCGACCCGGGCAGGAAGCCGCGATCAGCGCGGTACTGGCGGGACGTTCGGCGGCAGCGATTTTCCCCACCGGGTCCGGCAAGTCGCTGTGCTATCAAGTGCCGGCGCTGTTGCTGCCGCATCTGACCCTGGTGGTCTCACCACTGTTGGCGTTGATGCAGGATCAACTGGCATTCCTCAAGCATCACGGCATCAGTGCCGGCAGCATCGATTCGGCACAAAGCCGCGATGACGCCAATGATGTGATGGCTCGCGCCCGTTCGGGTGAACTGAAGATTCTGATGATCTCGGTGGAGCGCCTGAAGAACGAGCGTTTCCGCAACTTTTTGCAGCAGGTGCCAATCTCGCTGCTGGTGATTGACGAAGCGCATTGCATCTCGGAATGGGGGCACAACTTCCGCCCTGACTATCTGAAACTGCCGGACTATCAACGCCAGTTCAACATCCCGCAAACCCTGCTGCTGACGGCCACGGCGACGCCGAAAGTCATCGCCGACATGCAAGCCAAATTCGCCATCGCCGCCGAAGATGTGGTGATCACCGGTTTCTATCGCCCCAACCTCAATCTGCTGGTGGAGCCGGTGCGTGGCCAGGACAAGCGCCGGCGCCTGGTGGATTGGATGAGCGAGCGCCCGGGCCAGCCGAGCATCGTCTACGTCACGTTACAGAAAACCGCCGAGCACATCGCCGAGCATCTGGGGCGCAACGGCATACAAGCCGAGGCTTATCATGCCGGGTTGCCCAATGATCAGCGCGAGGCGATCCAGAAGCGCTTCATGGCCGGGCAGTCCAATTGCATTGTCGCGACCATTGCCTTCGGTATGGGTATCGACAAGAGCGACATCCGCAACGTGGTGCATTTCGACCTGCCGAAATCCATCGAGAACTACAGCCAGGAGATTGGTCGCGCCGGACGGGACGGACAGCCGTCGGATTGCCTGGTGCTGGCCAACCGCGACAGCCTCAACGTGCTGGAAAACTTCGTCTACGGCGATACCCCGGAGCGCGAAGGGATTCGTTGTGTGCTGGAAGAAATGCAGGCTGCCGCAGCCGAAGGGCAGTGGGAGTTTCTGCTCGGGCCACTGGCTGATCAGAGCAACATTCGCATGCTGCCGTTGAAGACTTTGCTGGTGCAAATGGAGTTGCGTGGTTTCATCGCGCCGCGCTATGCCTATTACGCCGAATACCGTTTCAAATACCTGCTGGAACCGGAAGCGTTGCTTGAGCGTTTTGAAGGTGAGCGCAGGGATTTTGTCGCAGCGATCATCCAGACTTCCAGCCGCGCACGTACCTGGGCCACGGTGAATTTCGAGGCGATGTACACGCAGTATTCGGCTGAGCGCAATCGGGTGGTCAAGGCGCTGGACTACTTTCAGGAGAAGGGCTGGGTCGAGCTTGAGAGCAAGCAGATGACCGAGGTCTACAACGTGCTGCACAGCGATTTCGACAGCGCTGTGCTGAGCGCCGAGTTGCACGAGTACTTCACCCGGCATGAACAGACTGAAGTCGCGCGGATTCACGCCATGCTCGAACTGTTCGCCACTGAGCGCTGCCTGGGTTATCGCCTGGCCGAGTACTTTGGCGACCACAATGCGCCCGAGCGCTGCGGGCACTGTTCGGTGTGCCACGGTAATGTCGCGCGGCTGCCGGCACCTCCCGGGTTGCCAGCGCTTGTGGATAAGAACTTCGCGGCGTTGTGCGGTGATTTTATCCACAAGCACCAGCAGCACACCGGCAGTTTGCCAACGGCCGAGCGCCTGACGCGGTTCCTGTGCGGGATCAGTGTGCCGTTGTTTACAAGGCTCAAGGCGCGGGCGATCACCGGGTATGCGGCGCTGGAAGAGTATCCGTACGCAGAAGTCCGCAGTTGGGCTCAAGAACACCTCTGATATGTCTGTAGGAGCTGCTTAAGGCTGCGATCTCTTGATCTTGCTGTTGAAAAATCAAGATCAAAAGATCGCAGCCTTCGGCAGCTCCTACAGGGAGCGGTCTCAGGGCGATCAGGGCTTATCCATGCGCTGAATGCCGATCATCACGGTAATAAACTTCAAAAACGTCCAGTGCCTGACTATGGTGAAGGCTGTCTTCGGATCGCCAACAAGAGAACAACATGAGCCAGACAACTTTCGATATTCAGCAAGCTGCCGTGATTGGCGCGGGCACCATGGGCCGCGGTATTGTCATGTGCCTGGCCAATGCCGGCATCGCCGTGCAGTGGGTCGATAACAATCCACAGATGCTCGAACAGGCGCTGGGCACGGTGGCCGACACTTATGCCCACAACGTGCGCCAGGGACGGATTGATCAGGCCGAGGCGGACGCGCGTGTCGCGCGGGTCAGCGTGGCGGCGGATTATGCAGCGATCCGCAATGTCGATCTGGTGATCGAAGCGGTGTACGAAAACCTTGAGCTCAAGCAGACGATCTTTCGCGAGCTGGATGGCCTGCTCAAGCCTGAGACGTTGTTGGCGAGCAACACCTCGGCGCTGGATATTGACGCGATTGCCGCTGCAACAAAACGTCCATCGCAAGTGCTCGGCCTGCATTTCTTCAGCCCGGCGCACATCATGAAGCTGCTGGAAATCGTCCGCGGGGCGCAGACGTCGCCAGCCGCACTGGAAGCGGCGCTGGCGCTGGGCAATCGCATGGGCAAGGTCAGTGTGGTGTCGGGCAACTGCCACGGTTTTATCGGCAATCGCATGTTGCATCCGTATGTGCTGGAGGCGCGCAAGATGTTGCTCGAAGGCGCTTATCCACACCAGGTCGATGCGGCCTTGCAGGGCTTCGGTTTCGCCATGGGGCCGTTTCGCATGTACGACGTGGTCGGCATCGATCTGGAATGGCGAGCCCGTGAGCTGGCCGCCAAGGGGCAGGATGCGCCAGAGGTTCAGGTCGACAACCGTTTATGCGAACTGGGGCGTTTCGGGCAGAAGTCCGGCAACGGTTACTACCACTATGAGCCGGGTAGTCGACAGGCCGAGCATGATCCCGAGGTCGATGCGCTGATATTGAGCGTCAGCGAAGGCCTCGGCTTTCAGCGCCGCGAGATTGGGTCCGAGGAGATCCTCGAGCGCTGCCTTCTGGCGCTGGTCAACGAGGGCGCGAAAATTCTGCAGGAAGGCATTGCCGAATCGGCGCATGACATCGATCAGGTGTACCTCAATGGCTACGGCTTCCCGGCGGACAGAGGCGGCCCGATGGCCTGGGCGGACGATCAGGGGCTGGCGGACATTCACAAGCGCTTGCTGGCGCTGGAGACGCGACAGGGCGATCAATGGCGGCCGGCGCCACTGATTGGCGAGCTGGCGGCGCGAGGCAAAGGTTTTTACCTTTAGACTGGACAGATAACTCAAGGAGTCGATACCGATGTCCAGCACCATGGCGCAACGCGCCGATTACCCGCATTTCCAGCCGATCACCACCCGCTGGCACGACAACGATGCTTATGGCCACGTCAACAACGTCACCTACTACAGCTTTTTCGATACTGCCGTGAACACTTACCTGATTCAGGTCGGTGGCCTGGATATCCACGACGGCGAGGTGGTGGGTTTCGTCGTGAGTTCATCTTGCGATTATTTCGCCTCGATCGCGTTCCCGGACCTGATCGAGATCGGTCTGCGGGTCGGCAAGCTGGGTAACAGTTCGGTGCAATATGAACTGGCGGTGTTCAAGGTCGGTGAAAGCGAGGCGTGTGCAGCGGGGCGTTTTGTCCATGTGTTCGTGGATCGGGCGAGCAATCAGCCGGTACCGATTCCTGGCCGGTTGCGTCAGGCTCTGGAGCGTTTGCTGGTGTGATAACGCAAAAAAGATCGCAGCCTGCGGCAATTCCTACAGGGTTCGACTGTAGGAGCTGCCGCAGGCTGCGATCTTTTGATCCGTTGCCCGCCAGGCTCAGCAATCAGCGGTGGTTGTAATACCGGTGATGCTTGCGATGGCCGTAGGCATGGCCGCGACCACGGTGGTCGTCGCGGTAGTAGCGACGGTGATCACGATCGCGATCGTAATGACGGTCGTCCTCGTTGCTCTTGTTGCCCATGTAGTTGCCCAGCGCGCCACCGGCGCCGCCACCTGCTGCGGCGCCGATCAGGCTGCCGGTGGTGCCGCCCATGCTGCGGCCGACCACGTTACCGCCGGCTGCGCCCAACGCACCGCCAATGGCCGCTTCGCCACGGCTGTGTTTGTTGGCGCCGACCGCGCTACCACCCGCGCCGCCCAGGGCTGCGCCAATGGTTGAACCTGTGCTGCCGCCTAAAGACTGACCGACGACCGAGCCAAGAACCCCGCCCAATGCGCCGCCCACACCTGCTTCGGTGGTGCCTCCGGCAGAAGCGAAGCCACTGACCAGGCCAAGGGACAACAAGAGAATCGAGGAGAACTTCATAGAGGAGCCTCAAAGGGATGACGGCGCGATCCTGAGGCTGTGTAACAAGGCTGACAATCGAAATCCGACGAATAACACGACTTGTATACAATTATGCAAGTTACTGTTTTGTATGCGGAACTTAAGCGATTTTCGCCGGTCTTTAGCTACTTCGGACAGGCCGCTTTTGTTAAAAAGCGGCCTTTTTTGTGGGCGTTTGAAAGTTTCAGGAAACAGAGACTCAACACAAATTCTGTGGCGAGGGAGCTTGCTCCCGCCGGGCCGCGAAGCGGCCCCAAAAAATGCAAACGGAGGCAGTCCTGCGGCCTCCAGCGGGAGCAAGCTCCCACGCCACAGGGCAGCGTCTTTAAGCGGACTTGGCCATGATCAACCCGGTCTCACTCGCCGCCTCAAGGCGGATCGCAATGAACTTCGATGTCGGCGTATGACTGCCATCCCCGGTGCTTTCCAGCGGCACCAGCGGATTCACCTCAGGGTAATAAGCCGCGGCCTGCCCCGCCGGGATATCAAACGCGAGCAAGGTAAAGCCCTTCACCCGACGCTCACGACCATCGTCCCAGATCGACACGATGTCGGCCTTCTGTCCCGGGCGGAAGCCCAGGCGAATGATGTCGGCCTCGTTGGCGAACAGCACATCGCGCTGACCCTTGACCCCACGATAACGGTCGTCGAGACCATAGATCGTGGTGTTGTACTGATCGTGGGAGCGCATCGATTGCAGGATCAGATCCGGCAGTTGCCCGGTGGCGCGGGTGCGTTCATGCACCAGATCCTTGGGCAGCAGGTTCGCGCGGAAGTTGGCCCGGCCTGAAGGGGTGTTCCACTTGCGCGCACCAGCGCTGTTACCGAGGTAGAAACCGCCCGGGTTCTTGACCTTCTCGTTGAAGTCCTTGAAGCCCGGAATGGTGTCGGCGATCAGGTCGCGGATGCGCCGGTAATCGGCCACCAGCCAGTTCCAGTCCACCGGTTTGCTCCCCAGCGTGGCGGCGGCGATGCCGGCGATGATCGCCGGTTCCGAGCGCATCTGGTTCGACAGCGGCTGCAACTGGCCGTTGGAGGCGTGGACCATGCTGAACGAGTCTTCCACGGTGACCGCCTGCGGGCCTTCGGTCTGGATATCGATGTCGGTACGGCCCAGGCACGGCAGGATCAGCGCGTCTTTACCGTGGGCCAGATGGCTGCGGTTGAGCTTGGTGCTGATCTGCACCGTCAGGTCGCAATTGCTCAGCGCCGCGAAGGTGCGCGGGCTGTCCGGGGTCGCCTGGGCGAAGTTGCCGCCCAGACCGATGAAGACCTTGGCGCGGCCCTCGGCCATCGCGTGGATCGCCTCGACCACGTTGTGCCCGTTGTCACGCGGCACCTTGAACTGGAAGCGCCGTTCCAGCGAGTCGAGGAACGCCACCGGTGGACGCTCGTTGATGCCCATGGTGCGGTCGCCCTGCACGTTACTGTGACCGCGCACCGGGCACAGGCCTGCGCCGGGTTTGCCGACGTTGCCGCGCAGCAGCATCAGGTTGGCGATTTCCTGGATGGTCGGCACCGAGTGGCGATGCTGGGTGATGCCCATCGCCCAGCACATGATCACGTTCTTGCCTTTGGCGTACATGCGCGCCGCTTGCTCGATCTCGACCAGGGTCAGGCCGGATTGCGCGACGATTTGCTCCCAAGGCGTGTCATCGACCACGCCGAGATACTCCAGCACGTTGGTGCTGTGGGCATTGAGAAAGTCGTGATCGAACACCGCAGGTTCACCGGCCTTCTGCGCATCGCGCTCCCACTGCAGCAGGAACTTGGCCATGCCGCGCAGCACCGCCATGTCGCCGCCCAGTGCTGGACGGAAGTACGCGGTGTTGGTCGGCTTGTCGCCGTTGGTGAGCATTTCGATCGGATGCTGCGGGTGTTGGAAGCGTTCCAGACCGCGCTCTTTCAGCGGGTTGATGCACACCACTTGCGCGCCGCGCTTCACCGCTTCACGCAGTGGTTCGAGCATCCGTGGATGATTGGTGCCGGGGTTCTGGCCCCAGACGAAAATCGCGTCGGCGTGTTCGAAGTCGTCGAAGGTTACGGTGCCTTTGCCGACGCCAACGCTCTGCGCCAACGCCACACCACTGGCCTCGTGGCACATGTTCGAGCAGTCCGGGAAGTTGTTGGTGCCGTAGGCGCGCACGAACAGCTGATACAGGTACGCCGCTTCGTTGCTGGCACGGCCCGAGGTGTAGAACTCGGCTTGATCCGGACTCGACAGCGCTTGCAGGTGTTTGCCGATCAGGGCGAAGGCATCGTCCCAGGCGATGGGTTTGTAGCGGTCGGTCTCGGCGTCGTAGACCATCGGCTCGGTCAGGCGGCCCTGGTATTCAAGCCAGTAGTCGCTCTGCTCCAGCAACGACGTGACGCTGTGTTTGGCGAAGAACTTGCCGTCCACCCGACGCTTGGTCGCTTCCCAGTTCACTGCTTTGGCGCCGTTCTCGCAGAACTTGACCATGCCGCTCTCCGGCGAATCGCCCCAGGCGCAGCCCGGGCAGTCGAAGCCGCCGTTCTGGTTGGTCTTGAGCATCATGCGCAGGTTCTTCAGCGCGTTGTCGCTGGTCAACCACGCCTGGGCCACGCTGATCAGCGCACCCCAGCCGCCGGCTGCACCTTTGTAAGGTTTGTAGCGCGGGACAGGTTTCTGGTCGGCTTGATGATGTTGGCTCACGCTTGATTCTCCATCGCTGGGCTGTAGACCCGCGGCGCATTCTTCTGCGGCAGGTGGATGAGATTGAGGTTGTGGCGACGGGCCCATTGCACGGCAAGGCCCGTGGGCGCGGACAGGCTGACCAGAGTCTGGATGCCGGCGCGTAAAACTTTCTGGATCAATTCGAGACTGCAGCGACTGGTGACAATCGCCAGACCGCCTTCGGTGGAAATCTTCTGCCGGATCAGCCCGCCGATCAGTTTGTCGAGGGCGTTGTGCCGGCCGATGTCTTCACGGCCCAGCAACAACTCACCACTGGCGTTCATGAACACCGCCGCGTGGACTGCGCCGCAGTGCTGACCGAGCGGCTGAAATGCCCCGATGCGCTGGCGCAGACCGTCGAGCCATGCGGCGGGCGGCAGCGGCGCGCCGGGCAACACCTTGAGGTCGGGCAAGGCCTGTTCCACCGCTTCGACGCCACACAGCCCGCAACCGCTGGTGCCGGCCAGTTGTCGGCGCTGCTGCTTGAGGTTCCAGAACGCGCGGTTGGCGATAGTCACTTGCGCGTATTGCGCGGAGCCTGCGCCGGTCAGTTGCAGGTCATAGATGTCGCTGGCGTCTTCGATGATGCCGCTGCCGAGGCTGAAACCGACGATGAAGTCTTCCAGATCCGTCGGCGTTACCAGCATCACCGCCTGACTGATGCCGTTGTAGGCGATCGCCAGCGCGACTTCCTCGGCGAGCGCGGTGCTGGCCGATTCCACGAGGGGCAGATCGCTGTAGCTGTAGGTCTGGCTGGCGGCGGGCGCGGGCGTTTCGAGTGCAGGCGCCGCGCAAGTTGGGCGCTTGGCGTTCATGGCATCACCGACGGATTGATCAACGCTAAGACTAGGCGCGGCAACTTGTCGCGTCTAATCGGTACTGTCGATCTATTGATAGATGGCGTCGATCAAGCGGCTGCCGGTATTGGCGCGCCGGCACACCAAGGCTTTGAACACGCGGCGTTGCCGGGTCATTGGTCGGTCTGGAACCGGGTTCGGTAAAGGTGGTCTAGGCTTTGATGTCTGGAATCCCAATCAAGGAGTGTGCGCTATGAGTCTGTTGAGCTTTGTGAAAGAAGCCGGTGAAAAGCTGATCGACCTGCTGACCCCGGGCAATGCCAATGCCAGTGAGCAGTTGAAGGAACATATCAGCAAGGTCGGGTTAGGCAATCCGAATGTTCAGGCAACCGTGGACGGCGACAAAGTGACCGTTACCGGTGAGGTAGCGAGCCAGGAGGAGAAGGAAAAAATTCTGCTGGCGGTGGGTAACATTGCCGGTGTTGGCAGTGTTGACGACCAGATTACTGTGACAGGGCCGGTAGTAGTGGCTGCGGAATTTGTCGAGGTGAAGGCAGGTGACACGCTCAGTGCGATCTCCCTGCGGGTATATGGAAATGCCAACCAGTACCAGAAAATCTTCGACGCCAACAAACCGATGCTCAAGGATGTGAACAAGATCTATCCAGGCCAGAAGCTCCGTATTCCGAAGTAATGACCACGCTGTGGCGAGGGAGCTTGCTCCCGTTCGGCTGCGCAGCAGTCGTGAACATTTAGGGCAGCTTCGCGGCCCATCGGGAGCAAGCTCCCTCGCCACAGTGGTGTTGCTAGAGTCCCCGAATCAAATCGCGGTAGTCTTCAACCGCCGCAAACTCGGCGGTGTCCTTCGGCCCTTTACGGCTGTCCGGCTCCTTGACCGCCAGCAGATGCGCGACACCAAAATGGCGCGCACTGCGCAGGATCGGCAACGTATCGTCGATGAACAGGCTGCGTGCCGGATCAAAGTCGATATCCGCCCGCAAGGCATCCCAGAACTGCGGATTCTCCTTGGGATAACCGTAATCGTGCGAGCTGATCAGCCGCTCGAAGTACGGCGCCAGTTCGATCCGTTCCAGTTTCAACGACAGTGAATCGCGGTGGGCGTTGGTGATCATGATCACCCGTTTGCCGGCTTTTTTGATCGCCTGCAGAAAGGTGTCGGCATCCGGACGCAGCGCGATCAGGTGCGCGGTTTCCAGTTTGAGTTCACGCACCGAGAGCTTCAACTCGGTACTCCAGAAATCCAGGCAGTACCACTGCAGTTGTCCGGCATGACGCTCAAACAGCGGCTGCAATTCCATTTCGGCCATGGCCCGGCTCACCCCGTGCAGTTCGGCGTAGCGCTGCGGCAGGTGTTCCAGCCAGAAATGGTTGTCGAAGTGCAGGTCCAGCAGCGTACCGTCCATGTCCAGCAGGACGGTATCGATGTCAGACCACGGTAAAGAAGGCATGGCAACGTCTCGAGCGGTAGAAAGATATCCGACACAAACAATCGGGAAAGCCGCGTTATAGTAGCGCGTTCACGCCAAGGAGCTTTGCATGCGCCAGAAACCCACTGTACTCGCCCGCGAGATCGTCGCCACCAGTCGTCTGTTTTGCGTCGAAGAACTGAAGCTGCGTTTTTCCAATGGCGTGGAACGCACCTACGAGCGTCTGGTCGGCAAAGGCGCGGGTTATGGCGCGGTGATGATTGTGGCGATGCTCGACAGCGAGCACGCGGTGCTGGTCGAGGAATACTGCGGCGGCACCGACGAATACGAACTGTCCCTGCCCAAAGGCCTGATCGAGCCGGGTGAAGATGTGCTGGCAGCGGCCGAGCGCGAGCTCAAGGAAGAGGCCGGTTTCGGCGCGCGCCAGCTGGAACATCTGACCGAGTTGTCGCTGTCGCCCGGTTACATGAGCCAGAAGATCCAGGTGGTGTTGGCCACCGACCTCTACGAGGAGCGTCTGGAGGGCGACGAGCCGGAGCCGATGCGCGTTGACAAGGTCAACTTGGGTGAGCTGGCGGCGCTGGCGCAAAACCCGCAATTTACCGAAGGCCGTGCCCTGGCGGCGCTGTATCTGGCGCGTGATCTGCTGACGCAGCGCGGGTTCTTTCGGTCGTGAGTGAGATATCGATGAAGTTTCCGCATCCGTTGATGGCGCCAGTGGTTGAGCTGGCATTGCAGGCTGGCGAGGCGATCCTGCCGTTCTGGCGCGCTGACGTGGCGGTCACCGCCAAGTCCGATGACTCACCGGTGACGGCGGCGGACATCGCTGCGCACCATGTGATCGTTGCTGGGCTGACCGCGCTGGACTCCAGTATTCCGATTCTGTCCGAAGAAGATGCCGACATCCCGCAGAGCGTGCGTGCCGGGTGGCAGCGCTGGTGGCTGGTGGATCCACTGGATGGTACCAAGGAGTTCATCAGCGGCAGTGAGGAATTCACCGTCAACATCGCCCTGATCGAAAACGGTCGGGTAGTGTTTGGCGTGGTGTCGATGCCAACCAATGGGCGTTTCTATGTCGGCGGAGCCGGTCTCGGTGCGTGGCGTGGGGACAAAGGTGGTTCGCCGGTGGCGATTGAGGTGCGTGAGGTGCTCGCGCCCGGTGAAGCGTTCACCGTGGTGGCGAGCCGTCGGCACTCGAGTCCGGAGCAAGAGCGGCTGCTTGCCGGTTTGAGCGCCAGCCTGGGCGAATTGCAACTGGCGAACATCGGCAGTTCGCTGAAGTTTTGTCTGTTGGCTGAAGGGGCGGCGGATTGTTATCCGCGATTGGCGCCAACTTCGCAGTGGGACACCGCAGCGGCGCAGGGCGTGCTCGAAGGTGCCGGCGGCGAGGTGCTGGATCTGCAGGGCGAAGCGTTCTGTTATCCGGCGCGGGAATCGCTGCTCAATGAGTTCTTTCTGGCGTTGCCGGCGAAGGCGGCGTGGCGTTCAAGATTGCTGGAGCTGGCGCGCTCATAAGATCAAAAGATCGCAGCCTGCGGCAGCTCCTACAGGGAAATGCGAATCCCGTGTAAGAGCTGCTGAAGGCTGCGATCTTTTGCTTCAGCGGTGCAGAACGTACTGGCCGCTGAACGTCACCGCATCCTCATCACTTCCGGCATTGACGATCCGCGTGTTGAGCGTCAATCGCGCCCGCCCGTAGCGGTGATACATCGCCAGAAACTTCTTCCAGACAGCCACTTCCGGTGCCGGGCAAATCGCCGTGGCATCACCGGTCACGGGCAGCGGATAGCTGATCTGGCCTTCCTGAATCACGATGTGCCCGTCTTCGATGCCTTCTTCCTTCAGGCGCAGATGCAGCCAGCCCCAACCCGCCAGCACCGCGCCGCAGTAGAGACTGCCGCCGAACATGGTGCTTTTGTGATTGACGTTCGGCTCCAGCGGCAAGTGCAGGCTTAACTGTTGTTCGTGCCAGGCGAGGACCTTGAGGCCCATCTCGCGGGTCAGGGGAATGTCGTGATGCAGCACCGATTCCAGATAGTGACTGTCGCGGCTCATTCGGCTTCGTCTCCATGGGCGTTACTATCTGCGAAATTCAAGCCGTGCTTGCGCAGTTTGTCGTGCAGGGTCTTGCGTGGAATACCCAGGGCTTCGGCGAGGCTGCGCACCGAACTGTGCGAGCGCGCCAGCTCAGCGGCAATCAACGACTTCTCGAAGTTTTCCACTTGCTCGCTGAGGCCGCCACTGATGACTTCCACGCTGGTGCCGCCGCTTTCGCTTCCACTGTTATCCAGCGCCAGTTCCAGACCGAGGGCGAAACGCTCGGCAGCGTTCTGCAGTTCGCGCACATTGCCCGGCCAGGTGTGGCGCAGCAGCAATGCACGTTGCGCCGGTTGCAGTTCGTGAGGCGGCAGACCGTGGCGGGCGCTGGCTTCATCGGCGTAGTGCTGGAACAGCACCAGCGCGTCCTCGCCGCGTTCGCGCAGTGGCGGAATGCGCAGTGGTGCGACGTTCAGGCGGTAATACAAGTCGGCGCGGAAGCGCCCTTGATCGGCGGCCTGACGCAAGTCTTCCTTGGTCGCGGCGATAACGCGGATGTCCAGCGGGATCAACTGATTGCCACCCAGACGTTCGACCACACGCTCTTGCAGCATGCGCAGCAGTTTCACCTGCACGTCCATGCTCATGCTTTCGATTTCGTCGAGGAACAGCGTGCCGCCGTTGGCGAACTCGAACTTGCCGATCCGGCGTTTCTGCGCGCCGGTGAACGCGCCCGGCTCATGCCCGAACAGCTCGCTTTCGACCACCGATTCGGCCAGCGCCCCGGCGTTGATCGCCACGAACGGGCCGTTGCGCCGGCTCGACAAATCGTGCAGCGCGCGGGCCACGACCTCTTTACCGGCGCCGGTTTCACCGAGGATCAGCACGTCGGCTTTGGTCGCCGCCAGCGCGCCGATCTGCTCGCGCAGGCGCAGCATCGGCGCCGAGTGGCCGACCAGGCGTGCGCTCAGTTCGTTGCGATCGCTCAGGGCCAGGCGCAGGCTGCGGTTGTCCAGCACCAGCCGGCGCAGGGCCAGGGCGCGGCGCACGCTGTCGAGCAGCGCATCACTGGCGAACGGTTTCTCCAGAAAGTCATACGCGCCGGCACGCATCGCCTGCACCGCCAGCGGCACGTCGCCGTGGCCGGTGATCAGCAGCACCGGCAGCTCCGGGTCCTGAGCGTGCAATTCGCTCAACAGCTCGAGGCCGTCCATGCCCGGCATGCGGATGTCGCTGACCACCACGCCGGGCCAGTCACGCTCCAGTTGCCCGGCCAGACCTTTGGCTTCGGACAGCGGGAGGATTTTCAGCCCGGCCAGATCCAGAGTCTGGCCGAGGGCCTGACGCAGGTGCGGATCGTCGTCGATCAACACCACCTGAATGCGATTGTCGATGGTCATGCACTTCGATCCTCGGACGGTTGCAGGCTGACCCCGGGCGCGCCGGCGCGCAGCCGCAGGGTGATCAAGGCGCCACCTTGCTTGTGGTTGGCGAACGACAGTTCACCACCGAAGGCGCGCATCAGGGTTTCACAGATCGCCAGCCCCAGGCCAAGGCCCTGAGTACGAGTCTTGGTGGTGTAGAAGGGCTCGCTGGCGCGGCCGAGGGCTTCCATGCAAAAGCCCGGGCCGTTGTCGCGAATGTACAGATTGACGCCCTCGGCCGTGGATTCGGCACTCAGCCACAGTTTGCGCGGCGGGCCTTTTTCGGTCAGCGCATCGAGGGCGTTGGCCAGCAGGTTGCCGAGCACCTGACGCAGACGGGTTTCCCCGGCCTCGACCCACAGCGTGGCGGCGGGCAGGTCGCGGATCAGCTCGACTTCCATACTGCGGCGCCGTTTGGCCAGCAACGCCAGCGCATCGTCCAGCGCCGGTTGCAGGGCGACGCTTTCCGGGGCATGGCGGTCGCGGCGGGCGAAGGCACGCAGGTGGGCAATGATCGAGGCCATGCGCCCGGTCAGTTCGCTGATCAGTTTGAGGTTGCCGCGAGCATCGTCGGTGCGTTGATGATCGAGCAGCACCTCGGCGTTTTCCGCGTAACTGCGAATCGCCGCCAGCGGCTGGTTGAGTTCATGGCTGATGCTCGCCGACATCGTACCCAGCGCCGAGAGTTTGCCGGCCTGGACCAGATCGTCCTGGGCGCGCACCAGTTCCTGCTGCGCCTGTTCGCGCTCCAGCACTTCCTGCTTGAGGCGGCGGTTGAGGCCTTCCAGATCGCTGGTCCGCTCGGCCACCCGACCTTCCAGTTCACGACGGGCCTTGGCCTCGAAGGCGATGCGTTCCAGGTAATGCCGACGGCGCTGCATCATCAGCCCCAGCAACAACATCACCACCAACAGTGTGGCGCCGCCGATCGCCACCACGGTGCGCACCGGACGGTCGATCAGCGTGCGCGGGGCAAGAATACTGACGCTCCAGCCGGTTTCGGCGATATCGACGGTTTGGGTCAGCCAGGCGCTGTCGCTGAGGTTCAGCGGACGTGGCTCGCGGGTCGGATAAGGCAGGATGGCGGTGATCGCCGAGCGCTCGGTGTCGCTCAAAATGCGGGTCGAACGAAAGCGCCATTCCGGGCGCGAGGTGAGAATCACCACGCCGTTGTGGTCGGTCACCAGCAGTTGTTCCGGGGTTTTGCCCCACAGGCTTTCGGTGTGATCGAGGTCGACTTTGATCACCAGCACGCCGATGATTTTTTCGCCGTTGCGCACTGCCGCGGCGAAGAAATAACCGCGTTTGGCCGAAGTAGTGCCGAGGCCGAAGAAGCGGCCCAGACGCCCGGCCATGGCTTCGCTGAAATACGGACGGAAAGCGAAATTGCGCCCGACGAAACTGTCATGTTTGTCCCAGTTTGACGCCGCGAGAGTCTGGCCGCTGGTGTCCATCAGGTACATGACTTCGGCGCCGGTCTGTGCGGCGATGTTTTTCAGCAGGCGGTTGGCGTTGCCTTGGGTGACGCCGTCGTCTGGTGCCCCGAGCACGGCGCGCAGGGCCGGCAGGTCGCCGAGGATCTGCGGCAATACTTCATAACGGTGCAGGGTGCCCAGCAGGTTGGCGACGTAAAGATCGAGGGTCTGGCGGTTTTGCCCGGCCAGCTCACTGCGGTAATAGCGCTCGGCCAGATGCTCCAGCGGCCACAGCAGCGGTGCCAGGCACAGCGCCAGCAGGGCGAGGCTGCGCCAGCGGGGTCTGCGGGGTAGAGATGGTTTCATGAGCCGGATGCGCCTGAGTGAACAGGCGCATTATGCCTAGGCTCAGGCGAAGACGTCAGCGTCCTTGAGCAGCGCACCGGCCTGATCCTTGGCCGACAGTTTCGGCGCTTCGTCCAGTTGCCAGTCGATGCCCAAGGCAGGGTCGTCCCAGCGAATGCTGCGCTCGGACGATGGATCGTAGTAGTTGGTGGTCTTGTAGAGGAATTCGGCGAACTCGCTCAGCACCACGAAACCATGGGCAAAGCCTTCCGGAACCCACAGTTGACGGTGGTTCTCGGCCGACAGGCGTACAGCAACCCACTTGCCGAAGTGCGGCGAGCTGCGACGGATGTCCACGGCTACATCAAGCACTTCGCCGGCGGTCACCCGAACCAGTTTGCCCTGGGTATTTTGCAGCTGGTAATGCAGGCCGCGCAGCACGCCTTTCTGCGAGCGCGAATGGTTGTCCTGGACGAATTGCGTATCGAGGCCGGTCGCTTCCTGAAAGGCCTTGGCGTTGAAACTCTCGTAGAAGAAACCGCGCTCGTCACCAAATACCTTGGGTTCGATGATCAGAACACCGGGCAGATCGGTGGTGATTACATTCATGAGTTTTTTCCGGATAGATGTGAGTGGCCGACATTCTTGCGCAAAGCGCTGATGGATGCGAGCGCTCGAATAACGGCAGTCAGGGGGTTGCACAACCATCGGTGCAATGGCGATATAGGCGCCTGACAAAATTTCAGGGGTCGTTCCATGCCGTTCGCCACGTTGATTCATCGCGCCAGTTTGCCCTGCCCGCAGGTCTCTGAGGCACTGGCCCGGCAGTGGCTGGCGGAGCATTACGGCCTCAGCGGCACGTTGCAGGCGCTGGGCAGTCAGCAGGACCTCAATTACCGGGTAGACAGCGAGCGTGGGCGCTTTGTCCTGAAAATCTGCCGTGGCGATTACGCGCTGGTGGAACTGCAGGCCCAGCATGCAGGCCTCAAATACCTTGCCGAGCATTCATCGATACACGTACCCAAGGTGATCCCGGCCAATAACGGCGAGGACCTGTTATCGCTGCACGCCAACGGCGAGCCGGTGCACGTGCGGCTGCTGGAGTACATCGAAGGTCAGTCGCTGACCCAGCTTGAGCATTTGGGGCATGACGTGGTGGCCAGATTCGGTCAGTTATGTGGCGAGATGGATCTGGCGCTGGCCGGCTTCGACCATCCGGGTCTTGAGCGCGCGCTGCAATGGGACGCGCGCCACGCCAGTGCGCTGATCAACCACCTGCTGCCGGTGATCAAGGATGAACGCCAGCGCGCACTGATCGCTGATGCGGCCGAACAGGCCGAACGCCGCTTGCAACCGTTGCAGGACAAGCTCCCGGTGCAAGCGATCCACATGGACATCACCGACGATAACGCTGTCTGGCAACGCGATGCCAAGCGTCATTGGCAATTGCAGGGCGTGATCGACTTCGGTGACTTGGTGCGCACTTGGCGTATCACCGATCTGTCGGTGACCTGCGCGGCGCTGCTGCACCATGCCGGTGGTGATCCGTTCGTGATTCTGCCGGCGGTGCAGGCCTATCACGCGGTCAATCCGCTTCAGCACGAAGAGTTGCAGGCACTGTGGCCGTTGATCGTGGCGCGGGCGGCGGTGCTGGTACTCAGTGGCGAGCAGCAGGTCAGCATCGACCCGGGCAACACCTACAGCCGCGACAATCTTGGTCACGAGTGGGAAATTTTCCACGTGGCGACTTCGGTGCCATTGGCGCTGATGGAAGCGGCGATCCTCACGGCGGTCGGCCAGCAACTGCCGGCCATTGGCAGTGAAGGGTTCGCGCCGCTGCTACCGGAACTGGTCGGGCGTGAATTCGCGCTGATCGATCTTGGCGTTCTGAGTCCGCATTTCGAGGCGGGCAACTGGGAGCAGGCGGGCATCGATCAGCAGTTGCTGACTGAAGCCGCCGCCGCGCATGGCCTGGCGGCCAGTCGTTACGGGCAATACCGCTTGTCGCAAACGCGAGTGGACAGCGCGGTCGAACCGGAGACCTTCCCGCTGCACGTTGAACTGCGTGTGCCACGAGGCACGGTCGTGGAAGCGCCGTTTGCCGGTGTGCTGCATCACGCGGCGGATGGTGTGCTGCAACTCGACGGACCACAGCTCAGCGTGCGTCTGTGGGGCGTGAACGCCTCGTTGCACAGTGGCGCGGCGTTGGTCAAAGGTCAGGTGCTGGGTTCGGTCGACGGTCCGTTGAAGGTGCAGTTGAGCCGCGTTGCATCGCTGGATGCGCCGTTGTTCTGCAGCCCTTCGCGCGCGGCTGCGTGGCAGGCGTTGTGCCCGTCGCCGGCAGCGCTGCTCGGGCTGGCCTGCGATGCCGAACCGGAGCTGGACGCGAAAACCTTGCTTGAGCGGCGCGACGCCAGTTTCGCCCGCACGCAAAAACACTATTACGTCGACCCGCCGCGCATCGAGCGCGGTTGGCGCAATCACCTGATCGACATGCAGGGCCGCTCCTACCTCGACATGCTCAACAACGTCGCGGTGCTCGGCCATGGTCATCCGCGTATGGCCCAAGTGGCGGCGCGACAGTGGTCGCTGCTCAACACCAACTCGCGATTCAACTATGCAGCCGTGGCGGAGTTTTCCGAGCGCCTGCTGAAACTGGCGCCGGAAGGCATGGACCGGGTGTTTCTGGTCAACAGTGGCAGCGAGGCCAACGATCTGGCGATCCGTCTGGCGTGGGCCTACAGCGGCGGGCGCGACATGCTCAGCGTGCTGGAGGCCTATCACGGCTGGACGGTCGGCGCCGATGCGGTGTCGACCTCGATTGCCGACAACCCGCGTGCGCTGGAAAGCCGCCCGGACTGGGTGCACCCGGTGACCGCGCCGAACATCTATCGCGGTGAATTCCGTGGCCTCGATTCTGCGGCGGATTATGTGCGCAGCGTCGAGGCGCAACTGGCGCATATCGCCGCGCAGGAGCGCCAACTGGCCGGATTCATCTGCGAACCGGTGTATGGCAATGCCGGCGGTATTGCCCTGCCGCCCAATTACCTGAAGCAGGTGTATGCGTTGGTACGTGCCCAAGGCGGGGTGTGCATCGCCGATGAAGTACAGGTCGGTTACGGACGCATGGGCCATTTTTTCTGGGGTTTCGAAGAGCAGGGCGTGGTACCGGACATCATCTGCATGGCCAAGGGCATGGGCAACGGTCAGCCGCTCGGCGCCGTCATTACGCGTCGGGAAATCGCCGAAGCGCTGGAGGCCGAAGGCTACTTCTTCTCATCCGCTGGCGGCAGCCCGGTGAGTTGCCAGATCGGCATGGCGGTGCTGGATGTGATGGAAGAAGAAAAACTCTGGGAAAACGCCCAAGTGGTTGGCGGGCATTTCAAGGCGCGGCTGGAAGCCTTGATCGATAAACATCCGCTGGTGGGTGCGGTGCACGGTTCCGGGTTTTATCTGGGCGTGGAGTTGATCCGCAATCGCGAAACCCTGGAGCCGGCCACCGAGGAGACCACGTTGTTGTGCGATCGCCTGCGCGAGCTGGGGATCTTCATGCAGCCGACCGGAGATGACCTGAACATTCTCAAGATCAAACCGCCGATGGTTACCTCGCGGCGCAGTGTGGACTTCTTTGTCGACATGCTGGATCGAGTGCTCAAAGAAGGCCTCTAAACCAGACCCCTGTAGGAGCTGCCGCAGGCTACGATCTTTTGACTTTTGCCTTTGAAAAGCCAGATCAAAAGATCGCAGCCTGCGGCAGCTCCTACAGGGATTCAGATTTATATCGATAATTGTTGTGAGATTTTAGATGTTCGGTTGGTTGTCAGCTTTTAATGCCGATATTTATCGGTTATAAAGTCGCCATTGCTTTGCAACCCTTCGACGGTTCCCCAGGAGTCCTGTGCCGATGACCACTTTGAAAAGTACCCCGCGTGACGATGGCTTCTACATGCCGGCCGAGTGGGCGCCGCAGACCCAGACCTGGATGATCTGGCCTGAGCGTCCGGACAACTGGCGCCTGGGTGGCAAGCCGGCGCAGGCCGCGCACGTTGCAGTGGCCAAGGCCATCGCCCGTTTCGAACCGGTGACCGTTGCCGTTTCGGCCGGCCAGTACGAAAACGCCCGTGCACGCCTCGATGTGCCGAATATCCGTGTGGTCGAGATGTCCAGCGATGACGCCTGGGTGCGTGACACCGGGCCGACGTTCGTCATCAACAACAGTGGCGAAGTGCGCGGTGTGAACTGGGACTTCAACTCTTGGGGCGGTTTCGAAGGCGGTCTGTATTCGCCGTGGAACCGTGATTCGCAGGTCGGCGGCAAGATCCTCGAAATCGAGCGCAGCCCGCGTTATCGCACCGAAGGTTTTGTGCTTGAAGGCGGTTCGATTCACGTCGACGGCGAAGGCACGCTGATCACTACTGAAGAGTGCCTGCTCAATCACAACCGCAATCCACATCTGGGCCGCGAAGAGATCGAAGCGGTGCTGCGCGACAATCTGTCTGTGGACAAGATCATCTGGCTGCCGGATGGCCTGTTCAACGACGAGACCGACGGCCATGTGGATAACTTCTGCTGCTACGTGCGTCCGGGCGAAGTGCTGCTGGCGTGGACCGACGATCCGCAGGACCCGAACTATCCGCGCTGCCAGGCCGCGATGAAAGTGCTGCAAAGCAGCACCGACGCCAAGGGTCGCCCGTTCACGGTGCACAAGATGCCGATCCCGGGGCCGCTGTATGCGACCGAAGAAGAGTGCGCCGGTGTCGATCCGGTGGACGGTACGCAGGAGCGCAACCCGTCCGTGCGCCTGGCCGGCTCCTACGTGAACTTCCTGATCGTCAACGGCGGCATCATCGCGCCGAGCTTCGACGATCCAATGGACGCGCCTGCGCGGGAGATCCTGCAGAAGCTGTTCCCGCGGCACGAAGTGGTGATGGTGCCGGGCCGTGAACTGTTACTGGGCGGCGGCAATATCCACTGCCTTACCCAACAACAGCCAGCCCCGCACAAAGAGTGAGTTGAGACGTAACAGCTTGAGTTGATTCATAAATCGGCCGGGCAACAATTAGCTTGCTACACATTCAAACAAGCCCGCGGCCCTGTTGGACCGCGGGCTTGTTTGTATCCGCTTGTCGACAAATCGGAAACCTTGGCATAGCTCTTGTATCGGTCACAGCGCACTAGGGAGAGGGGGGAACTTCAACAGTTCTGTCACATACCTTGGATAACTTAGCCGCTCACGAACGGGGAGAGAGCGCTGAAATGAACGCCGAAGTGAACGTAGTCAGCGAGCGGAATATGCATCCCATGGTCGTAAACGGTGAATCGCTCCAGATTGTCGCGCACTTTTTGAAATCCAACGGAACGCGTCAGATCAGGGAACCTGATCCGCGCCGGATGATGATCGAGCGCTACCCCGCTGGCCTGTTCAGCGAGGCCGAACTGGAAGCGTTATGGGCTGTAATGGAAGGATAAGAAGAACAACAGGGATTGCTGAAAGCGCTGCCGGGATGGCGGCGCTTTTTTATGGAAAAGCGAAAAGATCGCAGCCTTCGGCAGCTCCTACATGGGGTGGTGTGTTTCTCTGTAGGAGCTGCCGAAGGCTGCGATCTTTTGATCCTGCTTTTAAAAACTATAGGTGCCGGTCATCACCACGCTGCGCGGTGCGCCTGGCTGGATCTGATACTGGCTGGTGGCCGAGGCGTAATACTCGCGGTCGGTGATGTTGTTCAGTGCCGCGCGCAAGTCCCAGTCCTTGAAGCGGTAGCCGAGCAGCGCATCCCAGCGGCCATAACCCGGCAGCACGGTGGTGTTGGCGTTGTCGGCGTAACGCTGGCCAACCAAGGTCAGACCGGTTTCGCCGTACCAGCCCATTTCCGGTTTCCAGGTCAGGAACAGGCTGCCGTTGTGTTTGGCCACGTTGTTGACGCGTTTGCCTTCCAGACCGTTGTTGTCCTTCTCGATGGTGGTGTCCTGCACGCCGACGCCACCGCGCATGTACCAGTTACCGACCAGTTTGCCGGTGGCGGTCAGCTCGACACCCCGAGAGCGCTGAAGACCGGTCATGACGGTCAGGGTCGGATCGTTCGGATCGCTGGTGCGACGGTTGTAGAGTTCCAGGTCGTAGACCGCCAGCGTGGTGCTCAAGCGATCATCGAGCCAGTCGCTTTTCACGCCGATTTCTTTCTGTTTGGTCAGCTCCGGGCTCAAGTCGTTGGTGTTGCCGGCAGCGCCCGGAGTGATGCCGATCAGGCCGCCACCCACTGGCGAGAAAGTCTTGGACCAGGAGGCGTAGAACGAATGGTTCTGCAGCGGCGTCCAGACAATCCCGAAGCGCGGGCTGGTGCTGTGGCTGTCGCGATCCTCAGTGATGTTCTTGAGCTTGTTGGTCGACTCGATATCGAAGGTGTCGTAGCGCAGGCCGGCCAGCAGTTGCCATTGATCATTCAGGCGCAGTTGATCCTGGACGTAGACCGCGCGGCTTTCGACTTCGGTGTGGCTGTCGCTGAACGTTTGCATGCTGCCGGTGTGGCGCAGCTCGCGGTTGGGGTTGAACAGGTCGAGCGATGGCACCGGTTGTGCGCCGGGCGTCTTGCCGGTGGCGGCGTTGTACAACTTCGGATCGCGGCGCTGGCTGCCGATCTCGACGCCGGTCAGCAGGCGATGCTCAAGGCCAAAGGTATCGAAACCGCCTTCCAGTTCGAGGTTGTTGTAGACGTTGCGGGTGGTCAGATCCTGCTGCCAGTGCTGGCGCGCGACCTTGTTGGTTTTCGGGTCGAAGCCGGTCAGATAGGTGTTGTCGAAATCGCTGTCGAGCTTGAACACGCCGAGGGTCTGGCGCAGTTGCCAGGCGTCGTTGATCTCGTAGGTGAATTTCGAGCGCAGGGATTGCGCCTTGTCGTCGATGAAATCGTGATCGTTGCCGTAGGTGGTGTCACGACCTACGTCTGCGGGACGGCCATTCACCCCCGGAATGCCGCGATCCGGCGTGCGGTTGTAGCGACTGTATTCGTATTGCACCAGCCAGTTCAGGTCCGGAGTAAGCTGCCAGCTCATCGACGGCGCGAACAACTGCCGGTTGCCGCTGACGCCGTCGCGAAAGCTGTTTTCATCCATGTTGCCCATGTTCAGGCGCAGGCTGAGGTTTTCGCTGGGGTCGGTGCTGAGGTCGGCGTACAGGCTGCGCAGGTCTTCGCTGCCGCCCTGGGCCTCGATGGTCGAGCGACGGCCGAACTCGGGCAGCTTGCTCACGCGGTTGACGATCCCGCCCTGGCTGCCTCGGCCATAAAGTACCGCCGCCGGACCTTTGAGCACTTCGACCCGCTCGATGTTGTGCAGGTCGCGCTTGTACTGGCTGTCGTCGCGAATGCCGTCCAGATAGAAGTCGTTGCTGGCGTCGAAGCCGCGGATGCGCAGACTGTCGAAGCGCGTGTCGGCGCTGCTGCTGACGTTGGGAATCCCGCTCAGGGCGTCACCGATGTCATTGGTGCCGTAGTCGGCGACGTTCGAGGTCTTGATCGAGTCGATGGCCTGCGGCACGTAACGCACCGGGGTCGAAGTGCGAGTCGCAGTGGTGCTGATCTTGACGCGCGGGTCCTCGGCTTGTTCTTCGGCGCTGATCGCCGTGGCGGGCAGTTCAGTGGCGGAATAAGCAAAACCGCTGGACAGAACGGCAGACAATCCAAGGGTGACGGGCGTGAGGCGGAACGGGGCAGGCATGGAAAAGCGCATCCGAAAGGGTAAGGAAATTCAAACGCGCGAATGGTAATGCTTTGCATTTGCTGCCGTTATTTATTCCTGAGAAGTTCCCCTGTCAGATTGTTTCAATTTATGTCGATTTTGATACAACCTGATCAGGTAATCCATTCGACCGATTCTCGGAACAGTCTGAAAGCCATTCCGGCGTTTTTCCCCAACACGCGTAGGCATAGTCTGCCGCCATCGATTTTTCCTGATTGCCTGCCGGAGTTCTCCCATGATCCTTCACTACATCTACGATCCATTGTGCGGCTGGTGCTACGGCGCCAAACCGTTGGTGCAAGCGGCGCAGCAAGTGCTGCCGGTCGCGGCGCATGGGGGCGGAATGATGAGCGGCGCGAGCCGTCAGCGCGTTTCGCCGCAACTGCGTGATTACGTCATGCCCCACGACCGGCGCATCGCCGAATACACCGGGCAACCCTTTGGCGAGGCGTATTTCGAAGGTCTGCTGCGTGATCAATCGGCGGTTTTCGATTCGACGCCGCCGATCGCAGCGGTGATGGCGGCAGAGTCCATCGACGGCCGTGGCCTGCAATTGCTTGGGCGTTTGCAAACGGCGCATTACGTTGAGGGACGGCGGATTGCCGATGAGTCCGTACTGTTCGAACTCGCCAGTGAGTTGGGCTACGCCGAGAACACCTTTGCGGTTGCGTTCAAATCCGTTGATACGACAGCGCATGTGAAAGCCAGCCGCGCACTCTTGGCGCAACTGGGCGGCCAGGGTTTCCCGACATTGGCGCTGGAGCAGGACGGGCAATTCACGCTGATCGACATCAGCCCATGGCTTGGCAAGCCGCAGGCTTTCGCCGCCTGGTTGAGGCAAGCGGTGGTCGCGGTTGAGCCGGGGCAATCCGCCGTGCAATGCGGTCTCGACGGCTGCGCGTAATCGCACTGGATTCACTGGCTGAGCGCATTTCCGAGCAATGCGCTATCGCAAAATTTACGATTCTTAGACGATTTTTACCTATTTAAAGACGATTCTTGAAATTGACACATTATTGAAGGCGCGGCTACGATTCGGCCCAACGCCTGTGGCCAACCGCCATGACTCAAGAATAATGAGCAGGCCCGCCATGACTCAGTCATGGGCGGGTCTTTTTGTTTCGGGGTGAAAAAAGAGTGCAATAGCGCCGTTTCAGCCGTTCGACACAGCGCGTTTCAACCCGTAATAAGGAAAACAAAATGTTGAACAAGCGAATCAGTCTGATCGCACTGGGGATGTTGAGTGCTACACAGGCCATGGCTGACGGCCAGGCCGAGTCCAAGGGTTTTGTAGAAGACAGCAGTCTGAAAGTGCTGCTGCGCAATGCCTACATCAATCGTGATTACAAAGACGGCAACGCGGACAAATCCGAGTGGGGCCAGGCGGCCATCGGTACGTTCTCGTCCGGCTTCACCCAAGGCACCATCGGTGTCGGTGTCGATGCTTTCGGTCTGTACGCCCTGAACCTGGAACGCAGCGAAGATCGCAGCGGTGCCGGCGGCATCGACTTCTTCAAACGTGGCGACAGCGGCAAACCGGCCAACGACCTGTCCAAAGGCGGCGCTGCGGTCAAATTCCGTCTGTCCAACACCGTGCTGACCTACGGTGACCAGATGCCGGCGCTGCCGGTGCTGAACTACGACAATTCGCGTCTGCTGCCGGAAAGCTATACCGGTACCTTGATCACTTCCAAAGAGATCAAAGGCTTGCAACTGGACGCCGGTCGTTTCACCGCCGAGTCGCGCAAAAGCGCTGAAGGCCGTGACAGCGGTGGTCTGAAGGCGATCAACGTGTTGGGCGGTAGCTACCAGTTCACCGAACGATTCAAGGCGGCGCTGTACGCTTCCGACGTCGAGGACGTGCTGAAGAAGCAATACGTGAACGCCAACTACGTGTTCCCGATCGACAAGGATCAGTCCCTGACCCTGGACTTCAACGGCTACCGCACCAAGCTGGACGACTCCTACGTCCGCGAAAGTGGCGCTACCGGCGATGACAACAAGATCTGGAGCCTGGCAGCGACGTTCGCCACCGGCCCTCACTCCTTCACCGTGGCGCACCAGCGCTCCACTGGCGACAGCAACCTGGGCTACGCCTACGGCGGCTATCAGAAAGAGCAAGGTCGTGTCGGTGACGGTGGCAACACTATCTACCTGGCCAACTCCTACTGGTCGGACTTCAACGCTGAAGACGAGCGCAGCTGGCAGTTGGGCTACGGCCTGGACTTCGGCGCATTTGGCGTACCGGGTCTGAGCTACAACTTCGCTTACGTGCGTGGCGACAACATCACCACATCCACCAGCGAAGGCGGCACCGAGCGCGAGATCTTCAACCAGGTCAAATACGTCGTACAAAGCGGTCCGGCTAAAGATCTGAGCGTGAAATTGCGCAGCTCGATCCTGCGTGTGTCGCAGAAATCCAGCGAGTACAACGTCAGCGGCAACGAGCTGCGGGTATTCGTGGACTACCCGATCAACATCTTCTGATGAACGATCCGGTGTAAGAAACATGAGAAAACCCCGACTGACCTCGGGGTTTTTTTTCGAGGTCTTTTGTGCAAAAACCGTAAAAAACCCGTGTTTTTGTCATGTAAAAGTTGTTTTAACGCGTCTTCAACTACCGTTTCAAACAGGGCTTTAAATGCCTGAAATTCTTTCTCATGGACGCAAATTCTCCACCTAATAGATTAGGCCGCTCAACGCAGCGGAGAATTTGGTAATGATCGTTTTGAACAGAGAAGTGGGCGAATCGCTACGGCGCGACAAATATGTCAACGTCCAGGGTGGTGACTTCAATCTCTACGGTCATTTTGCCGACTTCGTCAGACTGACCAAAAGTTGGGAAAACATGGAGCCTGACAGTTACTACGGTCAGGCCGAAGCCGGCATGCGTTACCGTCGTTACAGCGACTTTGAGTACAACCCGAAAACACGTGAATTGAAGCAACTCGAGCATCGCGCGTACGTGCAGTCGAAAGAGAACAACGCCTACGTGGGCGGTGTTGTGCGGCACTTTCAGGACTTCTCTGATGAAGTGATCACTTCGCCGGTGATGCGCAGCCTGATCGACACCGATTTTGAAGTGTACAAAAGCGTGCTGCCGGAAGAATTGCACGATGAAATCTGGCAATGCCAGATTCATCAGATCCGCATCGAGATCAAACCCGGCAAGCAGCTGGAAATCACTCCGGAAGGGATTCACTGCGACGGTTATCCGTTCAGCGGCGTGCACTTCTGGGGGCGCAATAATGTCGAGGGTGCGGAGAGTCGTCTTTACGATATCCACGAGCATCAATTGGCGTCGACCACCTACCAGGAAATTCTCGACACCACCTACTTCCTTGATCGCGATATGCGCCACTACGTAACCCCGGCCCGCAATACGCACACTCATGCGATGGCGTACCGGCAGATTCTGGCGATTTCCTTCTCGCGGCCCGGGACCGCTTTCGACATTGTTCGCTAATCAGATCACCCCAATCGATGGCGTCGAGTGCTCGACGCCGGTGGTGCTGCGACGCGCCACCGCCAAGGACGCGCAGCGCATGGAGCGCTTCTTCCGGCAGTTCGACGAAGTGTCGTTCTGTGAGTGGCAGGACGCCAAATGCCTGCGCGGTGTATTGATCCAGAAGACCACCACGGCCTATCTGGCCTTCGACGTCGAAGGCGAAATCGTCGGTGCGGTGCTCGGCGGCATGCTAGGCAGCCGCGGCACCATCAACCACTTGGCGGTCAGCCCGCGCTATCGCAGCCAGGGCGTCGGTCAGCGGCTGGTGGAAGCGGCGTCGTCCGACATGAAGCGGGTCGGTGTATTACGGATGTTTCTGTTCGTCGACGATGCTAACCTCGCGGGCAAGCGATTCTGGACTGCCCAGGGTTTTTGCGAACCCCACGGCGAGCGGACATTTGAGAGGGATCTATGAATGAAACGTCCGGCAGTGCGCCGCTGATGGCTGCCCATCAGCCATCGCGCACGTTTGCCGAAGCCAGCCCGGTGGTGGCCGGTTATTTCACGGTGTCGTTCGTGTTCGGGCTGATGGCGGTCAACGCCGGGCTGCCGATGTGGCTGCCGGTGGCGATGTGCTTGTTCGTCTACGCCGGCGCTTCGCAATTCGCCGCACTGGCGCTGATCTCCAGCGGCGCCTCGCTAACCACCATCGTGCTGACCACCTTCCTGATCAATGCGCGGCACATGCTGATGTCGGTGTACATGGCCAAGGCCCTGCGCGCATTGGGGCTGAGCCGCATGGAGCGCTGGGCTTACGCTGGTGGGCTGACCGACGAGTCCTTCGCGTTTCACAGCGTCAAACTGGGCACCGGCGCGCCGGTCAACATCCGTTACCTGATCGGCTTCAACCTGTTCTGCCACACCTCGTGGGTGCTGGGCGGATTGCTGGGCGCTGTTTGCGCGCAATATGCGTCGCACCTGATCAAATATCAGCTCGACTACGCACTGACCGCGATGATGCTCTACGTGCTGGTGTCGCTGTGCAACACCCGCAACAAACTCATCGCCGCTGCGGCAGCCGTGGCCTGCATGGGCGCGCTGAGCCTGGTTGGCACATCGCCATTCAATGTATTCATCGCCACATTTGTGGGTTGCGGAGTGGGTGTATGCCTGACCAAACGTTCCTGATCCTGGTGGTTGCGCTGATGATGGCTGTGACCTTCCTGCCACGCGCGCTGCCGCTGCAGGTCAACACCGAGCACTGGCCGCCATTCGTTGCGCGGGCGCTGGAGTACCTGCCGGTGGCGATCGTCGCTGCGATCAGCCTGACACCCTTGTTGATCAAGGATCAGCACCTGCAGCTCGATCGCCCGGAATTTTATGCAGCCATTCCGACGTTGCTATGTGCGTATTTCAGCAAAAACCTCTTTCTCAGTGTGGCGGTTGGGACGGCTGCGTATATTGCGCTCGGCTCGTTCATGTAGCGGCAGATCGACCACGTCGTTCAGGGCTTGGCCCGACAGGTTCGGGTTGTTCACCGCCAGACGCACTTCGAGGAAATCCTCGAATCCAGGGAAAATTGTCAGGCCGTTCTTTTGCGCGGCCTCACGAGAAACCATACCCACTGCGTCCATCTGCGTGATCAACGACAGCGTCAGGGTCTCGCTGCAGGAATAGACCATGCGTTGACCGTTCTCGTGATTGCCCAGTCCGGCGTCGAGAAAACGCAGGAAACTGTGGGAATACGGACAATCTTCCGCAGGACGCACCTGAAACTTGTTGCCCAGCAATGTCAGTGGATCGTTTTCCTGCCCGCAATGGGCACCGACCACCTGCACCTGCACATCCGGCAGGACGATACTTGGCAAACCCGGACGCTGCGGGCCGATCAGCACTGCGAGATCAAAGTCTTCATTCTTCAGCTTGCTGAGGTTCTCCATCGACTCGGCATAGCTGAATTCCATCTGGTAATCGGGAAACACCTCGATCAGGCGTCCGATCATTCGCCGGTTGAAGTCAGACGACAACGTGTTGTTCAACGCGACCTTCAACGTGCGCTGGCCCGGCACCTTGAGCGCCTCGACCTTTTCTTCCATCTGTCGCGTGGCAATCAGCACTTTGTCCATGTAAGGCGTCAGCTCCGTGCCTTGCGGCGTCAGCGTCAGCCCTTTGTTGGAACGTCGAAACAAGCGGAAACCGAACTGCTCTTCGACCTTGTTCAACTGCGCGGCCAGGGCCTGCACAGTCAGGCACGAATGCTCGGCTGCGGCCGACAACGAGCCGGTCTGCACGATGCGCATGAGGTTGCGTAAGGTTCTGCTATCCATGGGTAATGCCCTCTGAAGTGGGCTGGGTATTGTTGTTTACGAGACTGCCGATCCGGCGTCATATGCCGGCTATATTCCAGCACCTGAGCATAGTTGTCGCGGGTTTAGTAGCGAATTGATGTCCCCGCCGATGGCTGGAAGCTGACACAGGATCGGGATTTTTGATGACGCGGGGGTGATTGGGGTCAAGAAAAGTGCGTGGTTTTGATGCGTGGGGCAATTTTTTTCGAAGAGAAACAGCTTACATCTTCCGGGGTTTATGCCTTCGTTATGCGCAGATAGGTCTCAGGCAAAGTAACGATTCAGCTGATAGCCCTACCTTGTAAAAGGAGTTGAAATGGCTGCCTGGCATGCGAGTCATGGCGGTAGAGAACCACCTATCAACTTCGCGTTGACCGACGAAGATCCCTCCGACCACAATGCAGAGGTAGCGCTTATGTAGCTACAAAATCACGATGAGGTAATTGAAATGGCTGCACTACTGAAAACTACCGATGTGCGCTGCCGAATTGATGAGGATTTGAAAGCGCGTGCCACTGAAGTCTTGAACGCTTGCGGGCTGAGCATTAGCGACGCCATGCGACTTTTCCTGCGGCAGGTTGTTGCCACTCAGGGGCTTCCCTTCGAGGTGCGGGTTCCATCAGAGAAAACGGCCCGCGCAATGATGGAAGCACGAGAAATCCGTCAGCGTTTCGACTCGATAGACGACATGCTGAGGACTGCTGATGGCGAAACCGGAGAAAACGCAAAAACGCGCTGATCGGCCTAAACAGTGTGCACAGACTTCTGAATTCAAGAAGTCATGGGACCGTTATAACCGCGCCGGAAGGCGAGACATGAACGACGTCCGGAAGGTGATGGCGATGTTGTTCTTGGGGCAGCAATTACCGGCAGAATATCTGGATCATGCGCTGACTGGAGATTGGTCTGGATTCCGCGAGTGTCATATCGGTGGCGATTTTCTGATGATTTACGAGAACACGCGCCTAGACCTGATCACATTTGTGGATCTCGGGAGCCATTCAGAATTGTTTAAATAGCGCAGAAATACATAAGCCGGCTTAACTCCGGCTTCTGTGCGTTTGATTGTTCGTTTGTGTATAAAAATTCTAAAAAATTACAGTTATGTACTAGTCTTCAGCTAAGACAAAAAATCAGGAGGCGTCTATGCCTACCTCATCCCCAGCCCTCACCCCGCGTGAACAACTCGACGTCCCCGAAGCCGGGCGCGTCGCGCTGAAGTTTTTCTTCAGTCTCATGGAGCGCTGGGGCTGCAGCGCCGAGCAGCAGCGCACGCTGCTGGGCGGCGTCGGCAACACCACGTTCTACAAGTACAAACACCTGCCGCCGAACATTCGTCTTCCGCATGACACGCTGGAGCGCATCTCGTATCTGATGGGTATTCACAAGGCCCTGAGCATCATCTTCAGCAACAGCCGCGAGCGTGCCTACACGTGGGTCAGCAGCCCCAACACGGCTGCGCCATTCAATGGTCGAACGGCGCTGGATTACATGCTGGCGGGGAGGGTGGTCGACATCGCCGACGTGCGCCGCTACCTCGACGGGGTGCGCGGTTGAAGGCCCCGCCGCTGGCTGAGCCGCAATGGCCGAAGGCCTACCGGATCGTCAACAGCAGCTTCCCGCCGATTGCGCTGTTCGAAGACGTGCTCGACCCCGAAGACTTGGAAATCGCCTACGCGCTGGAAGCACTGACCAACGATCGCCTGATCGAACAGGCCGGCGTCCTCGCCCGCGTGCGCCCCGAAGACCGGCTCTCCGGCCCCGGTTCAACCCCGGTGATGGCGGCGTTCACCCACATCGGCAAAAGCAGCCGCTTCACCGATGGCACCTTCGGCGTCTACTACGCCGCCAGCAGCCAGGCCGCGGCCATCGCCGAAACCTGCTATCACCAGGAGCGTTTCCTCGCGGCCACCAACGAGGCGGATCTTGAGTTGACCATGCGTACTTACGTCAATCGCGTGCTGCAACCGTTGCATGATGTGCGTCACGGCTTTCCCGACTTGCATCAACCCGATCCAGACGCCTACGGTCCTTCCCAGACGTTTGCCCGACAACTGCGTGAGTCTCAATCCTGGGGCTTGCTGTACAACAGCGTCCGTTTGCCGGGCCACGAATGTGTTGCCGCATTCAGGCCCCCGGCAGTGTCGATTCCAAAGCAGGGTAAGCATTTGCGGTATGTGTGGAGTGCGAGCCAGCGCAGGATTTCGTTTGTGTTCGAGATCAGCCAGGTTTGAAACGCAAAAAGCCCTCGCAGTACCGCGAGGGCTTTTTATTGGCGATTTACGTCAATGGCTTGCTGTTGGCGCATTCAGCACCTTCACCACATCGTCGATCAGCGCCTTGCTTAAATCCTGCAGATACCGGGAGGCATAAGCGTGAAGGTCAGGATCGCGAGAAACGGTAGAGTCGGCGGTCAGCAGCTTGGAGATGTGAAGCAAGTGCGAGGCGTGCGAGAGGGCGGCGATGACTGGAACGCCACGATTGGTGCGGAACAGCGCTTGATTGGCCTGGAAGGAAAAGTGCGTAAGGCCTGGGGTTTTCAAATCGAGGTAGTCGGTCATTTCGCTTCACCTGCCCTACGTAAGGCGTGGCGTGAGGTGACCGGTGTGGCAGAGCGGCGGATTATGGATGGATCGATGGCATTCATTTGTGAACTCCCTGTATCAAATGAGAGCTGCCATTTTCGTTCTCAGGCGAAAGGGTGGCAGCTATGCGCAGGCTGAGAAACCGGAGATACAGGAACCCGGCAGACCCGAAGGTCTCCCACGCACAGCCGCCATTACACGTGAATGCGGACACAAAAAAGCGCCGGCAATCGTGATTTTGGGCGCTGGTGCGCCTGTATCTTACGCGGGTTCTCAGGCCCGGTCGCTGAATTGGCAGCGACGGGTTTGACGGTAGCTTGCGAAGGACGGATGCGCAATCGTGGCCAGGTGGTGGCCGTTGCCATCTCTGTGTAGTGCAACACTTATGTTGCGCACGCAGCAAATATGTTGCACATTCGCTTTACCGAAACGGCGAGTGATGCACATGAAGTACAGCGAGTTTCGGCGATGGTTGAAAGCCCAAGGCGTTGAGTTTCAAACCGGCAAGGGCAGTCACTTCAAGGTTTCCTTGAATGGCAAATCAACTGTGTTTCCCGACCATGGAGCCAAGGAAATGGGCGAAGGGTTGAGAAAATCGATAATCAAACAGCTGGGCCTCAGGGATTGAGGCTCAGCTGTACCCCATGAGAGGAATCGTGATGTTCGAATATGCGTTGGAAGTTCACGAAGAGCCTGACAGTGTCTGGTTGTCCTGCGCAGAAATTCCTGAGATGCACGCCGTTGGCGACACCCTCGAGCAAGCGTTGGACACCGCCATTGATGCAATCGAGACGGCGCTCTCGATATACGTTGATGATCGCCGGTTGATTCCGACCGGGCAGGCAGGAGAACAGGCAAGTGACGTTGTATTGCGTCTGCCTGCGCTGACTGCAGCAAAGGTTGCTCTGTGGAATACACTTTTGGAATCAGGTTTAAGCAAGGCCGAGTTGGCACGTCGTCTCGGCGTACAACGGCCCCAGGTCGATCGCCTGGTAGATTTCCTGCATCATTCCAAAATCGAGAATGTTGAGCGTGCGTTGCAACAACTTGGAAGGCGGATTTCGCTTTCGGTTCAAGCGGCATAAGTTCAGCAAGCGAGCGTTGGAGAAAATGGCTGAAGGCGAAGAAAAGGCATGGCAAATGAACTAGGGCGATTTCAGACGGACTTGATGGAATCTGTACGTCAGATGAAGGCTGGAAAGGCCTCGCGCGTAACGCTGGTGCCGCTCTCTGCGGCCACTGAAGAGCAAAGGAAGGCCGGGGTTTCTCAAAGCGTTTTCGCGAACCTAAGCTCCGTGGTGAAACGAGCAAAATAGGGTAGGGAAAAATAGAGTCAGACCAGCTCAAAACGTGGTCTGACCGTTATTTCACTGCTTTGGTCTATTCAGGGAACCCTGCTCGGGGAAGTTGGCTCGTGCCTCGTCTTGACTGCGCAACCAGCGTTCGGCGTCCTCAAAGGTGTTCATGCAGGTTCTGCCATAAGCCGACAAGGCCAGTATGCTGCGTTGGGTGAGTTGAATATTAGATGTGCACAGATCGATGAATAACGAGAGTGCGTTTCCGGCTTCCTCAAATGCTTCGCGGATTTCCAAGGCTTTTTTGCATGTGGACATCAGTTGACTCCCTGTTCCATGTTGTCAGGGGCGAGTTTATGCGCAAAGCTCTGCGTCAAAATCAGCTTCGCGTATCAACTTGTGACGGACCTTCAGCGCTCGCTTATTTGAATTTTGTCGGTGGGGGAGTTCAATATCTCAATTGCTGACAAGGTGCTGACTGGCATGTCTGGAGATTGTTGGCTTTGCTCTATGGAGAGGCCTTTTGCGCTGATGAAGCCAGGCGGTCTTGTGTGTTGCCGATCCACAGCAAAGATCTTTTAGATAGGGTGAGCGCTCATAACCTAAGGGTCAAAGTCATGATCACTCAGCCGTTGCGCTTTTTATATCCAAACGCCAGAAACAACAAAGCCCCTGCATTTCTGCAGGGGCTTTGTTTTGTATGGTGCCGGCACCAGGAGTCGAACCCGGGACCTACTGATTACAAGTCAGTTGCTCTACCAACTGAGCTATACCGGCGTGTGGTCGACGATTATAGCGATTGGGTTGGTTCTGTAAACCCCTGAATTCAGACTATTTTTACGCAGGCGCTGGATCAGGTGCGGTGTGGGCTGTGTCATTGGGTCTCAAGCCGCAAAATCGGGCTGTTCGACGTCAATCCAGCATGCGAGTGTTGGCAGGATTTCCGCACCGTTCAAGCACCTATTTCAGCCGTTTATGTCCTTTTGATTGGAAGCTTATGCACAACGGATGGGCGCTAAGGCGGCGTTGCAGGGGATTTTGTGGACACGTTCTCATTTTGTGCGCAAAGCCCTGTTTTACCGGTTTTTTATCTATATGAACAAAAAATGACCAATGCTGTTTTTGTCATGCAATGGCCGTGGATATTGGATCCACGGGAAAACCATCAACAGAGTTATCCACAGGCTGTAAAGATTTCAAGCGCGCTCGGCCAACAGCAGGAAATTACGCGGAGTCAGCGGTGCGTCGCAGAAGGTGCCGAGGCGTACGACGTATCCCTGTTCGGCGAGGAAAATGGCTCGATCAAGATTCAGCCAAAGCTCCAGCGGTCGTCGGAACAGTCCGCGCAGTAATTCCAGGTTGCGAACTTCGGCCAACCGCTGCCAACCGGCGGCTTCCAGTGCCTGCCAATCTGGCGTGCCGATTGTGGATAACTCCTTCAATGCAGCCAAGTCGCGGCAGTAATCGGCGAAGGATTTGTCCAGCCAGGCGCTGGGCAGGGACGGGGTGGGCAGGTATTCATCTACTTCACGTACCTGCCGTTGCAGCAAATCGAAAGCCAGGCGTCGGGCCATGGAGGTGTCGCGCTGACGTCGGACTCTTGCACCGGCGGTGACGGTTTCGCTCATGGGCAGCGCCAGATCTTCGAGCGAGAGCTGTAGGGCGGATCGCAAACCCGCTGAGGACAATGCCTGGTACTCGCTGCGATTGATCCGGTTGTAGCAGCACGGGGCGATGGCCATCTGCTGACATCCGGCAGCGCTTGCCAGTTGCATCAGGCGCACATGCAGATCGCCGCAGGCGTGCAGGGCGACGGGGGTGTGATGAGCGCTCAACACTGTGGCCGCATCTGCGGACAGCACATCCTGCTCGACATGCAGGGCGTGCAAATGATGACGCTGACTCAGGGCCTGACCACTGGCGACCAACGCCGGATCGTATTCGACACAAGTCAGTTGTTGTCCCGCGCCCAACAGACGCCGACCTAAATGTCCTTTGCCGGAACACCAGTCCAGCCAATGCGCCGGCGGCGAGGCGAAAGACAAGCGACTGGCGAAGGCTTCGATCTGCAGCCACTTGCGCCCCGGCACATCGACGTTCAATCGATGTCCTGGGGTTTCCAGCGTATGTCCCGGCAATTCACCGACCGCGCTCAGCTCAGTCGACAGCGCCGCCAATGCAGCGAACGGCTCCGGGGCATCGATGAGGTCGGCAGGGTGGTTATGCGCCCGCTCTGCATCTTCCAGCGATCGTCCGCGTAGCCAGGAAGCCAATTCGGGGTAGGCGGTTTCCCATGGAAGCGAACGATGAGTGAATGGACGAGGTTTCCACAGCGCCTGATGCTCAAGCAAAAAAGCATCCAGCGCGGTGAAGCGGGCGAGTAGGGCCTCGCCCGTCAGCACGTGGGAAGTTTCAACGCCCTTGGCAGGCATCGACGCGCAGCCAGCGCTCCAGCAGCTTGAAGCCGCGCACCAGCACGTAGGACATCAGCAGATAGAACACGCCGGCGGCGAAGAAGATTTCCACCGGCAGGTAGGTGCGCGCGATGATCGTGCGGGCCATGCCGGTCAGTTCCAGCAAGGTCACGGTGCTCGCCAGTGCGCTGGCCTTGAGCATCAGGATCACTTCGTTGCTGTAGGCCGGCAGGCCGATGCGCGCCGCTCGCGGCAGCATGATGTAGAACATCGCCTTGGGCTTGGACATGCCCAGCGCTCGTGCCGCTTCGATTTCGCCGGGCGGAATCGCCTGGATCGCGCCGCGCAGAATTTCGGCGATGTACGCCGCCGTGTGCAGGGTCATGGTCGCGGTGGTACACCAGAACGGATCGCGCAGGTACGGCCACAGTGCGCTGTTGCGCACCGCATCGAACTGCGCCAGGCCGTAATAGACCAGAAACAGTTGCACCAGCAACGGCGTGCCACGGAAAAAGAAGATGTAGGCGTAGGGCAATGCGCGCACGTACCACAGCTTCGAAGAGCGGGCGATGCCCAGCGGAATGGCCAGCAACAGGCCGGCAATCACGGCAATCGCCACCAGTTCCAGGGTCAGGGTCGCGCCCTGCGCCAGTTTCGGTAGCCACTTGATGATCACTTCCCAGTTCATGAAGCGCTCCTCGCAAAGCCGCGAGCGGCGCGTTTTTCCAGGAAGTGCATGCCGGTCATCGCCAGCACGGTGAGGCCCAGATACATGACTGCCGCCACCAGATAGAAGGTGAATGGCTGTTTCGACACGGTCACGCCGATCTGCGCGTGACGCATGATTTCTTCCAGGCCGATCACCGACACCAGCGCGGTGTCTTTCATCAGAATCATAAACAGGTTGCCCAGGCCGGGCAGGGCGATGCGCCACATCTGCGGCATGATCAGCTTGGTGAAGATCCGCCATTTCGACAGGCCCAGCGCCACACCCGCTTCGCGATGGCCCTTGGGAATGGCGAGGATCGCGCCGCGAAACACTTCCGTGGCGTAGGCGCCGAAGCACAGGCCCAGCGCAATCACGCCGGCAGCGAAGGCGCTGAGTTGCAGGTCGGGGTTGCCGAAGAACTCACCGAGGCTGCGCATCAGGTTGACCGTACCGAAGTAGATCAACAGCACCCAGAGCAATTCCGGGACGCCACGCACCAAGGTCGAATAAGTACCGCCAAGCCATTGCAGCGGCTTGTACGGGGAAGTCTTGGCCAAGGCGCCGAGCAGACCGAGCACCAGTCCCAGGCACAGGGCCGTCAGCGCCAGTTTGACGGTCATCAGCGCACCGGCGGCGAGGGCCGGGCCGAATCCGTAGAGGTCGATAATCATGGATTTCTATTCAAATCGCGGCAGGCAAGGCCGGGAGCCGGCGCCGTCGGATCACGGCGCCGGTCCCGCAGGTCAGATCAATAGATGCTGAACGGGAAATACTTGTCGTTGATCTTCTTGTAGGTACCGTCGGCGACGATTTCCTTCAGGGCGGCGTTCAGCTTCTCACGCAGCGGATCGCCTTTGCGCACGGCGATGCCGATCTTGTCGCTTTCCACGACAGGGTCGCCCTTGAACTCGTAGTTCTTGCCGGCGTCGCTTTTCAGCCAGTCATAGTTGGCGTACTTGTCGGCGAGGATGGCATCGACACGACCGGAGGTCAGGTCCAGGTAGGCGTTTTCCTGGGTGTCGTAAAGGCTGACCTTGATATCGTCACCATAGGTGTCCTCCAGCCAGGTACCGGCCAGCGTCGCACGCTGCGTACCGATGGTTTTGCCCTTGAGCGAATCCTTGTCGGTTTTGAAGTCGACGTTTTTCGGCGCGATGAACTGCAGCTTGTTCGAGTAGTACGGGTCAGTGAAGTCCACCGCGCCCTTGCGCTCTTCGGTGATCGACAGCGAGGAGACCAGGAAGTCGAACTTCTTGGCGTTCAGTGCCGGGATGATGCCGTCCCAGTCGGAGGTGACAACGCTGCACTCGACCTTCATCTTGGCGCACAGGGCGTCGCCGATGTCTTTGTCAAAGCCGACCACGTTGCCGCTGGCGTCTTTGTTGTTGAACGGCGGGTAAGCCGCTTCGATGCCCATCTTCAGAGTCTCGGCCATGGCACCGGCGCTGAAGGCGAGGGTGACGGCGGCGGCCAGGAAGACCTTTTTAAAATTCTGCATGCATGTTGCTCCGTTAGCGGTTGCTGGACATGAATTGTTTGCAGCGCGCCGAAAGCGGGTTTTCGAACACCTGCTGAGGCGATCCTTGCTCTTCCACCAGCCCTTGGTGGAGGAACACCACTTCGCTGGAGACCTGACGGGCAAAGCCCATTTCGTGGGTCACCAACAGCATGGTACGGCCTTCTTCGGCCAGTGCGCGGATGACACTAAGTACTTCCTGAACCATTTCCGGGTCAAGGGCGGAGGTGGGCTCGTCGAACAGAATCACCTTCGGCTGCATCGCCAGCGTGCGGGCAATCGCCGCGCGTTGTTGCTGACCACCGGACAATTGCGCCGGGTAGGCATGGCGCTTGTCGGCGATGCCGACCTTGGCCAGCAGCGCTTCGGCGACTTCGATGGCCTCGGCTTTGCTCTGGCCGAGCACGCGGCGCGGGGCTTCGATGATGTTGTCGAGCACGCTCATGTGCGGCCACAGATTAAAGTTTTGAAATACAAAACCAATCTCGGAGCGCAGGCGGTTGATCTGTTTGCCATCAGCGGCAACCAGTTCGCCATTCTTGGCGGGCTTGAGCTTGAGTTCTTCACCAGCCACCAGAATCTGACCCTGGTGCGGGTTTTCCAACAGGTTGATGCAACGCAGGAACGTGGACTTGCCGGAACCGGAGGAACCGAGGATCGAGATCACATCGCCGTCGCGGGCGGTCAGCGAGATGCCTTTGAGCACCTCAAGCTGTCCGTAGCGTTTGTGCAAGTTGCGGATTTCAAGCGCGGGCGTGGCCTCAGCCATGTGCGTTCCTCATATATGTTGCGCTCCTGCTGTTGGCGGGCCTTCCTGGCGAGGCGGCCAAGCTAGCATAGCGTTTCAATGGCAGCCAACAGCGCTACAAGCGGTAAGCGGATGGCGTGTGGCAGGTTGTCGCATCGGCACAGCAGACTGTCGCCCCATCAACAACCGAACGGGTGTTTGATCGTGAAAACCCGAGGGCGTTGCGTAAAAAAAGGCGCGATGTTGCCAGCTTTGGCGGGGTGTTGGAAGCGCTATCCGGCTGAACGTACACGATTCGCCCTTTAATTGTGCATCCCACACTTTTTCAGTGTGTTTCTGGTGCGCTGATTCGTCTGAAAAGTGAGTCGCAGGGTAACGCTCTGGCGAATAGCCATTAATCTCAAGGACTTGCGATGACTGTCCGGTCGCGCGCAAAGCCGCGGAGCAGAAGAGTTTGAAACATTTTGGCGCATTTATTGCGTGCAGAATCTGGAACGCCCCGTTGGTTTCTTTTTACGAGAAGGAAAACCAGACAGGACGGACGCAATCGCTTTCCTCGCAAAGGTAGTTTCGATGAGCAGTACCCCAAGCTCCAATGGCCTCGAACAGGGGCTCAAACCGCGTCATGTGACCATGTTGTCGATCGCCGGTGTTATCGGCGCCGGTCTGTTCGTTGGCTCCGGCCACGCGATCGCTGCCGCCGGCCCCGCCGTGCTGCTGGCCTACGCCGCCGCCGGTACCCTGGTGGTGCTGGTGATGCGCATGCTCGGTGAGATGGCTGTCGCCTCGCCCGACACCGGCTCGTTTTCGACATACGCCGACCGTGCCATCGGGCACTGGGCCGGTTTCACCATCGGCTGGTTGTACTGGTGGTTCTGGGTATTGGTGATTCCGCTGGAAGCCAACGCCGCTGCGACCATCCTCCATGCCTGGTTCCCGGGGATCGAGATCTGGGCGTTCGCATTGATCATCACCATGCTGCTGACGGTCACCAACCTGTTCAGCGTAAAAAACTACGGTGAATTCGAGTTCTGGTTCGCCCTGATCAAAGTCCTGGCGATCATCGGCTTCATCATCCTTGGCCTCGCGGCAATCTTCGGTTTCCTGCCGAACAGCCAGGTCAGCGGCGTGTCGCACCTGTTCGACTCCGGCGGTTTCCTGCCAAACGGCATGGGCGCGGTGCTGGGCGCAATCCTGACCACCATGTTCTCGTTCATGGGAACCGAGATCGTGACCATCGCGGCCGCGGAATCGAAGAACCCGGGCAAGCAGATCTCCAAGGCCACCAACTCCGTTATCTGGCGGATCGGCCTGTTCTACCTGGTATCGATCTTCATCGTTGTGGCCCTGGTGCCGTGGAACGATCCTACGCTGGCCAACCTCGGTTCCTACCAGACCGTGCTTGAGCGCATGGGCATTCCGAACGCGAAAATGATCGTCGACATCGTGGTGCTGGTCGCGGTCACCAGCTGCCTGAACTCGGCGCTGTACACCTCGTCGCGCATGCTGTTCTCCCTCGGCAAGCGCGGTGACGCACCGGCCATGTCAACTCGGGTCAACAAAAGCGGCACGCCTTACTGGGCTGTGATGTTGTCGACCGGCGCGGCGTTCCTCTGCACCTTCGCCAACTACGTGGCCCCGGCCGCGGTGTTCGAATTCCTGTTGGCCAGTTCCGGCGCCATCGCGCTGCTGGTGTACCTGGTGATCGCGTTCTCGCAACTGCGCATGCGTAAACAACGCATGGCCCGCGGCGAGAAAATCGTCTTCAGCATGTGGCTGTTCCCGGGCCTGACCTACGCGGTGATCATCTTCATCGTCGCGGCCCTGACCATCATGCTGTTCCAGGAAGCCCACCGCGTGGAAATCCTCGCAACCGGTCTGCTGAGCCTCATGGTAGTCGCCGCCGGCCTGCTGGTAGCACGCCGTCGCAAGCTGGAAAACCGTGGTGCGGTGGTGTTGAACTGATCCGCAACGCGTAATGCAAAACGGCCGCTGTCAGTGATGACGAGCGGCCGTTTTTGTTTGGGCGGTGCATTAGCCTGGGTGCACCCAATCTTCAATGCGTAATCCGGAAACACGTTCGAATTCCCGTACATTGTTCGTCACCACGATAAGGCCTTGTGACCGTGCATGACCGGCGATCATTTGGTCGTAGGGGCCAATAGGTGTTCCTGCTTTAGCCAGTTCAGATCGAATCATTCCGGCCTGTGCTGCTGCGTCATTGTCAAAAGCCAAGACTTCCAGTCGAGCAACGAATCCTTCGACAACCGAAAGATTCCTTTCAGGGGCCGCCGACTTTTCAGCACCGTAGATAAGCTCCATGAGCGTGATAGCGCTGATGCACAACTGTCCGGAATGTCGGTTGAAAGATTCTCGGACAATTTGTGGTTTGTTCTTGATGGTGAAAATGCAGATGTTGGTATCCAGCATGTACTTGATCATCAGAACGACTCACGCTCCTGATCGTCTGGTTGCTCTCGTTCAGCCATGAAATCAGCTGAAACGTTTTCTCCATCGAACCAACTATCCCAGCTTTCTCCGGCAGGTGTGATGACGCGTGTTCTGCCGATGGCGATCACTTCAACTCGTTTGACATCGCCAGGCATTGCGACTGCCTTTGGCAGTCGAACAGCCTGGCTTCTATTGCTCATGAAAATTGTCGTTTGTTCCATATTCGGCCTCCAAGGTCTGCGCCTGCAATGAAGCAAGAATAGGTTGCGAATGGGATATGTCAACGGGATATACACCATTCTCGGATGGAGGGCTTTCGAATTGCTCAAACAAAAACGGCCGCTGTCAGTGATGACGAGCGGCCGTTTTTGTTTGGGAGCGGGGTCTTATTCGCTCTTTTCTTCCCGAACATCCTGCGACTTGCCGTAAGTATCCAGCGCAATCCCGAAATCGGTGATGAACTGTGGCTCGCTCAGCCAGGCCTGGGCGGTTTCGATGTCCATGCCGTCGGCCCACATGCGGTAGTCGATCAGCATGTCGGCGGCCAGGTGAGTGGCGGCCATGCCTTCGTTCTCGGCGTTTTCCATGTCCAGCAGCTCTGGATGGTCAACGATGATGAACGCCAGTTCGCGCAGCAGGGTCAGCAGCATTTCGTTGCGGCTGACGGCTTCGGCATCGCGCATTTTGCTGAACATTGCGAGGGTGTATTCCGGGATCGGCTCGTCCAGATGCCCGAGGTTGTCGTCCTGGTCCAGCGGCTTACGGCCGACCATGCGGATGTGCTTGGCTTTGGCCTTGGCGCGTTTGGCGCGTTTCTGTTGCTTGTTCAGGGATGCCATGGGAACTCAGTTCTTCTGTTGGGTGTGTGCGGCGATTGCGTCGGACGCCGCCACATAGTCGGCCTGGAAGGCTGGGGATTCGATCCACGCCAGGGCGCCGGCTTCGTCGGTTTCTTGCGACCACTGGCGATACTCGATCAGCGCGGCGAGGATGAAATCCATCGCGCCTTCTTCGCCTTCCTGCTCGTAAACTAGTTCCAGCAGCGGGTCTTCGAGGAACGTGGTGCACATGGCTTGCTGGCTGATCTTCTCGGCATCGATCATTTTCTTGAACAGCTCGGTCAGGTCCACCGACTCGAAGTCGATGCGGTCATCGTTCGGGTCCAGTTCGACCGGCGCCTCGGCGCGTTTGGTGCGGTTCTGCTTGGCCTTGGTCTTGGCCCGGGCGGCGCGTTTTTGCTGCTTGTTGGCGGAGGCCATGGTGTGTTCCGTCGTGCGTGGAAAGGGCTCAACTGCGTGGCACTGTCCGCCCGGGTGTGGCGGGGGCCAGCTCGCCGGTGTGCAGCCAGGTCAGAGCGATGGGCCATAGTGTGGCTTGGTATGCGCTGCGAAAAAAGGCGAAATGTCCGACTTGTTGTTCGCCGATGTCCTTCGGCTCGATGCGCAGGTGGGTTTTGTGCGCATGGCTGAAGTAGCCAAGCAGGCGTTCGATGGCCGGGATCGTGCCGTACGGGTCGTCGCTGATGCTGATCGCCAGGGTGTGCGCGCGGACATTGGCGAAGGGCAGGCGACCGCTTTGCTGCAGCAGTCGGCGGCCGCTCGGACGCTGCTCGTAGCGCGCTGCAGGTGTGCTCCAGTCGCGAACCACGCCTGAGGGCGTGTCCTCCAGCCAGCCGAGGCGTTTGCCCGGGAAATAGCCACAGATGCGCGTCAGCAGTGGCATCAGCAAATGCCATTTACCAAACATGCGCCAGCGCTGTTCCGGCGCGTAGTCGCGCCAGTAAGCGAACTGCGCGCCGACCGTCACCAGCCGACGAATGACCTGCCCGGACTCGCCAAGTCCCGCCGCGCAACCGCCGAAGCTATGGCCGACCACATCGATGGGCTGGCCGGGAAACTCCCGTTGCGCGCGTTTGAGCATCACCTCGAAATCCAGCGCGCCCCAGTCGGTCCATGAGGCTTCAAGATCTTTCAGGGTTGCCGGGCGCGATTCGCCGATGCCGCGGTAGTCGTAGGTGATCACGTCAAAGCCGTTGGCGAACAGATAATCGGCGAAGCGCGTGTAGTGCCGGCAGCGTACCGAGGTGGCAGCGTTGATGATGACCACCGGGCGTTGCGGGTCAGGCAGGGTGTGCTGCCAGGTGAAACCGCCGAGCACAAAGCCATCGGCGGCGACTTCCTTGAAGGCCTCCCCCTGTTTGCCTGTCAACACCGGTGACGGTGACTGCATGTCTTGCGTTGCTGGCGCATCCTGACAGCTCATCGCTTTCGACCCTTTCGCGGAGCTGTCAACAATAGCCTTCGTGCCGCACGGGAACAATCCGCCGTTTCTATTCTGCGGATTGCAGGAGCAGGCGCTCTTCGATCAGAGCCTGTTCCCGATTGAGTTCGGCGCGCAGTTCTTCCTCACTCGGCAGTATCGTTTTGTAACTGCTGGCGAACAGTTGCTCATTGCCCTTGAGCATCGAGTAACGCGCGACGGAGTCATTGCTCTCAGCACACAGAATGATCCCGACTGTCGGTTTGTCGCCCTCGCTGCGCTTGAGTTCGTCGTACATGCGCACGTACATGTCCATTTGTCCGACGTCGCGAGCGCTGAGCCTTCCGCTCTTGAGCTCAATGATCACGAAGCATTTGAGCAAATAGTTGTAGAACACCAGGTCGATGTACAGATCTACATCATGAGTACTGAGGCGTTGCTGGCGAGCGACAAAGGAAAATCCCTTGCCGAGTTCAAGAAGAAAGCCTTGCAAGTGTTCGATGAGAGCCTGTTCAAGAGCATCCTCTCTGATCTTGCAGGGCGCAGGCAGCCCGAGAAACTCAAGCAGGACGGGGTCGCGAATGAATTCGCGTGGATTGTTTTTCATCGCCTCAATGTTGATCGAGGCTTCTTCAACCACATCGGCCTTGTCTCGACTCATCAGGAGCCGCTCGTAGTAGAGCGTATTGATCTGGCGATCAAGCGCGCGGCTGGACCAGTTCAGGTTGGCGGATTCTTCCACGTACCATTGACGTGCTTTTGCGTTTTCGACCCGTAACAGCCTGCGATAGTGAGTCCAGCTCAATTCGAGACGCAGTGCGTCTCGAATTGGGAATAACTGATAAAACAGGCGCATCTTGCGAAGATTGGTTTCATCGAACCCCTTCCCGAACTGCGCCGTCAGGTCCTTCGCCAACAAGGCCAGCAACCGCTTGCCATACCCCGCCCGCTGCGCCCCTTGCTGTTCAAACTCGACAATATGCCGGCCGATCTGCCAGCAGGTCTGCACCTGGATCGTATCCACCGCACGCAGCACTTTTTGCCGCGCCTGGCGGATCAGTTCGCCCAACTCTCCCAGCAATGAATCGATTTTTCGGGTCTTGCGCATCATCAGTTTTTAACGGGTTCATCGGGTCTTCCGCATCATTGGAAACAGGCGCAAAAGCATGCCGGGATTCACCGCTCGGCGATGTCGGGCGAGCCTGTGAAGTCAGCAGGAAGGGGGGATGGGTCGTGCAGGACGTTGCCGGCAAAAGGCGTATTGATAGCAATGGTCTGTAGTCCATTTCGTACATGCGCCAAGTACCAATCAATCTAAAACAAGCCTTGCGGTGCCAAATCTAAAAAAGGGTAACGATTGGGTTCTTCAGAACCCGGGAGTCGCCATCATGAAAAACATTCGTTCATTCATGCTGCCGCTCGCTGCTGTCGGTTGGCTGCTGTTGCCTGGCATGTCCCAGGCCGCCAACCTGGAACCGGTCGACAGTGCCGGCGTGCAAGTCCAGCAACAACAGCAAAACGGCATCAACTACCTGTCCGGCGGAATTGGCCTGGACGAGTCAAAAGCCATTCAACAATCCACTGGTTACAACCTGCACATGACGTTCGCGGTGGGCGCGCAAGACCAGTACACCGCTGATGTCGATGTGACGATTCAAAAGGCACCGGGGCAAACCGTGCTGACCCTCACTCAAACGGGGCCGCTGGTGTACGTGCAATTGCCACCCGGTAAATACACTGTGCTCGCCACACGCAATGGCGAAACACGGCGTGACGTGACAGACGTTGGCAGCGGCACTGCGCGCAATCTGGTGTTCCACTGGAATGACGCTGGATAACGTCGGGTGTATTGAAAAGTCGAGGCGCGGGTACAATCCCGCGCCTTCCTTTACCCCCGCGTACGCTTGGCCTTTTGCTTGTCGCCGGGCTCGCGCGCCATTCGGTGAATCCATAATCCGATCCAGCCGACGGCTATCAGGAACACGGTGCCGACGCACTGCGACACGATCTCGAACCAGAACATTCGGGGTTGCAGCGCCAGGGCGTAGGTATGGCGTGGACCCGATCGGTTCCAGGTAGTGATGGAGCCGCTGATCAAGCTGTGGACGATCAGATAAGTCGACGCGGCGATAAGGAAGGCGATCAGTACGCCGACCAGCACCGTCAGCCAGAATGCAATCCGGCTCTGGCGATAGGGTGGTGGATGGGGCAGGGGCACGCGGGTTCTTTTCTGGTTCATCGGGCGGATGACCCTCTTCCATAAGGTTCGGCCAAAGTAGCGCGGATCGCCTTTGTTCGAAACCCGTCGCGCATTTGCGCAGCCCAGGAAAAAGGCTGGAATGAGCCGTCATCAAATCGCAGGCATAAAAAAACCCTGAATCTTGCGATTCAGGGTTTTCGGTATTTGGTGCCCAGAGACGGAATCGAACCGCCGACACGGGGATTTTCAATCCCCTGCTCTACCGACTGAGCTATCTGGGCAACGGGGCGCATTAAAAGGGTTTTTCGGATTTACGTCAACGACTTTTTTAAAATTTCTTAAATTAATTCCGTCGCTTACGATTCGCCCCCCGATTTTGCGGGTTTACTCCGCAGGCGGAACGTAGCCTTCAGCTTTGGCGTAATCCTCGCCGGAGAAGTACTTGTCCATTTCGCCCTGAAGATATTTGCGGTCTTCGGCATTCATCATGTTCAGACGTTTTTCGTTGATCAGCAGGGTCTGGTGCTTCTGCCAGTCGGCCCAGGCCTTGGCCGATACGTGGTCAAAAATATCCTGACCTTTGGCGCCCGGGAAAGGAGCGCGGTCCAGCGCGGGCAGTTCTTCTTTGTACTTGCGGCACATGATGGTGCGGGTCATGACAACTCTCCTGCGTTCAATACGGCGGCCGCGCGTTCGAGCAAGGTTTTGACCGGGGCGGCAAGGCCCAGGCGCGGCGGGGTGGCGAGGTTATACCAGAGCCAGTCGGCCTCGGCCACGTGCTGGCCGGCCTCCTGCACCTGAACCAGCCAGGGTTCGATGGACAGCTGGAAATGGCTGAAGGTGTGAACGAGGCTTGGCAGCGCCTGCTGCTCGCCCATGGTCAGCGAGTGCTGATCGGCCAGATGTTGCAGGTCGTCGAGATCGTCGAGCTCCGGCAGGCTCCACAAACCGCCCCAAAGCCCCGTGGACGGGCGGCGATATAGCAGAATCGCGCCTTCGCCATTGGCCAGCATTGGCATCAGCGTGCGTTTTTGCGGTATGGCCTTGCGCGGTTTGGGGATTGGGTAACGCGTCTCCAGCCCGAGCATGTGCGCCTCGCAGCCTTTTTCCAGCGGGCACAGCAGGCAGCTAGGTTTGCTGCGCGTACACAACGTGGCGCCGAGATCCATCATCGCCTGGGTGTAGGCGTTGACCCGATCGTGCGGCGTGAAACGCTCGGCATTGGCCCACAGCTGCTTGGCGACCTTCGGTTCACCCGGGTAACCCTCTTGCGCGGTGAAACGCGCAAGAACGCGTTTGACGTTGCCATCGAGGATCGGCGCACGCAAGCCCATGCTGATGCTGGCGATGGCACCGGCGGTGGACAGGCCGATCCCCGGTAGGTCGGTGAGCTTTTCGACGTCACGGGGAAACTCGCCGCCGTACTGGCTGACGACGATCTTCGCGGTTTTTTGCAGATTGCGCGCGCGGGTGTAGTAACCGAGCCCGGTCCACAGGTGCAGCACTTCGTCCTCCGGCGCTTCGGCCAGCGCTTGCACGGTTGGCAGCGCGGTCATGAAACGGTCGAAGTAATTGAGCACGGTGCTGACCTGGGTCTGCTGCAACATGATCTCCGACACCCACACCCGATACGGGTTGATGTCTTGCTGCCAAGGCAAATCGTGGCGGCCGTGGCGGTCGAACCATTCCAGCACCGCCGTGGAAAACTGCTCCGCTCTCATCGCTTGAACAGCCCCTTCAATGCGTTTTTCAATTCCGGGCTGACCTTGTCGCCGAGTTTTTCATCGATCTTCTCGCTGAGTTTGTCACCGGCCATTTTGGTCGCGACCTGGCCGAGACGTTCGTTATCCACACGGCAGGCCTTGGCGCCCAGCTCCAGCGGCCCACGGCAACGAAGCGGCCACTCGATGCCGACGAATTTCTCGCCGACCTGGCAGGCCGGATCCGGCATCGCGCTGGTGTCGCCTTCGACGATGATGCCGACGCGGTAATCCATGCCCAGCACGCGCAGGTCGATGTCACCGTCGCCGTTGACGGTCATGCCGGGGATGCGCACTTTCAGGTCCGGGTTGCTGGCGATACCGTTGCGGAAGGTCAGGTTGCCCTTGAGTTCCTGGAACGGCGTGTCCTTGCCCCGCGGCTCGCCGCTGAGGGTTTTGCGGTTGAGGGTGGCGATGCCTTTGCACAGTTGCTGTTCAAGGTTGGCGTTGAGCAGTACACCGTTATTGATCACGAAACTGGCGTTGCCGTTGAGGGTTTCGATCAGCGCCTGCTGGCTGTTGCCGCTGCCGGTGAGGCTGCTGGTCAGTGTGACCAGACCTTTGACCGGCGGATTCTTGCCCTGGCTTTCGAGGATTTTCTCGGCCGGCACACGGTTGATCCTGGTTTGCAGGTTCAGCACCGGCGCACTTGGGCGTACGTCGAGGGTGCCCTTGGCTTCGAAGTCGCCGTTGTACAGGCCACCACGCAGATTTTCCAACGTCAGCAGGCCGCCCTGGCCAGTGGCTTTGAGCGCGGCATTCTGAATCGGCAGTTTGTCGAGGGTCAGTTGGCCGAAGCTCAGGTCGGCGTCGACATCGAGTTTGGCCAGGCGCTCGACCGGCAGCAGACGCTCGGTGCTCCAGGCGCTTTTGCTTGGCTTGTCCGGCAGCGGAGTGCTGCCGGCGCCGGCCATGGCATCGGCTTCGGTGCTGGCAACTTCGGCCTGACGCACTTGCGTGGCGTTTTTGGCTTTTTCCGATTTCGACGGCAGATAGCGGTCGACGTCGAAGGTGTCAGCCTTGAGGATCGCGCGCAGCGACTGCTTGGCGAAATCTTCCACGGCAATGCGTCCGCTGAAGCTGCTGTCGTCGAGTTTCAGGTTGATGTTGTCGAAGGCCACGCTGGTTGGCGTGGCGGCCACGCGGCTGACCAGTTCGACTTTGCTCAGGCTGCCGGGCGCCATGGCTGGCAGCGTCTGGCCGATGCTATCGACAAATTTCGCCAGATCGAACTGGGCGATCGAGAGCCCGCCAGTGATCTGCGGGGTCTTGTCGAGGTCGTTGACTTTCAGCTCACCGAGTGCGCGCAACTGGTTGGCGGAGATCTTGATCCCGGTCCATTCGGCGACGTTCGCCGCCTTGTCCAGCAAGATCTGCCCTTGGGCGGAGAAGGTCATGGCCTTGCCCTGCAGCGGATCGCCGGTCAGTTCGCCGGACAGTTTCATGTCTTCGAACTTGTAGCGCTGCAGGGCGCGCTCGATGCGCAGCTCGCCGTTGAGTTCGGTCCGCACGCGCAACACAGGCTGATTGGTGCTGAGGAACGCCGTGGCTTTCAGCGGAATGTTGGTCGAATCGTGTACCGCACCGGTGCTCAGCTGGATGCTTTCGGCACTGTACTGCTTGCCGGTCTGCTCGTCGTTGTATTCCACACGGGCGTTGTTGACGGTCAGGCTGTCGATGTCGAGGCGGATCGGCTGCGGCGGTTTTTCCGGCTGGGCGGCCGCTGCAACAGGCGGGCTGGCAGGCGTCGGGCTGCCGGCAGGCGTGGCGGGAGGTGGCAGCTTGCCGATGTCTTCCCAGTTGCCGTGGCCGTTCTTGTCGCGTTTCAGGCGCAGGTTCAGGCCTTCGACGCGCACATCGCTCATCTGCACTTCGCGGCGCAACAGCGGCAGCACGCGCACGGACAGGCCGAGCATCTGCAGGTCGGCATACGGTTCGGTCGGGTTGATCAGGGTGGCAATGCTGGCTTCATGCAGTTCCAGGCCGAGCCACGGGAACAGGCTCCAGCCGATATCGCCATTGAGCGTCAGCTCGATGTGTGCCTTGTCGCGAGCTATCTGGCGAATCTCGTCTTTGTAGTCGTTGGGATCAAACAGGTGGGTCAGGGCGAAGCCCGCCGCCACAATGATCAGCAACAGCCCGAGAAGTACCAGACCCAGGATTTTGCCGAACGCTTTCATGGGCGAGTCCTTGTAGTTAGTCGAATTCGTAATTTAGCCGGGGAGTATAGCGCTGCATCCGCCCGATTCGGGGCGCTGTCATGTCGCGATGACGTCCAGCGGCAATTGCAATTTGGTAGCCAGCGCCTGAGCTTCAAGGTGTCCGGCCGGTGCCAGCAGGCGCAGTTGGGCTCCCGCTTGCGACGCCATTTTCTGTGCTTGGTTCACCAGCCGCTCGGCTACCCCACGGCGCCGGGTGACTTTTCGTACACACAAATGTGACAAGTACCAAACCCTGTCGTGCCTTGTCAGGCGTGCTGCACCGAGCAGGCGATCGTTGAAACGTCCTGCAATCAAAGAGCCGTCAGCCAGGCTGTTTTCGATCAGTTGAGCGTCCCCGGAATACGGTGCGAATAGCCATTGCGGAGCGTCACGATAGATTTTTTGCAGGTCCTGTTGATCCTGGTAACTGGCATCGTTCAGCGCTTGGACAGCGATCGGCATGGCTTTTTCCTGCAGGGACGAGATCAGATGACATGAAAAAGGTGATATCAGTTTGGTTTTTCTGTCACGTGCAAATGGTAACCTTCGCCGGTTCGTCCGTCCTTCTGCGACTTAACGTCGCGCCTTCAAGGAGCTTCACCCGAAAAAACGGTCATGCCTGCGTGCATAAAGGCCGAGGGTGAGCAGTGGCTGGCGAACCATACTAATAATTGGGGGATACACAATGAGCACGAGCATCACGGCGGACGGCCTTCGCGCCGACCAGCCTGCGTTCCTGTCCAAGGAACGCATCATCGCCAAGCCCGGTTTCAACCGCTGGCTGGTTCCACCGGCCGCTCTGGCCATCCACCTGTGCATCGGCATGGCCTACGGTTTCTCGGTGTTCTGGCTGCCGTTGTCCAAGGCGCTGGGCGTCACCGCTCCGGTGGCTTGCGCACCGGACATGAGCTTCATCGCTCAGGTCTTTTCTTCGCAATGCGACTGGCCGATCTCCATGCTCGGCTGGATCTACACACTGTTCTTCATCTTCCTCGGCTGCTCGGCAGCGATCTGGGGTGGCTGGCTGGAACACGCCGGGCCACGTAAGGCCGGTGTGGTATCGGCATTGTGCTGGTGCGGCGGTCTGCTGATCTCGGCGCTGGGTATCTACACCCACCAGATCTGGCTGATGTGGATCGGCTCCGGGGTGATCGGTGGTATCGGTCTGGGCCTGGGCTACATTTCGCCGGTATCGACCCTGATCAAGTGGTTCCCGGACAAGCGCGGCATGGCGACCGGCATGGCGATCATGGGTTTCGGTGGCGGCGCGATGGTCGGTGCACCGTTGGCGACTGCGCTGATGAGTCACTTCGCTTCGCCTGCCGGTGTCGGCGTATGGCAGAGCTTCGTGGCGATGGCCGCGATCTACTTCGTGTTCATGATCGGTGGCGCCTTGGCTTACCGCGTGCCGCCAACCGGCTGGAAGCCTGAAGGCTGGACCGCTCCAGCGAAGAAAGCGTCGAACGCGATGATCACCCACCGTCACGTGCACGTGAATGTGGCGTGGAAAACCCCGCAGTTCCGTCTGGTGTGGCTGGTGCTGTGCCTGAACGTATCGGCCGGTATCGGCATCCTCGGCATGGCTTCGCCACTGCTGCAGGAAGTGTTTGGCGGCAAGCTGCTGGGCGTTGACGTGCCGTTCGGTCAACTGGACGCCGGGCAACTGGCTTCGATCGCCGCGATCGCTGCCGGCTTCACCGGTCTGCTGAGCCTGTTCAACATCGGAGGCCGCTTCTTCTGGGCTTCGTTCTCGGACTACCTGGGACGCAAAAACACCTACTTCGTGTTCTTCGCCCTCGGTTTTGCCCTGTACGCGCTGATCCCGAACATGGGCCATCTGGGCAACGTTGCGCTGTTCGTGGCGGCGTTCTGCATCATCCTGTCGATGTACGGCGGTGGTTTCGCGACCGTTCCGGCGTATCTGGCCGACCTGTTCGGCACGCAGATGGTCGGTGCGATCCACGGTCGCCTGCTGACTGCCTGGGCCGCCGCGGGCGTGCTCGGTCCGGTGCTGGTGAACTACCTGCGTGAGTATCAGTTGAGCATCGGCGTTGAACGCGCCGCCGCTTACGACATCACTCTGTACATCCTCGCGGGCCTGCTGGTGCTGGGTTTCCTGTGCAACCTGCTGGTGCGTCCGGTGGCCGACAAGTACTTCATGACCGACGCTGAACTGGCCGCCGAACAGGCGCTGGGCCACGATAAAGGTGCTGATGCCAGCACCGTACTGGAGTGGAAAGCCGCACCGGGCAGCAAGCCGCTGGCGATCGCCGCGTGGCTGGCGGTGGGTATTCCGTTGGCGTGGGGTGTGTGGGTGACCCTGCAGAAGACGGCGGTACTGTTTCACTAAGGTGTTAGCTGGATAAACACCAAACCTGTGGGAGCGAGCTTGCTCGCGAAGGCGCAGTGTCAGTCGACATCAGTGTTGGCTGAACTACCGCATTCGCGAGCAAGCTCGCTCCCACATTTGTTTTCGGGGTGCCTGTAATGGCTTGTATGGACATGTCTACCCGCGACAGCCGGGGCTTCTGTCCGTCAGGCATCTCACGTCGCGTGTTTCTGTTTCGGCCCCGCGTGCCTATAATGGCTGCCTTTTTCGCCCAATGATTTTGCGGAGCTGGTGATGGCCGAACGTAAGGCGTCTGTCGAGCGCGACACTCTGGAAACCCAGATCAAAGCCTCGATCAACCTTGATGGCACCGGAAAGGCCCGATTCGATATCGGTGTTCCTTTTCTTGAGCACATGCTGGATCAGATCGCCCGTCACGGGTTGATCGACCTGGATATTGAATGCAAGGGCGATCTGCATATCGACGACCACCATACTGTGGAAGACGTCGGTATCACCCTCGGCCAGGCCTTCGCCAAAGCCATCGGCGACAAGAAAGGCATCCGTCGCTACGGTCACGCCTACGTGCCGCTCGATGAAGCGCTGTCGCGCGTGGTGATCGACTTCTCCGGTCGTCCAGGCCTGCAGATGCACGTGCCGTATACCCGCGCCACTGTGGGCGGCTTCGACGTCGATCTGTTCCAGGAATTCTTCCAGGGCTTTGTCAACCACGCCTTGGTCAGCCTGCACATCGACAACCTGCGTGGCACCAACACCCACCACCAGATCGAAACCGTGTTCAAGGCTTTCGGCCGCGCCCTGCGCATGGCCGTCGAGCTGGATGAGCGCATGGCCGGGCAAATGCCATCGACCAAAGGCGTTCTGTAATGCAGACGGTTGCAGTTATCGACTACGGCATGGGCAACCTGCACTCGGTGGCCAAGGCCCTGGAGCACGTCGGCGCCGGCAAGGTGCTGATCACCAGCGATGCCGACGTGATCCGCGAAGCCGACCGGGTGGTATTCCCGGGCGTTGGCGCGATTCGCGATTGCATGGCAGAGATCCGTCGCCTCGGTTTCGATTCGCTGGTACGTGAAGTCAGCCAGGATCGTCCGTTTCTCGGCATCTGCGTCGGCATGCAAGCCCTGCTCGACAGCAGCGAAGAGAACGACGGCGTTGACTGCATCGGCCTGTTCCCGGGCGCGGTGAAGTTCTTCGGCAAAGACCTGCATGAAGACGGCGAGCACCTGAAAGTCCCGCACATGGGCTGGAACGAAGTGCAGCAGAAAGTCAGTCACCCGCTGTGGCACGACATTCCGGACATGGCGCGTTTCTACTTCGTGCACAGCTACTACATCGCCGCCGCCAACGCGCGGCAGGTGGTGGGCAGCGGTCATTACGGGGTCGATTTCGCCGCAGCGCTGGCCGAAGGCTCGCGTTTTGCCGTGCAGTTCCACCCGGAGAAGAGCCATACCCATGGCCTGCAATTGCTGCAGAACTTCGCCGCGTGGGACGGTCGCTGGTAAATGGCCGCCAAGAAGTCCAAACCGCCGATCCTGACCCTCACTCCCGAACAGGAGAGCGAGGCCAATCGCAAGATTCAGCGGTTCATGGAAGACCGTTTCGAACTCGACCTGGGTTCGTTCGAAGCGGCGGAAATTCTTGAGCTGTTTACCCGTGAAATTGCTCCGCACTATTACAACAGGGCGATTTTCGATGTGCAGACCCACCTCAAAGAGCGGTTTGAAAGCATCGAAAGCGACCTGTGGGCGCTCGAGAAAAACTGATTTCCGAGCCAAGCTGAACATTCAAATTTGAAGGTTTGCCAGATGCTGATTATTCCCGCTATCGATCTTAAAGACGGTGCCTGCGTACGTCTGCGCCAGGGCCGCATGGAAGATTCCACAGTGTTCTCCGAGGACCCGGTGAGCATGGCTGCCAAGTGGGTGGAGGGCGGTTGCCGCCGTCTGCATCTGGTCGATCTGAACGGCGCATTCGAAGGCCAGCCGGTCAACGGTGAAGTGGTCACCGCGATCGCGAAGCGTTATCCGACCCTGCCGATCCAGATCGGCGGCGGTATCCGCTCGCTGGAAACCATCGAGCATTACGTCAAGGCGGGCGTCAGCTACGTGATCATCGGCACCAAAGCCGTTAAAGATCCGGCCTTCGTCGCTGAGGCCTGCCGCGCGTTCCCGGGCAAGATCATCGTCGGTCTGGATGCCAAGGACGGTTTCGTTGCCACCGATGGCTGGGCTGAAATCAGCACCGTGCAGGTCATCGACCTGGCCAAGCAGTTTGAAGCCGACGGCGTGTCCTCGATCGTTTATACCGACATCGCCAAAGACGGCATGATGCAGGGCTGCAACGTACCGTTCACCGCTGCGCTGGCAGCAGCGACGAAGATCCCGGTGATCGCGTCCGGCGGTATCCACAATCTGGGTGACATCAAGTCGCTGCTCGACGCCAAGGCGCCGGGCATCATCGGCGCAATCACTGGCCGGGCGATCTACGAAGGCACCCTCGACGTCGCTGAAGCGCAAGCTTTCTGCGATGCGTACCAAGGCTGAGGACTGACCATGGCGCTGGCCAAACGCATCATCCCTTGCCTGGACGTGGACAACGGCCGGGTCGTCAAAGGTGTGAAGTTCGAGAACATCCGCGATGCTGGCGACCCGGTGGAAATCGCCCGTCGTTATGACGAGCAGGGTGCCGACGAGATTACCTTTCTCGACATCACCGCGAGCGTCGATGGCCGCGACACCACGCTGCATACCGTCGAGCGCATGGCCAGCCAGGTATTCATTCCGCTGACGGTCGGCGGCGGCGTGCGCACCGTGCAGGACATCCGCAATCTGCTCAACGCCGGTGCGGACAAGGTCTCGATCAACACTGCAGCGGTGTTCAATCCGGAATTCGTCGGCGAAGCGGCGCAGCATTTCGGCTCGCAGTGCATCGTCGTCGCCATCGACGCGAAGAAGGTCTCCGGCCCGGGCGAAACCCCGCGCTGGGAAATCTTCACCCACGGCGGGCGCAAGCCGACCGGCCTCGACGCGGTCGAGTGGGCGAAGAAGATGGAAGGCCTCGGTGCCGGCGAGATCCTGCTGACCAGCATGGATCAGGACGGCATGAAAAACGGCTTCGACCTCGGTGTGACCCGCGCAATCAGCGATGCGCTGGGCATTCCGGTGATCGCTTCCGGCGGCGTCGGCAACCTGCAGCATCTGGCCGACGGCATCCTTGAAGGCCACGCCAGCGCGGTACTGGCGGCGAGTATTTTCCACTTCGGCGAATACACCGTGCAGGAAGCGAAAGCGTATATGGCCAAACGCGGCATCGTGATGCGCTAAACCGTACAGGCCAGTGGACAGCATGGCGTACCCAAGGCACTCTTGGGCACGCCATGGATTCCGGTAGCCCGACATGATCAAACGCCTGCTTCTCGTTCTCGCCAGTGCCTCTGTGTTGTTAATCAACACGGCGCGGGCCGAAAACAGTCCTGACACCGATCTGGTGCTCCTCACCGAAAACTTTCCGCCCTACAACATGGCGAAAGACGGCAAGAATTTCGCCAAGGGCGAGAACATCAACGGCATTGCCGCCGACATCGTGCGTGAAATGTTCAAGCGTGCCGGGCTCACCTACAGCCTGACGCTGCGCTTCCCATGGGAGCGCGTCTACAAGCTGGCGCTGGAAAACCCCGGCTACGGCGCCTTCGTGATGGCCCGCCTGCCGGACCGCGAAAACCTGTTCAAATGGGTCGGCCCGATCGGTCCGGACGACTGGATCATGTTGGCCAGGGCCGACAGCAAGATCACCCTCGACACCCTCAACGATGCACGCAAATACAAGATCGGTGCCTACAAGGGCGATGCGATTGCCGAGACGCTGACCAAGCAAGGCTTGAAGCCCATGGTCGTGCTGCGCGATCAGGACAACGCGAAAAAACTGGTCAACGGCCAGATCGACCTGTGGGCTACGGGTGATCCTGCCGGTCGTTATCTGGCGCGGCAGGACGGGGTCACCGGCCTCAAGACCGTGCTGCGCTTCAACAGCGCCGAGTTGTACCTGGCGCTGAACAAGGATGTGTCGGACGCAACGGTCGCCAGGCTGCAGGCGGCGTTGGATCAGATGCGCAAGGACGGGGTTGTCGACGAAATCATGGGGCGCTATCTGTAGCCGTCGGTGCCGGCTGTTCCGCTGTATTGTAGGGACATTCGTGCGGTGGATATTGCAGTAGATGCAGATTTTCATCGTGGGTGTAGCCGAGATTGATCCCCACTTGCGAACCGTCTGCCCTCAGCAACTCGTAAAAACTCTCCAGTTGATAAACCGCCACGAACTTGCCTTTGCCTGCCATGGCAATTACATGGGTGACAGACGGCGCCTGCCAGCCGCTGATTGAAGTCTCGCTGTGGGTGAACTGACTGTCTAATCTCGCCGAGAACTGTAATGTCGGAAGCATATCTGGATGCCTTGTCCAGGGACCGACGAAATTCACCGTAGTCAGTTGAGTGAATAGTCGCAGCATTTTCGGATTCTGCAGCCGCTGCGTCGTCCATTTGAACGCCCGGCTTCCATCGCCCGTGTTGTGTCCGCTCCCAACCAGATAGTACTGGTCGGTTCTTTCCAGGCGATAAAACGGCGTGGTGCGCAATTGTTCGAGTGGTGACAAGTCATCCTTGACGGCAAACCATGGAAGCTCGACCACTTGAGCGATAGTGGCTGCGCCGTTTTTTTGCGGAGCATCCGCTGCGCTGAGCACCGGCAACTGTGGCGATGATTTGATCAGTGGGGTGATCTGCATCCGTAGCGAATAGACCCCGACATTGCTCTCGGGCCGGTTGAAAGTGTTTGCCGCAATAAAAGTACCTGGTGCGAAGTGAATCTCTCCCGGGGCTGCACCGGGTGGTGTGACACTCCATGCACTGAGGCTCTGTCGGGCGCCGCTGCCCCTGTCGTTCCAGATCAGTTCGCCGATGTCCGAGGCGATCACGAGATCGGCGCGCACGCAGCGAACCGCATTGAGTGAAGGTTTTTCGTGATCATTGGAACAGACCGCGCCCATGGCCACATAGCCTTGCGGGGCAAGCGGTCGCCATACGGCACCGTCTTTCTTCGAGCCTGAGCCGGAATCTTTCCAGATCAGCTCGAAATCCTCCGGACGGCACAGTGCCGGCCCATTCATTGAATCTGCACTGGGGAAATCGGCTTCGCAAACCACGGCGACGACGGTGCTGCCGTTGATGTTGTGGAGTCCGGAGGTGAACACGTCGCCGAGCGGAAAATAGCCCGGCAACACATCTGGCGCCGGAGTCGGACGCCAGAAGGCCGCGGGTTTGGCCCGTGAGCCGGTGCTGTCCCAGATCCGGTGAAATTCCGTGGTGAAATGGATCAGCAGATTGTCGTGTCGGATCGGCTCGATTTGCCTGGATGGCGCTGCGGCCTGGTCATGAATGGTCATGGTCACTCCTGATAGTTGAACGGCGACTCAAGGGAGTCGCGACCCGTTGCAGGCCTCACTATCGGTGTTCGTCTCCGCTCTCTGGCGGTAACTATGTATGACGTCGTGACCAGTTGTTTCCGAAAAAACCGTTCCGTGCCATTGGCTGCCTTGCGCTCCCGTTTTGCCCATTAATGCGGAAGCACAAGGCCGGCGTCGCTGATCAGCTCAGGGGGCGCTGTTTTTGAGCGCTTCCCATTCCCGGACGTATTCCTTCAATTCTGAGCGCTGATTGTTGGGGTCGACGGCGTAAACGCAGAGCTTGAGGGGGAAGTTGCTTTCCGGACGCAGCCAATTGGAGGTCACACGCCTATAACCCTGCGGGTCTTCGCAGCTGACTTTTCCAGCAAGACCGTCTTTTACCTCGTAGCCATCAAGGCCCTCGTTCTTGCGTTTTGGCCAGAAAATCTGCGCCCTGTTTATTTCTTTGTTAAAGGATATATCTACGGTCGGAACAGGCGTCGGGCCCGCATCAATCAGATAAGTGGGGACAGTGACGGCATTGCGATAAGTGCCGGCGGGCAATAGGTCCTCGATACTGTTGGTGGCAATGATACAAAGATTGTTAAGCCCGGTTTCAGGTCCCATTGGAACATTTAGCCGAGTGGGGGCGGTGTCAGTATTGATTGGCTGGCTGTAGCCTTGCGGAGTTTCGCAGTCGAGCGGATCAGTAGTTCGTTTGGTCCGGATAAAGCGAGTGCTGGCGGTTACTTCAAAGTTCCAGGCGGGATAAATATAGTTACCGTGCTCGTTTACGCTGATCTTTGCATACATTGGCAGTCGTGGGGGCAGACTCATGGATGCTGCCGGAAATAACTCGCACACTTGCGGGTTGGTATTGAGTTTGCCATCGATAAAGCAGTTGTTGAAAACCGAGGTCGGGCTACCGTAACTGCCGCTTGGCATCTGGCCATATCCGGGCAGTGGCGTCAGATGCTCTGCGAGGGTACCCAGAACGGCATAGACCTCGTTGGTCGCTCGGACAATGACCGGGCTCCCCGAGCTGCCGGAAGCAACATCTTTGCATTGGTTGCTGACAGTATGTCGCCACACCCAGGGCGTTTCGAAAATGGCTGGCGAAGGATCATGGGTGCAAGCGGACAGTCGCAATGGCGTCCCGCCGGGCCCGTGCACAATCAGAATGTCACTTGCGTCAGCCGGCGGTTGCTGTGCCAGTTTCAGAGGCGTGATGCCCTGCGCCCGAAGTTCACCCTGTGATACTTCAAGCTCCAAAAGAGCCAGATCGATGCCCTGAATGCTGCTCCAGGAAACTTTTTTCAGAGGGAAAGTCTTGCTGGCATCCTCCGTATCAAGGAAATGCTTGAAGGTTATGGTGGCTTTAATGGGCTCATCCGTTTGCATGACGCCATTGTCTTTGCCCACACAGTGTGCACTGGTGAGAGCATAGGCGGAGTCTGACGGTCGAGCGCTGTTGGTATCAATAAGAAAGGCAGTGCATACGCCGTGTTCGCGGCTTTGGTATTTGCCGATTCCTGTCCAGTAGTCATGCTCGCCGTTCTTGTTGCTCAGGTATTTCGATGGCGCATGATTCTCGGCGCCTTTGCCATAATCGACAGGGGTTGAGTAAGCGGGGAGCGAAAGGGCCGCAAGTAATAAGAAACTTGGGTGAAGCGTATTTAAGTTCATGGCCAGTCCTTGGCTAATGTGCGGGATATGAGACTGGCGCAGAATAAGGTGGTTTTGCCTTATTGTGGTTTCGGAGGTGTTGCTATTTGTTGGAGTTGCAAAGAGTTATTGGAAACCCGCTGCAAAAACTAACGGTAAATTCCGTTCTTTCCGTGTGCAGCGGTGGCCTTGTTACTGCGCACGCTGATCATCTGCTTAATGTCGATCCACTCGATGCCTTGCGCCTTGAGTTTCGGCATTTCACGTTCCAGCACTGCCAGTGTCTGCGGATAAGGGTGACCGATCATCACCGCCGAACCCTGCTTGTGCGCCAGGCTGATGGCCGTTTGCAGTTGGGTAAAGATGGCGGCTTCCGTGCGCTCGTCATCGAGGAACACATCCCGTGAAACACTGGCCAAGTCGATTTTCTGAGCCTGCTGCGCCGCCACGGTCTGGGCGCTGGTGCGGCTGTCGACGAAGAACTTGTGACGGCGTTGCAACTCGCCCATCAGCCACGCCATTGCCACCGGTTGCGCGGTCATGCGGCTGCCCATGTGGTTATTGATGCCAGCGGTGTAGGGGACCATTTTGAACGCAGCGTTAAGGCGCCTCTCAAGTTCTTCGAGCGGCAGCTCGGGATGCCAGGCATACGGGCCGGTGGCCGGGTCCATGGGCATATGCAGGATCACGATCTTGCCGGCGCGATGGGCTTCGCGGGCGAATTCGGTAGCGTGCGGAGTGTCGGGCATGATCGCTGTGGTCACCGGGCCGGGCAGGGCCAGCACGCGGCGATCCCGGGGCAGGTTCTGTCCCAGGTCGTCGATGATCAGCGTCAGGTAGGCTTTTGGCGGGGGCGTCCTGGCGGGTTCTGCGTGAGCAGCACCCGCCAGACAGCAGAGCAGGACGAAGAAGAAACGCAAAGACATCCTCAACGGCCGGACGTGATGCTCAGCCCTTTGAGCAGGCTCAGGGCCTGGGCCAACTGGTAATCGTCATCCTGCGGCATGGCCTTGGCCTTGGCGCCGGAACCGGTCGGCTTGTCTGCACCGCCGTTGCCGTTGCCCAGGTGACCTTGCAGGTCGGCTTCCTTGAAGTAATCGCCGTCCGCCTCGTTGGTGATCTTGGCCTTGCGCACTTCGATGTCCGGGACGATGCCCTGGGCCTGAATCGAGCGACCGTTCGGCGTGAAATACAGCGCGGTGGTGATCTTCAGTGCGCGGTCGTTGTTCAGCGGCAGCACGGTCTGCACCGAGCCTTTGCCGAAACTGGTGGTGCCCATGACCACGGCGCGTTTCTGATCCTGCAGGGCGCCGGCGACGATTTCCGAAGCCGAGGCGCTGCCACCGTTGATCAGCACGACCATTGGCACCGCTTCGCTTTCGTCCTTGCCGGTGGCGGAGAAGCGCAGCTCGGAGTTGGCGATCCGGCCCTTGGTGTAAACGATCAGGCCTTTCTTGATGAAGTGGTCGACCACTTCCACTGCCGCCTGCAACACGCCGCCCGGGTTGTTGCGCAGGTCGAGGATGATGCCGTTGAGCTTTTTGCCGTTGTCCTTGCGCAGCTTGGCTAAGGCCTTGGAAACCTCTTCGCCGGTCTTGACCTGGAACTGGGTGATGCGGATGTAGCCGTAGCCCGACTCCAGCAGCTGTGCCTTGACGCTCTTCACCTGAATCACGGCGCGGGCCAGGGTCACGTCGAACGGCGTGCCACCGTCGCGCACGAGGGTCAGGGTGATCTTCTGGCCGATCTTGCCGCGCATCTTGTCCACGGCTTCGGTCATGGTCTGGCCACGCGTCGGCTGGCCGTTGATCTTGACGATGAAGTCACCGGCCTGGATGCCGGCCTTCGACGCCGGGGTGTCGTCGATTGGCGAGACGACCTTGATGAAGCCGTCTTCGGAGCCGACTTCGATGCCCAGGCCGCCGAATTCGCCGCTGGTGCTTTCCTGCAGTTCGGTGAAGTCTTCAGGGCCGAGATACGCGGAGTGCGGATCGAGGTTGCTGAGCATGCCCTTGATCGCGTTTTCCAGCAGGGTCTTGTCGTCCACCGGTTCGACATACGCTGCCTTGATCCGGTCCATGACCTCGGCAAAGGTGCGCAACTCTTCCAGCGGCAACGGGGCCTTGGCGGTCGCGGCAGTGCCTGCCGGAGCGACGGCCGGGGCCGGTTGAGCGGCGAACGCCAGAGGCGCGCCGATCACCAGGGCGATCGTCAGGGCCAGCGAGGTAAGGCGGGACAAATGCAGCATGTCGAACGAACTCCTGAATTAGGCGACGCGCTTATCCTTGCGCGTGACACCATTGCGCCGGATCACTCGGGTGACCCTGCTGACGAATTGCGAAATACAGCGCTGGCGTGTCCTGACCACCACTGTTACCCACAGTGGAGATCGACTCACCGGCTTTTACCACGTCACCGGCCGACTTGAGCAGCGTCTGGTTGTGACCGTAAAGACTCAGAAAACCATTGCCGTGATCGAGGATCACCAGCAGCCCGGCGCCGCGCAACCAGTCGGCGAACACCACGCGCCCGCCGTGCACGGCATGCACCTGGCTGCCGGCAGCGGCGCTGATCATCACGCCATCCCACTTGGTCCGGGCATCGTCGCCCCGGCTTTCGCCGAAGCGTGCCAGCAATCGACCATCAACCGGCCATGGAAGTTTTCCCCGGGTTGCAGCAAAAGGGCCACCGAAGGTCTCGCCGCTGCTGGATACCAGCGCGCCGGGGGTTGGTCTGGCTGGTTTTCGTGGGGCGTCGCTGTTATCAGCCTGCGCCTCACGCAAACGCTTTTTTTCCGCTTCCTGCTGGGCAATCAGCGCTTTCTGTCGCGCTTCTTCTGCCTCACGGGCCTGGCGGGCCAGGGTTTCTTCAATGGTTTTAAGGACTTTAGACAGGTCTGCCTGATCCTGCTCGCGGGCGGCCAGTTTCTGGTCGCGGGCTTTCACGTCATCGTTGAGTTTGGCGAGGACTTGCTGGCGTTCCTTGCGGACCTTTTCCAGCTCGTCGCGCTGGGTGTCGAGGCTGCTTTTTTGTACCAGCAATTGCGCCTGCTGCATGGCGATGTCTTTTTCGACATTGGCCAGTTGGCGCAGGGTTTCGTTGAAGTTCTTCAACTGCTCCAGGCGGGCCTGGCTCAGGTAATCGTAATAGGTGAGAGTGCGGGCGAATTTCTCGGGATTCTGCTGGTTGAGCAGCAGCTTGAGGTATTCCTGACGGCCGTTCTGATAGGCCGCGCGGGCCTGGATGGCGATCAGTCGCTGTTGTTCAGTGCGCGCGCTCTGGAGTTTTTTTTTCTCCGCATCGAGCCGCTGCAGCTCGGATTCGCTTTTCTTCAGCTCTTTCTGCAGGGCATCGACCTGCTTCTCGAGCTTGCCCATCTCGGTTTCGGTGCCCTTGAGCTCTTTCTGCACACCGGATTTTTCTTCCTGCAGCTTGCCCAGCAGCTTTTTCAGCTCGGCAATGTCCTGACGCGTGGCATCCAACTGCTGTTGGGTTTGCGCGCGCTCGTCAGCGAAGGCCGGTTGGAGCAGGCAGGTCAGAGCGAGGGCGATCAGGACGCGGAGCATAGAGGCGGGCGGCACCAGGGTAATGGACGGCCTAGTATGCCCGCCCGAGGCTGCAAAAAAAACGCCCAATTGGGCTTGTGTGATAACTGGAGCGGCAGACAGGCTCATTTCCATTTCGAAAACCCCATAAACCACTGTGGGAGCTGGCTTGCCAGCGATGGCGTCTGCACATTCAACATAGCTGTTGGCTGTCAGATTGCTATCGCTGGCAAGCCAGCTCCCACAGGGTTTTGCGGTGTTTTATGGATCGGGTCAGACCAGAATCGAGGTACCAGTCATTTCCGCCGGTTTTTCCAGACCCAACAGCATCAGCATGGTCGGTGCCACGTCCGCCAGTACGCCGCCTTCGCGCACTTTGAGGTCACGCTTGCCGACATAAATGAACGGCACCGGCTCGGTGGTGTGCGCGGTGTGCGCCTGGTGGGTTTCTTCATCGGCCATTTTTTCGACGTTGCCGTGGTCAGCGGTGATCAGCGCTTCGCCCCCCACCCTTTCCAGCGCTTCGACGATGCGACCAACGCAGGTGTCCAGGCATTCCACGGCTTTTACCGCAGCGTCGAACACGCCGCTGTGGCCGACCATGTCGCCGTTGGCGTAGTTGACCACGATCACGTCGTAACGCTGGTGTTCGATGGCATCGACGATGCGGTCGGTGACTTCCGGCGCGCTCATTTCCGGCTGCAGGTCGTAGGTGGCGACTTTCGGCGACGGGATCAGAATGCGCTCTTCACCCGGGAACGGCTCTTCGCGGCCGCCGGAGAAGAAGAAGGTCACGTGTGCATATTTTTCGGTTTCGGCGATGCGCAGCTGAGTCTTGCCGTTTTTCGCCAAGTAATCGCCGAGCACGTTTTCCAGACTGCCTGGAGCGAAGGCTGCAGGGGCCGGGATGCTGGCCGCATATTGGGTCAAGCCCACGTACTGCACTTTTGGCTGGCGCGCGCGCTCGAATTCCTTGAAATCGTCTTCGACAAATACGCGGCTCAACTCGCGGGCACGGTCGGCGCGGAAATTCATGAACACCACGGCATCGCCGTCTTCGACCTTGACCGGCTCGCCGATGGTGGTGGCCTTGACGAACTCGTCGCTCTCGCCACGGGCGTAGGCGGCGTCGAGGCCTTCCTGGGCGGTGGCAGCGTTGAATTCGGCGTTGCCGTCGACGATCAGGTTGTAGGCTTGGGAGACGCGGTCCCAGCGGTTGTCACGGTCCATCGCGAAGTAGCGCCCGATGAGGCTGGCGATGCGACCCTTGCCAAGTGCCTGAAAGGTCGCGTCGAGCAGTTCGATCGACGACGCGGCGCTTTTCGGCGGGGTGTCGCGGCCATCGAGGAAGGCGTGCAGGTAGATCTTTTCGGCGCCGCGCTTGAAGGCCAGTTCGGCCATGGCGATCAGGTGATCCTGGTGGCTGTGTACGCCGCCATCGGACAGCAGGCCCATGAAGTGCACGGCTTTGCTGGCGGCCACGGCTTTATCCACGGCGGCGCAGATGGTCGGGTTTTCGAAAAACTCGCCGTCGCGGATCGCTTTGGTCACGCGCGTGAAGTCCTGGTATACCACGCGTCCGGCGCCGAGGTTCATGTGGCCGACTTCGGAGTTGCCCATCTGGCCGTCCGGCAGGCCGACGTCCATGCCGCTGCCGGAGATCAGGCCGTTCGGCACCGTGGCCCACAGACGATCGAGCACGGGTTTCTTCGCCGCATACACGGCATTGGATTCGTGGCTGTCACTGTGACCGAAGCCGTCGAGAATCATCAGGACCAAAGGTTTAGGCGTGGTAGTCATGGAATCCACTCGTGGCTAATAAAGAAGAGGGCGATGGAAAAGGGAGTGGCAGTTTAAAGCGAAGTTCCTGCGGCGTCACCGCCGGACGGGGTTTGGCCCACCTTGGGGGCTGTGTATACTGGCCGACATTTTAACGCCCTGGAACCTCCTTCGATGGTTGCTCACCTGATTGAATTTGCCACTAACCACTACATTCTTGTCGGTATCTTCGTCGTATTGCTGGCTTTGCTGCTGGCGCACACGATGCAGGGCGGCGGTAAAAGCCTGAGCACCGGCGAACTGACCGCACTGGTCAACAAGGACGCAGGCGTGGTGGTGGACATCCGTCCGGCGAAAGATTACGCCGCCGGCCATATCGTTGGCGCGATCAACATTCCTCAAGACAAACTGGCTGCGCGTACCGGCGAGCTGGAAAAGCACAAGGCCAAGACCATCATTCTGGTGGACGCCCTGGGCCAGACCGCTGGCACCCACGCTCGCGAGCTGATGAAATCCGGCTTCACCGCCGCCAAGCTGTCCGGCGGGATCTCCAGTTGGAAAGGCGACAACCTGCCTCTGGTGAAGTGATATGAGCGAAGTCATCGTCTACTCCAGCGACTACTGCCCTTACTGCATGCGAGCCAAGCAATTGCTCGCGAACAAAGGTGTGGCCTTCGAAGAGATCAAGGTCGATGGCAAGCCGCAGATTCGTGCTGCCATGAGCCAGAAGGCCGGACGCACGTCCGTGCCGCAGATCTGGATCGGCGAAAAGCACATCGGCGGTTGTGATGATTTGTATGCCCTGGAGCGCGCCGGCAAGCTCGACGCGCTGCTCAAGGCCTGAACGGCTGCACCCACGTACAGCAATCCCTAAAAGACCCAAGATCAGAAAGGATCTGAGATGACTGACCAACAGAACACTGCAGCCAGCGAAGAAGAAACCGCACCGCAATTCTCCTTGCAGCGCATCTACGTACGCGATCTGTCCTTCGAAGCCCCGAAAAGTCCGGCAATCTTCCGCCAGCAGTGGGACCCGACCGTCGGTCTGGATCTGAACACTCGCCAGAAAGAGCTGGAAGGCGATTTCTATGAAGTCGTGCTGACCCTGTCCGTGACCGTGAAAAACGGCGACGAAGTGGCCTTCATCGCTGAAGTGCAACAGGCCGGTATCTTCCTGATCAAGAACCTCGACGCGGCTTCGATGAGCCACACCCTCGGTGCGTTCTGCCCGAACATCCTGTTCCCGTACGCTCGCGAAACCCTGGACAGCCTGGTGACCCGTGGTTCGTTCCCGGCCCTGATGCTGGCTCCGGTGAACTTCGACGCTCTGTACGCGCAAGAGCTGCAGCGCATGCAGGAAGCTGGCGAGACGCCGACCGTACAATAAAAGCTTCGTTTGCCCCATGAAAAAAGCGCCGTTTAAAGGCGCTTTTTTCATGGGGTAAACGAAACCTTCATGTAGGAGCTGCCGAAGGCTGCGATCTTTTGATCTTGTTTTTGAAGATCAAAAGATCGCAGCCTGCGGCAGCTCCTACAGGGGTGATGTTTTTGCGGGTGGGTGGTTATTTGAAGTCGTTCTGTCGCCACGCTTCGTACACGGCCACCGCCACGGTGTTGGACAGGTTCAGGCTGCGGCAGCCTTCACGCATCGGCAGGCGCAGGCGCTGTTCGGCGGGCAGGGCGTCCAGCACTTCCGGCGGCAGGCCACGGCTTTCCGGGCCGAAGATGAATGCATCGCCCGGGACGAACGCGGCATCGTGAAACGGCCGCGAGCCTTTGGTGGTGAACGCGAACAACCGTGGGTGGCCGAGGCTTTCCAGGCAACTGGCGAGGTCGGCATGGCGCTGCAACGTGGCATATTCGTGGTAGTCGAGGCCGGCCCGGCGCAAGCGCTTGTCGTCCATCTCGAAACCCAGCGGTTCGATCAAATGCAGGTGGCAGCCGCTGTTGGCGCACAGCCTGATAACGTTGCCGGTATTCGGCGGAATTTCTGGTTGAAAAAGGATGACGTGAAACATGCACGGCTCCGAAGGTAAAGATGACGCGCATTCTACGCCGCAAGCCGATCCGCGTTCGAAACTATTCCCGCGGGTAATCGGTTCGCTGGCAATTTTCGGGCTGATGATCGGTTTGATGATCGGCCGCCTGACCACGCCGGATCCGATTGTGTTGCAGCAGGTCGAGGTGAGCGATGACGGCCTGGTGGTGTGGTTCAACAACGAACCGCAACTGCACGGCGAGATCATCGACGGCACCGTGGCCCTGTTGTTCCAGGCTGAAGGCCGCGCGCAGAAAGGCCAGTTGAAACTCAATGGCAAGGATGTCAACTGGCGAACGCGGGTGAGTGACGGTGGGCTGTTGCTGACGGTGCTGGCGGCGCGGCCGCTGCACGGGGAGTGGGCCGGCAGCAAGGTTGACGAGCGCTGGCGGCTGCAGATCCATCTCCGGGAGCAATAAAAGCGGGAATCCCCGGCCTGCCTGTACCAGGGTTCCCAAAACGGGGTGGACTTCGCTGAGAGCATCGGTCCGGTGTAAAGATGGAACCCCCGGCCTGCCTGTACCAAGGATCCCAAAAGGGTGAGTTCGCCGCGTTGCGGTTTTGAACCCGGTGTAAAGAGGGGAATCCCCGGCCTGCCTGTACCAAGGTCCCCGAAAGGGTTGGTGAATCGAATCACCTGTAAGCGTTACTGCAGGTGGCGTGCCAGTTTTAGTATTTCGAAACAGAAAAAAGCCGAAGAGCCGCGAAAGCCCCGTGAATCGGGGATTTGATGCCTCTGCTTGGTTGAAGCTTTGATCTTGTTGGTGTTTTTTTGATCAGTGAGTCATGCCCAATTGCGGTTCGCCGTGCCTTGTGGCGGTGCACACAAAAAAAGATCGCAGCCTTCGGCAGCTCCTACAGTGATATGCGTTCTCTGTAGGAGCTGCCGAAGGCTGCGATCTTTTCGCGGACGACTAGAGTGCCGAGTTAACCCTCATCCCCCTCATCATCATCCCCACCATCCACTTTCATCCCCAATTCCTTGATCTTGCGCGTCAGGGTATTACGCCCCCAGCCGAGCAATACCGCCGCATCACGCCGACGCCCGGCGGTGTGCTTCAAAGCAGTCTCGATCATGATCCGCTCGAACGCCGGCACCGCGCTGTCGAGCAGGCTCGACTGGCCGCGAGCCAAGGCCTGATCGGCCCACTGGCGCAGCGCCTGCTCCCAGTTGGTCACCGGCGCCGAATCCTGTGGCAGGCTCAGCAGCTCTGGCGGCAAGTCACTGATGTGCACTTCGCGCCCGGAGGCCATCACCGTGATCCAGCGGCAGGTGTTCTCCAACTGCCGCACGTTGCCCGGCCATGGCAGGTTCTTCAGGTATTCCTCGGTCTCGCTCTTGAGCAGCTTCGGCTCCACCGCCAGTTCTTGCGCGGCGCGGCTGAGGAAGTGCTTGGCCAGGGTCGGGATGTCTTCGCGACGGTCCGACAGGCGTGGAATGTGGATGCGGATCACGTTGAGGCGGTGGAACAAGTCCTCACGGAATTTCCCGGCATGCACCAGGGTTTCCAGATTCTGGTGAGTCGCGGCAATGATCCGCACATCGACCTTGACCGGCACATGGCCGCCAACGCGATAGAACTCGCCATCGGCCAGCACGCGCAGCAAACGGGTCTGAGTGTCGGCCGGCATGTCGCCGATTTCGTCGAGGAACAGCGTGCCGCCGTCCGCCTGTTCGAAACGCCCGCGCCGCAAGTTGGCGGCGCCAGTGAATGCGCCTTTCTCGTGGCCGAACAGCTCGGATTCCATCAGGTCCTTGGGGATCGCCGCCATGTTCAGCGCGATGAACGGCGAGGCCGCGCGCGGGCTGTGGCGGTGCAGGGCGTGGGCAACCAATTCTTTACCGGTGCCGGATTCGCCGTTGATCAGCACGGTGATGTTGGAGTGGCTCAAGCGGCCGATGGCGCGAAACACCTCCTGCATCGCCGGCGCTTCGCCGATGATTTCCGGGGTGCGGGTCAGCGCCGGCACTACTTCCAGGCCTTGCTGCTCCTGCGCATGCTGGTTGGCGCGTTTGACCAGCGACACCGCCTCGTCGACGTCGAAGGGCTTGGGCAGGTATTCGAAAGCGCCGCCCTGATACGAGGCCACTGCGCTGTCGAGGTCGGAGTGCGCGGTCATGATGATCACCGGCAACCGTGGGTGTTGCTCGCGGATGCGCGCCAGCAGGTCGAGGCCACTGGCGCCCGGCATGCGGATGTCGGAAATGATCACATCAGGCTGCTGACGGGCCAGACGACTCATCACGCCATCGGCGCTGTCGAAGCTCTGCGTGGTCATGCCTTCCTGCTGCAAGGCTTTTTCCAGAACCCAACGGATAGAACGGTCGTCATCGACGATCCACACGGTTTCACTACGGCTCATGTCGATGTGGCTCCTTGTTCCAGTGGCAGAAAGATCGAGAACGTGGTGTGGCCGGGGTGGCTGTCACACTCGATCAGGCCCTGGTGCTGGCTGATGATGTTCTGGGTAATGGCCAGGCCCAGCCCGGTGCCGTCCGGGCGGCCGCTGACCATGGGAAAGAAGATGGTTTCCTGGAGTTCCGCGGGGATCCCCGGGCCGTTGTCGATGATCTCGATTTTGGTCACCAGACGATGACGGACGTGGCCAATGGTGAACTGGCGCATGGTTCGCGTGCGCAGGCTGATGCGACCCAGACGCAGCTCGTTCTGGCTGCTGATCGCTTGCATTGCGTTGCGCACGATGTTCAGTACGGCCTGAATCATTTGTTCGCGGTCGATCAATACGTCGGGAATGCTCGGATCGTAGTCGCGCACCAGGGTGATGCAGCCCTGGCTTTCCGCTTCGACCAGTTGGCAGACGCGTTCGAGCACTTCGTGGACGTTGCACAGCGCCAGCGACGGCAGTTTGTTCGAGCCGAGCATGCGGTCGACCAGATTGCGCAGACGGTCGGCCTCTTCAATGATCACGTTGGTGTAGTCGCGCAGGCTGTCTTCCGGCAGTTCGCGGGCCAGCAATTGCGCGGCGCCACGGATGCCGCCGAGCGGGTTCTTGATCTCGTGGGCGAGGCCGCGCACCAGCATCTTGCTGGTTTCCTGCTTGGACAGTTGCGCCTCTTCCTTGGTGATCCGCAGCAGGCGATCACGCGGGTGCACCTCAAGCAGAAGCATGGTCGCGCCGTTGCTGAGGATCGGTGTCACCGCATAGTCCACGGTCAGGGTCTGGCCGGTGAGGGCGGTGAGCATCGCTTCGCGCTTGGTGAACGGGTGTGCCTGTTCCACCGCCTGACGCAGTGAGTTGAGCGCCTCGGTGGACTCGGTGAACAGCTCGCTGATGAACTGCCCATGGCTGCGCTGGCCGCTGATGGCCAGCAGCATTTCAGCCGCCGGGTTCATGTACTCAAGGCGCAGTTCGGCATCGAGCAGAATGGTGGCGGTGGTCAGGTTGTCGAGCAGCAAACGGTGGATTGCGTCGCTAATAGTCATCGGAGCCTCTTTTGGGGGCGGAGCGTGCGCAAGAAGCAGGCGTCGTTAAACGGAAAATGCAAAAACCAAACCAAGGCTCCGAAAAGAAGCGTTCAACCCCTGAAACAGGCGTTTGACGCTCGTTTGCGTGGCGCTCAATGCACGTGAGCGGGAAGTTACGAACCAAAATGGGTTGGAATATGGGTACGGTGCAGCCTCATGCACCAATATAGTGCGCAAAGCTGAACGGCGTTAGAAGAAACGCAGGAAGGGGTTTTTTTCTTCGACCGGTTTGTCTTTCAGCGGGCATTCCGGGCGCACGCCGTAGTCTTCGCTGACGCAGGGTTTGACCTGGCGTTTCTGCGCCAGGGAGATGCGCAGCATGTGGAACGGCTGGTTGGCGGTGCGCTCGACGGTGCGACCCTGCTCATCAAGGATTTCCACCGACAGATTGTGACTGCCGCGATCAATGTTGCTCAGCGGGAACACCGGACTCAGGCCCGGCTCGCCGGTGGCCTGGCCGTCCAGTAGCAGGCGATAGCGATGGCCCTGCTGCAGGCCCGGTTCGCTGGTGACGCTGACGATCACTTCGCCGGCGCTGCTGCGAAGGGTCGCGTCCGGCTCGGGGATCAGGATGCGCAGCATCTCGTAGTGGAACAATGGTTGTTCCGCGACCTTTTTCGCAGTGCTGATCGGTGCTGCAGCCGTGGGGTTGGCCGACATGCGATTACTGGTCGCGACAGGTACGCGCTTGGCGTTACCGCGTGGCTGGTCGGTGTAGACGCGATTGCCCTGCGCGTCGATATAGGTGAAGACCTCGGCGTGCACGGACTGGGCGCACAGGCACAGGATCAGCCAGAAAATCCTCATGGTTTGTGCACCCGCTGCACGGTGAACACCACCGCTGGACTCTGCTGGATGATCGCTTCGCCGTCGATCACTTGCACCGCGAGACGATGCTCTCCGCGATCGACGTTCACCAGTTGCAGGATCGGCACGTTGCTCGGCTGGCCGTAAGGTGCGTCGTCCAGGACCAGCCTTAACTGGTGCGGCGCCTGCAGGCGCGGCTTGATCAGCACGCTGACGGTGAAGGTGCCGTTGTTGGCGCGCAGGGCCTCTTCGGTGGGCAGGCCGGTCAGCTCCAGCACTTCATAGGCATTGCGCGCTGGCGCACGGCTGGTGGTGTCTGAGGGAGGCGCACTCGGTGTCTGAGGCTGAACGCTGTTGAGCGGCGGCAAATCCACCGGCTGCGCCTGTACGCCGTCCGGCGCATGATCGCTGTACACCGTGTTACCGCTGGCGTCGGTGTACTTGTAGATCTGTGCTGATGCGGTAAAGGTGCAAGCCAGCAACAGAATTAACAGTAATGACCGCATTCGGACGTCCTGTGAGCAGCGGATATCACTCCGACAATGGAATACCCTCGCCGCCAGCATAGAACACAACCAGCTCTACGGGTTCATCCCCGGTGACGCCGCGATGACTGCGGTCGACCATCTCGGCAACGGCCTCGCCCTGCTTGAAACGCTGGCTGCGACCATCGTCCCGGCTTTCGATCGTCAGTTCGCCGGAGAGAATATAGGCGGCGTTGGGAGTCGGGTGGGTGTGCCATTGGAGCTGGGTATTGGCGGGAATCCTGAGTTTGAGCACCGACAGTTCGGGGGCGGCGTTGGGATAGCGTACGTAGGGCGTTCCATCCCAAGACGTGCCGCTTTCAAGCAAGAGCTTGCGCTCTATCTGCCCGGGTTTGTCGGGAGAGGTGCAACCCAGCAGGGTGAGAGCGGCCAGAGTCGCCAGCAGTGTTTTGAAGGGGCAGTAGTTCATCGCGTTATTCCTCGAATGGTCGTAGGAGGAAAAGGCTACGGGCGGTTCACCAAGATTGATGCCGGACGATGCGCAAGTTGTTCGCGAATTTGTGGATTGAGGCTGTCGGAATTTTCCTCAAAAAAAAGGCCTCCCGAAGGAGGCCTCTTTTTGTCACGCCGCGTAGCGCGGCGCTACCGGATCAGCAGCTGTAGTACAGCTCATATTCCAGTGGGTGTACGAAGGTGCGGACCTTGATTTCTTCTTCGGATTTCAGCGCGATGTAAGCGTCGATGAAGTCGTCGGAGAACACGCCGCCCTTGGTCAGGAACGCACGGCCCTTGTCCAGCTCTTCCAGGGCTTCTTTCAGGCTGCCGCAAACTTGCGGGATCTCTTTCGCCTCTTCAGGCGGCAGGTCGTACAGGTTTTTGTCAGCGGCATCGCCTGGGTGGATCTTGTTCTGGATACCGTCCAGGCCGGCCATCAGCAGTGCTGCGAAAGCCAGGTACGGGTTGGCAGCCGGATCCGGGAAACGTGCTTCGATACGACGGCCGCGCGGGCTGTTGACGTAAGGAATACGGATCGAGGCGGAACGGTTGCGCGCCGAGTAGGCCAGCATTACTGGCGCTTCGAAACCTGGCACCAGACGCTTGTAGGAGTTGGTGGCCGGGTTGGTGAAGCCGTTCAGGGCCTTGCCGTGCTTGATGATACCGCCGATGAAGTACAGGGCGGTTTCGGACAGGCCGGCATAGCCTTCGCCAGCGAAGGTGTTCTTGCCGTCTTTGGCGATGGACATGTGTACGTGCATGCCCGAGCCGTTGTCGCCGTACAGTGGCTTCGGCATGAAGGTCGCGGTGCGGCCATAAGCGTCGGCAACGTTGTGGACAACGTATTTCAGCGTCTGAACTTCGTCAGCTTTTTTCACCAGGGTGTTGAACTTGACACCGATTTCGTTCTGACCGGCGGTCGCCACTTCGTGGTGGTGAACTTCAACGGTCTGGCCCATCTCTTCCAGTGCGTTGCACATGGCAGTACGGATTTCGTGGTCGTGGTCGAACGGCGGAACCGGGAAGTAGCCGCCTTTGATACCAGGACGGTGGCCTTTGTTGCCGCCTTCGATGTCCTGGTCGGACATCCACGAGCCTTGTTCGGAGTAGATCTTGAACATCGAGCCGGAGATGTCGGATTTGAACTTCACTTCGTCGAAGATGAAGAATTCTGGTTCTGGACCGGCGAAGACGGTGTCACCGATACCGGTGGTCTTCAGGTATTCCTCGGCACGGTGAGCGATGGCGCGCGGGTCGCGATCGTAACCTTGCATGGTCGACGGTTCGATGATGTCGCAAACCAGGATCAGGGTTGCGTCTTCGGTGAACGGGTCGAGGACGGCAGTGTCGTCGTCCGGCAGCAGGATCATGTCGGAGGCTTCGATGCCTTTCCAGCCAGCGATGGAGGAACCGTCGAACATCTTGCCGACTTCGAAGAAGTCGTCTTCCAGCGCATCGCGAGCCGGCATGGTCACGTGGTGCTGAGTGCCTTTGGTGTCCGTGAAGCGCAGATCAATCCACTTGACGTCATGATCTTTGATGAGTTGAACCGACTTCGACATAGTGTCCTCCGGGTGGCTTAGGGCTTGGTAGTGGATGCCCTTAATAGGGGTGATGCCGGCGCAGATACTCTGCCAAGGCAACCTGCCTCACAAGGGAGCAAATTGCATGCCAGTGCCCCAGCATGGGTTTTTTGCCCCAAATTCACGCTTGCAGCACTGCAAAGCGTCATAAAGGCGAAAATCTCGCCCCTTAATGTAGCGCCTCAAATCAAAAATGACCCGTTTTGGTGCAAGGAAAACCTTCTGCATATTAACTGGTTAAACCTTGAGCAATTTCCGCTATAATCCGCGCCCCCCTTTTTCGGCTGGCCCTGCGCGCGCTGTTTTCATGAAACTAATCGTAAAAGTCTTCCCCGAGATCACCATCAAAAGCCGCCCTGTCCGGATGCGTTTCATCCGCCAGCTGGCCAAGAACATCCGCGCCGTGCTCCGCGATCTGGACCCGGCCGTGGTGGTGAACGGTGTGTGGGACAATCTCGAGCTGGAAACCCGCGTTACCGACCCCAAAGCCTTGAAAGAGATGGGCGAGCGCCTGGTCTGCACCCCCGGTGTCGCGCACTTTCTGCAGATCGACGAGTACCCGCTGGGCGACTTCGACGACATCACCGAGAAGTGCAAGCAGCACTACGGTAATGAGCTGGCCGGGAAGATTTTCTCGGTGCGCTGCAAGCGTGCCGGCAAGCATCCGTTCAGCTCGATGGACGTCGAAAAATACGTCGGCAGCAAGCTGCGTCGTGAGTGCGGTGCTGCCGGAATCGACCTCAAAGACCCGCAAATCGAAGTTCGCATCGAAGTTCGCGACCAACGGTTGTTTGTGATCCACAGCCAGCACAACGGCATCGGCGGCTACCCGCTCGGCGCCCTGGAGCAGACGCTGGTATTGATGTCCGGCGGCTTTGACTCGACGGTTGCCGCATACCAGATCATGCGTCGCGGCCTGATGGCACATTTCTGCTTCTTCAATCTGGGTGGGCGTGCCCACGAATTGGGCGTGATGGAAGTCGCGCATTTCATCTGGAAGAAGTACGGCAGCTCGCAACGCGTGCTATTTGTCAGTGTTCCGTTCGAAGAGGTTTTGGGCGAAATTCTCGGCAAAGTCGATAACAGTCATATGGGCGTCGTATTGAAGCGTATGATGTTGCGCGCATCCTCGGCCATCGCCGACCGCCTGCACATCGACGCGCTGGTCACCGGCGAAGCGATCTCCCAGGTATCGAGCCAGACGCTGCCGAACCTGTCGGTGATCGACTGCGTGACCGACAAACTGGTCCTGCGCCCACTGATCGTGGCACACAAGCAGGACATCATCGACACGGCCAACGAGATCGGCACCGCCGATTTCGCCCGGCACATGCCGGAATACTGCGGGGTCATCTCGGTCAATCCGAAGACCGCCGCCAAGCGCCACCGTGTTGAGCACGAAGAGAAAGAATTCGACATGGCAGTCCTCGAGCGTGCGCTCGAAAATGCCAAACTGGTGCCGATCGATCGGGTGATCGACGAATTGGGCCAGGACTTGCAGATCGAAGAAGTCGGCGAAGCGCTGGCCGGTCAGATCGTCATCGACATCCGTCACCCGGATGCGGCCGAGGATGACCCGCTGGAACTCGCCGGCATAGAAGTACAGACGATGCCGTTCTACGCAGTGAACGCTCGTTTCAAGGAGCTGGATCCGACTCGCCAGTACCTGCTGTATTGCGACAAAGGCGTGATGAGTCGCCTGCATGCTCACCATTTGCTCAGTGAGGGGCATGCCAATGTGCGCGTTTATCGACCGAGCTAAGTGCCCGGGGCTGTTTGCCTGTGGCCTGCGTCACCGGCCCCCCGACACCGCCGTCAAGCTGTAACGGCCATGCCGGACACTACTGTTAATCGCTGCCAAGACTTGTCAGCAAACCGAATCCTCTGATCGAGATACACAAGTGATCGAAAATCTACGTAACATCGCCATCATTGCCCACGTTGACCATGGTAAGACCACCCTGGTAGACAAACTCCTGCGTCAATCCGGCACCCTGGAGCGCAACGAGCTCAACGACGAGCGCGTGATGGACTCCAACGACCAGGAAAAAGAGCGCGGTATTACCATTCTGGCGAAAAACACCGCCATCAACTGGAACGGCTACCACATCAACATCGTGGACACCCCGGGCCACGCCGACTTCGGCGGCGAAGTAGAACGCGTAATGTCGATGGTTGACTCCGTTCTGCTGCTGGTTGACGCTCAAGACGGCCCTATGCCGCAAACCCGTTTCGTGACCAAGAAGGCGTTCGAAGCCGGCCTGCGTCCAATCGTGGTGATCAACAAGGTTGACCGTCCAGGCGCGCGTCCGGACTGGGTTCTGGACCAGATCTTCGACCTGTTCGACAACCTCGGTGCTACCGAAGAACAACTGGACTTCCAGGTTGTTTACGCTTCGGCTCTGAACGGCATCGCCGGTCTGGATCACACCGCCATGGGCGAAGACATGACTGCGCTGTACCAGGCAGTTGTCGACCACGTTCCGCCTCCGGCCGTTGACCGTGACGGTCCGTTCCAGATGCAGATCTCCGCTCTGGACTACAACAGCTTCCTGGGTGTTATCGGTGTTGGCCGTATCGCTCGTGGTCGCGTTAAGCCGAACACCCCGGTTGTCGCGATCAGCGCCGACGGCAAGCGCCGCAACGGTCGTATCCTGAAGCTGATGGGTCACCACGGTCTGCACCGCATTGACGTTGAAGAAGCAGCAGCCGGCGACATCGTCTGCATCAGCGGCTTCGACGAGCTGTTCATCTCCGACACCCTGTGCGACATCAACACCGTCGAGGCGATGAAGCCGCTGACCGTTGACGAGCCAACCGTTTCCATGACCTTCCAGGTAAACGACTCGCCATTCTGCGGTAAAGAAGGCAAGTTCGTGACCTCCCGTAACATCAAGGATCGTCTGGACAAAGAGCTGCTGTACAACGTTGCACTGCGCGTTGAAGAAGGCGACTCGGCTGACAAGTTCAAGGTTTCCGGCCGTGGTGAGCTGCACCTCTCGGTACTGATCGAAACCATGCGTCGCGAAGGCTTCGAGCTGGCCCTGGGCCGTCCTGAAGTGATCATCCGTGAAGTTGACGGCGTGAAGCAGGAACCGTTCGAAAACGTCACCATCGACATCCCTGAAGAATCCCAGGGCAAGGTCATGGAAGAGATGGGTCTGCGTAAGGGCGACCTGAGCAACATGGTGCCGGATGGCAAGGGCCGTGTTCGTCTGGAATACAACATCCCTGCTCGCGGTCTGATCGGTTTCCGTAACCAGTTCCTGACCCTGACCAACGGTGCTGGCATCCTGACCTCGATCTTCGATCGTTACGCTCCAGTGAAGTCGGGCCACATGTCCGGCCGTCAGAACGGCGTTCTGGTTTCGGTTGAAACCGGCAAGGCTCTGACCTACTCGCTGGAAACCCTGCAGGCTCGTGGCAAGCTGTTCGTAGAACACGGCCAAGAGATCTACAACGGTCAGATCGTTGGTCAGAACAGCCGCGACAACGACCTGGGTGTGAACCCTACCAAAGGCAAGAAGCTCGACAACATGCGTGCTTCGGGTAAAGACGAAACCATCGCTCTGGTACCACCTGTTCGCTTCACTCTGGAACAGGCTCTGGAATACATCCAGGAAGACGAGCTGTGCGAAGTCACGCCTAAGTCCATCCGTCTTCGCAAGAAGATCCTGGACGAAAGCGAGCGTACCCGCGCTGCCAAGAAAGCCAAGGCATAAGATTTAGCCCAGGCTGAAAAAAAACGCCCCCGGTCGAGAGACCGGGGGCGTTTTTGTTTGTCCTGGATTTGTGCGGTGTTCGTGCTGGCCTCATCGCTGGCAAGCCAGCTCCCACAGGGTTTTGCGTCGCACATGAATCTTGTGTACGACAACAATCAATGTGGGAGCTGGCTTGCCAGCGATGGCGGCCTGACAGGCGCCGAACATTTCAGGAACGATCAGAACTTCTCGATCGACCGCGAATTCTGCACCCGCTCCACTTCTTTCGGCTTGTACGCGCAATACCCCGGCCGCGGGCCGATTTTCGGGTGGTTGCGGCAGGTGTCCGGGCGCTTGTCATAAATGGTGCACAGGCGGCTCTTACGATCCAGGTAGTAGCAATCGTTGTTGCTCATGCGCTGCAGGGTGAAGATCCCCGACTTCTGGTTGAAGCGCTCGACCAGCCCTTCCTTTTGCAGGCGCTTGGCGATGTTCTTTGGCGGATCGCCCAGCTCGAACTCGTCGACCACGCCGATGCGTACCAGGTCCTTGATCTTGACCTCGACCGGCAGGGTGCAGCAGCTGGAGACACAAGAGCCGCACATCGGGGCCGAATATTTGGCCCACGTATCGAGACGGTCGATCTCGGCGGCGGCAATCAGGTTGGGCTTCATCATCGGGGGTTACCAGGCGTGTGTGCATCAGGGCGCGCGATCATACCGGGACTGGTGGATTTTTGAACAACCTTTCGCCAGATTTTTGCAAATGCCGCGCAAGTGCCATTCAGTCCGGCACGGCCCCTGCATTCATTAGCCCACTCGCCAAGCTAATGCCGGGCTATCTCATCGTCTTCGGAAAAACTGCCGAACCTGCGCCTCTACCGTCGGTCAGACCGTCTAGGCTCAGACAATTCCCCGCTCGCTCGAGGTCCAATCGATGACTCAAGAACCACTTGTTCGCGAAGCAGAGGTGGCCGCATTTCGCGACGCCGTCCTGACCAAGCTCACCTATGCGGTGGGCAAAGACCCGGATCACGCCTTCGACCATGACTGGTTCGAAGCCATTGCCCTGGCGGCGCGCGACCACATGGTCGAACACTGGATGGACCACACCCGGCAGATCTACCGCAAAGGCCAGAAGCGGGTGTATTACCTCTCGCTGGAATTTCTCATCGGTCGTTTGCTCTACGACAGCCTGAGCAATCTCGGCCTGCTCGACGTCGCCCGTGAGGCGCTGACCGAACTGGGTGTCGATCTGGAACGCATTCGTCTGCTGGAACCGGATGCGGCACTCGGTAACGGCGGCCTCGGACGTCTGGCGGCGTGCTTCATGGAAAGCATGTCGACCCTCGGCATCGCCGGGCACGGCTACGGCATTCGCTACGAACATGGTCTGTTCCGTCAGGCCATCGTCGATGGCTGGCAGCAGGAACAGACCGAGCACTGGCTGGACTTCGGCAACCCGTGGGAATTCGAGCGCCCGGAAGTGGTGTACTCCATTGGCTTCGGCGGCAGCGTGGAAACCGTCACCGATGCGAGTGGCAAGTCCAAGCAGGTCTGGTCGCCGGCGGAAACCGTACGGGCGATTGCCTACGATACGCCAGTGGTTGGCTGGCGCGGGGCGAGCGTCAACACCCTGCGCCTGTGGCGTGCGCGCGCGATGGAAGATCTGCACCTTGAGCGTTTCAACGCCGGTGACCACTTGGGCGCCGTCGCCGAAGTAGCCCGTGCTGAAAGTATTTCCCGGGTTCTCTATCCGGCCGACAGCACCGAAGCCGGGCAGGAACTGCGCCTGCGTCAGGAATACTTCTTCGTCGCCGCGTCCTTGCAGGACTTGCTGCGTCGCCATCGCAACATGCACACCTCGGTGCTGACCCTGGGCGATCACGCGGCGATCCAGCTCAACGACACCCACCCTTCGATCGCCGTCGCCGAACTGATGCGGCAACTGGTCGACGTCTACGACGTGGCCTGGGATGCGGCGTGGCAAGTCACCGTCGATACCTTGTCGTACACCAACCACACGCTGCTGCCCGAGGCGCTGGAAACCTGGCCGGTCGGTCTGATGGAACGCATGCTGCCGCGGCACATGCAGATCATTTATCTGATCAACGCGCAGCACATCGACTCGCTGCGCGCCAAGGGCATCCACGATTTCGACGTGCTGCGCGCGGTATCGCTGATCGAAGAGGACAACGGGCGCCGGGTGCGCATGGGCAACCTCGCGTTCCTCGGTTCGCACAGTGTCAACGGCGTGTCGGGGCTGCATACGCAATTGATGCGCAAGACCGTATTCGCCGAACTGCACAAGCTCTACCCGGAGCGGATCAACAATAAAACCAACGGCATCACCTTCCGCCGCTGGCTGTTCCAGGCCAACTCCGAACTGACCTCGATGCTGGTCGACTCCCTCGGCCCGGAGGTGCTGGATAACCCGGAAGAGCGCTTGCTCGATCTGGAACCGTTCGCCGAGCAACCCGCCTTCCGCAAAGCCTTCGCCGAACAGCGCCTGCACAGCAAAAAGGCCTTGGCCTATCTGATTCACGAGCGGTTGGGGATCGCGGTCAACCCGGCGGCGATGTTCGACGTGCAGGTCAAACGGATCCACGAATACAAGCGCCAGTTGCTCAACCTGATGCACACCGTGGCGCTTTATCAGGCGATTCGCGCCGAGCCTGAAGTCGACTGGGTACCTCGGGTGAAAATCTTCGCCGGTAAAGCGGCGGCCAGTTATCACCAGGCCAAACTGATCATCAAGCTGACCAACGACATCGCCCGGGTGGTGAACAACGACCCGACCGTGCGGGGTTTGCTGAAGGTGGTGTTTTTGCCCAACTACAACGTCAGCCTGGCCGAAAGCATCATTCCGGCGGCGGACTTGTCCGAGCAGATTTCCACGGCCGGCTTCGAAGCATCGGGCACCAGCAACATGAAGTTCGGCCTCAACGGTGCGCTGACCATCGGCACCCTCGATGGCGCCAACGTGGAGATGTGCGAGCGCATCGGCGCCGAGCACATGTTCATCTTCGGCCTCAGCGCGCAGCAGGTTGAAGCGCGCAAGCAGAACCACGAGTTCAGCGCTGCACCGGACATCGCCGCGTCGCATCGCTTGAGCGATGTGCTGCAGGCGATCCGCAGTGGTGTGTTCTCGCCGGATGACACGTCGCGCTACACCGGGTTGATCGATTCGCTGGTGGACTACGACCGCTTTCTGGTCTGCGCCGACTTCGATTCGTATTGGGAGGCGCAAAAACGCGTCGACGCGCACTGGCACGATTCCAACAACTGGTGGCGTTCGGCAGTGCTCAACACGGCGCGGATGGGCTGGTTCTCGTCCGACCGGACGATTCGCGAGTACGCCACGGATATCTGGAAGGCACTGGAGTAACTTTTCGCTCGGCTCGATATAATCAGCGCGCCGGAAAAGATCGCAGCCTTCGGCAGCTCCTACATGGGTGTTCACATAACCCTGTAGGAGCTGCCGAAGGCTGCGATCTTTTTGGATCAGGCTGCGCTAATCTTCCCGGATTGGCCTTTGCGCTTAGGGATATCGACCATGCAATGGATGTTCATGTTGATCGGGCTGCTGCTCGGCTGGCTGCTCGACGAGTCGTTCAGCGCCGCGTTGCTGGGTGCACTGCTCGGGCTTGTGATCGGGCAAACGCTGCGCATCGCCCGGCTTGGCTCGCAGGCTGCAGAGCAACAGCGCCAACTTGAACAGACTAAAGCGGCTTTGCAAGGCGTCGCTCAGCGCCTGTATCTGCTGGAAGGCTCCCCCTCTCACGCGGTGCCAGCAGCAGGCGCGGAACCGGTCGTCGAACCCGTCATCGTCGCCGAACCGGCACCCGCCGTCACACCGGATCTGGTCTGGGAACTGCCACCCGAACTCGAACCGGTCACCGTCGCTGCGAGCGAAACCAGTCAGCCGCTGCCGGCCGATGTCTGGCATCTGGATGCCATCACCGCCGAGCCAGCACAACCTGCACAACCCGCCGAACCCCGTGGCCCGAACCTGATCGAGCGCGGCATCAGCGCTGCGCGCAACTGGCTGTTCGGTGGCAACACCGTGCTGCGGGTCGGCGTGGTGCTGTTGTTCTTCGGGCTGGCCTTTTTGTTGCGCTATGCCACCGAAGGCATGGTGGTGCCGATCGAATTGCGTTACGCCGGCGTCGCTGCGGCGGCCTTGGCCCTGCTGGCGCTGGGTTGGTGGCTGCGTAAACGCAACAGCAGTTATGCGCTGATCCTGCAGGGCACGGGGATTGCGGTGCTGTACCTGACGGTGTTTGCGGCGATGCGTCTGCATCCGTTGCTCGATCCGTCCGCCGCGCTGGGTTTGCTGGTGGCGGTCACGGTGTTCTCGGCGATTCTCGCCATCACTCAGGATGCTCTTGGACTGGCGGCCGCCGCTGCGCTCGGCGGTTTCGCCGCGCCAATCCTGACCTCGACCGGGGCCGGCAATCACGTCGCGCTGTTCAGCTACTTCGCGCTGCTCAATGCCGGCATCCTCGCCATCGCCTGGTTCAAGGCCTGGCGCCTGCTCAACCTGATCGGTTTTGTCGGTACCTTCGGCATCGCTTTCGCCTGGGGACGGCGTTCCTACGCACCTGAGTTGCTGTGGAGCACCGAGCCGTTCCTGATTCTGTTTTTCTTGATGTATCTGGCCCTCGGCCTGCTGTTCGCCCGGCGCAAGTTGCTCGACATGCCCGATGCACCGGCAGACGGTGACCGCGAGGCGCTGCTGCACTGGTCGGCGCGCAAGGGCGATTACGTCGACGGCACGATGCTGTTCGGCCCGCCGATCGTTGGCTTCGGTCTGCAGTTTGCGCTGGTGCAGCACCTGGAGTTCGCCGCCGCGTTCAGTGCACTGGCACTGGGCGTGATCTACATGGGCCTGGCCCGCGTGTTGATGGGCGGTCGCGCCTTGTTGCTGGGTGAAACCTGTCTGGCGCTGGGGGTGATTTTCGCCAGCCTGGCGATCCCGCTGGGCCTCGATGCGCGCTGGACTTCGGCGGCGTGGGCCGTGGAGGGCGCGGGGATTTTCTGGCTCGGCTTGCGTCAGCAGCGACCGTTCGCCCGAGCGTTTGCCTTGCTGCTGCAACTGGGTTCGGCGCTGGCGTTCCTCAGTCAGTTGCGGGTCGGCGAAAGCAGCCTGCTCGACGGCGCACCGTTGGGCGCATTGATGCTCGGTATCGCGCTGCTGTTCAGTTTCTATCAGTTGCGCAAAGCCACGCCGGAACAGGCATCGCCGTGGGAGCGTCAGGGTTTGCCGGTGCTGGCGGCGCTGGGCCTGACCTTCCTGTACCTGCTGGCACCACTGTTTTTCTTTGTTCAGGCAACAGCGATCAGTTGGGCCTTGGCCGGATTGGTGACCTTGTTTGTCGGCCTGCGCCTGCAATCGCGCACGTTCCTGTTCACCGCGTTCGCTGTGCAGTTGCTCGGCGGTGCGTTGTTCCTGTTGCGCCTGCAAGGTGCAGGCGAGGATTCGGCGGCGGTGTTCAGCGCCGGGTGGAGTGGTTTGCTCAGCGCATCCGTGATTGGTCTGGCGTTGATCGGCGGCATGTTGCTGGCGGCGCGCGACGAGATGGTGCGCGGCGATGTGCGGCTGCTACGCGGGTTGTCGGTGGTGTTGCTGGCGGGGTTGGTGCTGATCAATCTGGCGGTGCTGTTCGTGCTGCCGTGGCAAACCGCGAGTGCGGTGTGGGCGGCGAGCGGTCTGTTGATCATCTGGCTGAGCCTGTACCTCAAACAGCGCGTGAGTTTTGTCTTTGGGCTGTTGTTGCAGTTGATCGGTGGCGCGGCGTTCTTGTTGGCCGGCCCCGAGTTGCTCGGGCCGCTGTCCAGCGAAGGACTGCGGCCGTTGGCCCATGGCGGTTTCTGGACGCCGCTGGTACTGGGGCTGGCCGCGCTGGTCGGTGCCTGGCGTCTGCAACTGGGCAATCACGCCTCGGCCTTCGATGCGCTGAGTTTGCAACGCCTGTCTGAAGTGCTGCTGGTGTGGGGCGCCGGTTGGTGGGCGTTGGCGTGGGTGAGTGAGGTGCTGCGTTTTGCGCCGCTGAATCTGCAGGCGACGCTGTTGCTGCTGATTGCCGCGCTGAGTGTGGCGCTGTGGACATTGTTGGCGCTGCGCCTGAAATGGCCGGCGCTGGGCCTGCTCTGCACCTTGCTGATTCCGGCGGCGGGGCTGGTGCTGCTGGCGGCGTGGCATTCGCGTTATCACCCAGCGGCGAATTTTGGTTGGCTGGCGTGGGTATTGGTGTTCGCCGTGCATTTCTTCAGCCTGCGGCGTCTGGCGCCGATGCTGCCGGCTCAGGCCTTGAGCACTGCGCATGTGCTGGGTTGCTGGCTGCTGATCGGCGTACTGGCGCTGGAGCTGCGCTACGGTCTGCTGCTGTTGTCCGAGCAATACAACGCCTGGCGCTGGCTGGGCTGGGCGATCCTGCCGAGCCTGTATCTGCTGTTGGCGGCGGCTCCGCGCAACTGGCCGTGGCCGGTGGCAGCGTTCCCACGCGAATATCGTTTGTACGCCGCCGCGCCGCTGGCAGTGCTGATGCTGGCGTGGTTCTGGCTGGCCAACGGCGTCAGCGACGGCAATGCCGAACCGCTGCCGTACGTGCCGCTGATCAACCCGCTGGAACTGGGCCTGCTGTTCGCCCTGTTCGGGGTGTACGTGTGGTCGCGTTATGCGGTGACGCAGTTTGCCCTGCGCAAGGATTACGCCGAGTACGCCACGCAACTGGTCGCCGGGATTTCGCTGTTCGCTTTCTGCACCGCGCTGGTGACCCGTGCTGCGCACCATTGGGCGGGGATTCCGTTCGAGCTGGATCTGCTGCTCGAATCGATGCTGGTGCAGGCCGGGTTGTCCATCGTCTGGACCTTGATGGCGTTGGGGCTGATGATCGGCGGACACCTGCGTCACCGGCGCGAAGTGTGGCTGATCGGCGCGGCGCTGATTGCGCTGGTGGTGGCCAAACTGATTTTTGTCGAATTGAGCAACCGTGGCGGCCTCGCCCGGATCGTCTCGTTTATCGGGGTCGGCGTGTTGCTGCTGGTGGTGGGCTATTTCGCACCACTGCCACCGAAACGCGTCGAAGCCGAACCGGTGGCGGACAAACCCGCACCGGATACCGAAGGAGTTTCATCTTGAGTCGCATGCTGAATCTGGGGTGGTTGGCGCTGGGCGTGGTGATGGCTGCCGGCGCCCAGGAAAAACCGGCGGACTTCGCCACGCAGGTGCCACTGACGGTGAGTGGCAACGGCCCGTGGTATCGCCTCGACCTGCCGCTGAGCGCACAATTGCAGGCCCGCCAGACCGATCTCAGCGACCTGCGCGTATTCAACGCCGCCGGCGAACCGCAGGCCTATGCCCTGGCCCGGGAATCGGCGCAGACCCGCGACGACGGGCAGTTGCATGAAGTGAAGTGGTTCCCCTTGTACAACGCCGCCGACGCCAGCGAGCGAGCGCCGAACGTACGCGTGCAATCGACCACCACCGGCACCCTGGTGGAAGTGCAGCCGTCGACTCAACTGGAGGCTGGTGAAGAAGTGCTGCGTGGCTGGTTGCTCGATGCCAGTGCGATCAAGGCGCCGCTGCAGCAGTTGATTCTTGACTGGACCAGCGAGCGTGACGGCTTCCAGCGTTTCAGCATCGAGGCCAGTGATGACTTGCAGCACTGGCAGGCGTGGGGCGAGGGGCAGGTCGCGCGGCTGACCTTTTCCGACGAACGCATCGAACAGCACGAAGTGACGCTGCCGGGGCAATCCGCTCGCTACCTGCGTCTGCTGTGGGATGCGCCAACCTCGGCGCCCATCCTCACGTCGGCGCAACTGAAAAGCAGCGATCCACGCAACGTGCCGCTGCCGTTGGTCTGGTCGCAAGCGCTGGCGGGCAACAGCACCAAGTCCGGCGAGTACACCTGGCAGTTGCCGATGGGCCTGAATGTCGAACGGGTGCAGGTGGAGCTGAAGCAGCCGAACAGTCTGGCACCGGTGACGCTCGCGGGCCGGCGCGAAAGCAGCCTGCCGTGGCAGACGCTGAGCAATGGTTTGCTGTATCGCCTGACCCAGAACGGTCAGGACGTGGTGCAGAACGAATTGCAGGTGTACGGGCAGACTGTGCAGCAGCTGAAACTGAGCGTGGATGAGCGTGGCGGCGGTCTGGGCGAGCAGGCACCGAGTCTGAAATACGCGGTGCGGGCGACGCAGGTGATTTTCCTCGCACGAGGTGACGGGCCTTACAGCCTGGCGCTGGGCAATCCGACGGTGAAAACCGCGAACCTGCCGCTGAGCACGCTGATTCCGGATTTCAAACCGGAGAAACTCGCGGCGCTGGGCAAGGCAACGGTGCAAGGTGAAGTGGTTGCCACACAGGCTGCGCCGGCGACTACGGCGGCAGTGGCCGAGACCAACTGGAAGAAGATCGGCCTGTGGGCGGTGTTGCTGGTGAGTGTGGTTTTTCTCGGAGCGATGGCGTTCAGCTTGTTGCGTAAGCCACCTGCCAATTCCTGAGAATGGCTGGCGCTGCGCGCCAATCGCTGGCAAGCCAGCTCCCACAGGTTATTTGGTGTACGCAAAACAGGTGAGCGACCGAAGTCCTTGTGGGAGCTGGCTTGCCAGCGATGTCGGTCGATCAATCAATAAAAATCCGCAAACTGCCGCTATCAACTCAACCACCACCCGTCCCGAACCGGACTACGCTGATTGCGGTGCATGAACTCTCTCGACCCGATCACGTCTGATACAAGCAATTGCGCCCCAATGCACGTTACCGGGCGTCATCGCTCGCTACGTTTTCAGACTCCCTGTAAACTGCGCGGGTTTTTAGCCCCCCATTCCACCGGAGCCGTCCATGTCCCGCGTTACCCTGAGTCGCTATTTGATTGAGCAGACCCGCAGCAATAACACTCCTGCCGATCTGCGCTTCCTGATCGAAGTGGTGGCGCGTGCCTGCAAAGAGATCAGCCACGCCGTGTCCAAAGGCGCCCTGGGCGGTGTTCTGGGCAGCATGGGCACTGAAAACGTCCAAGGCGAAGTGCAGAAGAAACTCGACGTGCTGTCGAACGAAATCCTGCTCGAAGCCAACGAATGGGGCGGTCACCTGGCCGGCATGGCGTCCGAAGAAATGGACAATGCCTACCAGATCCCGGGCAAATACCCGAAAGGCGCGTACCTGCTGGTGTTCGACCCACTGGACGGCTCGTCGAACATCGACATCAACGCTCCGGTTGGCACCATCTTCTCGGTACTGCGTTGCCCGAACGAATACCTGAGCCAGAATGAGCCACTGAACGAAAAAGCCTTCTTGCAGCCAGGCACCCAGCAGGTGGCTGCCGGTTACGCGATCTACGGCCCGCAGACCATGCTGGTACTGACCCTGGGCGACGGGGTCAAAGGCTTCACCCTGGACCGCGAAATGGGCAGCTTCGTGCTGACCCACGAAGACATCACCATTCCTGAAACCACCCAGGAATTCGCGATCAACATGTCCAACCAGCGCCACTGGGAAGCCCCGGTACAACGCTACGTCAGCGAACTGCTGGCCGGCGAAGAAGGCCCGCTGAAGAAGAACTACAACATGCGCTGGGTCGCGGCGATGGTGGCCGACGTACACCGCATCCTGACCCGTGGCGGACTGTTCATGTACCCACGCGACAGCCGTGAGCCGTCGAAGCCTGGCAAACTGCGTCTGATGTACGAAGCCAACCCGATGTCGTTCTTGGTGGAACAGGCGGGCGGCGCGTCCACCGACGGTCACCAGCGCATCCTCGACATCCAGCCCGAAGGCCTGCACCAGCGCGTAGCGGTGTTCCTTGGTTCGAAAGAAGAAGTCGCCCGCGCTACGGCCTACCACAAGGAATAAACCATGACCGCGCCTTGGCAGCCGTTGCTCGATTGGTGGTTCGGACACGCCGAATCACCGGACGAGATATCGTCTGACAAGGGCAAGTTGTGGTTCGGCAAGAAAGACAGCCAGGACCTCGAAGCGCGTGAGCGTTTCGGGGTCTTTGTCGATCAGGCCCTGGCCGGGGAACTGACCGAGTGGACGCAATCTCCCGAAGGTTGGCTGGCCGTGGTACTGCTGCTCGATCAACTGCCGCGCATGATCTTTCGCGATACACCCAAAGCATTCTCTGGCGATCTTCGTGCGCAGAAACTTGTCGCGCAGGGCATTGCCGCGGACTTCGATCGGCAACTGAAGCCGATTCAGCGGGTATTCATTTATCTGGTGTTCGAACACTGCGAAAACCTCGCGGTGCAGAACGAAGCCGTTTCGCGCTTTATCGATCTGCTGGCTGAGCAGCCGGAAAGCGAGCGGGCGGTGTTTGCCGACAATCTGGACTATGCCGAGCGGCATCGGAAAGTGATTGCGCGGTTTGGACGGTTTCCGCATCGCAATGCGGTGTTGGGGAGGGAGTCGACAGCTGAGGAGTTGGCGTTTTTGAAAGAGCCGGGTTCGCGTTTTTAGGACGATTCTCGGCAACCTCAACAACCAGCCCTCACCCTAACCCTCTCCCGGAGGGAGAGGGGACTGACCGAGGTGGTCTGTCGCTATACATCGACCTGAAGCATCCAGTCGAACTCAGGTTTGAAAAGCTTGAAGATCTACTCCCTTCCCCCCTCGCCCCCTTGGGGGAGAGGGCTGGGGTGAGGGGTGGCTCTTGATCTTAGATCCGGAAGCTACCCACCAGTTGCTTCAATCGCGCCGCCTGCTGCTCCAGATCCGAGCACGCACGCAAGGTTGCCTGCAGGTTCTCCACACCTTCCTGGTTCAGCGTGTTGATCTCGTTGATGTCGACGTTGATCGACTCGACCACCGCGGTCTGCTCCTCGGTCGCGGTAGCCACCGACTGGTTCATCCCGTCGATCTCGCCGATGCGCTGGGTCACGCTGCCCAGACGTTCGCCGGCCTGGTTGGCGATGCCGACGCTGCTTTCGCTCTCGCGCTGGCTCTCGGTCATGATGCTCACGGCCTGACGCGCGCCGACTTGCAGTTCTTCGATCATCTTTTGCACTTGCTGCGCCGAGTCCTGGGTGCGGTGGGCGAGGTTGCGCACTTCGTCAGCGACCACGGCGAAACCACGGCCAGCCTCACCGGCGCGGGCGGCTTCGATCGCAGCGTTGAGCGCCAGCAAATTGGTCTGCTGCGAGATGCTGGTGATCACTTCCAGAATCTGCCCGATGTTCACCGTGTTGCTGTTGAGGGTTTCGATGTTGCCGCAGGAGTCGCTGATTTTTGCCGACAGCTGCTGCATGGCGTGGATGGTTTTATCCACAACCTGCTGACCATCGACCGCCAGGCTGCGCGCATCGCTGGAGTGCTGCGAGGCGAGGGCGGCGTTCTGGGCGATTTCCTGGGCGGCGGCGCCGAGCTGGTTGATCGCGGCGGCCACGCTGTTGGTGCGGCTGGCCTGCTGGTCGGAGTTGTACATCGACGAATTCGATGCGGCGACCACGCGCAGGGCGACTTCGTTGACCTGGCCGGTGGCCGAGGAGACTTCGCGGATCGAGGTGTGAATACGCTCGACGAAGCGGTTGAACGACAGGCCAAGCGCGCCGAATTCATCATGGCCGTGGATCACCAGACGCTTGGTCAGATCGCCTTCGCCCTCGGCGATGTCATGCATGGCGCGGCCCATGGTCAGCAGCGGTTGCATCAGCACGCGGATCAGCATGCCGAGCAGGGCGATGATGATTACCACGGCAATCACCATGGCGATCAGCGCCGAGGTGCGGAATTCGCTGAGCATCGAGAACGCGGTGTCCTTGTCCAGCACCAGCGCCACGTACCAGTCGGCCAATGGCACGCCGTTGACGCGGGTGAACGAGATCAGTTGGGTCTTGCCGTCGAATTCGACTTCTTTCAGGCCCGGGCTGACTTTCGGAGCGCCGTTCGGGTAGGCCTCGGCGAGAGTCTTGAGCACCAGTTTGCTGTCCGGGTGAATCAGGATTTTGCCGTCGGCACTGACGATGAACGCGTGGCCATGGCCGCCGAAGTTCAGCGAGTTGATGATCGCGCTGACGCTGGTCAGATCGATGTCGGCACCGGCCACACCAATCATCTGGCCCTGGCGCTGCACCGGGGTGGCGACGGTGATCACCAGTTTGCCCGACGATGCGGCGATGTAGGGTTCGGTGACGATAGTCTGCTGGGCGCTGTTGGCGGCCTTGTACCAGCCACGGGCGCGCGGGTCGTAGTCCGGCGCGCGGTTGCCGGCGGGCACCGAGAACATCACGCCGTCAGCACCGCCGAAATAGCTGAGCTGGAAATTGCCGGTGTAGGCGGGCAGGTCGATGATGCGTTTCAGGCTGGCCGGGGCGCTGCCGTCGGCGGCGACCTGTTGCGACAACGATTGCAGCAACTGGATACGGCTTTCCAGCCAGGTCTGGATGTTGCTGGTGGTCAGGCTGCCCAGTTCCTGCATCGACGCTTCGGTGCTGCTGCTCAGGGCTTCGCGCTGTCGATAGTCGTTGAACAAAATGAAACAGGCGAACGCAACGGCCACCACGAGGGCGGCAGCCAACAAGATCTTGTGGCTGAATTTCATGTTTCTGGTCATCGAATGAACTACCGCGAAGGGGCTGGTCGAGAAAGGGCGGCAATTTGCCACACTCGGGGGCTTTGCGCTGCTCTTATTTCGACCGCCGCGCGCCAAAGATTAGGCGTCTTTCGGGAAATGCGACGAAATGCTCAATGGCCCTACAAAGTGTCTGATTTAAAGGTAAAAGCCAGACGAGCGGGCAAATAAATAGCCCTCGTTGCACGGAACCAGATGAGGGTTTTCTCTTCTAAGCTTCTGGTTGGCACCATGCCATCCCCCCTCGTTCCAGGAGTTACTTCATGTCGCTGCGATCTATCGCCCTTCTGACTTTTTGCGTGCTGCTGACCGCGTGCAGCAAGGTCAATCAGGAAAACTATTCCAAGCTTTCGGCCGGCATGGCCAAGGCCGAAGTGGAGACGCTGCTCGGCAAACCCACCGACTGCTCGGGCGCGCTCGGCATGTCCAGTTGCACCTGGGGCGACCAGAAAAGCTTTATCAGCGTGCAGTACGCCGGTGACAAAGTGTTGATGTTTTCCGGCCAAGGCCTGAAGTAAACCGGGGCCAAGCGCCCACGGGAGAAAAATAATGAAGCGGTTATTGTTTGTTCTTTTTGCCGGCCTGGTACTGGCCGGCTGCGCCACGCATGGTGAAGATCCGCTGGCGCCCAAGACAGTTCACAGCGTCAACCTCAAGCGTTATCAGGGCACCTGGTATGAACTGGCGCGCCTGCCGATGTACTTCCAGCGCAACTGCGCGCAATCCGAAGCGCATTACTCGCTCAAGCCCGATGGTAACGTCGATGTGCTCAATCGCTGCCTGACTGCGGACTGGCAGTGGGAAGAGGTCAAGGGCACGGCTTATCCACAGGTGCCGGGCAAGACCGACAAGTTGTGGGTCGAGTTCGATACCTGGTTCTCGCGCTTGATTCCGGGTGTGGCGAAAGGCGAATACTGGGTGTTGTACGTCAGCGACGACTACAAGACCGCCATCGTCGGCGACCCGAGCCGCAAGTACATGTGGTTGCTGTCGCGCACGCCGACGGTCAATGGCGTAGTGCGCGAGGAGTTGCTGAGCAAGGCGCGTCAGCAGGGTTACGATACTACCCGGTTGATCTGGCGGGCGTCGGATCGGCAGATGGCGAAGACTTCGAATTAACAGCGAAAAGATCGCAGCCTTCGGCAGCTCCTACAGGAACCCTCACATTTCCATGTAGGAGCTGCCGCAGGCTGCGATCTTTTGCTTTTCTTAGCCCAGCAGGTCGCGCAGAACCTGGGTGAACGCCCGAGCGCTTTGCTCTTCGCCCGCATGCCGCCCATCGCGCACCACCCACTGGCCGTTGACCAGCACATCGCGCACCTGACGATCGCCACCGGCGAACAACCAGCGATTCAGAATCCCGTCGCCACTGGCGGTGGCCAGATACGGATCATTGCCATCGAGCACAATCCAGTCCGCCCGCTTGCCGACTTCCAGCGCACCAATCGGCTGTCCCAAAGCCTGGGCGCCGCCGTCCAGCGCTGCGTCATACAATGTGCGCCCGACCATCGGCTGATCCGCGCCATACAAACGGTTACGCCGCTGATCACGCAGACGCTGGCCGTATTCCAGCCAACGCAATTCCTCGACCACACTGAGCGACACATGGCTGTCGGAGCCGATGCCCATGCGCCCGCCCTGAGCGAGGAAATCCACCGCCGGGAAAATCCCGTCGCCCAGATTCGCTTCAGTGGTGAGGCACAGCCCGGCGATGGCGCGACTCTTGGCCATCAGCGTGACTTCTTCCGGGTTGGCGTGGGTCGCGTGGACCAGGCACCAGCGCTGATCGACCTCAATGTTTTCGTAGAGCCATTGCAACGGGCGGCGACCGCTCCAGCTCAGACAGTCATCGACTTCTTTCTGCTGTTCGGCGATGTGAATGTGCACCGGGCATTGTTTGTCGCTGGCGGCCAGCACTTCGCTGATCTGCTGCGGGGTGACCGCGCGCAGCGAGTGGAAGCACAGACCCAGCGATTGCGCTTTTTGCTGAGCCAGTAATGGCTGCAAGCGCGATTGCAGATTCAGGTAGTTTTCGGTGCTGTTGATGAAGCGACGCTGACCGTCGTTCGGCGTCTGGCCGCCGAAACCCGAGTGGCTGTAGAGCACCGGCAGCAGGGTCAGACCGATGCCGCTTTCGCTGGCGGCCTGACTGATGCGCAGCGCCAGCTCGGCCGGATCGGCATAAGGCTGGCCGCTGCTGTCGTGGTGCACATAGTGGAATTCAGCGACCGAGGTGTAACCGGCCTTGAGCATCTCGATGTACAGCTGGCGGGCGATAACGCCGAGTTGCTCGGGGCTGATTTTTCCGACGAGCCGATACATCAGGTCGCGCCAGGTCCAGAAACTGTCATTCGGATTGCCGGCCACTTCGGCCAGCCCGGCCATCGCACGCTGGAAGGCGTGGGAGTGCAGATTGGGCATGCCCGGCAGCAGCGGACCGCTCAGCCGTTCGGCGCCGTCTGCGGTGGAATCGGCCAGGATTTGGGTCAGCACGCCATCGGCGCTGACCTCAAGACGTACATTGTTGGCCCATCCGTTAGGCAGCAGCGCGCGTTCGGCAAAGAAAGCGGACATGGTTCAGCACCCCATCGTGTGTTATTTGTATATACATATACAGACGTTTGCCTGCCCGGTAAACTCCGGCAAGCTAGCAACCTTCATCCAATGAACAGGGATCAACCGTGCCGACTCCGCCTCCAGTCTCCCCGTTGGCCGCGAACATGGGCGACAGTCCGGCGCCCTTGTACGCCCGCGTCAAGCAGATGATCACCCAGCAGATCGACAGCGGTAACTGGCCGCCGCACTACCGCGTGCCGTCGGAAAGCGAACTGGTCAGCCAGCTCGGTTTCAGCCGCATGACCATCAACCGTGCCTTGCGCGAGATGACTGCCGACGGCTTGCTGGTGCGCATGCAAGGCGTCGGTACGTTCGTCGCCGAACCGAAAAGCCAGTCCGCGCTGTTCGAAGTGCACAACATCGCTGACGAAATCGCCTCCCGTGGCCATCGCCACACCTGCCAGGTGATCACCCTCGAAGAAGAGGCTGCCGGCTCCGAGCGCGCGCTGGCGCTGGACATGCGCGAAGGGCAGAAGGTCTTCCATTCGCTGATCGTGCATTACGAGAACGACATTCCGGTGCAGATCGAAGACCGCTTCGTTAACGCGCTGGTCGCACCGGAATACCTCAAGCAGGACTTCACCCTGCAAACGCCTTACGCCTATCTCAACCAGGTTGCGCCACTGACCGAAGGCGAGCACGTGGTCGAGGCGATCCTCGCCGAATCGTCCGAGTGCAAGTTGCTGCAGATCGAAAAAGGCGAGCCGTGCCTGCTGATCCGTCGTCGCACCTGGTCGGGGCGTCAGCCGGTGACCGCCGCACGTTTGATTCACCCAGGTTCCCGTCATCGTCTGGAAGGACGCTTTCATAAATGAGTCAGGTAAAGGTTTTACGCGCTGAAGGCTACCCGCGCATGCCGTGGAAAAACGGCGGCGGCAGCACCGAGGAAATCACCCGTGACGCCGGTGCAGGTCTGGATGGTTTTGGCTGGCGCCTGTCGATTGCCGACATTGCCGAGTCCGGTGGTTTCTCGACCTTTGCCGGTTACCAGCGGGTGATCACGGTACTGCAGGGCGACGGCATGACCTTGTGCGTCGATGGTGATGACACACGCCCATTGTTACCGCTGGATCCGTTTGCGTTCAGCGGCGAAAGCCAGGTGTCCTGCACCTTGCTCGGTGGTGCGATCCGCGACTTCAACCTGATCTACGCGCCACAGCGTTATAGCGCGCGGTTGCAGTGGCTGGATGGCGAGCAGCGGTTCTTCAGCTCGGCATCGACGGTACTGGTGTTCAGTGTCAGTGAGCTACTTGAGGCGACAGTCGCTGACAGCGTCGCGCAACTGGGGCGCCATGATTGCCTGCAACTGGACGGTAACACCGGCCTGCTTGAAGTTGCGGTGAATGCAGCGTGCTGCGTGATTGAGCTGACTGCGCACTGATCCTTCTGCTCATATAAAACACATTGTGGCGAGGGAGCTTGCTCCCGCTGGGCTGCGAAGCGGCCCCATTTCGGTAAATGCCGGAATGGGAGCCCTTCGGTCTCCAGCGGGAGCAAGCTCCCTCGCCACAATTGCATTTCTACAGGCCGTTTCCCTCGGCGCACCAACTTGTTACCGAACGCCCCAGCGTGGCGCAAAACCACGGGTTCGTAACGATCCTCCGCTACCTCAATTCCTCCCCGCAAAAATTTTTATCCACGCTGCAACCCTTGTCTCAGGCGCTCTGCAGCCCTGTCCGCCATTTTTCCTGAACGCGCCTCCAACAAGTTGGCCGCTTGATTGCATATGCTTGTATGTACAAGTAAAGACGTATGCGTATGAGTCCGCAGCGTCCACTGATTCGCTTGTCGCGCATTGAGGCGCACAGGCTGCTTGCCCACTGCCAGGGTTGGTTTGAATTGATCGCTGAGGAGTCTTTTTCGTGACTGACACAAAACCTACTAAATACCGTGACGTCGAGATCCGCGCTGCCCGCGGCAACAAGCTGACCGCCAAGAGCTGGCTGACCGAAGCGCCGCTGCGGATGCTGATGAACAACCTCGATCCGGAAGTGGCCGAGAATCCGAAAGAGCTGGTGGTCTACGGTGGCATCGGTCGCGCTGCGCGTAACTGGGAGTGCTACGACAAGATCGTCGAGAGCCTGACCAATCTGAACGACGACGAGACCCTGCTGGTGCAATCCGGCAAACCGGTCGGCGTGTTCAAGACTCACAGCAACGCCCCGCGCGTACTGATCGCCAACTCCAACCTGGTGCCGCACTGGGCGAGCTGGGAACACTTCAACGAACTCGACGCCAAAGGCCTGGCCATGTACGGCCAGATGACCGCCGGCAGCTGGATCTACATCGGCAGCCAAGGCATCGTTCAGGGCACCTACGAAACCTTCGTTGAAGCCGGTCGTCAGCACTACAACGACAACCTCAAGGGCAAGTGGGTGCTGACCGCAGGTCTGGGTGGCATGGGCGGTGCTCAGCCACTCGCTGCAACCCTGGCTGGCGCCTGCTCGCTGAACATCGAATGCCAGCAGGTGAGCATCGATTTCCGCCTGAAAAGCCGCTACGTCGACGAGCAAGCCAAAGACCTCGACGACGCCCTGGCGCGCATCGCCAAATACACCGCTGAAGGCAAGGCGATCTCGATCGCCCTGCTGGGCAACGCCGCCGAAATTCTCCCGGAACTGGTCAAGCGCGGTGTGCGCCCGGACATGGTCACCGACCAGACCAGCGCCCATGACCCACTCAACGGCTACCTGCCGGCGGGCTGGACCTGGGACGAATACCGCGCCCGCGCCAAGACCGAGCCGGCTGCCGTGATCAAGGCCGCCAAGCAGTCGATGGCCGTCCACGTCAAAGCGATGCTGGACTTCCAGAAGCAAGGCATTCCGACCTTCGACTACGGCAACAACATCCGTCAGATGGCGCAGGAAGAAGGCGTGGAAAACGCATTCGACTTCCCAGGCTTTGTACCTGCCTACATCCGCCCACTGTTCTGCCGTGGCATCGGCCCGTTCCGCTGGGCGGCGCTGTCGGGTGATCCGCAGGACATCTACAAGACCGACGCCAAAGTCAAAGAACTGATCCCCGACGACGCGCACCTGCACAACTGGCTGGACATGGCCCGCGAGCGCATCAGCTTCCAGGGTCTGCCGGCACGTATCTGCTGGGTCGGCCTGGGCCTGCGCGCCAAGCTCGGTCTGGCGTTCAACGAAATGGTGCGCAGCGGCGAGCTGTCGGCACCGATCGTGATCGGTCGCGACCATCTCGACTCCGGCTCGGTGGCCAGCCCGAACCGCGAAACCGAATCGATGCAGGACGGTTCCGACGCCGTGTCCGACTGGCCACTGCTCAACGCTCTGCTGAACACCGCGAGCGGCGCGACCTGGGTTTCCCTGCACCACGGTGGTGGCGTGGGCATGGGCTTCTCACAGCACTCGGGCATGGTGATTGTCTGCGACGGCACTGACGAAGCGGCCGAGCGTATTGCGCGCGTGCTGCACAACGACCCGGCGACCGGTGTCATGCGTCACGCCGATGCCGGTTACCCGATCGCCATCGACTGCGCGAAGGAGCAGGGTCTGAACCTGCCGATGATTACCGGCGGCAAGTAACACAGATTCCTGTGGGAGCTGGCTTGCCAGCGATAGCGGTGGCACTGCCGGAATTGATGTTGAAGGTGCCGACGTCATCGCTGGCAAGCCAGCTCCCACAAGGGTTCGAGTAGGCTCGAGAGAACAATTAAAACAATCCACAGAGGTTGAATCATGGCTGTAACCCCCGATCGTGCAGGCAACAAACCGTTGATCGAAAGGCGTTCGATCGACTACATCCCGGAAGCGGAAAGACACGGTCGTCTGTTGAGCCAGTTCACCCTGTGGATGGGTGCGAATCTGCAAATCACTGCGATTGTCACCGGGGCTCTGGCCGTGGTGCTGGGCGGGGATGTGTTCTGGTCGTTGATCGGTCTGTTGATCGGTCAACTGCTGGGCGGCGGCGTGATGGCGCTGCACGCGGCGCAAGGGCCGAAGCTGGGTCTGCCGCAGATGATTTCCAGCCGCGTGCAATTTGGTGTGTATGGCGCGGCGATTCCGATCGTGCTGGTGTGCCTGATGTACCTGGGCTTCACCGCCACCGGTACGGTGCTGTCCGGCCAGGCGCTGGGCCAGTTGTTTGGCGTCAGCGACACCGTCGGCATCCTGCTGTTCGCCAGTGTCATCGTGGTGGTCACCGTGCTCGGTTATCGGGTGATCCACTGGATCGGCCGGATTGCCAGCGTGATTGGCGTGATTGCTTTCGTGTATCTGTTCAGCCGTCTGCTGAGCCAGGTGGACGTGGGCGCACTGTTGCAGATCCGTCACTTCAGCTGGAGCAGCTTCCTGCTGGCGGTGTCGCTCGCGGCCTCCTGGCAGATCGCGTTCGGCCCTTATGTGGCGGATTATTCGCGTTACCTGCCGAGCAAGGTTTCCTCGGTGAAAACCTTCTTTGCCGCTGGCGCAGGTTCGGTCATCGGCGCGCAGGTGGCGATGGTCCTCGGCGTGTTCGCGGCAGCTTCGGCCAACGGCCAGTTTGCCGGTCACGAAGTGGCCTACATCGTCGGACTGGGCGGCACCGGTGCCACGGCGGCGCTGCTGTACTTCAGCATCGCGTTCGGCAAGGTGACCATCTCGACACTGAACTCCTACGGCAGCTTCATGTGCATCGCCACCATCATCAGCGGCTTCCGTGGGCATCTGACGGTCTCGCGCCTGCAGCGTCTGGTGTTCGTGCTGGTGATCGTCGGTGCAGCCACCCTGATCGCCTTGCTCGGTCAGCACTCGTTCCTCGGTGCGTTCAAGTCGTTCATCCTGTTCCTGCTGGCGTTCTTCACGCCATGGAGCGCGATCAACCTGGTCGACTACTACTGCATCACCCGCGAGCGCTACGACGTGCCGGCGCTGGCCGATCCGAACGGTCGCTACGGGCGCTGGAACCTGCTCGGGATCAGCGTCTATGTGTTCGGCGTGCTGGTGCAACTGCCGTTCATCTCCACCAAGTTCTACACCGGCCCGCTGGTGGCCGCCCTCGGTGACGTGGATATCTCCTGGATCATCGGTCTGGTGCTGCCGGCCGCGCTGTATTACCTGTGCGCGAAAAAATGGCACGGCTCGGTGCCCGATCACCTGATTCTGCCGATCGAGCAGAACAGCGTTGTACCACCTGAAAAAAGTGGGGCCGGGCGCGCTGCGGCGCAGGCCTGATTGGACGTGGACAGGGCTGGATGCCTCTTGACTGCCGTAAGCCAATTCATGATTAGGAGCGTCGCAACAATGAAATCGAACAAGACCCTGCTCACCACACTGTTGTCCATGGGCCTGCTGGCCAGTGCCGGCACCACCCAGGCGGCCGGCTGGTGCGAGTCCGGTAAACCGGTGAAATTCGCCGGTCTGAACTGGGAAAGCGGCATGCTGCTGACCGACGTGCTGCAAGTGGTGCTGGAGAAAGGTTACGACTGCAAGACCGACAGTTTGCCGGGCAACTCCATCACCATGGAAAACGCCCTGAGCAGCAACGACATTCAAGTGTTCGCCGAAGAATGGGTCGGCCGCAGCGAGGTCTGGAACAAGGCCGAGAAGGCCGGCAAAGTCGTCGGTGTCGGCGCCCCGATCGTCGGCGCAATCGAAGGCTGGTACGTGCCGCGCTACGTGATCGAAGGCGACGCCAAACGCAAGATCGAAGCAAAAGCCCCGGACCTGAAAAACATCGCCGATCTGGGCAAGTACGCGGCTGTTTTCAAAGACGCCGAAGAGCCGTCCAAGGGCCGTTTCTACAACTGCCCGGCGGGCTGGACCTGCGAGCTGGACAACAGCGAAATGCTCAAGAGCTACGGCCTGGAAAACACCTACACCAACTTCCGCCCGGGCACAGGACCTGCGCTGGATGCGGCGGTGCTGTCGAGCTACAAGCGTGGCGAGCCGATCCTGTTTTACTACTGGTCGCCAACCCCGCTGATGGGCCAGATCGACGCGGTCAAGCTTGAAGAAAAACCGGGCGTCGACAAGAGCGTGAGCATCAAGGTCGGCTTGTCGAAAACCTTCCATGAGCAGGCGCCCGAACTGGTGGCCGTGTTGGAAAAGGTCAACCTGCCGATCGACCTGCTGAACCAGAACCTGGGACGCATGGCGAAGGAACGTATCGAGTCGCCAAAACTGGCGAAAATCTTCCTCAAGGAACATCCTGAGGTCTGGCATGCGTGGGTCAGTGACGACGCAGCCAAGAAAATCGACGCGGCGCTGTAGGTCGATACCTCCCGGTCAACCGTGAGGCTGGCCGGGAGATATGCCGTAAATCGCTTGATTGAGATTTCTGATTGAGAGCCGCTTATGTTTCCCGAAAGCTTTACCTTTTCCATCGCCGACTGGGTCAACGGTTGGGTCGATTCGCTGGTTACCAACTACGGTGATGTGTTCCGCCACATCTCCGACACCCTGCTGTGGGCCATCGTCAATCTCGAAGGCCTGCTGCGTGCGGCGCCGTGGTGGCTGATGCTGGCGATCGTCGGCGTCGTCGCCTGGCACGCCACGCGCAAAGTCGTGACCACCGCCGTCATTGTCGGTCTGCTGTTCCTGGTGGGCGCTGTCGGCCTGTGGGACAAGCTCATGCAGACCCTGGCGCTGATGATGGTCGCGACGATCATTTCGGTGCTGATCGGCATTCCGCTGGGGATCCTCTCGGCGCGCAGCAATCGCCTGCGTTCGGTGCTGATGCCGCTGCTCGACATCATGCAGACCATGCCCAGCTTCGTGTACCTGATCCCGGTGCTGATGCTGTTCGGTCTGGGCAAGGTCCCGGCGATTTTCGCCACGGTGATCTACGCCGCGCCGCCGTTGATCCGCCTCACCGATCTGGGCATCCGCCAGGTCGACGGGGAAGTCATGGAAGCGATCAACGCTTTCGGTGCCAACCGCTGGCAGCAACTGTTCGGCGTGCAACTGCCGCTGGCCCTGCCGAGCATCATGGCCGGGATCAACCAGACCACCATGATGGCCCTGTCGATGGTGGTGATCGCCTCGATGATCGGCGCCCGTGGTCTGGGTGAAGACGTGTTGGTGGGGATTCAAACCCTCAACGTCGGACGCGGCCTCGAAGCCGGTCTGGCGATCGTGATTCTCGCAGTGGTCATCGACCGCATTACTCAGGCGTACGGTCGGCCACGGCATGAGGTGAGCAAATGAACAACGCAACCGTGAGCAAGATCGAAGTCAAAAACGTCTTCAAGATTTTCGGCAACCGCGCCAAGGACGCACTGGCGATGGTCGGCCAGGGCAAGACCAAGGATCAGGTGCTGAACGAAACCGGTTGCGTGGTCGGGGTCAACGACCTGTCGCTGAGCATCGGCACCGGTGAGATCTTCGTGATCATGGGCTTGTCCGGATCCGGCAAATCGACCCTGGTGCGCCACTTCAATCGTTTGATCGACCCCACCAGCGGCGCGATCCTGGTCGACGGCGTGGACATCCTGCAATACGACATGGAAGCGCTGCGCGAATTTCGCCGGCACAAGATCAGCATGGTGTTCCAGAGCTTCGGCCTGCTGCCGCACAAGACCGTGATCGAGAACGTCGCCTACGGCCTGAAAGTGCGCGGCGAAAGCAAACAGCTGTGCGCCGAACGTGCGCTGCACTGGATCAACACCGTGGGCCTCAAGGGCTACGAAAACAAATACCCGCACCAGCTCTCTGGCGGCATGCGTCAGCGCGTGGGCCTGGCCCGCGCCTTGGCGGCCGACACCGACATCATCCTGATGGACGAAGCGTTCAGTGCGCTGGACCCACTGATCCGCGCCGAGATGCAGGACCAGTTGCTGGAGCTGCAAAAGACCCTGCACAAGACCATCGTCTTCATCACCCACGACCTCGACGAGGCCGTGCGCATCGGCAACCGCATCGCGATCCTCAAGGATGGGCGCCTGATTCAGGTCGGCACGCCAAGAGAGATCCTGCATTCGCCGGCGGATGAGTATGTTGACCGGTTCGTGCAGCGGCGGGCGGCGGTGGTTTAGTGGACTAAGGGCGAGACTGCTTTTGTGGCGAGGGAGCTTGCACCCGCTCGAGCGCGCAGCGGTCGCAAAAATTTTGGGCCTGCTTCGCAGTCCAGCGGGAGCAAGCTCCCTCGCCACAGGTTGGTGTATCAACAGAATTGGCATGAGGTTTTAGATGTCCCAGGCTGAAAAAATCATCATCACCGGCAACCCCCTGCGTTGGCAGGACGTGGTCGCCGTCGCCCGTCACGGCGCAAAACTTGAGCTGTCGAGCGAGACCTGGGCGCGCATCGAAAACGCTCAGGGTATCGTCCAGCGCATCGTCGAAAGCGGCGAGCGTGCCTATGGCGTCAACACCGGTCTGGGTGGTCTGTCCAACGTCTCGCTGGAGGACGAGCAACTCAGTCAGCTCTCGCGCAACACCTTGCTCAGCCACGCCTGTGGCGTCGGTCCGGTGCTGCCCGATGAGCAGACCCGCGCGATCATCTGCGCGGCGATTCACAACTACAGCCACGGCAAATCCGGCATTCATCGCCGCGTGGTCGAAGCGCTGCTGGCGCTGCTCAATCGTGGCATCACCCCGCAGGTTCCATCGCAAGGTTCGGTCGGTTACCTGACGCACATGGCGCACATCGGCATCGCGCTGCTGGGCGTGGGCAATGTCAGCTATCGCGGGCAGATTATCTCGGCGCAACAGGCGCTGGCCGAAGAAGGTTTGCAGCCGGTGCAATTGGGTGCGAAGGACGGTTTGTGTCTGGTCAACGGTACGCCGTGCATGACCGGCCTCAGCTGCCTGGCGATTGCCGACGCGACACGTCTGGTGCAATGGGCCGATGTGATCGGCGCGATGAGCTTCGAAGCCCAGCGCGGCCAGATTGCCGCGTTCGACGCCGAGATCATCGCGCTCAAGCCGCACCCGGGCATGCAACAGGTCGGGAGCAATCTGCGCGCCTTGCTCGATGGCAGTGAAGTGATCGCGACCAGCAAAGGCATTCGCACTCAGGATGCGCTGAGCATCCGTTCGATCCCGCAGGTGCACGGCGCGGCGCGCGATCAACTGGACCACGCGATCAAACAAGTGGAAGCCGAACTCAACGGCTGCACCGACAACCCGTTGCTGCTCGGCACGCCGGAGAATTTCCGGGTGATGTCGCAAGCCAACCCGCACGGCCAGTCGGTGGCGATGGCGGCGGATCTGCTGGCGATTGCCATGGCTGAAATAGGCTCGATTGCCGAGCGCCGCCTCGATCGTCTGGTCAACCCGCACGTCAGCGGTCTGCCGGCGTTTCTGGTGGCCAACCCGGGGGTGAACTCCGGGATGATGATCGTGCAATACGTCGCCGCTTCGCTGTGTGCCGAGAACCGCCAATTGGCGCAACCGGCAGTGCTCGACAACTACGTCACCTCGGGCCTGCAGGAAGACCATCTGAGCATGGGCACCAGCGCCGCGCTGAAGCTGCACCGTGCTCTGGAAAACTGCACGCAGATTCTCGCCATCGAGTACCTGCTGGCGGCGCAGGCCTTTGAATTCCTCAAGGAGCAACGCTTTGGCGCGGGCACTGACCGGGCGTGGCGCCTGCTGCGGGAAACCGTCCCGGCCTACGATCAGGATCGCTGGCTGGCGCCGGATATCGCTGCCGCCGCGAACGTTTTGAAAGACCCGAATTCGCTGCACAACGTATTACCGAATCTGCACTGACAACTACCCATACCAGCGTGCCAAGGCGCGGATCGTCCACAAGACGAGAAACGACGGATAACGGAATGCTCCGGAGCGACTGGTAGTTAATAACAATGTTCAAAAGGAGCATTTTAATGACTGCGCTGAACCTGATTCCCGGCCAACTGAGCCTGGCCCAACTGCGTGACGTCTATCAGCAACCGGTCAAGCTGACCCTCGACAGCAGCGCTGCGGCGCAGATTGAGGCCAGCGTCGCCTGCGTCGAGCAGATCCTCGCCGAGAACCGTACTGCCTACGGCATCAACACCGGTTTCGGCCTGCTGGCTTCGACCCGGATCGCCAGCGAAGACTTGGAAAACCTGCAGCGTTCGCTGGTGCTGTCGCACGCCGCCGGTGTCGGCCAGCCGATCAGCGATGAGCTGGTGCGCCTGATCATGGTGCTCAAGGTCAACAGCCTCAGCCGTGGTTTTTCCGGGATCCGCCGCGTGGTGATCGATGCGCTGATCGCGCTGATCAACGCCGAGGTGTATCCGCACATTCCGCTCAAAGGTTCGGTGGGCGCTTCTGGCGATCTGGCACCGCTGGCGCACATGTCGCTGGTGCTGCTGGGTGAAGGCAAGGCGCGCTACAAGGGTGAATGGATGGAGGCGACCGAAGCGCTGAAAGTCGCCGGTCTGACCCCGCTGACCCTGGCGGCGAAAGAAGGTCTGGCGTTGCTCAACGGCACTCAGGTGTCCACTGCATTCGCCCTGCGCGGTCTGTTTGAAGGTGAAGACCTGTTTGCCGGTGCACTGACCGTTGGCGGGCTTACGGTGGAAGCGGTACTCGGTTCGCGCTCGCCGTTTGACGCGCGCATCCACGCGGCCCGTGGTCAGCAAGGCCAGATCGACGCGGCCATGGCTTACCGCGCTCTGCTCGGCGAGCGCAGCGAAGTGTCCGATTCGCACCAGAACTGCGAAAAGGTTCAGGACCCGTACTCCTTGCGTTGCCAGCCACAAGTCATGGGCGCCTGCCTGACCCAGTTCCGTCAGGCCGCCGAGGTACTGGTGGTCGAAGCCAACGCCGTCTCCGACAACCCGTTGGTATTCGCCGCTGAAGGCGATGTGATTTCCGGTGGCAACTTCCACGCCGAACCGGTGGCCATGGCCGCCGACAACATGGCCCTGGCCATCGCTGAAATCGGCTCGCTGAGCGAGCGCCGCATCTCGCTGATGATGGACAAGCACATGTCGCAACTGCCGCCGTTCCTGGTGGCCAATGGCGGTGTGAACTCCGGCTTCATGATCGCTCAGGTGACCGCCGCTGCATTGGCCAGCGAGAACAAGGCGCTGTCGCATCCACATTCGGTCGACAGTCTGCCGACTTCGGCTAACCAGGAAGACCACGTGTCGATGGCTCCGGCCGCCGGCAAGCGCCTGTGGGAAATGGCCGAGAACACCCGCGGGATTCTCGCGGTGGAATGGCTGGCGGCGGTGCAGGGGCTGGACCTGCGTAACGGTCTGAAGACCTCGGCCAAGCTGGAACAGGCGCGGGCGATTCTGCGCCGCGAAGTGCCGTTCTATGAGAAGGACCGCTTCTTTGCGCCAGACATCAATGCGGCGACTGAGCTGTTGGCTTCGCGGTGTTTGACTGAGCTGGTTCCAGCCAAGCTGCTGCCGAGCCTGTAAGGGCCTCATCGCTGGCAAGCCAGCTCCCACAAATACCTGTGGGAGCTGGCTTGCCAGCGATACGATTTTGAACAAGACGAGGACTTGGGATGAAAACCCTCTGGCAACACTGCCACGTCGCAACCATGGCGCAGGGCGTGTACTCGATCATCGAGGATGCGGCCATCGTGACGTCCGGTGCGCACATCGAGTGGATCGGTCCGCGCAATCTGCTGCCGTCCGGCGAATACCCGGCGGTCAACGATCTGCAAGGCGCATGGGTGACCCCCGGCCTGATCGACTGCCACACCCACACGGTGTTCGGCGGCAACCGCAGCGGCGAATTCGAAAAGCGTCTGCAAGGCGTCAGCTATGCTGAGATCGCGGCGCAGGGCGGCGGCATTGCCAGCACCGTGCGCGCCACCCGTGAAGCGAGCGAAGACGAGCTGTTCGCCAGCGCCGCCAAGCGTCTGAAAAGCCTGATGCGCGACGGCGTGACCACGGTCGAGATGAAGTCTGGCTACGGTCTCGATCTGGCCAGCGAACGCAAGATCCTGCGGGTCATTCGTCGCCTGGAAAAAGAGCTGCCGATCAGCGTGCGCAGTACCTGTCTGGCCGCGCACGCGCTGCCGCCGGAATACAAGGATCGCGCTGACGACTACATCGAGCACATCTGCGCCGAGATGCTTCCGGCATTGGCCGCCGAAGGGCTGGTCGACGCGGTGGATGCGTTCTGCGAGTATCTGGCGTTCTCGCCGGAGCAGGTCGAGCGGGTGTTCATCACCGCACAGAAACTCGGTCTGCCGGTGAAGCTGCACGCCGAGCAATTGTCATCGCTGCACGGCTCCAGTCTGGCCGCGCGGTATCACGCGTTGTCTGCCGATCATCTGGAGTTCATGGACGAAGACGACGCCATCGCCATGGCCAAGTCCGACACCGTCGCCGTGCTGCTGCCGGGGGCGTTCTACTTTCTGCGCGAAACCCAGTTACCGCCGATGGACGCCTTGCGCAAGCACAAGGTCAAGATCGCCATCGCCAGTGACCTCAACCCCGGCACCTCACCGGCGCTGTCGTTGCGCCTGATGCTCAACATGGCCTGCACCTGCTTCCGCATGACCCCGGAAGAAGCCCTGGCCGGTGCGACCATCCACGCTGCGCAAGCGCTGGGCATGGCCGACACCCATGGCTCGCTGGAAGTCGGCAAGGTCGCGGATTTCGTCGCCTGGCACATCGATCGTCCGGCGGACCTGGCCTATTGGCTCGGCGGTGATCTGGACAAACGCGTCGTGCGTCACGGCGTCGAATCAAGTCTGTAGGAGAGCGGTTGTGGATAAGGTTCTGAGTTTCAAACAAGGTCGCGTGCCTCTACTGATCAGCATGCCGCATGCCGGTGTGCGCCTGACGTCTGCGGTCGAGGCCGGGCTGATACCGGACGCGAAAAGCCTGCCGGACACCGACTGGCACATTCCGCAGCTCTATGATTTTGCCGAAGAGCTGGGCGCCAGCACCCTGGCGGCCGAGTACTCGCGGTTTGTCATCGACCTCAACCGTCCGTCCGATGACAAGCCGTTGTATGCCGGCGCCACCACCGGGCTGTACCCGGCGACGCTGTTCGATGGCATTCCGTTGTTCCGCGAAGGGCACGAGCCTTCGAAAGAAGAGCGCGCGACCTATCTGGAACAGATCTGGACGCCGTACCACCGCACCCTGCAGCAAGAGCTGGCGCGGCTGAAGGCCGAGTTCGGCTATGCGCTGCTGTTCGACGCGCACTCGATCCGTTCGATCATCCCGCACCTGTTCGACGGCAAACTGCCGGACTTCAACCTCGGCACCTTCAACGGCGCCAGTTGCGATCCACAGCTGGCGACGCAGCTCGAAGCGATCTGCGCGCGGCATGGCAATTACAGTCACGTGCTCAACGGACGCTTCAAGGGCGGCCACATTACCCGCCACTACGGCAACCCGGCCGAGAACATCCACGCCGTGCAACTGGAACTGGGCCAGTGCACCTACATGGAAGAATTCGAACCGTTCCGCTACCGCGCCGATCTGGCCGAGCCGACGCGGGTGGTGCTCAAGGAGTTGCTGCAGGGCTTCTTGAACTGGGGCAAATCCCGCCATACCACCTGACTCGCAGAGAAAATTGTGGCGAGGGAGCTTGCTCCCGTTCGGCGGCGCAGCCGTCGCAAACCGGCAATCCGGATTCAACCGGGAACACTCGGTTGACTGTTTTGGGGCTGCTCCGCAGCCCAGCGGGAGCAAGCTCCCTCGCCACAGATTTTGATTCATGGCCTCAGGCATGCTCATTGACGTAAATCGGGTTTATGATGCCGAACGGCAGAATAATAGAAGTCCCCCCAGGGATGACCTCGACCCCTTACGGAGCGCGCAATGCAGACATTGTTTCCGCAGATCAAACCCCACGCCCGGCACGATCTGGCTGTCGATGACACCCACACGCTGTACGTCGATGAAAGCGGCTCGCCGGAAGGTTTGCCGGTGGTGTTCATCCACGGCGGCCCGGGTGCCGGTTGCGACGCGCAGAGCCGTCGCTATTTCGATCCGAATCTGTATCGCATTGTCACCTTCGACCAGCGCGGCTGCGGACGCTCCACCCCGCACGCCAGCCTGGAAAACAACACCACCTGGGATCTGGTCGCCGACCTTGAGCGTATCCGCAAGCACCTGGGCATCGACAAATGGGTGCTGTTCGGCGGTTCGTGGGGTTCGACCCTGGCGCTGGCCTACGCGCAAACCCACCCGGAGCGCGTACACGGTCTGATCCTGCGTGGGATCTTTCTCTGCCGCCCGCAGGAAATCGAGTGGTTCTATCAGGCCGGTGCCAGCCGTCTGTTCCCCGATTACTGGCAGGATTACATCGCGCCGATCCCGCTGGACGAGCGCGACGATCTGCTCAGCGCTTTCCACAAGCGCCTCGTCGGCAACGACCAGATCGCGCAGATGCATGCGGCCAAGGCCTGGTCGACCTGGGAAGGGCGCACTGCGACCCTGCGCCCGAACCCGCTGGTGGTCGACCGTTTCTCCGAGCCGCAGCGCGCCTTGTCGATTGCGCGGATCGAGTGCCACTACTTCACCAACAACGCGTTCCTTGAGCCGAATCAGCTGATTCGCGACATGGGCAAGATCGCCCACCTGCCGGGGGTGATCATTCACGGTCGCTACGACGTGATCTGCCCGCTGGACAACGCCTGGGAGCTGCATCAGGCCTGGCCGAACAGCGAGCTGCAGGTGATTCGCGACGCCGGTCACGCCGCGTCCGAGCCGGGCATCACCGATGCGCTGGTGCGTGCCGCAAGCAAAATGGCTCGCCGCCTGCTCGACCTGCCGCCCGAAGAAGCATGAAGGGGCTGATACAGCGCGTGCGCGGTGCACGGGTCGAAGTGGCGGGCGAGATCGTCGGCGCGGTGGATCAAGGATTGCTGGTACTGGTGGCGGTCGAACCCGACGATACCCGTACCAGCGCCGACAAACTTCTGCATAAGCTGCTTAACTATCGGGTATTCAGTGACGCCGAGGGCAAGATGAATCTGTCCCTGGCGGATGTGGGCGGCGGGTTGCTGCTGGTCTCTCAGTTCACCCTGGCTGCCGACACCAAGAGTGGGTTGCGTCCGAGTTTCTCGACCGCGGCCCCTCCGGCATTGGGCGAGGAATTGTTCGACTATCTATTGGGCAAAGCGAAACAGATGCATGGCACTGTGGCATCAGGTAGATTCGGCGCGGATATGCAGGTGCACCTGGTCAACGATGGCCCGGTCACCTTCCTGTTACAGACATGAAAGCGCTTGAAACATCTTTTCAAGGGCTTTTCGACTGAAAACAGGCGTTTTTCGCGATAAATACTTTGTTACCCCTGATGCGTTGTCACGCGGGCTACTAGATAATCGCGCGCTATGGGGATCAGCGTTCGCTGGTCCATTTTTGACTTAGGTAGAGACTTGTCCGGATCCGATTGGGGAATCATTTTGCCCCAGCGGAGTCGGAACAATGCTCGCCAACCTGGCATGAGCGGTCTGTACGGCCATTTTTGTCAGCATTATTTCGAGGGCCAGGGAGCCAGAGACAAGGCGCCGCGACGAGTCATAGCCCGCTATGGCGAGGAGCGGCAACGCAGTATCTGGCTCTCTGGAACCGAAATAAGCTGACGAAAATGGCCACACAGACGGCTTGCTGGCCGTTGGTTTTTTGATCTGTTTTCGGCGAGGGTTGCTCGTGATTGTTAGTCCCTGTAATGCAGCAAAAATGTCTGCCAAACGCATGCGAAGTGCCCTGGTAGCGGGTTCGGCGCTCCTGTGCCTGCTCAGCGCCGGCCAGCTTTGGGCGTTCAATCTTGACGATGTATCAGCCAAGGCTAAAGAGCTCGCCGGGCAGAAATTCGAAGCCCCGCGCAGCAACCTGCCGAACGAATTCCGTGACATGAAGTTCGCGGATTATCAGAAAATCCGCTTCCTCACCGAAAAGGCTGAGTGGGCCGATCAGAAGACGCCGTTCAAGCTGTCCTTCTATCACCAGGGCATGCACTTCGATACGCCGGTGAAAATCAACGAAATCACGGCGAACACCGTCGAAGAGATCAAATACGATCCGACCCGCTTCGATTTCGGCGACCTCAAGTTCGATCCTAAGGCTACCGAGCAACTGGGCTACGCCGGTTTCCGTGTGCTGTACCCGATCAACAAGGCCGACAAGCAAGACGAAATCATGACCATGCTCGGCGCGAGCTACTTCCGCGTCGTTGGCAAGGGCCACACCTACGGTCTGTCGGCCCGTGGTCTGGCAATCGATACTGCGCTGCCGTCGGGCGAAGAGTTTCCGCGTTTCCGCGAGTTCTGGATTCAGCAACCGAAGCCGGGCGACAAGCATCTGGTGATCTTCGCCCTGCTGGATTCGCCGCGCGCCACCGGTGCCTACCGCCTGATCCTGCGTCCGGGCAGCGACACCATTGTCGACGTCAAGGCGCAGATGTTCCTGCGTGACAAGGTCGGCAAACTGGGGATCGCACCGCTGACCAGCATGTTCCTGTTCGGCGCCAACCAGCCGTCGAAAGTCCTCAACTACCGTCGTGAACTGCACGACTCCAGCGGCCTGTCGATCCATGCCGGCAACGGCGAGTGGATCTGGCGTCCGCTGAACAACCCGAAACACCTGGCCGTGAGCAACTTCAGCGTCGAGAACCCGCGTGGTTTCGGTCTGCTGCAACGTGGCCGTGATTTCAGCCACTACGAAGACCTCGACGACCGCTACGACAAGCGTCCAAGCGCCTGGATCGAGCCGAAGGGCGAGTGGGGCAAGGGCACCGTTGATCTGGTAGAGATTCCGACTGCCGACGAAACCAACGACAACATCGTTGCGTTCTGGAGCCCGGAAACCATGCCGGAGCCAGGCAAGCCGCTGGACTTCGCCTACCGTCTGCACTGGACCATGGACGAAGCGGCGATTCACGCCCCGGACAGCGCCTGGGTCAAGCAGACCCTGCGTTCGACCGGTGACGTCAAGCAGTCGAACCTGATCCGTCAACCGGATGGCAGCGTTGCCTACCTGGTCGACTTCGAAGGTCCATCGCTGGCGGCTCTGGCCCCGGATGCCGACGTGCGCAGTCAGGTCAGCGTTGGCGACAACGCCGAGCTGGTCGAGAACAGCGTGCGTTACAACCCGGAAACCAAGGGCTGGCGCCTGACCCTGCGGATGAAAATCAAGGACGCGAGCAAGTCCACCGAGATGCGTGCCGCGCTGGTACAGCCAGTGGTCACCGCTGATCTGGCCAAGTCTTCGGTACCGGCGTCGAATTCGTCGGTGGCCAAGGCGGACAAGGTTGCGGCCAAGCAACAAGAGAAGGACGAGAAGGAAGCCAAGGCAGCCGAGGCCAAACAGGCCGACGCCAAGCCAGCCGTAGATGCCAAGGACAAGGCCAACAAAGACGCCAAGCAGCCAGCGGCTGCCAACGCGGCCCCAGCCACACCGGAATCGGCACCGACTGAAGAAGTCCTGACCGAGACCTGGAGCTATCAGTTGCCTGCCGATGAGTAACTCTCAAGTACAGCCAGAGACTCTGTCCGAGTATCTGGCGCATCTGCCGATGACCGACGAGCAGCGCGCGGAACTCGCGGGCTGCCAGTCCTTCAGCGAATTGCACCAGCGCCTGTCGTCGTCAACGTTCGACGCGCCCACCGAAGCCGCCCAGGCTTCGGTGGGCAAGCGCCTGACCCTGAGCACCGCCGAAGAGCTTGAAGACGCGGAGATGCTGGTGCTCGACGCCAGCGGTCGGGTCAGCATGAAGGCGACGCCGCCGATCCGTCGGACCAAAGTCGTGCCGGAGCCATGGCGCACCAATATTCTGGTGCGTGGCTGGCGTCGCCTGACCGGGCGCACCAACCCGCCACAGCCGCCGAAGGACGAAAACGTCTTGCCGGCGGCGCGCTGGCGCACCGTGGGTTCGATCCGTCGCTACATTCTGTTGCTGCTGATGCTTGGCCAGACCATCGTTGCCGGCTGGTACATGAAAGGCATCATGCCGTACCAGGGCTGGTCGTTCGTCGATCTGGACGAAGTGCTGCACCAGCCGCTGCTGCAAACCGCCACGCAAGTGCTGCCGTATGCGCTGCAGACCAGCATCCTGATCCTGTTCGGGATTCTGTTCTGCTGGGTCTCGGCCGGTTTCTGGACGGCGCTGATGGGCTTCCTCGAGTTGCTCACCGGCCACGACAAATACCGTATCTCCGGCAAAAGCGCCGGCAACGAGCCGATTCCGAAAGACGCCCGTACCGCGCTGGTCATGCCGATCTGCAACGAAGACGTGCCTCGGGTATTCGCCGGTCTGCGCGCCACCTTCGAGTCGGTCGCGGCCACCGGTGATCTGGATCGCTTCGACTTCTTCGTCCTCAGCGACAGTAACGACACCGATATCTGCGTCGCCGAGCAGCAGGCCTGGCTGGACGTCTGCCGCGAAGCTAAGGGCTTCGGCAAGATCTTCTATCGCCGCCGCCGTCGTCGCGTGAAACGCAAGAGCGGCAATCTCGACGACTTCTGCCGTCGCTGGGGCGGTGACTACAAGTACATGGTCGTGCTCGATGCCGACTCGGTGATGAGCGGGGAATGCCTGACCAGTCTGGTACGCCTGATGGAAGCCACGCCGGACGCCGGGATCATCCAGACCGCGCCGCGTGCGTCGGGCATGGACACCCTGTATGCGCGCATGCAGCAGTTCGCCACCCGCGTGTACGGCCCGCTGTTCACCGCCGGTCTGCACTTCTGGCAGTTGGGTGAATCCCACTATTGGGGTCACAACGCGATCATCCGCATGAAGCCGTTCATCGACCACTGCGCCCTGGCGCCGTTGCCGGGCAAAGGTGCGTTCTCCGGGGCGATCCTGTCTCACGACTTCGTTGAAGCCGCGCTGATGCGCCGTGCCGGTTGGGGCGTGTGGATTGCCTACGACCTGCCGGGCAGCTACGAAGAGTTGCCGCCGAACCTGCTCGACGAGCTCAAGCGTGACCGTCGCTGGTGCCACGGCAACCTGATGAACTTCCGCCTGTTCCTGGTCAAAGGCATGCACCCGGTGCACCGCGCGGTGTTCCTGACCGGCGTGATGTCGTACCTGTCGGCGCCGTTGTGGTTCTTCTTCCTCGTGCTGTCCACCGCGCTGCTGGCGGTGAACACGCTGATGGAGCCGCAATACTTCCTTGAACCGCGTCAGCTCTATCCGCTGTGGCCGCAATGGCACCCGGACAAAGCGATCGCGCTGTTCTCGACGACCATCGTGCTGCTGTTCCTGCCGAAGCTGTTGAGCATCATCCTGATCTGGGCCAAGGGCGCGAAAGAGTTCGGTGGCAAGTTCAAGGTGACCCTGTCGATGCTGCTGGAGATGTTGTTTTCCATGCTGCTGGCGCCGGTGCGGATGATTTTCCACACCCGTTTCGTCCTCGCCGCGTTCCTCGGCTGGGCTGCGACCTGGAACTCGCCGCAGCGTGACGACGACTCCACGCCATGGAGCGAGGCGGTCAAGCGCCACGGTCCGCAGACCCTGTTGGGCTTCTGCTGGGCACTGCTGGTGATCTGGCTGAACCCGAGCTTCCTGTGGTGGCTGGTGCCGATCGTCGGTTCGCTGATGCTGTCGATCCCGGTGTCGGTGATTTCCAGCCGTGTCGGTCTGGGCCTGAAGTCCCGTGACGAGAGCCTGTTCCTCATCCCAGAGGAATACAATCCGCCACAGGCTCTGCTGGCGACCGATCAGTACACCCACGAGAACCGCTGGCATGCACTGAACGACGGCTTCATCCGCGCCGTGGTCGATCCGCAGCAGAACGCCCTGGCGTGCTCGCTGGCGACGGCCCGTCACGGTCAGGCCGAGCCGATCGAGTGGCTGCGTCAGGAGCGTGTGCGTCACGCCCTGAAGGCGGGTCCGGCAGCCCTGAGCAACCATGATCGCCTGCAACTGCTGAGCGATCCGGTGGCCCTGGCGCGTCTGCACGAGCTGGTCTGGGCCGAAGGTCACAACGAGTGGCTGGATGCCTGGCGCGCTTCGGTGAAAGCCGATCCGCATGCGCCGCTGTTGCCGCTCAAGCCTGTGAGCTTGCAGGCGCAACCGGCCTGATGAAGAAACCCCGCTAACTAGCGGGGTTTTTTTATGGCGCTGAAAAGCCCCCTCACCCTAACCCTCTCCCGGAGGGAGAGGGGACTGACCGGATTGGATATTCGAGTTGCATCGACCTGAGAAATCGAGTCGAACTTAGCTTTCGAATATTTCCCCGATCGGCTCCCTTTCCCCCTCTCCCCTCTGGGGAGAGGGCTGGGGTGAGGGGTGGCCTTTGAATGTTAAACAAATCGTCCATTAAACCTTGTGCAAAAAATCGAGTGCGTTAGCATCCGTCCCCGAATTGGCGCGCCCGGACAATCTTGTCCATTTCTGTCGTTTTTCGCGCCGCAAACGCAATGGTTTTGGGGACTTGAAGATGAAGAAGTATCTGTCGATGCTGCTGGTCGGCGTCACGGCACTGGTTGCAGTCAATGCGGCGCACGCCGGTGCAATCGATGACGCGGTCAAGCGCGGCACGTTGAAAGTCGGTATGGATCCGACCTACATGCCGTTCGAAATGACCAACAAGCGCGGCGAGATCATCGGCTTCGAAGTCGACATCCTCAAAGCCATGTCCAAGGCCATGGGCGTCAAGCTCGAGCTGGTGTCCACCGGTTACGACGGGATCATCCCGGCCCTGATGACCGACAAGTTCGACATGATCGGCAGCGGCATGACCCTGACTCAGGAGCGCAACCTGCGCCTGAACTTCAGCGAACCGTTCATCGTGGTCGGCCAGACCCTGCTGATCCGTAAGGAGCTGGAAGGCACCATCAAGTCCTACAAAGACCTGAACACCGCCGACTACCGCATCACCTCCAAACTCGGCACCACCGGTGAAATGGTTGCCAAGAAGCTGATCGCCAAAGCCAAGTACCACGGCTACGACAACGAGCAGGAAGCCGTGCTCGACGTGGTCAATGGCAAGGCCGACGCGTTCATCTACGACGCGCCGTACAACGTGGTCGCGGTGAACAAGGTCGGCGCCGGCAAACTGGTGTTCCTCGACAAGCCGTTCACCTACGAGCCGCTGGCCTTCGGTCTGAAGAAGGGTGATTACGACAGCATCAACTTCATCAACAACTTCCTGCACCAGATCCACGAAGACGGCACCTACGATCGCATCCATGACAAGTGGTTCAAGAGCACCGAGTGGCTCAAGGACATGGAATAACGCCGGTCGTTGTGGCGAGGGAGCTTGCTCCCGCTCGGCTGCGAAGCAGTCGTAACTGGTTGACTCGTTCTACCCGACGTTGCGCGGTGGCTGATTTCAGGGCTGCTGCGCACCCTAGCGGGAGCAAGCTCCCTCGCCACAGAGGGAGCGAGCATCCTGATCGATATGGATTTGCTCTAGATGAAACAGAAAAAAGCCCAATGGCCCTGGCACGTCCTGACCGTGCTGGTGCTGGTCGGCCTGGCGGGCGCGTTGTATTACGCCACGTCGCTGATGTCCTACGAATGGCGCTGGAACCGTGTGCCGCAGTACTTCGCCTATCAGGCCGAAGAATCCCAGCGTGCCACCGATATCTCCACCGTCACCGAACTGGTGCGCAAGGGCGGCAGCGCGCAGGTCATCCTGCGCAACGATGCCGGTGACGAGCAGCACCTGACCGTCGACGAAAACAGCCTGCAATTCGCTCAGGGCGACGATGTGGCCGAAGGCGACGTCGTGGGCGTGACCCGGCATTGGGCGGCAGGGCCACTGCTGTGGGGCCTTTGGACGACGCTTTGGCTGTCGGTGGTGTCCGGCGTACTCGGTTTGCTGATCGGTCTGGTCACCGGGCTGTGCCGCCTGTCGAGCAACCCGACGCTACGCGACCTGTCGAGCATCTACGTCGAGCTGGTGCGCGGCACGCCGCTGCTGGTGCAGATCTTTATCTTCTACTTCTTCATCGGCACGGTGATGAACCTGTCCCGCGAGTTCGCCGGGATCGCCGCGCTGTCGCTGTTTACCGGCGCCTACGTGGCCGAGATCATCCGCTCCGGGGTGCAGTCGATTGCCCGTGGGCAGAACGAAGCGGCCCGTTCGCTGGGTCTGAGTGCTGGCCAGTCGATGCGCCATGTGGTGCTGCCGCAAGCGTTCAAACGCGTGCTGCCACCGTTGGCCGGGCAATTCATCAGTCTGGTCAAAGACACCTCTCTGGTGTCGGTGATCGCCATCACCGAACTGCTGAAAAGCGGCCGTGAAGTCATCACCACCTCGTTCTCGCCGTTCGAAATCCTGTTCTGCGTTGCCGGCCTGTACCTGTTGATCAACCTGCCGCTGTCGAAAATCGCCAGCCGGCTTGAGCGGAGGCTCGCGCAAAGTGATTGAAGTCCGCGATCTGGTAAAAGTCTTCGACACCCGGGGCCAGGTAGTCCGGGCGGTGGATAACGTCACCACGTCTGTCGCCAAGGGCGAAGTGCTGGTGGTGATCGGCCCGTCGGGCTCGGGCAAATCGACCTTCCTGCGCTGCCTCAACGGCCTGGAAGAGTTCGACTCGGGTTCGGTGAGCATCGACGGCCTGCAACTGGCTGACCCGAAAACCGACGTCAACGCCTACCGCCGCGAAGTCGGCATGGTGTTCCAGCACTTCAACCTGTTCCCGCACATGACCGTGCTGGAAAACCTCTGCCTGGCGCAGAAAGTCGTGCGCAAGCGCGGGCAGAAGGAAAGCGAGGCCAAGGCCCTTGCGTTGCTGGAGAAGGTCGGTATCGCGCAGAAGGCGCGGGAATACCCGTCACGCCTGTCCGGCGGTCAGCAACAGCGCGTGGCGATTGCCCGGGCGCTGGCGATGGACCCGAAAGTGATGCTGTTCGACGAACCGACGTCGGCCCTCGACCCGGAAATGGTCGGTGAAGTGCTGGACGTGATGAAGAACCTGGCCGTGGAAGGCATGACCATGGTTTGCGTCACCCACGAAATGGGTTTTGCCCGGGAAGTGGCGGATCGGGTGCTGTTCTTCGATCACGGCAAACTGCTGGAAGATGCCGCGCCGGCGCAATTTTTCGATGCACCGAAGGATCCGCGCGCTCAGGCCTTCCTGCGGCAGGTGTTGTAACGGCGGCGTTCTTTCGGACGCCATCGCTGGCAAGCCAGCTCCCACAGTGAAGGGGTTGAACACAAACTTTGTGAACGACTAGCAACCTGTGGGAGCTGGCTTGCCAGCGATAGCATCACCTCAGTCCAAAGCGAACCGAGGCCGATGCGTCACCTCAAACCTTGAACCGCCCCACCAGCATCTGCAGATGCGTCCCCAGCCGCGCCAGCTCAACACTCGACGCCGCCGTTTCTTCACTCGCCGCCGAGGTCTGATCCGACACATCCCGCACATTCAGCACACTGCGGTTGATTTCTTCAGCCACGGCACTCTGCTGCTCGGCCGCCGCGGCGATCTGTTGGTTCATCGCCTGAATCGCCGAGACGGTGCGGGTGATGCTTTCCAGTGAGCCACCGGCGCGGCGGGTCAGTTCGACGCTGCTGTCGGTCAGGCTGCGGCTGTTGTCCATGATCGTCGCCACTTGCTGGGTGCCGTTCTGCAGGCCGACGATCAGCTCTTCGATCTCTTCGGTGGACTTCTGCGTGCGCTGGGCGAGGCTGCGGACTTCATCGGCAACCACCGCAAAACCACGCCCGGCCTCACCGGCACGGGCCGCTTCGATGGCCGCGTTAAGCGCCAGCAGGTTGGTTTGCTGGGCGACGGACTTGATCACGTCGAGCACGCTGCCGATCTTGTCGCTCTCGCGCTTGAGCTCGCCCATGGCCTCAGTGGAGTGGCCCACTTCGACGGCCAGACGCTCGATCTGCGCAATGGCTTCACCGACCACCTTGTCGCCTTCGCGGGCCTGCTGGTCGGCGGCCACGGCGGCTTCGGAAGCCTCTTCGGCGTTGCGCGCGACTTCCTGCACGGTGGCGGCCATTTCGTTCATGGCGGTGGCGACCTGATCGGTCTCGATTTTCTGATTGTTGACCCCGGCGCTGGTCTGCTCGGTGACCGCTGACAGCTCTTCGGCGGCGCTGGCGATCTGCGTGACGCCGTCGCTGATGCCTCCGATCAACTCGCGCAGGCCTTGGGTCATGCTCTGCATCGAGCGCTGCAGTTGGCCGAGTTCGTCGCGGCGTTGCGAGATCAGATTGTGGGTCAGGTCGCCGGCAGCCACGCGCTCGGCGACTTTCAGGGTCTGGTTCAGCGGGATGATGATCTGACGGGTGATCGCCCACGCGGCCAGCAAACCGAAGGCCACGGCCAGCAGGGTGGCGATGATCAATTGGTTCTTGGCGCTGGCGGCGTCGGTGTCGCGCACCACGGTTTGCGATTCGGTGAGCTTCTTGCTGACGTCGAGGAGGATGTCGCCCTGAGCCGTCATGGTTGCCCCGGCCTTGGCATTGTTCACCTGCGAGTCGCGGAACTGAGCGACCGCCGCGCGATAAGCCTTGATCGAGTCGGTGGCCTGTTGCAGGTTGGCAATGTGCTGTTCGGGCAGTTTCGCCGGCAGGCTGTCGAGGTTTTTCAGCGCATTGTCGATGGCGTCCAGCGCGGGCTGCTCCGCCTCGGCCTTGCCGCTGTAGGTGTAGCCGCGCACCTGATAGCGCGCTTGCTGCAACAGTTTGCTCAATTCGATCACGCTGTTGAATTGCGCGACGCTGTCACCCTGCAGCATGGATTTCTCGACTTCCGAGACTTTAGCCACGGCATTGTCGGCACTGGCGCCGAGCTTGCTGCGCGCGTCTTCACGCTGCACGGTGGCCTGTGTCATGTCGGCGAAGGCACGTTTGTACTCGGCGACAGCGGCCAGTTGCTGATCGACCATGGCCGCATCTGCGGGCTGCTCGATCAGGCCGCGCGCGGTTTGCAAGCCGCTGGCGAGTTTGGCCAGCAACTCGTTGACCGCGCCCGGGCCTTGTTCGCCACGACGCGCTTCATAGTCCAGACGCGCCAGGCGCAGGTCCTTGGTCAGCTCGTTGAGGCTGGAAATGAAGCCGAGCTTGTCGCCACGGCTGATGATGCCGCCCATGCCGGTCCAGCCGGTAAAGGTAATCAGCAGGGTGAGCAACAGCACCAGGCCGAAACCGATGCCCAGCTTGCGTTTGACGCTGACGTTCCCAAGATTCTCGGCTAACCAACGGTACATGCGACGACTCCCCTCGGACCACTAATTGGACTTATGGGGACTGTATCGGCGGGGTGATGGCAATCTGTAACCCGATTTGTCTGAAGCGCAGCGACATTGTGGCGAGGGAGCTTGCTCCCGCCCGGCGGCGCAGCCGTCGCAAAACTGACAAACACATTTTCATCTGAGGGAAGAGCAATGGCCGCTTCGCGCCCAAGCGGGAGCAAGCTCCCTCGCCACAGTACTTTTAGAACAGGCGGGCGAGCAGGGCGGTGACGGCGGTTTCGACGCGCAGGATGCGCTCGCCCAGTTGCACCGGTTGCAGGCCGGACTTGCCCAGCAGGTCGATTTCGTAGGGGATCCAGCCGCCTTCGGGGCCGATCGCCAGGGTCACCGGTTCGCTCAGCGCACGTGGGCACGGCGGGTAATTGCCGGGATGGCCGACCAGACCCAGGGTGCCTTCGCTGATTGCCGGCAGGCGGTCTTCGACGAACGGCTTGAAGCGTTTCTCGATGATGACTTCCGGCAGCACGGTATCGCGGGCCTGTTCGAGGCCGAGGATCAGATTCTCGCGAATCGCTTCCGGCTCCAGAAACGGTGTCTGCCAGAAGCTCTTCTCGACCCGATAGCTGTTGACCAGAATCACCTTCGACACGCCCATGGTCGCCACGGTCTGGAACACTCGACGCAGCATCTTCGGCCGTGGCAGGGCCAGCACCAGGGTCAGCGGCAGCTTGGCCGGCGGTGGTTGATCGAGGATGACGCGCAACTCGGCCTCGCCGGCCTCGAGGCGCAGCAGTTCAGCCGAACCCATCAGTCCGTTGATGCGCCCCACGCGCAGGCTGTCCCCGACTTCCGAGCGATGCACTTCCTGCATGTGGGTCAGGCGCCGGTCACGCAGCACGACGCGGTCGGCCGCGATGAAGTCGGCCTCTTCGAGCAGCAGCAGGTTCATGCCTGGGTCGCTGGCGGCTGGTCGTTGTGATCGTCGGCTGGCGTTTCGTCCGGGCGTTCGCGTTTGCTGACCAGGCTGCCGAACAGAATGCCGATTTCAAACAGCATCCACATCGGCACGGCCAGCAGGGTCTGCGAGAAGATGTCCGGCGGGGTGAGGATCATGCCGACCACGAAGCAGCCGATGATCACGTACGGGCGAATCTTCTTCAGGTATTTGACGTCGACCACGCCGATCCACACCAGCAGCACCACGGCCACCGGGATTTCGAACGCGACGCCGAAGGCGAAGAACAGCGTCATGACGAAGTCGAGGTAACTGGTGATGTCGGTCATCATTTCCACGCCGGCCGGGGTGGCGGCGGCGAAGAACTTGAAGATCAGCGGGAACACGAAGTAATAGGCGAACGCCATGCCGGTGTAGAACAGCAGGATGCTCGACACCAGCAGCGGCACGGCGATGCGCTTCTCATGCTTGTACAGGCCCGGCGCGATGAAGCCCCAGATCTGATGCAGGATCACCGGAATCGCGAGGAACAGCGAGACCATCATCGTCAGCTTCAGCGGCGTCAGGAACGGCGACGATACGTCAGTGGCGATCATCGTCGCGCCGACCGGCAGGTACTGGCGTAGCGGCGTCGAGACGAAGGTGTAGATCTGCTGGGTGAAGGCGAACAACCCGGCGAAGATGATGAACACCGCCGCCACACACCGCAGCAGACGGGTGCGCAACTCGGTGAGGTGCGATACCAGCGGCATGTGCTGGTCGTTTTCGGGGAGATCGCTCATGGGGCTCGCGGCGGCAATGTAGGGTCGTGAGGCGCTGTTGTGGTCGGCGCGGCGGTTGGAGCTACGTGTTCAACCGAAGTTGCTGTAGCAGCCGGCACGGGGGCTGGCGGCGCTACAGCGGCGGCAGGTGCAGGTGTCGGAGCTGTTACAGCTGGCGCGGCTGGCGCATGAATCGTCTGCTCACCCACATGCTCAACCGGCGTTGGCTCCTGCTGAACCGGCGTGAAAATCTTCCGCGCCTCCTGCTCCAGCGACAAAATGTGCTCGTTGTGCAGTTGCCGACGGATCTCGTCGGCACCGATTTCACGTTCAACTTCCTGTTTGATCGCGTTGAAGCTGCGCTTCAGCCGGCCGACCCACAGGCCGGCGGTGCGCGCAGCGCCCGGCAGACGCTCGGGGCCCAGCACCAGCAGGGCGACGAGGCCGACGAGCAGCAGTTCAGAGAAGCTGATACCAAACATTAGTCAGTGCTCACACGTCTTTGCGGATCGGCTCTTCGACTTTCTGCGCCTGCACGTCGATGGTGTGCGGCGGGTTGGCCTGAGCGGTGGCTTGCGGCTGCACCGGAGGCACCGGTTGCGCAGGCGTTACGGTCGGATCGGCAGCGGGTTTCTCGTCGTCGTTCATGGCTTTGCGAAAGCCCTTGATCGACTCACCGACGTCGGTGCCGAGGTTTTTCAGTTTCTTGGTGCCGAACACCAGCACCACGACTACCAGAATGACGATCCAGTGTTTCCAGTCAAAAATGCCCATGTTGCTGTTCCTCTCTAAAAATTGTTCAGGCGGACGGACGCGAGGCTTTCTCGACGTGTCCGGACAGACCGAAGCGACGATCCAGTTCATCCAGCACGGCCTGCGGATGCTGCCCCAACTGGGCGAGCATGACCATGCTGTGGAACCACAGGTCGGCGGTCTCGTAGATCACATCGCTGCAGTCACCGCTGATGGCGGCGTCCTTGGCGGCAATGATGGTTTCGACCGACTCTTCGCCGACTTTCTCCAGAATCTTGTTCAGGCCCTTGTGATACAGACTAGCCACATATGAGCTGTCGGCAGCGGCGCCCTTGCGCTCTTCAAGCACCTGAGCGAGGCGGGTCAGGGTGTCACTCATGGGAGGATGTGTCATCAGTCATTTCCTGAGCTGCGCCGGAGCCTGATTTTGTGCAGGGCAAGGCGCGAGGAGTGTAGTTTGGCATTTCAAATAAACGACGAGTAACGCAGCCCTGCACAAAATCAGGCCCGGCCCTTCGGGTTGCCGGCTGAAAGCGCGCCATGCTGCGTTGCAGGCCTTGGCAAGGAAAAGACATTCCCTGCGGCCTGCGCCTTGCCTGGCGCGCTTTCAGCCGGCAACGCAGCTCAGTAAATGACTGATGACACATCCTATTGTCCTGCGGAATAGATAGCGTGCGGGTCTTTCAGAACCGGGTCGACCGTTTTCCAGTCGCCGTTTTCGAAGACGCGGTAAAAGCAGCTTTGACGGCCGGTATGGCAAGCGATGTCGCCGATCTGTTCGACCATCAGGATGATCACGTCGGCGTCACAGTCCAGGCGCATTTCATGCAGGGTCTGTACGTGGCCGGACTCTTCGCCCTTGCGCCACAGCTTGCCACGGGAACGTGACCAGTAGATTGCACGGTTTTCCGCAGCGGTCAGCTCCAGCGCTTCGCGGTTCATCCAGGCCATCATCAGCACGCGTCCGGTCTTGTGATCCTGGGCAATCGCCGGCACCAGGCCATCGGCGTCCCACTTGATCTCGTCCAGCCAGTTTTTCATCTTCGACTCCGACAGCGAACCCGTACTTCAATAGTCGGGTTCAGGCGTTGAAACAGTGTGCCAGCCGATCAGCGAACTGGCTATCGGCGAACGACCAGATACAAGCCGACGGCCACCATGATGCCCGCCGGCCAATGCCCCAGTTCGTGCAACGGACCACCGGCGGCGAGGATCGTCCCGCCGGCCAGATGCGCGCAACCGAGCAGGCGCAGGAACCAGTCGTCCTTGCGTTTGTGCCACGGTGGCGGCGGGTCGTAGGCGTGCGGTTGCGACACGCGTTCGAGCAGATCGCGGGCCATGTTGGCCAGATGCGGCAGTTGTTCGAACTGGCTCTGCACGTTGCCGAGCAAGGCTTTGGGGCTGACGCGCTCGCGCATCCAGCGCTCGAGGAAAGGCTGCGCGGTGTTCCACAGATCCAGATCCGGGTACAGCTGACGACCCAGACCTTCGATGTTCAGCAGGGTCTTTTGCAGCAGCACCAGTTGCGGCTGGACTTCCATATTGAAGCGGCGCGCGGTCTGGAACAGGCGCATCAGCACCTGGCCAAATGAAATATCTTTTAACGGTTTTTCGAATATCGGCTCGCACACGGTACGGATCGCCGCTTCGAATTCGTTGAGCTTGGTTTCCGCCGGTACCCAGCCCGAATCGATGTGCAACTGCGCCACGCGGCGGTAGTCGCGCTTGAAGAAGGCGAACAGGTTACGCGCCAGATAGTCCTGGTCTTCCGGGGTCAGACTGCCGACGATGCCGCAGTCGATCGCGATGTACTGCGGGCTCCACGGGTTGACGGTGCTGACGAAAATGTTGCCCGGGTGCATGTCGGCGTGGAAGAAACTGTCGCGGAACACCTGGGTGAAGAAGATCTCCACGCCGCGCTCGGCGAGCATTTTCATGTCGGTGCGCTGGTCGGCGAGAGTCGCCAGGTCCGTCACCTGAATCCCGTAGATACGCTCCATCACCAGCACTTTCGGCCGGCACCAGTCCCAATAGACTTGCGGCACGTAGAGCAGCGGCGAGCCTTCGAAGTTGCGCTTCAACTGGCTGGCGTTGGCCGCCTCGCGCAGCAGGTCGAGTTCGTCGTAGATGGTTTTTTCGTAGTCCTGCACCACGTCCACCGGGTGCAGCAGGCGGGCGTCGGCGGAGACTTTCTCGGCGGCGCGGGCGAGGATGAACAGCCACGCCAGATCCTGGGCGATCACCGGTTTCAGGCCCGGACGGATCACCTTGACCACCACTTCTTCGCCGGTCTTCAGTTGTGCGGCATGCACCTGCGCCACCGAGGCCGAGGCCAGCGGTTCGACGTCAAAGCGGCTGAACACTTCGCTGATTTTCTTGCCCAGCTGCTCTTCGATCAGCTTGATCGACAATTGCGAATCGAACGGCGGTACACGGTCCTGCAGCAGCATCAGCTCATCGGCGATGTCTTCCGGCAGCAGGTCGCGACGGGTCGAGAGAATCTGCCCGAACTTGATGAAGATCGGTCCCAGATCCTGCAGCGCCAGACGCAGGCGCGCACCACGACTCAGCTCCAGCGGCTTGCGCGGCAACCAGCGCCACGGCAGCACGTAGCGCAGCGCCAGGAGAAACCAGGGCAGCGGCAGATCGAACAGCAGGTCATCGAGGCGGTAGCGGATCACGACGCGCTGGATGCGCAACAGACGGCGGACGGCAAGCAGCTTCATGCGTTATCGCTTGGGTCGAGGGATCGGGAAAGGCGCTCGAAGCGCGCCTCGAGACGTTCCAGATCAAGTTTGATCCGGTCCAGTTCGCTGAATCGCGCTTCGGCTTCGCGCTGCCCGACGAGGGTGCGCGATTCTTCGGCAAGGTATTCGGCGAGGTTCTGGTTGAGGCTGGCAAATCCTTGTTGATACCAGCGTGCGCGGCTGCGCAGATGGCCACCGATCAGTTGCGTGGCGACCGGGCCGAGCCAGCGTGAGAGTTCGTACTCCCAGTCCAGCTCGAGGTCCTGCAGCACCCCGGCCAGTTCCAGCAGCACGCCGCTGTCACCGTCGAGCTCGACTTCCGGGGCGTGCAGCACCGCGGTCTTGTCCTTGCTCAGGGCCAGTTTCAGCAGGCTCGAGGCCGGAGCGCGCAGGGTGCAGTCGACGCCGGTTTCCCAGTGCGAGGCGAGCATCAGGCCCTCATCGCTGGGCAGGATGAACAGTTGCAGCGCCGGGCTGCGGCAATCGACGGCAATCACTTTGCCGGTCAGATGCGCCAGCCGCGGCAGCGCCGTGCTGTCGAGACGCAGCACCCGGTTGAGGCCGAGTTCGACGCTGGCGAGCAGCCCGGTGAGCAACATCAGGGCTTGATGCCGCGGTGCAGGGCGACGATGCCTGCGGTCATGTTGTGATAGGTCACGCGGTCGAAACCGGCGTCGACCATCATCGACTTCAGGGTTTCCTGATTCGGGTGCATGCGGATCGATTCGGCCAGGTAGCGATAGCTTTCCGAGTCGTTGGTGATCAGCTTGCCCATCAGCGGCATGAAGGCGAACGAGTAAGCGTCGTAGGCTTTTGACATCAGCGCGTTGGTCGGCTTGGAGAACTCCAGCACCAGCAGGCGACCGCCGGGCTTAAGCACGCGCAGCATCGAACGTAGGGCGTCTTCTTTGTGCGTCACGTTGCGCAGGCCGAAAGCGATGGTCACGCAGTCGAAGTGGTTGTCCGGGAACGGCAGCTTTTCGGCGTCCGCCTGAACGAATTCGACGTTGCCCGACACACCCAGATCCAGCAGGCGGTCACGGCCGACCTTGAGCATCGATTCGTTGATGTCAGCCAGAACCACCTGACCGGTCGGGCCGACCAGGTGCGAGAACTTTTTGGTCAGATCGCCAGTGCCGCCGGCGATGTCGAGCACGCGGTTGCCTGCACGCACACCGGACAGTTCGATCGCGAAACGCTTCCACAGACGGTGCATGCCGCCCGACAGAAGGTCGTTCATCAGGTCGTACTTGGCGGCTACGGAGTGGAATACCTCAGCGACTTTTTCCGCTTTCTGGCTTTCCGGAACGTTTTTGAAGCCGAAGTGTGTGGTGGGTTCGGCATCGCTGCCTTTGCGCTGATCAGTCATATCGCTGTCACCAAAAGAGAATGCGCGACATTCTAATCCCCAAGCCATGCTTTGTCTTGGAATGGCTAAAGGTAAGATGGGCAACCTTCGGGACGATTTGCCGCAGACGCGGTCAAGATTTACCGTCACCTATTCATCAAGCAGGAGTCATTCGATGGCCAAAATCAGTGTTGAGCGTGCCCATAGCCTGGGCAAGGAAGCCGCCCGCGAGAAGGCCGACAAGCTGGCGCAGAAACTCTCCGATCAATATGGCCTGGAGCCGCAGTGGTCGGGTGACACCCTGAACCTCAAACGCTCGGGCGTGAAAGGCGCGGTGCATGTTGCCGACGATTCGATCCGTGTCGACGTGGAACTGGGCATCATGATGTCGGCCATGAGCGGCATGATCAAAGCCGAGATCGAGAAAGCGCTGGACAAAGCGCTGGTCTGACGCCTTTTTTTTCTGAATCCCGAATCCCTGTGGGAGCGGGCTTGCCCGCGATGGCGGTGGGTCAGATTACGAAAATTCTGGATGTGCCGGCCTCATCGCGGGCAAGCCCGCTCCCACAGGGTTCGAGTTTGTCCTGCCGACTGTTTATGTCAGTTGTTAGGGTGCCGTTTCTAATTTTTCTCCCTACTTTGTGCCTGAGCCCGACACATCTGCGGGCAGTTCCTCAAACCTTCTGCGCGTGAGGTGCACCATGGCCAAAGTCATTCTGAAGAAAAAAATCGACGCTTCGACTTCTGCTCTGAGCGACGTCAAATCCTATGCCCGCAAGATCTGGCTGGCAGGCCTGGGTGCCTACACCAAGGTCGGCCAGGAAGGTAGCGACTACTTTCAAGAGTTGATCAAGGCTGGTCAAACTGTTGAAAAGAAAGGCAAAAAAGCCGTCACCGAAAAACTCGAAGCCGCCAACGCCGAGATCGACGAAGCCAAGGATGAAGTCAGCTCGTTCAAAGGTCGCGTCGAAGTTCAGCTCGACAAGGTCGAGAAGGCGTTCGACTCCCGTGTAGCAAGCGCCTTGAATCGTATCGGCATTCCGTCTAAACATGACGTTGAGACACTCTCTGCTAAGCTCGATGAGCTGACGGCATTGCTCGAACGCGTCGCGCGTAAATCTTAAGGAGAACGGGATGGCTGGTAAAAAGAACACCGATAAAGAAGGCAGCTCGTGGATTGGGAAAGTCGAAGACTACTCCCGCAAAATCTGGCTGGCTGGTTTAGGCGTGTACTCGAAGATCGACACTGACGGCAGCAAGCTCTTCGATACATTGGTCAAAGACGGCGAGAAAGCCGAGAAGCTCACCAAGTCTGCAGTCGGCAAAAAAGTCGATGCCGCCAAGGACTCCGCTTCTTCGGCCAAGTCGCGCATCAGCGGCGTGAAAGATCGCGCACTGGGCAAGTGGGACGAGCTGGAAGGCGCTTTCGACAAGCGCCTGAACAGCGCGATTTCGCGCCTGGGTGTGCCTAGCCGCAACGAAGTCAAAGCGCTGCACAGCAAGGTCGAAACCCTGACCAAGCAGATCGAGAAACTCACTGGCGAGAAGGCGCGTCCGGTAGCGGCGAAAACCGCTGCGGCCAAACCAGCCGCTAAAACTGCAGCGGCAAAACCGGCAGCCAAAACAGCGGCCAAGCCATTGGCCAAAGCGGCTGCCAAACCGGTGGCGAAGGCTAAAGCAGCCGTTAAATCCGTAGCGAAAACGGCTGCCGCCAAGCCTGCTGCGAAAGCAGCGGCCAAGCCGGTTGCAGCCGCCAAGGCCGCTGCGAAGCCTGCCGCTAAAACTGCGGCGAAGCCAGCAGCCAAGCCAGCAGCGAAAACCGCAGCCGCAAAACCGGCTGCCAAGCCTGCGGCCAAACCGGCTGCGGCGAAAAAGCCGGCAGTGAAAAAACCGGCCGCGCCGAAAGCCGCTGCGCCGAAGCCAGCTGCACCCGCAGCAGCCAAGCCTGCTACCCCGGCAACCCCGGCCAGCGCGTCGAACTCCGCCGCTGCACCGACTCCGGTAGCCACCCCGACTGCTGCATCGACCCCGTCGACGCCAACCAGTCAGTCCTGATTTTTCAGGGCAAAACAAAACGCCCGGCCTGTGAAGGTCGGGCGTTTTTGTTTGTGCTTTTAAAAACTTACCCTCACCCAGCCCTCTCCCCGAGGGAGAGGGGGCCGATTCGGGGATGCTTCAGCCTTACACCGACCTGAAAGTGTCGTATTGAATCCATAATCGACTGGATTTTTCAGGTCGCCGTATCGCGTAAGACAATAAGGTCAGTCCCCTCTCCCTCTGGGAGAGGGTTAGGGTGAGGGGCTCTTGATTTCATTCGTGATCTTCGAGGTATTGCAGGGCCATCCGCTCCGTCGCCACTTTCACCGGGGGCAGCAGATGCGGCGCCACCAGCATCATGATCTGGTACACCACCAGTTTGACCTCGCCCTCGCGATCGAGAATCCGCTGATAGTCCAGCGAGAACAGCAGGGTCATGGTGATCTGCTCCACCAGTTGCCCCAACGCCTGGGTATCACTGACCAGTTGCCCGGATGCCTTCAATCGCGCCAGCAATGACGCCAGCGTGCGCTTGAGCGCGTTGAGTAGGCTGCGGATGCCCTTTGCCAGCTTCGGCAGGCGCCCTGCGAGGTTCGACAGGTCCTGGAACAGAAAGCGGTACTGCGCCAGGCGCTCGACGATCAGGTGCAGGAACAGCCAGTAATCCTCCGGCGCCAGCTCGACATCCGAAGGCGGGTCGAGCAGGGGCGCCAGTTCGTTCTGAAAGCGTTCGAACAGGCCGAGAATCAACGGCTCCTTGCCGTGAAAGTGGTAGTAGAGGTTGCCGGGGCTGATCCCCATTTCGTTGGCAACCTCCATGGTGGAGACGTTGGGCTCACCCTTTTCGTTGAACAGTTGCAGGGCACATTCGAGAATCCGGTCGCGGGTCTTCATCCAGTCTTCTTAGAAAAGTTTGGTTAAGCGTCAGCGCACATGCACGTAGGTGCCGGGTGCCGCCTCCATCGGTGGATAGTTCGGATTGCCGAGGGTAAACGTGGTCTCGTGCTGTGTGCCGGAGCGTTGCTGTATCCATTCCAGCCACTGCGGCCACCAGCTGCCATCAGTGCGTTTGGCGTCGTAATACCAGGCGCGCGGATCGCTGCTCAGCTTGCCGTTCTCGACGTAATTGGCTTTCGGGTTGCTCGGCGGGTTGAGGATGCTTTGCACGTGCCCGCTGTTGGACAGTACAAAGCGCCGCTCGCCACCGAGCAGCAGGGTCGAGCGGTACACCGCGTCCCACGGCGTGATGTGGTCGTTCATGCCAGCCACGCTGAAGCTGTCGACGGTGACTTTCTGCAGATCGATCGGCGTGCCGCAGACTTCCAGCCCGCCCGGATGGGTCAGCGGGTTGTGCTTGAAGAAGTCCAGCAGGTCGCCGTGGAAGGCGGCGGGCAGACGGGTGTTGTCGTTGTTCCAGTAGAGGATGTCGAAGGCTGGCGGCTCCTTGCCGAGCAGGTAGTTATTGACGAAGTAGCTCCAGATCAAATCGTTGGGCCGCATCCAGGCAAACACCTTGGCCATGTCGCGACCGTCGAGCACGCCTCTCTGGTAGGAACGGCGTTTGGCCGCTTCGATGGTTTGTTCGTCGGCGAACAGCGTGGTCGGGGTTTCGATCTCGCTGTCGAGCAGGCTGACCAGATAGGTCGCACTGGAGATCCGCCGCAGTTGCCGTTTGGCCTGCAGATGACCCTGCAGCGCGGCGATGGTCAGGCCGCCGGCGCAGGCGCCCATCAAGTTGACCTCGCGCGCGCCGGTGATCGCCCGGCAGATATTCATCGCTTCTTCCACCGCCTCGACGTAGGTCGACAGGCCCCATTCACGGTGGCGCACGTCCGGGTTGCGCCAACTGATCATGAAGGTCTGCAGGCCGTTTTTCAGCGCGTACTGGACGAAGCTGTTGTGCGGGCTGAGGTCGAAAATGTAGTACTTGTTGATTTGCGGCGGCACCACCAGCAGCGGCTTGGCGTACTGCTTTTCGCTCATCGGCTTGTACTGGATCAGCTCGAGCATCTCGTTGCGAAACACCACGGCGCCGGTGGTGGTGGCAACGGTCTTGCCGACTTCGAACGCCTGCTTGGTAACCTGTCGCGGCAGGCCATCGTTGTGCAGCAGATCATCGAACAGATGGCTCAGGCCGCGCACCAGACTCTGGCCGCCGGAATTAAACAGCTCCTTGACCGCCAGCGGGTTGAGCAGGGTATTGGAGGGCGCCACGGCATCGTTGAGCAGGGTGAACGCGAAGTGCGCGCGAGCGCGGTCGTCCTCGCTCATGCTGCTTTCATCGATCCAGCTCTTGACCTGTTTCTGCCAGGCCAGATACGCCTGCAGGCTGCGCCGGTAGAACGGATTGAGGCTCCATGCCGGGTCGGCGAACCGCGCATCCTGCGGGTTGGTCGGGTGCAGCGTTTCACCGAGCAGCACCCGACCGAGCTGGCCGCCGAGTTTCAAGGCGTGTTTCGCGCTGTGGAGCGGGTTGCGCAGACCGTGGGCGGCGACGCTGCGCAAGGTCGAGAGCAAGTCCCGCCCACGCAGGCCGGTCATTGCACTCTGTGCATTGATGAACACGGCGGGACTGGGCACCACGCCCGTCGCAGGTTTGTCGCGCATGACTCAACACTCCTTCGTCTTCAGGTCAAAAACAAACTCACCGAACCAGAACACCATAGTCGCTGTTACGGGTTGCTGCCTGCGCGGCGTCCTGCCGCGCGCATTGTTCAAAACCCTGCATAAAGCCTGCCGCCGTGACTTATCCGCCCAGCGGGGTCGGGTGCGGGTGCATCACGGCGCGCTGCCGTTCCTCCTCAAGGAATTTCATGATGATCGGCGCCACGGCTTCGGCGCGGGTGATCAGGAACAGATGACCGTCGTCGATGATGTGCAGCTGGGCGTTGGGGATGCGCCAGGCAAGCATGCGCATATTGATCAGCGGGATCAGCGGATCGTCGTCGCCGGCCAGCACCAGCGTCGGCTGATGGATCTTGTGCAGCCAGTGAATGCTGGTCCAGCCGAGGCCGGCGAACAGTTGCCAGTAGTAACCGAGCTTGCCCGCCGAACGCACTTTCGCCGCATGGCTGGCAGCCAGGGTCGGGTCGCGGCGGAACGAGCCGCCGTAGATCAGCGGCGCAATGCGGATCACGTGGGACGGCTGGATGTAACGGCGGGGACTGGCCATCATCCACAGCACTTTCGGTTTGCCCGGCACCATGAAAGCACCGGCGGCGGTTGCTGCCAGCACCAGTTTCTTGCAGCGTTCGGGATAGTCGTGGGCGAATTGCTGCGCCAGCGCGCCGCCCCACGACACGCCGATCACGTTGACCTGACCGTAGTCGAGGTAGTCGAGCATCCGCGCCGTCAGCTTCGCCAGCCCGGGAAAGCGATAAGGCCGGCTCGGCGTCGACGAGCCGCCGACACCGGGCACGTCAAAGGCGATCACTTCCAGATCCGGGTCCAGCGCCGCGACAAACGGAAACACCAGCTCCAGGTTGGCGCCGATGCCATTGAAAATCAGCAAGGGCGTCAAATGAGGCTTGCCGGGGCGTACCGCGGTGCGGAGGGTCTGCCCATCCAGATCGACGGTACGGAAAATGAACGGTTGCGGCATGCTTCAGGCCCTGTGAATTAATTCATCCCCGCTCCCCTGCAGGAGTGAGCCTTGTGGTGAGGGGATAAATCCCCTCACCACAGTTTCACCCCACAGTTCGGGGAGCCGAGGTGTGTCAGTTACCGCTCATGAACATAAGTGCCCGGCGAGGCCTCGCCTGCCGGATACGCCTTGTTGCCCAGTTTCAGTGGTGCCTTTTTCAGATTGCCCGAGCGCTCGGCCTGCCACGCCTGCCAGTACAGCCACCAGGAATCGGTGTGCTTGGTCGAGTTCTCTTGCCACTCGTCGGCATTGGCGGCCATGCCTTCGCTGGTCATGTAGCGCGATTTCGGGTTGCCCGGCGGATTCAGGATGCTCTGGATGTGCCCGCTGCTCGACAGCACGAACTCGACCTTGCCGCCAAACAGCTGCGCCGACTTGTAGCAGGACTTCCACGGCGTGATGTGGTCGTTGGTGCCGGCCAGCGAGAAGATGTCGGCGGTAACCTGCTTGAGGTCGATCGGCGTGCCGCACACTTCCAGTGCATTGGGGCGGATCAGTGGGTTGTTTTTGAACATCTCGATCAGGTCGCCGTGAAACGCTGCCGGCAACCGGGTGGTGTCGTTGTTCCAGAACAGGATGTCGAACACCGGCGGCTCGTTGCCGAGCAGGTAGTTGTTGACCCAGTAGTTCCAGATCAGGTCGTTGGGACGCATCCACGCGAAGACCTTGGCCATGTCTTTGCCTTCGAGCACGCCGGCCTGGTACGAGTGGCGCTTGGCGGTCTCGAGGGTCTGCTCGTCGACGAACAGGGCGACGTCGCTGTCCAGGGTGGTGTCGAGCACGCTGACCAGCAGGGTCAGGGCGTTGACCTTGTTCTGACCGAGGGCGGCGTAGTGGCCGAGCAGGGCGGTGCAGGTGATGCCGCCGGAGCAGGCGCCGAGCATGTTCACGTCTTTGCTGCCGGTGATCGCGGTGACCACGTCGACCGCTTCTTTCAGCGCATCGATGTAGGTCGACAGGCCCCACTCGCGCTGGGCCTTGGTCGGGTTGCGCCAGCTGACGATGAAGGTCTGCACGTTGTTGCGCAGGCAGAAGCGCGCCAGACTCTTGTCCGGGCTCAAATCGAAAACGTAGAACTTGTTGATCTGTGGCGGCACCACGAGCAGTGGACGCTCGTGCACCTGCTCGGTGATCGGCTTGTACTGGATCAGTTCCAGCACGTCGTTGCGAAACACCACCGCGCCTTCGGTCACGCCGAGGCTCTTGCCGACCTCGAACGCGCCCATGTTGACCTGGCTCGGCATGCCGCCGTTGTGCACCAGATCCTTGGCCAGATGCGAGAGGCCGTCGAGCAGGCTTTTGCCGCCGGTCTCGAAGAAGCGTTTGACCGCTGCCGGGTTGGCGGCGGTGTTGGTCGGGGCCATGGCTTCGGTCATCAGGTTGATCACGAAGTGGCCGCGCGCGATGTCTTTGGGTGACAGGCTGCTGTCGTCGATCCAGGAATGGAGCTCCTTGCGCCACGCCAGGTAAGTTTGCAGATAACGTTTGTAGAGCGGGTTCTGACTCCACGCCGGATCAACGAAGCGACGATCATCGCTGGCCGGTTGCAGTTCGGATTTGCCGAACAGCACGTTCTTCAGTTCAAGACCGAAATGGGTCACGTGCTTGACGCTATGGATCGGTTGTTTGATGGCCTGGGTCAGCACCATTCGAGCAGAGGCCAGCAGATCCTTTCCGCGCAGCCCAACGACGGGATTAAGCCCCAGGGTGTTTTCCGAGGCTTGGTACTTCAGGTCATCGTTATTCTTGTTACTCATCTACGACGCTCCATTGTCCTGAGACGAGTACCCGGTGTTGTGCTGTGCAGTTCCACAGCGAATGCCAGGTACTACTGCTCGGGTGACCGTTAATTCTGCATAGCTGCTTTACAGTCGTAGAGCACTGCAGGGAACTTGCCAGCTCCATTGGTTACCCGAGTTTAATTTTTTTCGCAAGCGGCCGATCCTCGACCACTTGGCGCAGCATTCAAACAGATGAATTTAGAAAATGCCCTCTAAAGAGCAAGAGTCTCGGACTAGAGCATCAGCTTGACGATCGACTGGTCCGGATCGCGGGTTTTCCCGGCGGCTTTGAGCTCGGCCAGATAATCGGCCCAGAGTGCGTCATGACGTCGCCCCAGCTCGTAGAGGTATTCCCAGGTGAACAGGCCGCTGTCGTGACCGTCGTCGAAGGTCAGTTTCAGTGCGTAGTGACCGGCCGGTTCCAGTGCGGTCAGTCCGACATTGAGCTTGCCGAATTGCAGGATCGGTTTGCCATGGCCTTGGACCTCGGCGGAAGGGGAATGCACGCGCAGAAATTCGGCGGGCAGGGTGTACTCCTCGCCGGACGCGTATTTGAGCGTCAGGGTTTTCGAGGCTTTGTGCAGTTTGATGTCGGTGGGAATAGTGGTCATTGCAGGTCATCCGACTGTGATGAGCCCCTGTAGGAGCTGCCGAAGGCTGCGATCTTTTGATCTTGTCTTTTATAAATCAAAATCAAAAGATCGCAGCCTGCGGCAGCTCCTACAGGGAAGGTGACCTACAGGATATAACGGGACAGGTCTTCGTTCTGCGCCAATTCGCCCAGATGGCTGTTGACGTACGCAGCGTCGATCAGGATCGGCTTGTCGTCATGCGTGCTGGCCAGGTCGCCGGCACTGAACGACACCTCTTCCAGCAGACGCTCAAGCAGCGTGTGTAGACGACGGGCACCGATGTTCTCGGTCTTCTCGTTGACCTGCCAGGCGATTTCCGCCAGACGCTTGATGCCTTCCGGCTGGAACTGGATGTTCAGGCCTTCTGTTTTCAGCAGTGCGCAGTATTGCTCGGTGAGCGAGGCGTGCGGTTCGCTGAGGATGCGTTCGAAGTCTTCCGGGCTCAGCGCCTTGAGTTCGACGCGGATCGGCAGACGACCCTGCAGCTCAGGCACCAGATCGCTCGGCTTGCTCAGGTGGAACGCGCCGGAGGCGATGAACAGGATGTGGTCGGTCTTGACCATGCCCAGCTTGGTGTTGACGGTGCAGCCTTCGATCAGCGGCAGCAGGTCGCGTTGTACGCCTTCACGGGACACGTCGGCGCCGCCGACATTGCCGCGCTTGGCGACCTTGTCGATTTCGTCGATGAACACGATGCCGTGCTGCTCGACCGCTTCCAGCGCCTTGGCCTTCAGCTCTTCTTCGTTGACCAGACGCCCGGCCTCTTCGTCGCGCACCAGTTTCAGTGCTTCTTTGACCTTGAGCTTGCGCGCCTTCTTCTTGCCCTTGCCCATGTTGGCGAACAGGTTCTGCAACTGGCTGGTCATTTCTTCCATGCCAGGCGGCGTGGCGATCTCGATGCCGGCCACTTCGGCGACTTCGATCTCGATTTCCTTGTCGTCCAGTTGTCCTTCGCGCAGGCGTTTGCGGAACAGCTGACGGGTGTTGGAATCGCTGCTCGGCGCTTCTTCATTGCTGAAGCCCATGCGTGCCGGTGGCAGCAGTGCGTCGAGGATACGATCCTCGGCAGCGTCTTCGGCACGGTGGCGCACGCGGGTCATTTCCTGCTCGCGCAGCATCTTGATCGCGGCGTCGGCCAGATCACGGATGATCGATTCGACGTCGCGGCCAACGTAGCCGACTTCGGTGAATTTAGTCGCTTCGACCTTGATGAACGGCGCGTTGGCCAGTTTTGCCAGGCGACGGGCGATCTCGGTTTTACCGACACCGGTCGGGCCGATCATCAGGATGTTTTTCGGAGTCACTTCAACGCGCAGCTCTTCAGGCAGCTGCATGCGGCGCCAGCGGTTGCGCAGGGCAATCGCGACGGCGCGCTTGGCATCGTCCTGGCCGATGATATGGCGGTTGAGTTCGTGGACGATTTCGCGGGGAGTCATGGACATAATAATTGACGGTCCTCAAGCAGAAACAAGCCGTGGCACTTAGGCCGCGTCAGGCTTATTCAGCGAGATCCTGCTCCTCAATGGTCTGGGTGTGGTTGGTGAATACACAGATGTCGCCGGCGATACCGAGGGCAGTTTCGACGATCTCACGGGCCGACAGGTCGGTCTTTTTCAACAGCGCGCTGGCTGCGGCTTGCGCGTAGGCGCCGCCGGAACCCATGGCGATCAGGCCGTCTTCGGGTTCGACCACGTCACCGTTGCCGGTGATGATCAGCGAGGCGTCCTTGTTGGCGACCGCGAGCATGGCTTCGAGGCGGCTCAGGGAGCGGTCGGTGCGCCATTCTTTGGCGAGTTCGACAGCGGCGCGGATCAGGTGGCCCTGATGTTTCTCAAGCTGGCCTTCGAAACGTTCGAACAGAGTGAAGGCGTCGGCGGTGGCACCGGCGAAACCGGCGATGACCTGGCCGTGGTACAGGCGACGCACCTTTTTGGCGTTGCCTTTCATCACGGTGTTGCCGAGAGAAACCTGGCCGTCGCCGCCCATGACGACTTTGCCGTGGCGGCGGACTGAAACGATGGTGGTCAAGGGAAGAGTCTCCACGCAGCGGGGCGAAAATGCCTTATGCCCATTCATATGGGGGTGCTGGAGAGGATTTCAACCGGGGAGGGTAATGGGAGACGAATGGTGTTTGATGACTGTGGCGAGGGGATTTATCCCCGATGGGGCGCGAAGCGGCCCTGAAACCTGCGGTTGCAGTCGGTCTGACGCACCGCGAATGCCGGATTTACGACTGCTGCGCAGCCGGTCGGGGCGGTGCGACGTTTCGCTAAATCCCCTCACCACAAGGTTGTGGGCAACCTCAGAGTGAGGTGCCCACAGGCCAATCAGCGGCTCTGGCGTTGTTGTAACAACAGATTGCTGAAGCCGCTGCCGGCCAGTTGTTTCTGCGCCGTGGTCAGTTGTTCGCGGTTGCTGAACGGGCCAACCAGTACGCGATACCAGGTTTCATCCTTCACTGTGCCGGACTCAACCGCCACAGCCTGGCCGAGCAGAATGATCTGCGCCCGCACCTTGTCCGCGTCCGCCTCTTTGCGGAACGAACCGGCCTGGAGGAAGAACTTGGTCACTGGCGCCGCTTTCGCCACCGGTGGCGCTGGCGGTGGGGTAATGCCCGACAGCGCGGCCTGCGCGCGTGCGGTGTCGATCTTCGCCGCTTCCGCCGGGGTAACCGGTGTGGTCGGCACTTGCGGCGTCGGCAGGGTTTTCTCCGGCACGGCATCCGGCGGCACGATCACTTCCGATTCCGGCAGCAGGGTGTAGAAGTCGTACTTCGGCTTCACCGGTTGCGTCGGGCTCGGCGGGGTCTTGTTGGCCTCGGCGATCTTCGACGCTTTCTGCTGCTGCGCCTGCTCGACTTTCTCGCGCTTGACCGTGTCGCTGCCCTTGCCCGGCTCCAGTTTCATCAGGAACACGATGAACGCGCCGACCGTCAGGCCGATGGCCATCCACAGCCAGCCCGGGATCGGTTGCTTTGCAGGAGCTTGGTAACGGCTGGCGCCACGCTTGGGTGCAGGTTTTTTCTTGGCAGCCAACTTACATGCGCTCCAGAGTTTCCAGGCCCAACAGTTCCAGGCCTTGCTTGAGAGTACGACCGGTCAGCGCGGCCAGACGCAGACGGCTCTGCATCTGGACCGGCGTTTCGGCGGCGAGAATCGGGCAGTTCTCGTAGAAGCTGGAGAACAGACCGGCGACGTCATACAGATAAGTGCAGAGAATGTGCGGCGTGCCTTTTTCCGCAACGCTGTTCAGCACTTCGCCGAACTGCGCCAGCTTCGCCGCCAGCTCTTGCTCGTGCGCGGCTTCGAGGACGATCTGGCCGTCGACTTCGCTGAAGTCCTTGCCCAGTTTGCGGAACACACCGGCCACACGGGTATAGGCGTACAGCAGGTACGGCGCGGTGTTGCCTTCGAAATTCAGCATCAGGTCGAAGTTGAAGCTGTAGTCGCTGGTGCGGTGCTTGGACAGGTCGGCGTATTTCACCGCACCGATGCCGACAACCTTGGCGATGTTGCGCAGTTCGTCTTCGGCCAGTGTCGGGTTCTTCTCTTTGACCAGGTTGTAGGCACGTTCCTGGGCTTCGGTCAGCAAATCGATCAGCTTCACGGTGCCGCCATCACGGGTCTTGAACGGACGGCCGTCGGCGCCATTCATGGTGCCGAAGCCCATGTGCTCCATTTCCATCGGATGGGTCACGAAACCGGCTTTGCGCGCCACGGCGAACACTTGCTGGAAGTGCAGGGCCTGACGCTGGTCGACGAAGTACAGCGCGCGGTCGGCCTTCAACTTGCCACTGCGGTAGCGCACGGCTGCCAGGTCAGTGGTGGCGTACAGGTAACCGCCGTCAGCCTTGACGATGATCACTGGTAGCGGATCGCCGTCGGCGTTCTTGAACTCGTCGAGGAACACGCACTGGGCGCCGTTGCTCTCGACCAGCATGCCGGCGGCTTTGAGGTCGTTGACCACGTTGATCAGGTCGTCGTTGTAGGCGCTTTCGCCCATCACGTCGGCCATGGTCAGTTTGACGTTGAGCAGTTCGTAGATCTTCTGGCAGTGCGACAGCGAGATGTCCTTGAACTTGGTCCACAGCGCCAGGCACTCGGCATCGCCGGCCTGCAGCTTGACCACCAGGCCACGGGCGCGGTCGGCGAACTCTTCGGATTCATCGAAACGCTGCTTGGCGGCGCGGTAGAAGTTTTCCAGATCGGACAGCTCGTCGCTGGTGATCGGGTTTTCCTGCAAGTAAGCCATCAGCATGCCGAACTGGGTGCCCCAGTCGCCCACGTGGTTCTGGCGGATCACTTCGTCGCCAAGGAACTCGAGAACACGGGCCACGCCGTCGCCGATGATGGTCGAGCGCAAGTGGCCGACGTGCATCTCTTTGGCCAGGTTCGGCGCCGACAGGTCGACCACGGTGCGTTGCGCCGGGCCGGCCTTGCGCACGCCAACGTGAGCATCGGCCAGGGCGGCGTCGAGGCGCGAGGCGAGGGCCTGGGTGTTCTGGAAGAAATTGATGAAGCCGGGGCCGGCGATTTCGGCCTTGGTGACGTTCTCGTCGGCCGGCAGCGCGGCAATGATTTTCTCCGCCAGATCGCGCGGCTTCATGCCCGCAGGCTTGGCCAGCATCATGGCGATGTTGCTGGCGAAGTCGCCGTGGGTCTTGTCACGGGCGTTCTCCACCTGAATCGCCGGCGACAGGCCTTCAGGCAACACACCTTCGTTGACGAGTTGGGTGAGGGCTTGTTGGATCAGCTGGCGAATGGTGTCTTTCATGGTCTTCTCTTTCGACCGCAAGCGCGGCGGCGCATCGATGCGCGGGTGGAAAAACTGGGCATTATCCGTTGCGAAGACGGGCTTGCCAACCTTAGCAGGCAGGATGTGGATATGTGGTGACAAATTACCCTGTGGCGAGGGAGCTTGCTCCGGCTCGGCTGCGCAACAGTCGTAAAACCGCTGACTCGGTTCGGCTGGCATTTCCGTTTTGGGGCCGCTTCGCGCCCCAGCGGGAGCAAGCTCCCTCGCCACAGGTCAGCGTCAATACAAATCCACCGGATCGACATCCAGCGACCAGCGCACCGCGCGCCCGCTCGGCATCTGCTCCAGCACCAGCAACCAGCTGGCGAGCAGTCGATGCAAGGGTGCCCGCGCCGCCGCCTGCACCAACAGCTGTGCCCGATAGCGCCCCGCACGGCGCTCCATCGGTGCCGGCACCGGTCCGAGCAATTCGATCCCGCCCAGATTCTGTTCAGCCAGCAAACGCTCGGCGGCGCTGCATGCCTCATCGAGAAAACCTTCCGCCTGCCCCGGTTTGTGCGCTTCGGCGCGTAACAGCGCCAGGTGTGAAAACGGCGGCAGCCCCGCCGCGCGGCGCTCACTCAAGGCCTGCTCGGCAAAGGCGAAGTAGCCCTGCTCGGTCAGTTGCACCAATAAAGGATGGTCGGCCAAGTGGGTCTGTATGATCACTTTGCCCGGCTCCTCAGCCCGCCCGGCGCGCCCGGCCACCTGCACGATCAGCTGCGCCATGCGCTCGCTGGCGCGGAAGTCGCCGGAGAACAGCCCGCCGTCGGCATCCAGAATCGACACCAGCGTGACCCGGGGGAAGTGGTGCCCCTTGGCCAGCATTTGCGTGCCGACCAGAATGCACGGCTGGCCTTTCTGAATCGTCGCGAACAGTTGATTCATCGCGTCCTTGCGCGAAGTGCTGTCGCGGTCGACGCGCAGCACCGGGTAGTCCGGGAACAGAATCGCCAGGCGTTCCTCGGCGCGTTCGGTGCCGGCGCCCACCGGCCGCAGATCGACTTTGTTGCACTTGGGGCATTGGCGCGGCGTGCGCTCGACGTTGCCACAGTGGTGGCAGCGCAGCTCACCGTAGCGCTGGTGCACGGTCATCCGCGCGTCGCAGCGTGAGCATTCGGACATCCAGCCGCAATCGTGGCACAGCAAAGTCGGCGCGAAACCACGGCGATTGAGGAATACCAGCACCTGCTGGCCGGCCGCGAGGGTCTGGCCGATGGCTTGTTGCATCGGCCCGGAAATGCCGCTGTCCAGCGGACGGCTTTTCACGTCCAGCCGCAGGAAACGTGGTTGTTTGGCGCCGCCGGCCCGCTCGTTGAGGCGTAGCAGGCCATAACGACCGGTGTAGGCGTTGTGCAGGCTTTCCAGCGACGGCGTGGCGGAGCCGAGGACGATCGGGATGTTTTCCTGGCGCGCACGCACCAGCGCCAGATCCCGGGCGTGGTAGCGCAGGCCTTCCTGCTGTTTATAGGAGCCGTCGTGTTCTTCGTCGATGATGATCAGTCCCGGGTTTTTCATCGGGGTGAACAGCGCCGAGCGGGTGCCGATAATAATGTCGGCCTCGCCGTCGCGGGCAGCGAGCCAGGCGTCGAGGCGCTCACGGTCGTTGACCGCCGAATGCAGCAGGGCGATGCGCGCATTGAAGCGCTGCTCGAAACGCGCCAGAGTCTGCGGGCCGAGGTTGATCTCGGGGATCAGCACCAGCGCCTGCTTGCCGGCTTCGAGGGTTTCGCGGATCAGCTGCAGATAGACTTCGGTCTTGCCGCTGCCGGTGACCCCGGCCAGCAGAAACGCGTGATAACTGTCGAACCCGGCGCGGATCGCCTCGTAAGCGGCGCGTTGTTCGGTGTTGAGCGGCAGTTCCGGTTGCGCCAGCCAGTGTTCATGGCGCACGCCGGGCGCATGTCGGCGGATTTCCACCTGCACCAGACCCTTGGCCAGCAGCAGGTCGAGGCTGTCTTTGCTCAGCATCAGCTTGCTCAGCAACTGATGGGCTACGCCGTGGGGGTGCTGCGCCAGCGTCGACAATGCTTCACGCTGGCGCGGGGCGCGGGCGATGCGCGAATCATCGAGGCTGGCACCGGGCGCAACCGACCAGAAGCGCTCCTGACGGGCTTCAGCCAGTTCGCCCTGTCGCAGCAAAACCGGCAGCGCCCAGCTCAAGGTGTCGCCGAGGCTGTGCTGGTAATACTGGGATGTCCACAGGCACAGCTTGAACAGCGCGGGCGGCAGCGGCGGCTCGGCATCGAGCAGGGCCAGCGCCGGTTTGAGTTTTTCCAGCGGCACGTCGCTGGTGTCGGTGACTTCGACCAGGATCCCGATCATTTCCCGCCGACCGAACGGCACCCGCAGGCGCATGCCCGGCTGCAACTGGGCACGCGATACCCCGGCCGGCGCCCGATAATCGAACAGGCGGCGCAGGGGCGAAGGCAGGGCGAGGCGCAGAATGGCGTCGGGCACGCGGGGGGATCTCTATCAACACAAAAGGAGGCTTGGCGCAGATCAAGTTTGGGAGCGAGCTTGCTCGCGAACGCGGTGTGTCAGGCACGAAGTCATCAACTGGCACAACGCATTCGCGAGCAAGCTCGCTCCCACAGGGGTGCGTTCAAGCCCGGGAGCCTAGCAGACGGTCGGTCTCAGGGACAGCTTGCGCGATTGACATTGTCTGGTAGAATCCGCGGCCTAATTACGTGCGGTATTCAACAATAGTGTTGGGTGGCGGCACGCTAGCTGAGGAAGACATCATGAAAGCTGATATCCACCCGAATTACCCAGAAGTTGCAGTAACCTGCAGCTGCGGCAACAAGTTCGAAACCCGTTCGACCTTCGGCAAAGCCCTGGCGATCGACGTTTGCAACGAGTGCCACCCGTTCTACACCGGTAAGCAGAAGACTCTGGACACCGGTGGCCGCGTTCAGAAGTTCGCCGACCGTTTCGGTGCCTTCGGCGCCAAGAAGTAAGATTGGTCATTCTGGAAAACTTCGACGGTTTCTCCAGGCTGATGAAAAAGGCGTCCCTTGTGGGCGCCTTTTTTGTGTCCGCGATTTGGCTGTCCGCTGCCCAGGCATTTTGCCCCACGCCTGCCGGCCTGAGCAGCGTCAGCGTCCAGCGCGTGGTCGATGGCGACACGCTACGCCTGAGCGATGGGCGCAGTGTGCGGATGATCGGTCTCAACACGCCGGAGCTGGGCAAGCAGGGCCGCAGTGACGAACCCTTCGCCGTGGCGGCGCGCAAACGCCTTGAAGCACTGGTGGCGGACAGTGGCGGGCGGGTCGGGTTGCTCCCCGGCAGGCAGGCCAAAGACCATTACGGCCGGATCCTGGCGCATGTCTACAGTGCCAGCGGCGCCAGTCTTGAAGCGCAAATGCTCGCCGATGGCCTCGGTTTTCAGGTCGCGGTGGCGCCGAACGTCGATCTTGTTGCCTGTCAGCAGGCCGCTGAGAGGCGCGCGCGAACCGCTGGACGCGGCGTCTGGCGCCAGTCGCCTGTACTGAAAGCGCAGCAGATCCAGCGTTCGGGTTTCGCCGTGGTCAGCGGGCGTGTGAGCAAGGTTCAGCGCAATCGCGGTGGAATCTGGATCGAGTTGCAGGACGCGCTTGTGTTGCGCGTTGCACCCAATCTGCTCGGACAGTTCGACAATGCCCGCTTGCAGGCATTGAAAGGCAAGCAGGTCGAGGCTCGCGGCTGGGTCGTCGATCGTTCGCGACGCGGCGGGTTGAAACCGGGTCAGCCACGCTGGTTACTTCCGCTGACGGATCCTTCAATGCTGCAAAGCGCTCGCTGAATAAAAATTGTAGACATTTTTTCTGTTGATTGTGAACAGTCCAGCCCTTGTGCGCCGTGGCTCTTGGCCCAAAGTCGTAGGACAGCGCGCTTGACAGGGGTGACCGCTCAGTCTTGTGGGGACTTTGCGAGGCGCGTATCCTCGCTGACCAGTCTGTCCAACAGTAAAAAGCGGAATGCCAAAATGTCTGATCTGAAAACTGCCGCTCTCGAATATCATGCCAATCCTCGTCCAGGGAAGCTGAGTGTCGAGCTCACCAAGGCCACTGCTACCGCCCGCGACCTGTCGCTGGCCTACAGCCCCGGCGTAGCTGAACCAGTGCGTGAGATCGCTCGCGATCCTGAACTGGCCTACAAGTACACCGGCAAGGGCAACCTGGTTGCAGTCATTTCCGATGGCACCGCGATTCTGGGGCTGGGTAACCTCGGCCCACTGGCTTCCAAGCCGGTTATGGAAGGTAAAGGCGTGCTGTTCAAGCGCTTCGCCGGTATCGACGTATTCGACATCGAAGTCGACTCCGAAAGCCCGCAAGCCTTCATCGACACCGTAAAACGCATCTCCATCACCTTCGGTGGCATCAACCTGGAAGACATCAAGGCACCTGAGTGCTTCGAGATCGAACGTGCTCTGATCGAGCAGTGCGACATTCCGGTATTCCACGATGACCAGCACGGCACCGCAATCGTGACCGCGGCCGGCATGATCAACGCCCTGGAAATCGCCGGCAAGACCCTGCCGGAAGCCAAGATCGTCTGCCTCGGCGCCGGCGCTGCGGCCATCTCCTGCATGAAGTTGCTGGTGAGCATGGGCGCAAAAATCGAAAACATCTTCATGGTTGACCGTACCGGTGTGATCCACTCCGGCCGTGACGACCTGAACCAGTACAAAGCCGTGTTCGCTCACGCCACCGACAAGCGCAGCCTGGCTGACGCTCTGCAAGGCGCTGACGTGTTCGTCGGTCTGTCCGGCCCGAACCTGCTGAGCCCTGAAGGTCTGCTGTCGATGGCGGCCAACCCGATCGTCTTCGCCTGCTCGAACCCGGATCCGGAAATCTCCCCGGAACTGGCACACGCCACCCGCAGCGACGTGATCATGGCCACCGGTCGTTCCGACTACCCGAACCAGGTCAACAACGTTCTGGGCTTCCCGTTCATTTTCCGTGGTGCCCTGGACGTTCGCGCCAAGCGCATCAACGAAGAAATGAAAGTGGCTGCGGCCAACGCCCTGCGCGAACTGGCCAAGCTGCCAGTGCCGCAGGACGTGTGCGACGCCTACGGTGGTGCGCCGCTGGAATTCGGCCGTGAGTACATCATTCCGAAGCCAATGGACAAGCGCCTGATCACCCTGATCTCCGACGCCGTGGCCAAAGCTGCGATCGAGACCGGTGTGGCGACCCTGCCGTATCCGAAGAACTACCCGCTGAAAAGCGTGGATGACGTGTTCAACGGCTAAGTCGTTGTAGCGCTTCAACCGAAAGCCCCGGCTCGTCATGAGTCGGGGCTTTTTTATGCCTGATATTTTTGTCGCGACTGGATTGGCGCCATCGCGAGCAGGCTCACTCCTACAGGGTTTGAGTTGTTCACTCTATCTATGCCGCACCTTGGTCCTTGTAGGAGTGAGCCTGCTCGCGATGAGGCCAGTGGTCTCACCACAAAACCAACAGGCAATAAAAAGCCCCGCTCTCTCGAAGGCGGGGCTTTTCAATAACGCTGGATCAGAACAGATCGATCGGTGCCTGCTCATCAGCCGGCAGCGGACTGCCCGGTACGGCACCGTTGCCCAGCTCATTCACCGAAGGCGGCGTGTCTTCCGACTTGAACAGCTCGAAGTAAGCACCTGGCGTGCTTGGCGTTGCCGCGCGACCGCTGACCGGATCCACCCGCAGGCTGAGGATGCCTTCCGGCTCAGGCTGCACATGCGGCGGCTTGTCCTTGAGCGCGGCCGACATGTAGTTCATCCAGATCGGCAGCGCCACGGTACCGCCGAACTCGCGACGACCGAGGCTTTCCGGCTGATCGAAACCGGTCCACACGGTGGTCACGTAATCGGCGTTGTAGCCGGAGAACCACGCATCCTTCGATTCGTTGGTGGTACCGGTCTTGCCCGCGATATCGCTGCGACCCATGGCCAGTGCGCGGCGCCCGGTGCCGAGCTTGATCACGTCCTGCAGCATGCTGTTGAGAATGTACGTGGTGCGGCCATCGACGATTCGCTCGGCGACTGCCGGCGCTTGTGGCGCGGCGGCAGTGCCCGGGGCTTCACCCGGCACCGGCGCGGCGTTGACGGTGATCGGCTGCGACGCTGGCGCGGCGAGGCCATCCGTGGCCGACACGCCCTGAGGCACGGTCGGCGGGTTGGCGACGAACAACGTGTCGCCGTTACGGCTTTCGATCTTGTCGATGATGTACGGGGTGATCTTGAAGCCGCCGTTGGCGAAGGTGCTCCAGCCTGTGGCGATTTCCATCGGGGTCAGGGTTGCGGTGCCCAGTGCCAGCGACAGGTTCGGCGGCAGGTCCTGCTTGTTGAAGCCGAAACGGGTGATGTAGTCGATGGTCTTGCCCACACCCATCGCCTGCAGCAGGCGGATCGACACCAGGTTACGCGACTTGTACAACGCCTCGCGCAGCCGGATCGGGCCGAGGAAGGTGTTGGTGTCGTTCTTCGGCCGCCAGACCTTATCCAGGTACTCGTCGACGAACACGATCGGAGCGTCGTTGACCAGCGTCGCGGCGGTATAACCACTGTCCAGCGCAGCGCTGTAGACGAACGGCTTGAAGCTCGAACCCGGCTGACGCTTGGCCTGCAGGGCACGGTTGTAGTTGCTCTGCTCGAAAGCGAAACCACCGACCAGCGAGCGAATCGCGCCGTTCTGCGGATCCAGCGATACCAGCGCGCCCTGCGCCTGCGGGATCTGGCTGAATTTGAGCGAATTGTTCGGCTGACGCTGCACCCGAATCAGATCGCCGACCTGCGCCACATCCGACGGCTGACGCGGTGCCGCGCCCATGCTGTTGGTATTGAGGAACGGCCGCGCCCATTTCATGGTGTCCCAGGCGACGTGTTCTTCGCCGGTACGGGTCAGCACCTGCAAGCCATTCTTGTCGACCTGGGTGACGATGGCCGGCTCAAGACTGCTGATGGTGCGCTGCTTGGTCAGCTCGCTGGCCCACGCTTCGTGGGTCTTGCCCGGCAGACGCGATTCAGGGCCACGGTAGCCGTGACGCTGGTCGTAGGTCATCAGGCCTTCGTGCAGCGCGGTGTTGGCCATTTCCTGCAGATTGCTCGGTACCGTGGTGGTGACGCGGAAACCTTCGGTGTAGGCGTCGCTGCCATAGCGACCGACCATTTCGGCACGGGCCATTTCGGCGATGTACGGCGCGTTCACTTCCGGCGTCGGTACGTGATAACTGGCGTTCAGCGGCTCGTTGATCGCGGCGGTGTAGTCCGCTTCGGAAATCTTCCCGAGCTTGTACATGCGCCCGAGGATCCAGTCACGGCGCTCCTTGCTGCGCGCCGGGTTGGCCAGCGGGTTGAAGCGCGACGGGGCTTTCGGCAGGCCGGCGATCATCGCCATCTGCGCCAGGCTGACGTCGCGGATCGACTTGCCGTAATACACCTGCGCTGCCGCCTCGATGCCATAGGCGCGGTTACCCAGATAAATCTTGTTCACGTACAGCTCGAGGATCTCGTCCTTGGTCAGCTGCCGCTCGATCTGCAGAGCCAGAAGAATCTCGGTGGTCTTGCGCGAGAAGCTGCGTTCGCTGGTCAGGAAGAAGTTCTTCGCCACCTGCATGGTGATGGTGCTGCCGCCGGACTGAATGTGCCCGCTTTTGACCAGTTGGGTCGCGGCACGCATCAGGCTGCTCGGATCGACGCCATAGTGGTTGGCAAAATTGTCGTCTTCAGCACTTAGTAACGCATTAATGAAATTGGGTGGAATGTCGGCGAAACGGATCGGAGTACGGCGCATTTCGCCAAATTCTGCGATCAACTTGTTGTCGCTGCTGTAGACCCGGAGCGGAATCTGCAACTGAATGCTTCTCAGCGCCTCCACAGACGGCAAACCCGGACTAAGGTAAAGAAACGCGCCGCTGAGACCTAAAAGCAGTCCGCAGAAAACGGCGACGATGGACCAACCGAAAAATTTCAGCAGACGAATCAAGGCTTTTGAACATCCAGGGCAAAGAATGAATTGGGCGACAGGGTTCCGGTAACACACAGAACAACCTGGGCCGGCAGTAAAAAGCGGAAAAAAACGCTGGGCATTATAAGCACTTTTCTGCTGGGGGCGTCATTTGCGCTTCTGTCAAGACGGGGTGAAGGAACGCAATGCGTATTACAGAGTCCGTAACTCACGGAAAGTCATAGGGAATTGGTAGTGCTGGGACTCTTCAATAAAAAGACCAATACGTTACTGGGGATCGACATCAGCTCCACTTCGGTGAAGCTTTTGGAACTGAGCCGTCAGGGTGACCGCTACCGGGTCGAGGCGTACGCGGTTGAGCCGCTGCCGCCCAACGCCGTGGTCGAGAAGAACATCGCCGAGCTCGAAGGCGTAGGTCATGCCTTGTCCCGCGTGCTGGTCAAGGCGCGGACCGGGCTCAAGAGCGTGGCGGTGGCGGTGGCCGGTTCCGCGGTGATCACCAAGATCATCGAGATGGACGCCGGGCTGACCGACGACGAGCTGGAAAACCAGCTCAGGATCGAGGCCGACCAGTACATTCCCTATCCGCTGGACGAAGTCGCCATCGATTTCGAGGTTCAGGGCGTTTCCCCGCGCAACCCGGAGCGGGTCAACGTGCTGCTGGCCGCATGCCGCAAGGAAAACGTCGAAGTGCGCGAGGCGGCACTGGCGCTGGCCGGGCTGACCGCGCGAGTGGTCGATGTCGAAGCCTACGCACTGGAGCGCTCGTTCGGCCTGCTCGCCACGCAACTGGCGGCATCGCAGGAGCGTCTCACGGTGGCGGTGGTGGACATCGGCGCGACCATGACCACCCTCAGTGTTCTGCACAACGGCAAAATCATTTACACCCGCGAGCAACTGTTCGGTGGGCGGCAACTGACCGAGGAAATCCAGCGCCGGTATGGCCTGACCATCGAGCAGGCCGGTCTGGCGAAAAAACAGGGCGGCTTGCCCGATGACTACGTCAGCGAGGTGTTGCAGCCGTTCCGGGAGGCGCTGGTGCAGCAAGTCTCGCGCTCGCTGCAGTTCTTCTTTGCCTCGGGTCAGTACAACGCGGTGGATCACGTTCTGCTGGCGGGTGGTACGGCATCGGTGCCGGGGCTGGATCGCCTGATCGAGCAGCGCCTGGGCACCCCGACCCAGGTCGCCAACCCGTTTTCCGACATGGCCCTGAGCAGCAAGGTCAACGCTGGGGCGCTAGCCAGTGACGCGCCGGCCCTGATGATTGCCTGCGGGCTCGCGCTCAGGAGTTTCGACTGATGGCGCGGATCAACCTTCTCCCCTGGCGTGAGGAACGCCGCGAAGAGCGGCGCAAACGCTTTCTGCTGATCCTGATCGGGGTCTTCGTCGGTTCGGTGGGCGCAGTGTTCATCGCCGATCAGATCTTCAGTACCGCCATCGAGCGGCAGGCAGCACGCAATGCCTACATCGGCAAACAGATCGCCGTGGTCGACGAGCGGATCAAGCAGATCAGCGAACTTAAGGCTCGGCGCCAGCAACTGGTCGAGCGCATGCGCATCATCCAGGACTTGCAGGGCAACCGGCAGATCAGCGGGCGGATCTTCGACCAACTGGCGCGCACGCTGCCGGACGGGGTGTATTTCACCAGCGTGAAATTGCTCGGCAAGACGCTGTCGATCAGCGGCGCGGCGGAATCGAACAATCGCGTCTCGGAGCTGATGCGCAATCTGGACGCTTCCGACTGGTTCGATGCGCCCAGCTTGAACGAGGTGAAAGCGACGACTGCCGGTCAGGTGGATCAGGCCAACGTCTTTCAGCTGACCGTGCGTCAGACCCAGCCAACCGTAACGGAGGGCGACAAATGAAGCCGTCCGAATGGCTGCAAAGTCTGCGCAATATCGACTTCAACGATCTGGACACCAGCAATATCGGCTCCTGGCCGGCCGCGGTGAAAACCATCGCGGGAGCGTTGCTGGCGGTGCTGGTGTTGGCGCTTGGCTATAACTTTTTCATCAGCGACATGGAAAACCAGCTGGAAGCCAAGCGTCAGGAAGAAGACACCTTGAAGGAGCAGTTCGCCAGCAAGGCGCACATGGCCGCCAACCTGGAGCTGTACACCCAGCAGATGAAGGAGATGGAGAACTCCTTCGGTGTGCTCCTGCGTCAATTGCCCAGCGACACCGAAGTTCCGGGATTGCTCGAAGACATCACCCGCACCGGGCTGGGCAGTGGTCTCGAATTCGAAGAGATCAAGCTGCTGCCGGAAGTGACCCAGCCGTTCTACATCGAGTTGCCGATCCAGATCACGGTCACCGGGGCTTACCACGACCTCGCGACCTTTGTCAGTGGCGTCGCCGGGTTGCCACGGATCGTCACCTTGCACGATTTCGAACTGGCGCCTGCCAACCCGGACGGCGGGACGAAGCTGCGCATGAGTATCCTCGCCAAGACCTACCGTTATAACGACAAGGGGTTGGACAAATGACCCCGATCCGTTATTTCGCCCTGTCGGTGCTGTTGCTGGGTCTTGGCGGATGCTTTGGTGGAGATGACTTCAGCGATCTCGACACCTACATGAATGAAGTGCGTCTGCGGCCGGCCGGCCGGATCGAGCCGACGCCGACGTTCCGTTCCTATCCGACGTTTACCTACAGCGCGGCCAACCTGCGCAGCCCGTTCTCGCGTCAGGTGCGCGTCGATCTGGCCGGGCAGCAGCGTGGCTCGCGCAACGTCAAGCCCGACCCCAACCGGGTCAAGCAGTACCTCGAAGGTTTCAACATCGAGCAGTTTGAAATGGTCGGCACGATCTCCAATGCCTCCGGTTCCTTCGCCCTGCTGCGCGGAGCGGGGGCGGTGCATCGACTGAAAGTCGGCGACTACCTGGGGCGCAACGACGGGCGCATCGTCGCCATCAGCGCCACTCAGGTCGATGTGGTCGAAATCGTCCCCGATGGCGAAGGCGCCTGGCTGGAGCGTCCGCGCACCATTCCTTTGAAAGAGCACTCATAGTGGAAGTCGAACAATGAACAGGATTTTCTTTAGCCTCGGTTTTTCGCTATGGATAGCGCTGCTTTCACCGATGGTTCAGGCGGCCAGCCTCAAGACGCTGGATGTCGCGGCGTTACCGGGTGACCGCATCGAGTTGAAGCTGTCGTTCGACGGTCCGCCACCGCAACCCAAGGGCTACACCACTGATTCGCCGGCGCGAATCGCTCTCGATCTGCCGGGTGTCGCCAGCCAACTGGCAAGCAAGACCCGTGATCTGGGCAGCGGCAACGCGCGAACCGCCACGGTAGTCGAGGCTAACGACCGCACGCGCCTGATTATCAACCTGACGCAACTGACGCCCTACACCTCACGGGTAGAGGGCAACAATCTGTTCGTGGTGGTCGGGCAGGGCGCCAAGCCTGCTGCGCCACGGCCAGCCGCTGTTGCGCCGCGACCGGTCGCGGCGCCGGCAAAGGCTTATACCCCCGTTGCCAAAACCATTCGTGGCGTCGACTTCCAGCGTGGCACCGCGGGGGAGGGCAACGTCGTCATCGACCTGTCGGACCCGACCATCGCCCCGGACATCCAGGAACATGACGGCAAGATCATCCTCAGTTTTGCTCGCACGCAGTTGCCCGACAGGCTGCGGGTACGCCTCGACGTCAAGGATTTCGCCACCCCGGTGCAGTTCGTCAACGCTGCCGCCACCGGTGATCGTGCGGTCATCACCGTCGAACCCAGTGGCACGTTCGACTATTCCACCTACCAGACCGACAACAAGCTGACCGTCAGCATTCGCCCGATGACCGTCGATGACCTGCAAAAGCGCAACGCTGACCGCAACAGCTACAGCGGTGAAAAGCTTTCGCTGAATTTCCAGGACATCGACGTGCGTTCGGTGCTGCAACTGATCGCCGACTTCACCAACCTCAATCTGGTGGCCAGCGATACGGTGCAGGGCGGGATCACCCTGCGTTTGCAAAACGTGCCGTGGGATCAGGCGCTGGACCTGGTGCTGAAAACCAAAGGCCTGGACAAGCGCAAGATCGGCAATGTGCTGCTGGTGGCGCCGGCCGACGAAATCGCTGCCCGTGAACGCCAGGAACTGGAGTCGCAAAAACAGATCGCCGAACTGGCACCGCTGCGCCGCGAGCTGTTGCAAGTGAATTACGCCAAGGCCGCGGACATCGCCAAGCTGTTCCAGTCGGTGACCAGCGCCGAGGCGAAAATCGACGAGCGTGGCTCGATTACCGTCGATGAGCGCACCAACAACATCATTGCCTACCAGACCCAGGATCGCCTCGACGAACTGCGGCGGATCGTGGCGCAACTGGATATTCCGGTGCGCCAGGTGATGATCGAGGCGCGGATCGTCGAGGCCAACGTCGATTACGACAAGAGTCTGGGCGTGCGCTGGGGCGGCTCGATCCAGAACAAGGGCAACTGGAACACCTCGGGGGTCAGCAATGGCTCGTCGACCACCATTGGCACGCCGGGCAGTACCAGCACCAACTCGCCGTTCGTCGACATGGGCACGGTCGGTAACACGTCCGGGATCGGCATCGCCTTCATCACCGACAACGTGCTGCTCGATCTTGAGCTGACTGCCATGGAGAAAACCGGCAACGGCGAAATCGTCTCCCAGCCGAAAGTCGTCACCTCCGACAAGGAGACGGCGAAGATCCTCAAGGGCACCGAGATTCCGTATCAGGAAGCCAGTTCCAGCGGTGCGACGTCGGTGTCGTTCAAGGAGGCTTCGCTGTCGCTGGAAGTGACGCCGCAGATCACCCCCGATAACCGCATCATCATGGAGGTCAAGGTCACCAAGGATGAACCGGACTACCTGAACAAGGTGCAGGATGTGCCGCCAATCAAGAAGAACGAGGTCAACGCCAAGGTGCTGGTGAACGACGGCGAGACCATCGTGATTGGCGGTGTTTTCTCAAATACTCAAAGCAAGGTTGTAGATAAGGTGCCATTTCTTGGCGATGTGCCGTATCTTGGCCGCCTTTTCCGGCGTGATGTGGTTTCGGAGAAAAAATCCGAGCTGCTGGTATTTCTCACTCCGCGTATCATGAATAACCAGGCGATTGCTGTGAGTCGTTGATTCTGTGCGAAATTTGATTCTTGTAGGACCGATGGGCGCTGGCAAAAGCACCATCGGCCGGTTGCTGGCCAAAGAGCTGCGCCTGCCGTTCAAAGATTCCGACAAGGAAATTGAACTGCGCACGGGCGCCAATATCCCGTGGATCTTCGACAAGGAAGGCGAGCCCGGCTTTCGTGACCGTGAGCAGGCGATGATCGCCGAGCTGTGCGCGTTCGACGGTGTGGTGCTGGCGACCGGCGGTGGCGCGGTGATGCGCGATGCCAACCGCAAGGCCCTGCACGAGGGCGGGCGGGTGGTGTATCTGCACGCCTCCGTCGAGCAGCAGGTCGGCCGCACGTCGCGCGATCGCAATCGGCCTTTGCTGCGCACCGCCGATCCGGCGAAAACCCTGCGAGACCTGCTCGAGATCCGCGATCCGCTCTATCGGGAGATCGCCGATCTGGTGGTGGAAACCGACGAACGGCCACCGCGCATGGTGGTGCTCGACATTCTCGACCGTCTGGCACAGCTGCCACCCCGTTAAAGCGCCGCCGGAAATGCGCTATCCTCGGCGTCCTGTCACAGCCGTCGAGGTTGTGGCGGATGGCGTGCGAGCGGCGTCATACCCGCTATAGGCCGCAGACAACCAATAATTCAGGGCAGGACGCCTGCTTCCATCTTCACTGTGGGGACACATGCAGACACTCAAGGTCGATCTAGGCGAGCGCAGCTACCCGATTCATATTGGCGAAGGTTTGTTGGATCAGCCTGAGCTGCTGGCACCGCATATTCATGGGCGGCAAGTGGCAATCATCTCCAACGAGACCGTGGCGCCGCTCTATCTCGAACGTCTGACCCAAAGCCTTGCGCAGTTCTCGGTCATCTCGGTGGTGCTGCCGGACGGCGAAGCGTTCAAGAACTGGGAAACCCTGCAACTGATCTTCGACGGCCTGCTAACGGCCCGTCACGACCGCCGCACCACGATCATCGCCCTCGGCGGCGGGGTCATTGGTGACATGGCCGGTTTTGCCGCCGCCTGCTACCAGCGCGGCGTCGATTTCATCCAGATACCTACCACGCTGCTGTCCCAGGTCGATTCGTCGGTGGGCGGCAAGACCGGCATTAACCATCCGCTGGGCAAGAACATGGTCGGCGCGTTCTATCAGCCGAACGTCGTGCTGATCGATACCGCGTCCCTGAAAACCCTGCCGGAGCGCGAACTGTCCGCCGGTCTGGCCGAAGTCATCAAGTACGGTCTGATTTGCGACGAGCCGTTCCTGACCTGGCTCGAAGACAACGTCGACGCCCTGCGTGCGCTGGACCAGAAAGCCCTGACCTACGCCATCGAGCGCTCCTGCGCAGCCAAGGCTGCCGTGGTCGGCGCCGATGAGAAGGAAACCGGCGTGCGCGCCACGCTTAACCTGGGCCACACCTTCGGCCACGCCATCGAGACCCACATGGGCTATGGTGTCTGGTTGCATGGTGAGGCGGTCGCCGCTGGCACCGTGATGGCGCTGGAAATGTCCGCGCGTCTGGGCTGGATCAGCGAGCAGGAGCGTGATCGCGGCATTCGTCTGTTCCAGCGTGCCGGTCTGCCGGTGATTCCGCCGGAAGAAATGACCGAAGCCGATTTTCTCGAACATATGGCAATTGATAAAAAAGTGATCGACGGTCGTCTGCGCCTGGTGCTGCTGCGCCGGATGGGCGAAGCGGTGGTGACCGCCGATTATCCGAAAGAGGTTCTACAGGCCACGCTGGGAGCGGATTACCGCGCTCTGGCTCAGCTTAAAGGTTAATAAGATTCCGATGACTAGTTTGCATGCCGACGAGGCGTTCCTCGGCCATTTCCAGTTAAGTCACGACCCTTTCGCGCCGCGGGTGCCGGGCTTCAAATTCTTCCCGGCCCAGCGCAAACCGGTGCTGGGGCAACTGCATCACCTGGCGCGTTACAGCCAGTTGCTGCTGGTGGTCACCGGCCCGCAGGGCAGCGGCAAGACCTTGCTGCGTCAGGCGCTGGTGGCCAGCACCAACAAGCAATCGGTGCAAAGCGTTGTCGTGTCGGCCCGTGGCGCCGGCGATGCCGCTGGCGTGCTGCGTCAGGTGGCGCAGGCGCTGGACGTGGCGCAGGCGGAAGTCGGCGCGATTCTGGCGCAAGTGGTGCAGCTGGCACTGACCGGGCAGGAAGTCTATCTGCTGGTGGATGATGCCGAGCAGCTCGACGAATCCGCCCTCGAGGCGCTGATGGCGCTGGGCGCCGGTGCGCCGGAAGGTCGTCCGCACGTGTTCCTGTTCGGTGAGTCGTCGCTGATCGCGCAACTGGAGGCCTTGCACCTCGAGGAAGAGCGCTTCCACGTCATCGAACTGCAGCCGTACACCGAGGAAGAGACCCGCGAATATCTCGACCAACGGCTGGAAGGTGCGGGCCGGGGTGTCGAACTTTTCACCGCGGATCAGATCTCTGAGATTCACGAAAGCGCCGAGGGTTGGCCTGGCAACATCAACCAGGTCGCTCGCGATGCACTGATCGAAGTCATGATTGCCAGCCGCTCTGCGGTCAAGCGTCCAAGTATGGGGTTCAACATGCCGAAGAAACACGTATTGGCGATATCCGCCGTCGTTGTGGTCGCGGTCGCCGCCGCCTGGCTGATGCCGGGTCGCAACAAGGCGCCAACCACTGGCGCTCCCGCCAACGAACAGGCACAACTGCCGTTGGGCCAGGGCGCCAAGGGTGGCGCGCCGAACGTCGAGTTCGCCGGCAATACCCAGCCGATGCCGCTGCCGCTGGTCGGCAACTCGCAACCGGTGATGCGCGGCCCGTTGGCTGAAGCCGCTGGCGGCATCACTGAAGGTGACGACGGCGTGCCGGTTGAAGGCTCCAGCGCGACGCCGCCGACCGTCACCACTTCCGCACCACCGGCAGGTGTTCCGGCCGGTCCGGCGCCAACCCCGGTTCCGGTGCCCGCCGCCAAGCCGACCCCGGCTCCGACTCAGGTCGCCACCGCCAAGCCTGCTCCGGCAGCGCCAGCGGCCAAACCGGCTCCTGCCCCGGCCAAGCCAGTTGCAGCCGCCAAACCGGCCGAGAAGCCGGTTACCGTCGCCAAAGCCGCCGGTGGCAGCTGGTACGCCGGTCAGCCGACCAGCAACTATGTGGTGCAGATCCTCGGTACCAGCTCCGAAGCGACCGCACAGAACTTCGTCAAGGAGCAGGGCGGCGAGTACCGTTATTTCAAGAAAGTCCTCAACGGCAAGCCGCTTTACGTGATCACCTACGGCAACTTCGCCAATCGTGATGCAGCCGTTTCTGCCATCAAGGCCTTGCCAGCGAAGGTTCAGGCTGGTAAACCTTGGCCTCGCACTGTCGCCAGCGTCCAACAGGAACTGGCAACAACTCGCTGAAGATTCGGCGGCCTTACCCAGGCCGCCTCTCCAAGCACCTCAAAATTTCTACGAGTGCGCGCTTCCTTCCAGGTCGCGTGCCTTGTGGTGTCTGCGTCACAGTAGTCTTTGAGTCGTTGCGGTCAGAATTAAAAAAGTTTTGACTAGCACAGCATATCGCTTTAAACCTTTCACAAATGCGACATAAATTTGCGACATTTCGTCGTCAAATTTGTGAGCGTCTGTGTCGCTGTGTACAATGACCACCCTTTTGCCCCCGCAAAGCCGGCGTACGTTCGGCGCGGTCAGCAAGTGGTTGAATTGAAAAGAAATTTGCCTCGAAAAGAGGCAGCCTGGTGAGAAAGTGTCTATGAAAGCAGGTCTGTACCAACCAGATGAATTCAAGGATAACTGCGGTTTCGGCCTGATAGCCCATATGCAGGGCGAGCCCAGTCATACCCTATTGCAAACGGCCATCGAGGCCCTGACCTGCATGACCCACCGCGGTGGGATTAATGCCGACGGCAAGACCGGTGACGGTTGCGGTCTGCTGATTCAAAAGCCTGACGCGTTCCTGCGTGCGATTGCCAAGGAAGCCTTCAGCGTCGAGCTGCCCAAGCAATATGCCGTGGGCATGGTCTTCTTCAACCAGGATCCGGCCAAAGCCGAAGCCGCTCGCGAGAACATGAACCGCGAGATCCTCGCTGAAGGCCTGCAACTGATCGGCTGGCGCAAAGTGCCGATCGACACCAGCGTCCTCGGCCGTTTGGCCCTCGAGCGCCTGCCGCAGATCGAGCAGGTGTACATCGGCGGTGAAGGCCTGAGCGATCAGGACATGGCGGTCAAGCTGTTCAGCGCCCGGCGTCGTTCGTCGGTGGCCAACGCCGCCGACACCGACCACTACATCTGCAGCTTTTCGCACAAGACCATCATCTATAAAGGCCTGATGATGCCGGCCGACCTGGCCGCGTTCTATCCGGACCTCGGTGACCAGCGCCTGCAAACCGCGATCTGCGTGTTCCACCAGCGCTTCTCCACCAACACCCTGCCGAAATGGCCGCTGGCTCAGCCGTTCCGCTTCCTCGCCCACAACGGCGAGATCAACACCATTACCGGTAACCGTAACTGGGCGCAGGCCCGTCGGACCAAGTTCAGCAACGATCTGATGGATCTGGAAGAGCTCGGCCCGCTGGTCAACCGTGTCGGTTCCGACTCTTCGAGCATGGACAACATGCTCGAACTGATGGTCACCGGTGGCATCGACCTGTTCCGTGGCGTGCGGATGATCATTCCGCCAGCGTGGCAGAACGTCGAAACCATGGACCCGGATCTGCGCGCGTTCTACGAGTACAACTCGATGCACATGGAGCCGTGGGACGGCCCGGCCGGCGTGGTCATGACCGATGGTCGCTACGCGGTGTGCCTGCTCGACCGTAACGGTCTGCGTCCGGCGCGCTGGGTCACCACCACCAACGGCTTCATCACCGTTGCGTCGGAAATCGGCGTCTGGAACTACCAGCCGCAGGACGTGATCGCCAAGGGCCGTGTCGGCCCGGGCCAGATTCTCGCCGTGGACACCGAAACCGGGCAGATCCTCGACACCGACGCAATCGACAACCGTCTGAAATCCCGTCATCCGTACAAGCAATGGCTGCGCAAGAACGCCCTGCGCATCCAGGCGACCATGGAAGACAACGACCACGGTTCGGCGTTCTACGACGTCGATCAGCTCAAGCAGTACATGAAGATGTACCAGGTCACGTTCGAAGAGCGTGATCAGGTGCTGCGTCCGCTTGGCGAACAAGGCTACGAAGCCGTCGGTTCGATGGGCGACGACACGCCGATGGCCGTGCTGTCGCAGCGCGTGCGCACGCCGTACGACTATTTCCGCCAGCAGTTCGCCCAGGTCACCAACCCGCCGATCGACCCGCTGCGTGAAGCGATCGTGATGTCGCTGGAAATCTGCCTCGGTGCCGAGCGCAACATCTTCCAGGAATCGCCGGAGCACGCCTCGCGCGTGATCCTCAGCTCGCCAGTGATCTCGCCGGCCAAGTGGCGCTCGCTGATGAACCTCGACCGCCCGGGTTTCGAGCGGCAGATCATCGACCTCAACTACGACGAAAGCGTCGGCCTCGAAGCGGCGATCCGCAACGTTGCCGATCAGGCTGAAGAAGCCGTGCGTGCCGGTCGTACCCAGATCGTTCTGAGCGACCGTCATATCGCGCCGGGCAAACTGCCGATCCACGCTTCGCTGGCCACCGGCGCGGTGCACCATCGCCTGACCGAGAAAGGCCTGCGCTGCGATTCCAACATCCTCGTGGAAACCGCCACCGCCCGCGATCCGCACCACTTTGCGGTGCTGATCGGTTTTGGCGCCTCGGCGGTCTATCCGTTCCTGGCCTACGAAGTGCTGGGCGACCTGATCCGTACCGGTGAAGTGCTGGGCGACCTCTACGAGGTGTTCAAGAACTACCGCAAGGGCATCACCAAAGGTCTGCTGAAGATCCTGTCGAAGATGGGCATCTCGACCATCGCCTCGTACCGTGGTGCGCAACTGTTCGAAGCCATCGGCCTGTCCGAAGAAGTGTGCGAACTGAGCTTCCGTGGTGTGCCGAGCCGTATCAAGGGTGCGCGTTTCGTCGACATCGAAGCCGAGCAGAAAGCCCTCGCTACCGAAGCCTGGAGTCCGCGCAAGCCGATCCAGCAGGGCGGTCTGCTGAAGTTCGTCCACGGCGGCGAATATCACGCTTACAACCCGGACGTGGTCAATACCCTGCAAGCCGCCGTGCAGCAGGGCGACTATGCCAAGTTCAAGGAATACACCTCGCTGGTGGATAACCGCCCGGTGTCGATGATTCGCGACCTGTTCAAGGTCAAGACCCTCGACACGCCGCTGGACATCAGTGAAGTCGAACCGCTGGAATCGGTGCTCAAGCGCTTCGACTCCGCCGGTATCTCGCTGGGCGCCCTGTCGCCGGAAGCCCACGAAGCCCTGGCCGAAGCCATGAACCGCCTCGGTGCGCGTTCCAACTCCGGCGAAGGTGGTGAGGATCCAGCACGTTACGGCACCATCAAGAGCTCGAAAATCAAGCAGGTCGCGACCGGTCGTTTCGGCGTCACCCCGGAATACCTGGTCAACGCCGAAGTGCTGCAGATCAAAGTCGCTCAGGGCGCCAAGCCGGGCGAGGGCGGGCAACTGCCGGGCGGTAAGGTCAACGGGCTGATCGCCAAGCTGCGTTACGCAGTGCCGGGCGTGACCCTGATTTCGCCACCGCCGCACCACGACATCTACTCGATCGAAGACTTGTCGCAACTGATCTTCGACCTGAAACAGGTCAACCCGAAGGCGCTGGTTTCGGTGAAACTGGTCGCGGAAGCGGGCGTCGGCACCATCGCCGCCGGTGTGGCCAAGGCCTATGCGGACTTGATCACCATCTCCGGTTACGACGGCGGCACCGGCGCTTCGCCGCTGACCTCGATCAAATACGCGGGCGCGCCATGGGAACTTGGCCTCGCTGAAACCCACCAGACCCTGCGCGGCAACGACCTGCGCGGCAAAGTCCGGGTGCAGACCGACGGCGGCCTGAAAACCGGCCTCGACGTGATCAAGGCGGCGATCCTCGGCGCCGAAAGCTTCGGCTTCGGTACAGCGCCAATGATTGCCCTGGGCTGCAAATACCTGCGCATCTGCCACCTGAACAACTGCGCCACCGGCGTTGCGACGCAGAACGAGAAGCTGCGCAAGGATCACTACATCGGCACTGTCGACATGGTGGTGAACTTCTTCACCTACGTCGCCGAAGAAACCCGTGAGTGGCTGGCCAAGCTCGGCGTGCGCTCCCTCGAAGAGCTGATCGGCCGCACCGATCTGCTGGAAGTCCTCGAAGGCCAGACCGCCAAGCAACACCACCTGGATCTGACCCCGCTGCTGGGCAGCGATCACATCCCGGCGGACAAACCGCAATTCTGCGGCGTTGAGCGCAACCCGCCGTTCGACCAGGGCCTGCTGGCCGAAAAAATGGTCGACATGGCGACCTCGGCGATCAACGACCTCAGCGGTGCCGAGTTCGAACTGGACATCTGCAACTGCGACCGTTCGATCGGCGCGCGGATCTCCGGCGAAATCGCACGCAAGCACGGCAATCAGGGCATGGCGAATGCGCCGATCACCTTCCGCTTCAAAGGCACGGCCGGTCAGAGCTTCGGCGTGTGGAACGCCGGCGGTCTGAACATGTACCTGGAAGGCGACGCCAACGACTACGTCGGCAAGGGCATGACCGGCGGCAAACTGGTCATCGTGCCGCCGAAGGGCAGCGTCTATCAGACTCAAAACAGCGCCATCATCGGCAACACCTGCCTGTACGGCGCCACCGGCGGCAAGCTGTTCGCCGCTGGCACCGCGGGCGAGCGTTTCGCTGTGCGCAACTCCGGTGCCCACACCGTTGTGGAAGGCACTGGCGATCACTGCTGCGAGTACATGACCGGTGGTTTCGTCTGCGTCCTGGGCAAGACCGGTTACAACTTCGGCTCTGGCATGACCGGCGGTTTCGCCTACGTGCTCGATCAGGACAACACCTTCGTTGACCGGGTCAACCACGAACTGGTGGAAATCCAGCGGATCAGCGGCGAGGCGATGGAAGCCTACCGCAGCCACCTGCAGAACGTGCTGAACGAGTACGTCAAGGAAACCGAAAGCGAGTGGGGTCGTGAACTCGCCGAAAACCTTGATGACTACCTGCGTCGTTTCTGGCTGGTCAAGCCTAAGGCTGCCAACCTGAAATCGTTGCTTTCCAGCACTCGTGCCAACCCGCAGTGATATGCGCCTGAAGAGTTTGATGAGGTTTTAACAATGGCTGAACGTCTGAATAACGACTTCCAGTTCATCGATGTCGGGCGCAAGGATCCGAAGAAGAAACTGTTGCGTCAACGCAAGAAAGAGTTCGTCGAGATTTACGAACCGTTCAAACCCCAGCAGTCGGCCGATCAGGCCCACCGCTGCCTGGGTTGCGGCAACCCGTATTGCGAATGGAAGTGTCCGGTGCACAACTTCATTCCCAACTGGCTGAAGCTGGTGGCCGAGGGCAACATCCTCCAGGCCGCCGAGCTGTCGCACCAGACCAACACCCTGCCGGAAGTCTGCGGCCGGGTGTGCCCGCAGGATCGTCTGTGCGAGGGTGCCTGCACCCTCAACGACGGCTTCGGCGCGGTGACCATCGGTTCGGTCGAGAAGTACATCACCGACACCGCGTTCGCCATGGGCTGGCGCCCGGACATGTCCAAGGTCAAACCGACCGGCAAGCGCGTCGCGATCATCGGTGCCGGCCCGGCGGGGCTGGGTTGTGCCGACGTGCTGGTGCGTGGCGGCGTGACCCCGGTGGTGTTCGACAAGAACCCGGAAATCGGCGGTCTGCTGACCTTCGGCATTCCCGAGTTCAAGCTTGAGAAGACCGTGCTGAGCAATCGTCGCGAAGTCTTCACCGGCATGGGCATCGAGTTCCGCCTCAACACCGAGGTCGGCAAGGACGTGACCATGGAGCAACTGCTCGCCGAATACGATGCGGTATTCATGGGCATGGGCACCTACACCTACATGAAGGGCGGTTTTGCCGGTGAGGATCTGCCGGGCGTCTATGACGCGCTGGACTTCCTGATCGCCAACGTCAACCGCAACCTGGGCTTTGAAAAGTCGCCGGAAGATTTCGTCGACATGAAAGGCAAGAAGGTCGTGGTACTCGGCGGCGGAGACACGGCGATGGACTGCAACCGCACCTCGATTCGTCAGGGCGCCAAGTCGGTGACCTGCGCCTATCGTCGTGACGAAGCGAACATGCCTGGCTCGCGCAAAGAGGTGAAGAACGCCAAGGAAGAAGGCGTGAAATTCCTCTACAACCGCCAGCCGATCGCGATCGTTGGTGAAGACAAGGTCGAAGGCGTGAAGGTGGTCGAGACCCGTCTCGGCGAACCGGACGCCCGTGGCCGCCGCAGCCCCGAGCCGATCCCGGGCTCCGAAGAGATCATCCCGGCCGACGCCGTGGTCATCGCGTTCGGTTTCCGTCCAAGCCCGGCGCCGTGGTTCGAACAGTTCGAAATCCAGACCGACAGCCAGGGCCGCGTCGTCGCGCCTGAGCAAGGTCAGTACAAGCACCAGACCAGCAACCCGAAAATCTTCGCCGGTGGCGACATGGTGCGCGGGTCCGACCTGGTGGTGACGGCGATCTTCGAAGGGCGCAATGCCGCCGAAGGGATCCTTGATTACCTGGGTGTTTAAACCCGTCTAGCTGACTGCAATGCAATACCTGTGGGAGCTGGCTTGCCAGCGATAGCATCACCTCGGTTAATCTGGCACACCGAGGTGTTCGCATCGCTGGCAAGCCAGCTCCCACAGTGTTTAGCGGTGTTGCAAAATCAGCATTCCAACGCAATAAATTGACCCGATAGACAAAAGGCTGACCTGCATCCGTGCCTTTTGCGTCGCGCTCTGAGAAAATGCCCGCACTTTTTTTCCGGATGCCGACATGACTGCCCTGAAGAACGACCGTTTCCTCCGCGCCCTGCTCAAGCAACCTGTAGACGTCACCCCGGTGTGGATGATGCGCCAGGCCGGCCGCTACCTGCCTGAATACCGCGCCAGCCGTGCCCAGGCCGGTGATTTCATGAGCCTGTGCATGAATCCGGAATTCGCTTGCGAAGTCACGTTGCAACCGCTCGACCGCTACCCGCAACTGGACGCGGCGATCCTGTTCTCCGACATTCTCACCATCCCCGATGCCATGGGCCAGGGCCTGTACTTCGAGACCGGTGAAGGTCCGCGCTTCAAGAAAGTCGTCAGCACCCTGGCCGACATCGAAGCGTTGCCGATTCCTGATCCACACAAAGACCTCGGCTACGTGATGGACGCGGTCAGCACCATCCGCCGCGAGCTGAATGGCCGTGTGCCGCTGATCGGCTTCTCCGGCAGCCCGTGGACCCTCGCCACTTACATGGTTGAAGGCGGCTCGTCGAAAGACTTCCGCAAGACCAAGGCGATGCTCTACGACAACCCGCAGGCCATGCACCTGCTGCTGGATAAACTGGCGCAGTCGGTGACCTCGTACCTCAACGGCCAGATCCAGGCCGGTGCGCAAGCGGTGCAGATCTTCGATACCTGGGGCGGCAACCTGTCGGCGGCGGCGTATCAGGAATTCTCCCTGGCGTACATGAAGAAAATCGTCAGTGGTCTGATCCGCGAGCACGACGGGCGCAAGGTGCCGGTGATCCTGTTCACCAAGAACGGTGGCCTGTGGCTGGAAAGCATCGCCGAGGCCGGCGCCGACGCACTGGGCCTGGACTGGACCTGCGACATCGGCAACGCCCGCGCCCGTGTCGGTGACAAGGTCGCGCTGCAAGGCAACATGGACCCGACCGTGCTCTACGCCAAACCGGAAGCGATCCGCACCGAAGTCGGGCGCATTCTGGCCAGCTACGGCAAGGGCAGCGGCCACGTGTTCAACCTCGGCCACGGCATCACCCCTGAGGTCGATCCGGAGCATGCCGGCGCGTTCCTGCGCGCGGTGCATGAGTTGTCGGCGCAGTACCACGAGTGATCGACGCGCAATAGAAAACGCCCGGCCAATGCCGGGCGTTTTTGTTTCCACAATTTAACGTCGGACGCGGATCAATTGTAGGAGTGAGCCTGCTCGCGATAGCGGTAAGTCAGTCGCCCGATGTGTTGGCTGACACACCGCTATCGCGAGCAGGCTCACTCCTACAGGGTTTTGTATCAGGCTTTGACACCCTGCAACGGCGGCAACTTCGCCAGTTTCAACGCCACCAGCAGCGCCACCAGCAACAGCGCACCAATGAACAACCCAATCCCGTTCCAGCCGCCCATATGCCAGAACACCCCGCCTGCCGTGCCGGCAATACTCGACCCGGCGTAATAGCTGAACAGGTACAACGACGACGCCTGGCCCTTGGCCTTCAGCGCCCGCCGGCCGATCCAGCTGCTCGCCACCGAGTGCGCGCCGAAGAAGCCGAAGGTGAAGATCAGCATGCCGACGATCACCAGCAACAGCGGCGTAAACATGGTGAGCGCAAGGCCGGCGAACATCAGCGCGATGGTTGCCCACAGCACTTTGCGCCGCCCCAGTTTGTCCGCCAGCGAACCGATCTTCGCCGAGCTGTAGATGCCCGACAGGTACACCACCGATAGCAAACCGACGAACACCTGATCGAGGTTGTACGGCGCGGCGAGCAGACGATAGCCGATGTAGTTGAACAGGGTGACGAAGGCGCCCATCAGCACGAACGCTTCAAGAAACAGCAGCGGCAGGCCGGCGTCGCGAAAGTGCATGGTGAAGCCATCAAGCAGGCTGCGTGGGTGCAGCGAGCGTGAGCGGAAGTTGCGCGACTCCGGCAGGATCTTCCAGAACACCGTCGCTGCGACCAGCGCCAGACCGCCAATCACCAGCATCGCCGTGTGCCAGCTGACAAAATCGATCAACACCCCGGTGATCAACCGCCCGCTCATCCCGCCAATCGCGTTGCCGCCGATGTACAGGCCCATCGCCAGACCGATGTGCTGTGGATGGATTTCCTCGCTCAGATACGTCATCGCCACCGCCGCCAGACCACTCAACGACAGCCCGATCAGCGCACGCATGATCAGCACACCGTGCCAGCTCGGCATCATCGAACTGGCGATGGTGCACAGCGCGGCAGCGAACAGCGCGGCGACCATCACCGGTTTGCGCCCGACGCGGTCGGAGATCGGTCCGGTGATCAGCAGACCGAAGGCCAGCATGCCGGTCGCCACCGACAGAATCAGGCTGCTCTGCGCGGCGTTGATCGAATACTCGTGAGACAGCAGCGGCATCATCGGCTGCACGCAATACAGCAAAGCGAAGGTCGCGAAGCCACCGCTGAACAGCGCGAGCACCGTGCGCATGAACATCGGCGTGCCTTTTTCGATGTAGATCTCATGCAGCTCGGCGATGACATCGTCCGTCGCGGCAGGCGGAACTTCATGGGCAAGAGGGGCGGCGGCGGTTTTCACATCAGACCTCGGAGGGCACGGCCAGGCAGGCAATGAAAAAATCATATAGCTGGCTAATGTTTCTATCCAATATATTGTTCGACCTGTTTGATAGCTTTAACGACCTAATGGGGTTTCCATGGAATTGCGTCATCTGCGCTACTTCATCGCCGTCGCCGAAGAACTGCATTTCGGCCGCGCCGCACAGGTGCTGGGGATCTCTCAGCCACCGCTGAGTCAGCAGATTCAGGCGTTGGAGCAAGAGGTCGGCGCGCGGTTGTTCGAGCGCACCAATCGTCGGGTCGAACTGAGTGAGGCCGGCCGATTGTTTCTGCAGGAGGCGCGGCTGGTGCTGGCGCAGGTCGACAAAGCCGCGGATGTCGCCCGGCGTGCGCAACTCGGCGAATTGGGTGAATTGAAGATAGGCTTCACCTCATCGGCGCCGTTCAACTCGACCATTCCCCAGGCGATTTTTGCTTTTCGTCAGCGTTTCCCGGCAGTCCACCTGAACCTGCGGGAGATGAGCAGCACCATGGTCGCGGACGCGCTGGTGGATGAGTCGATCGAAGTCGGCATCATGCGCCCGCTGGGCCTGCCGGATTCGCTGAGTGTGGTGGAGCTGATGCGTGAGCCGCTGGTGGCGGTGCTCGGCTCCAAACATCCGTTGGCGCAGGGCAGCGAGGAAGGCTTGTTCCTCTCGGCGCTGGCGCTGGAGCCGTTCGTGTTCTTTCCACGCAGCTATGGCAGCGGTTTGTATGCGCAACTGCTCAGTCTGGCCCGCGATGCCGGATTCAGTCCGCACTTCGCCCAGGAGGCGGGGGAGGCGATGACCATCATCGGACTGGTCGCAGCGGGGCTGGGAGTTTCGGTGTTGCCGGCGTCGTATCAGCGGATGCGTATTGATGGTGTGGTCTATCGACCACTGCTCGATCCGGAGGCGGTGTCGGCGGTGTGGCTGGTGCAGCGCAAGGATCAGAAATCGCCGATGGCCAAGGCGTTTGTCGAACTGCTGACACGCAAGGTTGAGCCTTCAAAAGCTTGATTGCTGCGCAATCAAATCGCGAGCAGGCTCGCTCCCACAGGGGAACGCATTCCAAGGTTGGAGCGAGCCTGCTCGCGAAGGCGTCAACTCAAACACCAACGCCCCTCAGGGCAACCGCACCAGATCCCCCTTCAACGCCACCCGCGTCACAAATACCCCGGCCCGGCACTCATAGGTATTCAAATCCTTGCGCACATGCTGGTCGTAATAACTGACGATATTGACCACCGCATTCGCCCCGACCCGCTTGGCGTCGGCCTGCAACTTGATCAGGTTCGACTGCAGCACCCATTCGCAGGAGTCGTGATCGCTCTTGTTGAAGCCGTTGGTCTTCAGATCACTGACCACATCCCGACGCAACAACTGCTGCGTGCCCTGCGGCCCGTTGCCGATCAGATAGAACTTCACACTGCCATCCAGCCGCCCGGCGCGAATCGCGTCCGAGAGCACCGTCTCGAACGGCATGTACATCAGGTTGGTGGCGTGGCTGGCGCCGGGCAATAGCCCGAGGAGCGTGGCGGCGATCAGGGCTTTCACTTGCATGGTCATCTCCTTGACGGTGAAAGAGAACCGCGAGTGCAGGGCTGATAGGCTCGCCGTTCAAGCAGGCGCGGTGCGACGGCCTGTCAGGACGAGTGTAGAGCTGAAATGAGCAGGGCGCCGAATAGTGCCCTTATGGCGAGAAAATTTATCCTCGCGTTATCGCGGATTTTAAGGTGATTGCGATCTGGACTACACAAGGTCAGTGCATTCCCTACAAAAACATCAGAAGTGATGTGCCTTGTGTGAATAACCTAAGGACGCTAATTTTCATAACGCCAGAAATCATCAAGAAAAAACATGATCGAAAAATTCACGAACTGGGACTCTATCGATTATTTGAAAAATGAAGAGGACTTGGTGAGCTATCTTGAGGTTTGCTTGGATGAAGCCGGGGGAGATCTTCGGTTCATCGCCAAAGTGCAAGAGACGATTGCCCGTGCCCGCCTCAAGATGTTGGGCGATGCCCAAAAATGTTCCCCCAAGGGGCTTGTGAGACTCTGAGGATCCTGGGCAACCAGCCATCACAGAGCCAGACAGGTGAACGGCGATGACAAGCCAACCTGTTTGTGAAAGGGCGCCGTAAGGCGTCCTTTGTCGTTTCTACAGTCAATCAATCAACGTGTGCCAAATCCCCACGCAACGCCACGCTCGACACTACGAGGCCCGCACGGCACTGGAATTTCTCGGTGTCTTTGTACAGGTCGCGCTGGTCGACGCTGGCGATGTTGATCACGGCGTTGGCGTCGGCTTTTTTCGCGGCATTCTGCAGGGTCGCGAGGGCCGATTGCAGGGCCCAGAAGCAGGCGTCGGTGTCGGATTTGTTCGAGCCGTTGGTCTTGCGGCTGCTGCTCACGGTGTCGAGTTTGCGTACCTGCTTTGGCAGGCTTTCGCCGGCCAGGTAGAACTTCACGCTGCCGTCCAGCAGGCCGGCGTCGGTGGCGCGTTTGACGCCCTCGCGAAAACTCAGGTAGGTCGGTTCGTCGGCGCCTTGCTTGACGATGCCCAGGTCGTTGACGAACTCGATGTCCGGGTTGATCGACAGTTCCTTGAGCACGTTGTCGCGCAGGCGGTTGACCCAACGGTTGTAGTTGCCGTGGATCTTGCCGTCCTTGGCGTCGAGGCCGTAGCTGCTGCGGTAGTCGATTTCAAACGAGGTCGGGCTGAACGGGATGTCGACTTCGGCGTGGTGACGGCCGCGTACGGTAATCGCCGCTTTGATCATGCCCGGGCGCACCGACTGCACCACCCACTGGCGGTCGTTGAGTGCGGTGACGATGGCGCGGCTCATCTGTTGCTGGGTGAAGCCGAGGTTGGGCGAGAACTCTTCCTTGGCGTTGTAAACCGGTTTGCTGGTGCAACCGCCGAGCACAAAGGCCAGGGCCAGCAGGGCGGCGATGCGGTGAAACTGAGTCATTCCCTTCACTCCAAACGTGTTGCGGTCAGTGCCAGCGGCGGAAAATCAACGAGGTGTTGACGCCACCAAAAGCGAAATTGTTGTTCATCACGTATTCGTGATGCATCTGGCGAAATTCGCCGCGCAGGTAATCGAGCTTGCCGCAGTGCGGATCGACTTCGTCGAGGTTGAGCGTGTGCACGTACAGGTCGCGATTGAGCATTTCGATGCTGAACCACGACTCCAGCGCGCCGCAGGCCCCCAGCGTGTGGCCGAGGAAACTCTTTTGCGAGCTGATCGGCATGTGTTCGCCGAACAGACTGCTGGTCGCCAGTGTTTCGGCAATGTCGCCCTGTTCTGTAGCGGTGCCGTGACCATTGACATAACCGATGGCATCCGGCGCAAGCCCGGCATCTTCCAGTGCCAGTTCCATCGCGCGACGCATGGTCACCTGCTCGGGGCGGGTGGTGTGCTGGCCGTCGGCGTTGCTGCCGAAACCGACAATCTCGGCGTGGATCCGCGCCCCGCGCGCCAGCGCATGCTCCAGCTCTTCGAGCACCAGCATGCCGCCACCTTCGCCGATCACCAGACCGTCGCGGCCCTTGTCGTACGGACGTGGGCTGGTCTGTGGCGCGTCGTTTTTCAGGCTGGTGGCGTAGAGCGCGTCGAAGACCATGGCTTCGGTCGGGCACAGCTCTTCGGCACCGCCGGCGAGCATCAGCGGCAGCCGTCCGAACTTGATCGCTTCATACGCGTAGCCGATGCCCTGACTACCACTGGTGCAGGCGCTGGACGTCGGGATCAGGCGTCCGGTGAGGCCGAAAAAAATGCTGATGTTGGCCGCGGTAGTGTGCGGCATCATCCGCACATAGGAGTTGGCATTGAGCCCCTCGGCCACCGAGTTGAGCAGCATGTTGCCGAACGCCTTGATCTCGTCGGTGCTGCCGGTGGACGAGCCGCAGGCCACGCCCATGCGCCCGTCCTTGATGGTTTCGTCACCGAGCAGGCCGGCGTCGGCCAGCGCCTGTTCCGCCGCACCCACCGCCAGCCGTGACACCCGGCCCATGCTGCGCAGTTGCTTGCGGGTCCAGTGCGGCGGCACGACAAAATCATCGATCGGCCCGGCCAGGCGGGTGTTGAGTTCGCTGAAGCGGTCCCACTCGTCCATCCGGCGGATGCCGCTGCGGTTGGCCGCAAAGTTGCCGGCGATGGCCTGCCAGTCGCTGCCCAGCGAAGTGATGCCGGCCATGCCGGTGACGACGACGCGCTTCATCAGCACAAGCCTCCGTTGACCGCCAGAACCTGGCGGGTGATGTACGAGGCTTCCGCCGACATCAGGAAATTCACTGCAGCAGCGACCTCTTCCGGGGTGCCCATGCGTTGTGCGGGGATCATTTTCATCAGTTCTTCCACCGGCACGTTTTCGTCCAGCATCGCCGTATCGATCAGGCCCGGCGCGACGCAGTTAACCGTGATTTTGCGCTTGCCCAGTTCGATCGCCAACGCCTTCGCCGCGCCGATTACCCCGGCCTTGGAGGCGCTGTAGTTGACCTGGCCACGGTTGCCGATCAAACCCGACACCGAAGTGATGCAAACGATCCGACCGGCGGCACGACGGCGGATCATCGGCATCATCACCGGGTGCAGGACGTTGTAGAAACCGTCGAGATTGGTGCGCAGCACCACGTCCCAATCATCATCGCTCAGCGCGGGGAAGGCGCCGTCGCGGGTCAGCCCGGCGTTGAGTACCACGCCGTAATAGGCGCCGTGGGTTTCGACGTCGGCTTCAAGGATGGTTTTGCAGGTTTCGCGGTCGGCAACGTCGAACTGCAGGATGCGCGCGTTGCGGCCCAGCGCTTCGATTTCAGCTTTCACCGCTTGGGCTTCAGCCATGCCGCTGCGGCAATGCAGGACGATGTCATGCCCGGCCTGCGCCAGACGCAAGGCAATGGCGCGGCCGATGCCACGGCTGGAGCCGGTGACCAGTACGGATTCAGTCATCATTCGACTCCCGGTTTTGTTCAAGGTATTGGCTGGGCTGCGGCGGGCGGAACACGTTCAAGCGTGCGCTGGCCTCGATGCCGGGCCCGTGGATGTGGCATTCGAACACGCCCATGCCGTTGTCGTCTTCCAGCGAGCGGATGCCGTGGATGGTCAGTTCGCTGCCGGCCGCAAACGCCTCGACGTTGCACTCGAATTTGCGCGTGCCGAGGAGGAAACCCAGCTCCACCGGATTGCCCTTCTGCCGCGCATGGCAACCGGCGAACGCGGCAACGCTTTGCGCCATCAGCTCGACACCGACCCACGCCGGCAGGCTGCCGTCGGGCAGGTTGAACAAGCCGTCGGGCTTGACCGTGAGGCGGGTGTGGATCTGTTCCTCGTCGAAACTGAGGATGCGGTCGATCAGAATCATGTCGCCAGCGTGGGGCAGCAGTTCGGCGAGCGGCCAGTCGTTCATGGGGCGTCTCCGATAATCAGGCTGACGTTGTTGCCGCCGAAGGCAAACGAGTTGCTCATCAGGTAGCGGGGTGCAATGGACGACAGGCGTTCGCTCGCGGTCACCCACTTCAACGCCGGCAAATCGGGGTCGGGCTGGGCATCCCAGACGTGTGGCGGCAAGGCGTGTTGCGGGTTGTCGGTGCTCAGGCTCAGCCAGCAGAACGCCGCTTCGAGGGCGCCGGCCGCGCCGAGGGTGTGGCCGGTCATCGGCTTGGTCGACGAGCAGGCCACGCCTTCAGGAAACAGCGTGGCGACCGCCAGACTTTCCATCGCATCGTTGTGCTGGGTCGCGGTGCCGTGCAGGTTCAGGTAGCTGATTTGCGCCGCTTGCAACTGTGCGCGGCTCAAGGCTTTCTGCATCGCTTGCAGGGCGCCGCGGCCGCTCGGTTCCGGCGCGGAAATGTGGTGCGCGTCGGAGCTGGCGCCGCTGCCGAGCAGGGCGATGCCCGCGCCGTCGCCGCGTTGCTTGCTCATCAGAAACAGCACCGCCGCTTCGCCGATATTGATGCCATTGCGGTTGGCCGAGAACGGATTGCAGCGCTCGTCGGACACCGCTTCCAGTGCGCTGAAACCGTTGAGCGTCAGTTTGCACAGGCTGTCGACGCCGCCGCACAGCACCGCATCGCACAGGCCCAGATCGAGCAGGCGCTGGGCGCTCATCAACGCCCGAGCGCTGGACGTGCAGGCGGTGGAAATCACATAGGCCGGGCCGCTGAGTTGCAGCCAGTCGGCGAGAAAATTCGCCGGGGCGCCGAGTTCCTGTTGCCGATAGTCGTACTCGGTGGGGAACTGCTGCTCGCGAAGGTAATGCGCCAACCCGCGACTGGCTTCGTCGATCCCCGAAGTGCTGGTGCCGAGTACCACGCCGATACGCTCGCGACCGTAAGTCTGGATCGCCCGGTCGATGTCCTCGCGAATCTGCAGCGCGGCTTCCAGCAGCAGTTGATTGTTGCGGCTGCTCTGCTCGGCCAGTTCGGCCGGAATCGCCGCCAGCTCACCGTGCACCGCCGCTACCGGCAACTCACGCCCGGCCACCCAGCCGGGCTCGCGGCGCATGCCCGAGCAGTCACCGGCAAACAGGTTGTGCGCGACCTGGTGCTTGTCGCGGCCCAGCGCGCAGATCACGCCGAGGGCATTGAGGTAGGCAGTCATGGCGTCGGTTCACCGAGGGGAGAAACCCGATAGTGCGGGCCTTGGGGCAGATTCAATTGGAAACTCAACGGTTGTGCATAACGGATCGTCCAGCGCGGCGCGAGCGTACGTTGCTCGCCCTGCTGCTGCGCGGTGGGGTAATTGCGCACCAGCTCGCCGGACGGGGTCAGGGCGAACAGCAACGCGGCAAACAGCTCCCGGGCTTCCGGGTTGGGCGGCAGCAGCCCGTCGGCCTGCCAGTGCCCATCGATCAGTTGCTGACGGGCCTGGGGAATGCCCAGCGGATCCATCATCGACCAGCGGATGCCAGGGCCTTCGCGCTGGATCACCAACAGCCAGTCCTGACGTTGATCGGCCTGTTGGCGTTCGATGTGCAGTTGCAGCGGCAATGGCAGCGTCGGGCTGCTCGCGGGCAACGGCGCCTGGCTGGCGCAACCACTCAGCAGCAGAGAGCAGAGCGCCAATATCAGCCACCCCAGAATCCCTGTGGGAGCTGGCTTGCCAGCGATGGCTTTGGCACATCCAAAATTGAGTCCGACTGACCCACCGCTATCGCTGGCAAGCCAGCTCCCACAGGGGGACAGGTGTGCAGGTCGATAGCGGTGCATCAGATATCACCTTGCAATGGCTTGCGCGCGACGACATTCACCAACGTTTCCTCACGCTCGCCAAACGGCTTCGGCTTGCGCACCCCAAACCGCTCCAGCAGTCCAAAATCCTGCGATCGGCTCCACCACAGATACGGGTACGAGACATTGCGTTCGTCGAACTCGAAACCCTGCTGGCGAATCATCTCCAGGTACTGCGCGGCGCTCTTCTGCACATGCATCGGATGACGGAACAGCCAACGGATCACCCAGGTATCAATGTAAGCCTCGGTGGACTCGGCGAACAGCAGATAACCGCCCGGCTTCAGTACGCGGTAGAACTCGGCGAGGGCTTTTTCCTGTTCGACCAGATGATGAAAGGTCTGGTGGCAGAACAGCAGGTCGACACTGGCGTCCGCCACGTTGAGCGTCGCGCAATCGCTGCCGATCAGCTCCACATCGAAGCCCTGCCGCGCCGCTTCTTCGGCGCTCAGTTGCAGGCTGTGCGGATCGGCATCGACGCCGATCAGACGCTGTGGGGCGAAGGTCTGGCGCAGGTGCCGGAACGATTTGCCCTGACCGCAGCCGGCATCCAGCAGCACCGGATGGGCCGGCAGCGACTCGCTGAACAACCCGCGCAAATCGTTGATCGCCACGCGCAACACATGGTGCTGCCAAGTGTGGCTGCGCAGGAACCAGAAACCGAAGCGGGTTTCCTCGACGTAGCTGTCGCTCAAGTAATTCATGGGGCGTCCTTTGCACAGAGTTCGGAAATCATCTTCAGCCGGCGGCGTGCTTCGCTGACGAACGGATTGCGTTCATCCCAGGCGTAACCGGCGAGGATCGAGCAGATCATTCGGCGGATCTCCGCCTGACTGTCTTGATAAAAAATCACGTCCTGAAAGGTGCCGGCGTACCAGCCCTCGACGTAGCAGCGGAAGGTGTCGACCCCGCGCTTGAGCGGTTCGGCGAACTCGCGCTGCCAGTCGACGGTTTCGCCCTGCAACTGTCGGTGCAGGACCGCCGCGGCCATGCTCGCCGAGCGCATGGCGATGGTCACGCCGGAAGAGAACACCGGGTCGAGAAACTCCGCGGCGTTGCCAAGCAGGGCGAAGCCCGGTCCGTGCAGGGTTTTCACATTGGCCGCATAACCGCCGAGGGTGCGCGCCGGGGTGTCCCACACCGCGTTGTTCAGCACGCCGGCGAGGCTCGGGGTTTCGCCGATGAAGCCGCGCAGGCAGGCGTCCAGATCGCTGTCGCGACCCTTGAAGTGTTCGGCGGCAGCCACCACGCCCACCGAGCAGCGACCGTTGCTGAACGGGATCGTCCAGAACCAGACGTCGCGGTGTTCGGGATGGGTGGTGACGAGGATCTTCTCGCGGTCGAAGGCCGGGTTGTCGATGTGATCTTCAACGTGGGTGAACACCGCCTGGCGCACCGGAAAATTCGATGGCGCTTCCAGATCGAGCAGGCGCGACAGCACGCGTCCGTAACCGCTGGCATCCAGTACGAAATCCGCTTCGACGCAGTATTCGCTGCCATCCTCGCGCAGTACGTCGAGCACTGGTTTGGCCCGCTCGAAATCGACGCGGACGATGGCGTCGCCGTAGCGGATTTCGGCACCCTGCAATTCAGCCTGATCGGCCAGCAGCTTGTCGAAATCGGCGCGCTGCACCTGGAACGTGGTGGGTTTACCTGCGGTGAAGGTGTCGCCGAAATCGAAGGCGCTGTAGCGCTCGCCCCAGGCGAATGCAGCACCGGTCTTGCGCTGGAAGCCGGCGGCGTTGACGGCGTCGAGCATGCCGGCTTCTTCGACGAAGTCCAGGCAATGGCTGAGCAGGCTTTCACCAATGGAAAACCTCGGGAAGTGCTGGCGCTCGAGCACCAGCACATCGTGGCCCTTGCGCATGAGCAGCGCGGCGGCGATGGCGCCGGACGGGCCGGCACCAATGATCACTACCTGACGACGTTGCATTTCAACGGTTGGCACGTGAACTCCCGGGCGCAGTGGCGGTGGTTTTCAGGGGCGCGCGGTGCAGGCCGATCCCGGCCGGCAACAGCGTCGCGATCAGGCCCATCAGCATCAGCGCGAAGTACAGCGCCGGGCTGATCAGCTGTTGTTGCAGCAGCAGGTTGAGAAAGACGATTTCACTCAGACCGCGAATGTTCAGCAGGACGCTTTCACGCCAGCGGCTGGCGCCTTCGAACGAGGCGCCGGCCCAGCCCAGCCCCAGCCAGTTGCCGAGCAGTTTACTGGCGATCGGCAACAGCAGCAGCGCCGCCCATTGCGCCGCGCCGAGGCTGGCAAGGGCGCTGTGCACGTCGATCTGCACGATGCCGAAGGTGAGGATCAGCGGGATCGCGATCCACGTCTGCAAACGGCTCATCCACAGCGCCGGCAATGGCAGCACCAGCGGCACTTTCAGCAAGGCCATGCACAGCAGATAACCGATGCCGAAAATCAGCGCGTTGAGTTTGTAGTGCTCGGCCAGCACCAGCAGCGCAAAGAAACCGAGGCTGTAGGTCAGCGGTCGACGCACGCGCAGCAGACTCAACAGCAGCGGCACGCAGGCCAGTCCCAGCGGCAGCAACAGACTGCTCAGATGCAGACTGCCCTGAGCGAGACCGAACAGCGTCCAGCAGGTCAGGTCGATGAGGATTGCAGTCTGCACCAGACGCCGGGTGGCGGCGGGCGGGTAGTCGATGTGACGCAGATACAGATACAGCACCGGAATCGCCGTGATCGCGAACACCAGACCGATCGCCAGCGAGTTCAGCCACGGTTGCGCCGGCAGCAGCCAGCAGGCGGCGGCCAGACCGCAGGCGAACGGCACGGCAAAACTCGGCACGGCGATTTTCACGCTCTGACGATCCAGACGCAGATCGATCACATCGCTGAGGATGTGCCCGAGCAGCAGCGCGAAACTCAGGCTGTAGAGGTCTTTCAGCCACACCGGCGCAATCAGTTGGGCTCCGCTGAGCTGCCAGCCCGGTTCGATCCAGAAATACATCAACAGCGGCAAACCGAAGCTGGCCAGCAGCAACTGGCTGACGATCGGGATCAGGCCGAAATGCCGGCCGATACGGGTCGCCACAGCAAACAGCGCCAAGGCCATCAGCCAGAAACCGACGACCATCACGCTGCCGGCTCCACGACGGCGGCGCGGTGGACGTGACGTCCGGCCCACGGCGCCAGAATGAAACTGAACGCCAGCCCCAGGCTTACCGCCAGGCCGAAGTTGCTCACCGCCGGCGTGCTCGACACCGCCAGCAGACCGAACGACAACCAGGTCGTCAGCGCCGCCAGCAAGGTGCCCAGCAAGCTGACAGCCGCACCGCCGACCTGCTCACGCATGAGGATCGCGTAATCGACGCTGATCGCCGTTACCAGCAGCAGGCCGAACAGGCTGAACAGGGTCAGCGGCTGACCGAGCCAACCGAGGCTGGCAAGGCTGCACAGCGCTGCCAGCAGCGGCAGGGCGACGATGCGCAAGGCGCCACCGAAACCGAACGGCACGATCAGCACCAGCACGATCAACACGCAGGAGGCGAGTTTCAGTTCGGCGGCGCTGATCTGGGTCGCGGCGAATACGTTGTTCAATTCGCCGAGACGATCCACCAGCATCACCCCCGGCAAGTCCAGCGCTTGCACCCGCAGCAGTGACGGATTGTTCAGCCCTTGCAGGCTGGTCATCGCCGCCACGCCATCATCGGTCGGGCCAAGCCACAGTGTGCGGTAAGGCTCGCCCAGCGGCCCGGCGAGTGCCGCGTCGATGTCCTCGGCGGGCAGGCTCTGCAATTGCTGCAACTCGGTCTGCAGCGCCGCGAGCGGTACGCCGAGGTCGAGCAATGGCTGCCAGTATTGCGGCAGTTTGCTCAGTGCTTCGCGTACCTGCTGTTGCTGGCTCGGCGGGCTGAGCAGTTGGTCGAGGGCCAGATAGCCTTGCAGTTTGTCGAGGTTGACCAGTTGCTGCAGGCGCTCGCTCAGTGCGGCCTGACGCTCCAGCAGTTGTTGCTGATTGGCAGCGCGCACGAGGAAGAACTGGCTGGTCGGCTGATAGCCAGTGATGCGTGCGATGGTCTGCGCTTCATCGGTCAGGCGTTGTGGCGCCCCGACCCATTGGCGGATGTCGTTCCTGCTTTGCAGCTGCACCAGACCGCCGGCGCAGAAGGCGATCACCAGCGCCAATAGCACCGGCGTACGCACATGTTCGAGCAGGTTTTCGCGCAGCTTTACCAGACGCTCGGCCAGGCGCAGCGGCCATTGCGCCGGCTGCAGTTCCACGTTTTTCAGCAGGGCCGGCAACAAGCACACCGCCGACAGATACGCACCGAGCAAGCCGGCGGCAGAGAACACCGCGATTTGCGTCAGCGCCGGGAAGGGCGTCCAGGCCAGCGCCAGATAACCGATGGCGCTGGTGATCAGGCTCAGCGTCAGTCCGGAGAGGGTCAGGCGCAGCGCCGGCCAGCTGCGCCACGGCTTGAGGCTCCAGCTTTTCGACAGATAGTGCAGCGGGTAATCCACCGCCACGCCGATCAGGCTGGAGCCGAGCACCAGGGTCATCACATGCATGTGGCCGAACAGCGCCACGCAGGCCACCGCGCCGAACAGCATGCCCACCAACACCGGCACGAACGCCAGCAGCACCCGCCAGCGACGAAACGCCAACAGCAGCAACAGCAGAATGCCGAGAGTGGCGCCACCGCCGACCCAGGTCATTTCGCGGGTGGCTTGCTGCTGACCGTTGGCGGCGTACAGCAGACCGCTGGCAGCCAACAGTTGTACGTCGGCTTTCGCCGCCTGCTCGCGACTGTGCTGCAGCAGATCGGCGACTTTCAGCGGCAGATTCATGTCGAAGGCATTGCCGGTGGTGCGCGCGCGCAGCAGCACCCAGCGCTTGCCGTCGGCATCGGCGACCAGTGCGCCGCTGCCGATGTCCAGTTGCACCGCGCCGTGTTTCGGCTGGCTGTTCTGGATGCGTCCGGTCAGGCCCAGCCAGTCGTCCTGGCTCGGCACCAGGGTGAAACCGTTGAACGGGTCGAACAGTGCCTGCACCCGTTGCTGAATGAACGCATCGGGATGCTCGGTCAACAGTTGCCGATCGTCCGCCGAGAGCATCGCCAGTCGCCCTTGCAGCAATTGCGAGCGCAACGCCGGCAGATCCGCCTGCAGGTTCCACTGGACCTTTTCGAACAGCCCGCTGGCCTGCCATTGCTCGCCGAGGGTCTGCGCCATGGCCACCGCTTGCTGGCGATCGGCATGGCCGACCAGCACCAGCATTTCCCGGTTGAGCGGTTCCTGCATGCGTTGTTCGGCGCGCAGTTCGAGGGCGTCAGGATTGGTCCCGGGCACCAGCTCCATGAGGTTGGCCGACAGCGGTGCACCGTCGCGCCACTGCCACCCGGCCAGCGCGACGACCGCCAGCAGCAGGATCAGGAACAGCCACGGCAGCCTGCGCTCACTGGGCAAAGTCATGTTGCTCCGCTTCGCTCAATGGTTGACCGGCGCTGCTGTCTTTCATCCGCAGCACGGTGCTGTCGCCTTGGGTTTCCAGCAGTTCGATGGTCTGTACCAGCTCACCGCCGTCGATATTGATCCGGTTGAACACTTGCTTGAGCAGTACCGAGCGCGGGGTCAGGGTGAGTTTCCACTGCTGTGCGTCGCCGCTCAGGGCCAGTTCGAAATCCCGTTGCAGACCGCTGCTGTCACCCTGCAGCACGGCGAGGAACAGGCGGTTCTGTTCGGCACCGGCGCTCTTGTTCGGCAGCAACTGCCACGTGTTGCCGTCGCGACGGGCGATGCCGTTGGCGGTGATGCGGTAGTCCTGTTGCAGCGGGGTCTTGAGCAACCAGAGCAGGCCGTGGTTTTTCGCCAGGACGAAGCTGCCCTTGCTGATCAGCGGCTGGGGCAGAGCGCGCAGGTGTTTTTCCTGAATGAACTGGCCGTGGATAACGTCCGGTTTCGCCAGTTGTTCGCTCAGCTGTTGCAGGTCGAAGGCGTTGGCCAGCGTCGACACGGCGAGCAGCGCCATCGCGCCAAGGCATTTGCAGAACAGGTTCATCGCAGCATCCTTTGCACCGCATCGGTGAACACTTTGGGTGAGGCCAGTTGCATCTCGCGGCTGCTGATCTCGACCGCCACCTGCACCGAGCTGGCACGGGTCAGGCGTTCGCCGGTCTGCAGGTCGGTGATCAGATAATTGATCTTCAAGCGGTTCTCCCACTCCACCAGACTGGCGCGTACGTTCAAGCGCTGGCCGAACACCGCGCCCCGCACGTAACGCAATTGCAGATCGATGATCGGCCACGCGTAACCCGACTCGGACATCTGCGTGTAGTTGTGGCCGATCTGGTCGAGCAGCGCGCAGCGCGCCACTTCCAGGTATTTGACGTAATGCCCGTGCCAGACCACATGCATGGTGTCGACATCAAAAAACGGCACGAGGATTTCCGTGTCGGCGTGCAGCACTCCGGCGCTACGCATGCAGCCTCCAGTGTTGCTCGGCGATGCGTTGCAGGCACAGGCGCAGTTCGCCTTCCAGTGCACGGTCTTCAATGACCGGCGGGAAGTCCCTGGCCAGCTCTTCGTGCATGGCGGCCAGCGAAGGTGGCAGCGCACGCGCGTCTTCATCGCGACCGCGCAACCAGACGCCCTGATTGGCCGCGAGCAACGTGGCGGCGGCGACTTGCTCGGTCAGTTCCAGCACGCGGATCGCGTCACGGGCGGCGATGGTGCCCATGCTCACCTTGTCCTGGTTGTGGCACTCGGTGGAGCGCGAGAACACGCTGGCCGGCATGGTATTTTTCAGCGCTTCGGCGGTCCAGGCACTGGTGCCGATCTGCACGGCCTTGAAGCCGTGATTGATCATTGCGCGATCCGCCGGGGCGCCGGAAAGATTGCTCGGCAAACCATGGTTGTAGCGCTCGTCCACCAGCAGCGCGAGTTGCCGGTCGAGCAGGTCGGCGACGTTGGCCACCAGATTTTTCAGGCTGTCCATGGCGAACGCGATGTGCCCGCCGTAGAAGTGCCCGCCGTGCAACACGCGCTCGGCTTCGGCGTCGATGATCGGGTTGTCGTTGGCGCTGTTGAGTTCGGTCTCGATAAACGAGCGTAGCCAGTTCAGGCTGTCGGCCAGCACCCCGAGCACGTGCGGGGCGCAGCGCAGCGAGTAGCGATCCTGCAGACGATGCAGCGGCGCGGTCGGCGCGTCAATCGCTAGATCCTTGCGCAACCACGCGGCAACCTGCATCTGCCCCGGATGCGGCTTGGCAGCGAAAAGACGCTCGTCGAAGTGTTCCGGATTGCCTTGCAGCGCGACCACGTTGAGCGCGGTGATGCGCGTGGCCAGTTGCAGCAGATAGTCGGCGCGGGCGAAGGCCAGGCAGGCGAGGCCGGTCATCACTGCGGTGCCGTTCATCAGGGCCAGCGCTTCTTTCGGGCGCAGCACCAGCGGCGTCCAGCCGAGTTCGCGATGCACGTCGGCAGCCTGGCGACGCTCGCCACGGAACAGCACTTCGCGCTCGCCGGACAGGGTCGCGGCGACGTAGGACAGCGGCGTCAGATCACCGCTGGCGCCGACCGAACCCTCTTCGGGGATCAGCGGCAGGATGTCGTGTTCGAGGAAGGCGTGCAGGCGCTCCAGCAGTTCGATGCGCACGCCGGACACGCCGTGGCACAGCGACTGCAAACGCGCCGCCAGCACGGCGCGGGTGGCTTGCGGGTCGAGCAGTTTGCCGAGGCCGCAACCGTGGAAGGTGTAGAGATGACGCGGCAGTGCCTCGACGTGATGCAGCGGCACCGCGACCACGCAGGAGTCGCCGTAACCGGTGGTCACGCCATAGATCACGCCTTCCTTGTCGAGCAACGAATCGAGAAACCGTGCGCCTTTGGCGATGCGTTCGCGGTAAGCGGCGTCGCTCTGCAACTGCACGGGCGCCTGACGGTTGGCCAGGGTCAGCACGTCTTCGATGCGCAAAGGGCGTTCGCCGAAGGTTACCGGCTCATGGGTTGGCGTCGTCATCGGTCTTCCAGAAAGGGTAAAAGTTGAACCATTGGTGCGGGGCTTCGAGGCAATAGTGACTCAGGCGCTGCGCATAGCGGGTGGCCCACTGATGAATGACCTGCTCGCGCTCGCGGCGTGTCCACGTCACGCTGTCGGCGAACGGTTCGAGGGTCAGGCGATAGTGGCCGTCCGGTTGTTTCAGGCACATCAGCAGATTGACCGGGCATTTGAGCAAACCGGCCAGCAGCCACGGCCCCTGCGGGAACGCTGCCGGGTGGCCGAGAAAGTCCACAGTGACGCTACGCCCGCCGTGCAACGGCACGCGGTCGCCGGCAATCGCCAACCACTCGCCGCGCTCCAGGCGCTCGTGCAGTTGCAGCATGATTACCGGGTCCAGCTCGCTGACCTGGATCAGGCGCAGATTGGTCGCCCCGGCCTCGCCCAGCAAACGGTTGAACTGCTCGGCGTGCTTGGTGTGCACCAGCACGTTCATGGTGACCTTTTCGCCGATCTCCGCCAGTGCGCGGCAGACTTCCAGGTTGCCCAGGTGCGCGCCAACCAGCAGTTGCCCGCGACTGCCGCGTAACTGATTGCGCAGCAATGCCGGGTCGATGATTTCGATCTGCTCGATGCGGATCTTGCCGTTCCACACGTCGAGCTTGTCGAGCAGCGAATCGGCGAACGCCATGAACTGGCGGAACACCCGCCAGTAACTCGGGCGCAATTCGCCGCGGTTGCTCCAGTCGGCCAGCCGTTGCTGGTATTGCCAGGCACTGTTGCGCGCGGTGCGGCCGAACAGGAAGAAGTACAGGACGATGCCGTACAGCAGCGGACTGAGCAGGCGTCGGCCAAGCACCTTGGCGGCGAACGCGGTGAATTTCATCAGCAGGAAGCTGCCGCGCTCTTCGCGATCGGCCCAGTGCTTCTTGTCGGTCTCGACGCTCATGTGCGCCACCGGCGCCAGAGGATGACCGGCAGGCGCAGCAGCATGCCGAAGAACAACCGGGTATGCATGCTGGAAATCAGCGCGTTGTCGTGGAACAGGCGGAAGTGCGAGACGCCGTCCAGCGGGTAATGCACGCTGGTCTGCAGCCAGCGCATCGGCTGGTTGCGCCACGCCAGACGCACGAGGATGTCCGAGTCGAAATCCATGCGCTTGCCGACCCGCGCCGAGTCGATCACCGCCAGCGTCGGGGCCAGCGGATACACGCGAAAACCGCACATCGAATCGCGGATCTGCAGCGACAGCGTATTGATCCAGACCATCACGTGGGTCAGATAACGTGCGTACAAGCGGCCCTTGGGCACGCTCTCGTCGAACAGCGGATAACCGCAGATCATCGCGTCCGGGTGGGCGCGGGATTCCTCGACGAAACGGGCGACGTCGTGCAGGTCGTGCTGGCCGTCGGCGTCAACCTGCAGGGCATGGGTGAAACCCAGGCGCGCCGCTTCGCGCAGCCCGGTCATCACCGCGCCGCCCTTGCCCTGATTAAGGGTCAGGCGCACCAGATGCACGCTTTCGCGTTCGGCCAGCGCATCCAGCACGCGCGCGCAGGACGGGGTGCTGGCGTCGTCCACCAGAATGCACGGCAGGCCTTGGGCGAGCAGCGCGTCGACCACGCTGCCGATCGCGGTTTCATGGTTGTAGACCGGAATTACCGCGCAAGGGTTATGCATGATTCACGCACCCATTGTGGCGAGGGAGCTTGCTCCCGCTGGGCTGCGAAGCGGCCCCAAATCCAGTCGACATAAAATTGCTGGCGAGCGCTTCGCACTCGAACGGGAGCAAGCTCCCTCGCCACAGGTTATGCATCGGCAGGCTCCAGGAGGATTCGCCCGCTGGAGCAGGTCGCGGTGTCGTTGCGGTAAGCGAAATACAGCTTGCTGCGCTCGGGATCGAAACGCAGGTGCAGCTGGATTTCATCGCCGGGGCGCACCAGTTGCTGGAATTTCAGCACTTCCATGCCGGCAAATTTGCCGGGCAGGTTCAGCAGTTGTCGGCCGAGGTTCAGTGCCCATTCGACCTGCACCACGCCGGGCAGCACCGGGGCTTTGGGGAAGTGGCCGCTGAAATAGGCCAGATCCGGCGGAACACTCAGTTGCAGGCTCCATTCGCCGTCGGTTTCGACCTGTTCCAGCACCTCGGGTGCCTTCGGTCGTGGTGCCAGCAGCAGGGCTTCGATGTCGGCCTGCGGCAGCTTGCCCTGGCTGTTCAGCGGCAGTTGCCGCACCAGACGCCAGCGCCGAGGCAAGGCCAGGGCTTCGCAATGCTCGCTCAGATGTTTGCGCAGCGCTTCGGTCAGGCTGCGGCGGCCGTGTTCGCGCAAGGCGAACAGACCTTGCTCACTGAGCACCAGCAGCGCCCCGAGCATTGCGCGGTTTTCCTGGACCACGCCCAACCGTGCCTCGCCGACCCAGGCGTGGGCGACCAGCGCCTGCTCCAGCATCGGCAGTGAGATGCGCTTCTCTTCGAGTTTGACGATGCGGTCCAGCCGCCCGAGCAATTCAAAGCGGCCGTCGGCGGCGATGCGTGCGGCGTCGGCGGTGTGTTCGACATGCCCGGCCGGCAGATAGGGGGATGCGATCAGCAGGGCGCCGTCGCGGTCCTGACTCAGTTCAACCCCAGCGAAGGGCTGCCACAGGCTGGCGCCCTGACGCCAAGCGATGCCGCCGGTTTCCGAGCTGCCGAGGATTTCCGTCGGCCACTGCTGCAGGCGTTGCTGCAGGCTCTGCGCCGCCTCTGTCGGCAATGCGCCGCCGGAAGAAAACACCCGGCGCACGGCGCTCAGGGCCGGCCAGTCGAGGTTGTCGCCCATGCGCTTGAGCAATGCCGGGCTGCCAACCCAGGCGAAGGCCGGGTGTTCGCGGCTGGCACGCTGCAGGTCTTCCGGAAACGCCAGTTGCCTGCGCACGAACGGACGCCCGGCGCACAGCGGCCACAGCACGCGGAACAGCAAACCGTAGATGTGCTGGGTGGCGACGCTGCCGATGATCCAGGCCTCACCAAGATCCGCCCCCCACAGTTGCTCCAGGGCTTCGACCTCGTTGGCCAGTTGGCGCAGGGTCTTGTCGATACGCTTGGGCTCGCCGCTGGAGCCGGAGGTGCACAGGCTCAGGCGGCACTGGTCGAGATCCAGTTCAGCGTCGGGTAGGGCCGGCTGCAGCAGATCGTTCAAGTGAACATCCGCGCTGTGATCGGTCAGCCATAGATCGACTTCATTCGACCAGCGCTGGCGGGTCTGCGCTTGCAGGTCCGAGGGCAACAGCACACTGACACCGGCACGCCAGGCCCCGAGCAGGGCGATGGCGAGGTCGGCGGCATCTTCCAGATGCACCGCCATGCGCCGCACGCCGCGAGCCTGCAGGCCGGCGGCAACACTCAGCGCCTGCTCACGCAATTGCGTGTGGTCGAGCGCCGGGGCGGCGCTGATCGCGCGCTCCGGCAGGGCCTTGAGCAACAGTTGCTCAAGTTTTATCCAGTTCATTTACGGCCTCTTACCCGTTGTCGTATCAGCCATTCAATGGCAAACATCAGGCCGATCAATCCATAGGAAATCAGGCCGGTGTACAACATCCACCAATGCAGCGGCGCCCACAGGGTCAGGAGCGCGGCGCACAAACCGTTGCAGAAGAAAAACACGCTCCAAGCCACGGTTACCTGGCGGGTGTAGCGGATGGCTTCGGGCGGCAGTTGCGGCTCGCGCAGCCGCGCCAGGCGCTCGACCATCGGCGGTCCGTATTTCAGGCTCAGGCTGAACAGCACCAGCATGAAGCCGCTGATCAGCACCGGATACCAGCGCAGCAACAGCGGACTGTCGAACAGCGCCAGCAGCAGGCAGAACCCGATCGCCACGCAGGCCATCCACAGGCTGCCGGGCTTGCGCTCGCCGGTCAGCGCGCGCGCCAGCCATAACCCGCCCAGCAGCAGTCCGAACTGCCACGGGGCGAAGTGCTCCATGCCGAAATACACCGCAAAGGGGTACAGCAGGCCCGCCAGCAGCAGGCCGAGGCCGATCAATCGGCTCATGCGGCCGGTTGAACCAGGCGGTAGACCGCCTCGACCACGTCACCGACGGTGCGCACCGATTTGAATTCTTCGGCGGCGATTTTCTTGCCGGTCTGGCGTTTGATGTGATCGATCAGGTCGACCGCGTCGATGCTGTCGATCTCCAGATCCTGATACAGGTTGGACTCCAGGCTGATCCGCGCCGGATCCAGTTCGAACAGCTCGACCAAGGCATCGCGCAGGGTGTTGAAAATGTCGTCACGAGTTTGCATGGTCCGGTCTCAAGCTGCCTGTTTTGCCGTGACGAACGCCGCAAGGCTCGCCACATTGGTGAAGTGGTTACGGGTGTCTTTGGCGTCGGCGTCGATCTTGATGCCGTACTTTTTCTGGATCGCCAGACCCAGCTCCAATGCGTCGACGGAGTCCAGGCCAAGGCCTTCGCCAAACAGCGTCTGCTCGTCGCCGATGTCGTCGACGCTGATGTCTTCGAGGCCCAGGGCGTCGATGATCAGCAGTTTTATTTCACGGTGCAGATCGCTCATCTTCGGCGAGCTCCTTGATGTAGTAAGAGTGCAAATAATCGTTGAGCTTGCGCGAGGCCTGCGGGGCCGGGCCTTGCGTGGCGAAAGTCTGTGGATCTATATCGGCCCCGACACGGAAACTGAAGTGCACGCGACGGCGGGGGATGCGATACCAGGGTTCGGCCTTGGTCAGGGTAGTCGGACTGACCTTGATAACCACTGGTGTAAGGATTTTCGCACCACGCAGGGCAATCGCCGCAGCCCCCCGATGAAAGGCTGGCGCCTGACCGGGTTGAGTGCGCGTGCCCTCGGGAAAGATGATCAGGGTCTGGCCGTTTTGCAGGCACTCGGCGGCGGCATCGAGCATGTCCATGCTGCCGTCGTTGCTGATGTATTCGGTACGGCGCAGCGGGCCACGGGTGAAGGGGTTTTCCCAGAGGGCTTTCTTCACCACGCAATTGGCCTGGCGCACCAGGCCGATCAGGAACACCACGTCGATCAGCGACGGGTGGTTGGCGATGATCATCTGCCCCGGTCGGCCGAGGCGTTCGGCCCCTTGAATGTCGTAAGTCAGCACGCCGGTGCGGGCCATGAATCGCACGAAAAACCAGAACAGCCGACTGACGGTCTGCCGCGCGCGCTGACGATGCCTGAGCGCGTCACCCGGCAGACAGCCGAGCAGCGGAAATACCAGCAAGCGCAGGCACAGCCCGCCGAACCCGAACAGGGTGAAACTGGCGGCGGTGGCCAGCAAGCGCCAGTAATAGGCGTCGCGGTTCTTCTCGGTCACGGGTTGCGTTGCCAGGTCCATACACGATTTTTCCAGGCATGTTGGCAATGGGTTTGCTGACCGAGCAGGGTGCGCAACAGATTCAGCGCGTGCGGCCAGTGCGCTTTGGACACAGCTTTCTGGCCGCTGTTCAGGGTCAGCCGCCAGTCGGTACCGGGGGTGAGCAGCAGACCTAGCGCATAAGGGAACGGCACGTCATCGACCCACTGCGAATAGGCCTCGGGCGGCTGTTCTTCGGTGATGATCAGCAACACCGCCGGCGCGCCTTCGTCGAGCAGGGCGGCGGCTTCGAGGATGCCGTGTTCCAGGCCATCGCCTGCGGCCGCCAGGGCCGTCATTTCGCTGGTTTCGCCGCGCATGATCGACCACAGACCGATGATCGCGTTGTGCACCGACAGGCTGAACTGGGTCGGCGACAACGGCTCGTCCTTGGCCAGATCACTGAGGATCTCGAAGGTGCGCGGGGTTTCGCCGTGTCGTGAAACAAACACCAGCGGCAGGTTCTCCCGTCCGTCGGCCAGCGGCCAGCCGACACTGAACGCCATCCGCGCCAGACGGCTGAGTCGTCGGCGCTGCATGGCTGGCAGAAACGACACATCGGGCGCGGCATCGCTGTCCGGGAGCACGACCGGTTGTCGGCTCCAGGCCTGCCACGCGTCCACGCTGTCGAGCCCCGGGGCCCACGCGCGCCATTGGGCGATGTTGAAGTTGATCACGGATGTTCATCCCGCCCCTGCGGGCTTTTATGACGCTTTGAGTCGCCAAAGCCGCGGCTGACTTGACGTGGCGCTGGGCGCCGGGTGGCGCGCATTATCCCGGTGCGACGAGTGTGTAGCAAATGTTGGTTACGTTTTGCGCAACGAAATGTACTGAGTGGTTCGCGGAAAAACTGTCAATTGGCCATTATCCAGATCGTGCGGGATTTGTCTGTCGGGCATATCAGCGCACTCGGAAGGTTTTTGCCCGCTGTTCCCGCCGATTTTTGCGTCTGACTCTGTAGTCCGCGTCGTTGAAGGTAGCGAAGCGCACGCGCAGGCAACTACACTCGGTCATTCTTTGATACACGGAGGTTTTGTCATGCGGCGCGTGGTGTTCAATCAGAAAGGTGGCGTGGGCAAATCCAGCATTGCCTGCAATCTGGCGGCGGTCAGCGCCAGCGAAGGCTATCGCACGCTGTTGGTGGATCTCGATGCCCAGGCCAACTCCACTCAGTACCTGACGGGGCTCACCGGCGATGACATACCGATGGGCATTGCCGACTTCTTCAAGCAGACCCTGTCTTCCGGGCCGTTCTCGAAGAAAAACCAGGCCGACATCTACGAAACCCCGTTCGACAACCTGCACATCATCACCGCCACCGCGGAACTGGCCGATCTGCAGCCCAAGCTTGAGGCCAAACACAAGATCAACAAGCTGCGCAAATTGCTGGATGAACTGGACGGCGAATACGACCGAATTTATCTGGATACGCCGCCAGCGCTGAACTTTTATGCGGTATCGGCGCTGATTGCCGCCGATCGTGTGCTTATTCCCTTCGATTGCGACAGCTTCTCGCGCCAGGCGCTGTACGGCCTGCTGGCGGAAATCGAAGAGTTGAAGGAAGACCACAACGAAGGCCTGGAGGTCGAAGGCATTGTGGTCAACCAGTTCCAGGCCCGGGCCAGCCTGCCGCAGCAGATTCTCGATGAGCTGATTGCCGAGGGCTTGCCGGTGCTGCCGGTGTATCTGACCAGCTCGGTGCGTATGCGCGAGTCGCACCAGGCCAGCACCCCGCTGATCCACCTCGACCCACGGCACAAACTGACGCAGCAGTTCGTTGAGCTGCACAACCTGCTCGAAGACCACTGACCCCTGAGCTATTCAGATCCCCTGTAGGCCTTCGCCTGCTCGCGATGGCATCCTGTCTGCGAGCACCTGAGTTGCCTGAAAAGACGCCATCGCGAGCAGGCGAAGGCCTACAATTGAATTTGTGTTGTGTCAGATGCCCTGGCTACGCAGCCACGCCAGCAACTGCGGCAACGGAAACGCCCCGCTCTGGCGCGCCACTTCCCGACCGTTCTTGAACAGAATCAGGCTCGGAATCGAGCGAATCCCCAACTGCGCCGACAACTGCTGATTAGCCTCGCTGTCGAGCTTGGCCAACCGGCACTTGCCCGCCAACTGCGCTGCCGCCTGCTCGAACACTGGCGCGAACGATTTGCACGGCCCGCACCAGTCCGCCCACACATCCACCAATAGCGGCAGATCGCCCTTGATCTGGCTGGCGTAATCGCCTTGCTTGAGTTCGAACGGCTTGCTCAACAGCACCGCGGATTTGCAGCGCCCGCATTTTGGCTGGTCGGCGAGGCGTTCGGCGGGGATGCGGTTGAGGCCGTTGCAGGCGGGGCAGGGGATCAGCAGTGGAGTGGTCATGAGAGAGGTCCAGGGAAGGGCGATAAACCCTAGTTGGAGACGTTTGCTCATATTTTCAATCATGCGGATTTCAATGTTGGATCTAGGCTGAGTCGTACCGATGCAGACCGTTGGTCTGCATGGGTCTATCGCAAGTTGCGATAATTTTATTTTGTGATTAACTCCCCATAGCAGAATGCGATAAGGATGTTGCATGCATGTGTTCAGTGAAAAACCCATTCGAGAGGCCAAGGAGCAGTGGCCACAGGCAGCAAGCGCGCTAGCGCAATGGTTTCGTCTGGCAAGCAGGAGTTATCCAAAGGACTTTGCGGCAATGAAGTCGATATTTCCTGCCATCGACAAAGTGGGTGATCTCCACGTTTTCGACATTGGTGGCAACAAACTGAGGCTAATCGCTTTTGTCAGTTATCGGTCACAAAGGCTCTACATCAAGCATGTGCTCGACCACCGCGAATACGATCGGGGCAAATGGAAGGAGAGAAAGGTATGAGTAGTTTGATCAAGACAGTTGCCGAGCACTGGGAGTTTGTCTCTCCGTTGTTGCGCAAACCGAAAAATGAAGAGGATTACGACGCCTTGGTTCAGGCCGTCGACGAGATCCTTGAGATAACCGGTGATGATGGCTCGCATCCACTCGCGAGTCTGCTGGACATCATCAGTGACTGGATTGCCGAGTGGGATCGCACACACCATCCGATGGCCGATGCGAGCGGCGAAGAGGTCCTCGGCTACATGATGCGCGAACATGGTCTGACTCAAAGCGATCTGCCGGGTGTGGGTACTCAATCCGTTGTTTCAGAAATTCTGAACGGCAAGCGCAAATTGAACCTGCGGCAGGTTCGCTGGTTGGCCGACTACTTCAAGGTGCCTGTAGAGGTGTTCATCTAGTCTGCTTCAAGACGAACAACTGATCTCCAGATGCTTGCCCCACTCCGGCGGCCGCTCGGCATAACCCTCCATCCCCGGCTGCTCGTCGAACGGTTTGCTTAGCACCGCATGCAGCCGGCGCACCTCGGAGTAGTCGCCTTGTTCGGCGGCGTCGATGGCTTTTTGCGCCAGGTAGTTGCGCAGGATGTACAGCGGATTGACCGCGTGCATCCGTGTGCGGCGTTGTGCCTGATCGCTGTCACCATCGCGGGCAACCCGCGCCACGTAGCGCTCGCCCCAGGCATCGAAGCCTTTGATGTCGACGAAGTCATCGCGCAAGCGGGCGACAGCCTGTTCTGCTGACTCTTCGCCGAGATGGCGGAAGAACAGCGTGTAGTCGACGCCGCTGTTCTGCATCAGTTGCAGCAGGTCTTCGAGCAGTTTCTGGTCGTCATCTTCGGCGGTGGTGAAACCGAGGCGGCGGCGCATCAGGTCCAGGTAGTGCGCCTGGAACAGTGGCAGGTACAAGCCGAGGGCTTCGCGCAGGGCCTCGACGCTGATGAACGGTGTCAGGGCCTGGGCCAGTGCGCTGAGGTTCCACTGGCCGATCGGTACTTGATTGCTGAACGAGTAGCGGCCCTGATCATCCGAGTGGTTGCAGATGAAGTTGGCATCGAAATCGTCGAGGAAGGCGAACGGGCCGAAGTCGAAGGTGATGCCGAGGATCGACATGTTGTCGGTGTTCATCACCCCGTGGCAGAAGCCGTAGGCCTGCCACTTGGCGATCAGTTCGGCATTGCGCTCGACGATCTCGCGGAACATCGCCAGATACGGTTCCGGCTGCTCCAGGCATTCGGGGAAGTGCATCGCCAATACATGTTCGCCGAGCTGCTTCTGCTGCTCGGGACGCTTGGTGTAGTAGAAGTATTCGAAGTGGCCGAAGCGGATGTGGCTCGGTGCCAGACGCAGCACCATCGCTGCACGCTCCTGCTTCTCGCGCCACACCGGAGTGTCGGAGCCGATCACGCAGGCGGCCCGGGAAGACGGGATGTTCAGCGCGTGCAGCGCCTCGGAGGCGAGGAATTCGCGGATCGACGAACGCAACACCGCGCGGCCGTCACCCATGCGCGAAAACGGCGTCTGCCCGGCGCCCTTCAGATGCAGGTCCCAGTGTTTGCCGGCGTTGTTGTAGACCTCGCCGAGCAGCAACCCGCGACCATCACCCAGTTGCGGCGTGTAGCCGCCGAACTGGTGCCCGGAATAGACCATCGCCCGTGGCTCGGCATCGGCCCACAACTTGTGGCCGCCGAACAGCTCGGCAAATTCTTGAGTGTCAGCCGTTGTCGGGTCGAGATCGAGCAGGGCCAGCGCCGCGGGGCTGGCGACGACCAGACGCGGGTTGTCGATCGGCTCGGGCAGCACATGGGCGGAAAACGCATCACCCAGACGGGCGAAGCGGTTGTCGAAGGTCAGTTCGTCGAGGGCTTTCACGGGCCGGCTCCAGCAGAATGTCCGAGCATTCTGCTGGGATCAGACCGGTTAGTCGAGTTTGGCTGGCGGCGGCTCTTGCAGCGGCTTTTGCTCGCCACTGATCGGCACGATGGTTTTGCTCTCGTCCTCGATCGGCACCAATTTGTATTCCTGGCCATGAAGGTTTTTCAGGTACACCTCCATCTGCCGGAACGAGATGTTGATGTGCTGCTTCTTGAACTCGCGGTTGATGAAGCGGTTCACTTCGTCGATCACCGGGTTACGGTCGCCAAGGTCACGCACGTGCATGCGCAGTTCGTGGTCGAGGGTGCTTTCGCCGAAGTTGAGGAAGTACACGTGCGGCTCGGGCTCTTTGAGCACGCGCGGGTTTTCCCGGGCAGCCTTGAGCAGCAGTTCCTTGACCAGATCCAGATCCGAGCCGTAATCCACGCCCAGCTTCAAGGTGACGCGGGTGATGGTGTCGGTCAGCGACCAGTTGATCAGTTGCCCGGTGATGAACGTCTTGTTCGGGACAATGATGTCCTTGCGGTCGAAGTCGGTGATGGTCGTGGCGCGGATGCGGATCTTGCTCACCGTGCCCGACAGGTTGCCGATGGTGATGGTGTCGCCGATCCGCACCGGGCGTTCGAACAGGATCATGATGCCGGAGATGAAGTTGGCGAAGATCTCCTGCATGCCGAAACCGAGGCCCACCGACAGCGCCGCCACCAGCCACTGCAGCTTGTCCCAGCTCACTCCGAGGGTCGACAGTGCCGAGACGAAACCGACGCCGGCGATCACGTAGGACAGCAGCGTGGTGGTCGCGTAGGCGCTGCCCTGGGCCAGGTTGAGCTTCGACAGCACGAACACTTCGAGCAGACCCGGCAAGTTGCGCGCCAGGGCGAACGTGATGCCGATGATGATCAGCGCGCCGAGCATGTCGCCGATGCTGATCGGCACCATGCTCATGTTGGCGCCGGTGCCGCTGGTGTATTCGTAGAGGGTGATGTTGTCGAGGTACGAGAACACCGAAATCAGGTCGGCCCAGACCCAATACAGCGCGGCGATGAAGCCGCCCAGCAGGGCCAGACGGATCAGGCGCAGGGACTGTTCGTTGACCTTTTCGATATCCAGCGTCGGCTCTTCGATCACCGCTTCGCCGTCGCCGGCCTCTTTCGCCGCCTGACGCTTGGCCAGGGCGCGCTGGTAGGCCAGACGTCGTGCGGCGACCGCCAGACCACGGACGAACGTGGCTTCGATCACCAGCCAGAACATCAGCAGGTACAGGGTGTTGATCAACCGGTCGCTGAGTTTCAGCGCGGTGTAGTAGTAGCCGAAGCACACCGCGACGAACAGGGCGATCGGCAGCAGGGTGAACATCACGCCGACGGCCTTGCGGAACAGCGAGGTGTTTTCGTGCGCCGGGCTGCTGATCAGCAGACGGCTGAGCAGCCACGCCATCAGGGCGTAGCAGGTCAATACCACCGGCATGCCGAGCACGTCGTCAGCCAGCGCCGCCGGTTGCAGCTCGGCGACGGCCACCACGGTCACCAGCGCCATCACCACCAGCCCGAGGCGACGGATCCAGCCCTGCAGGAACTCGACCTGCGGCTTGTCCCAGCGGAAATGCAGCTCGGCCACGCCGCCCGGCGAGAGAATCCGGTAGGCGGTGTAGAACACCAGCCACGCCTGACCCATTTGCAGCAACGCCGCACCCATGTTGGCGTTCTGCCCGCGGGCATCGATCTGCAGGGCCAGGCCGCACAGGCCCAGACCCAGTGCCACCGGCATCGCCAGCAGAATATTGATCAGGATCGCCTGCGGCGTGTGCCACTGGCTGTCACGCTTGAAGTGACCGATGTCCTGGTGAACCTTGTTCAACCGCGCATACAGCGCCTTGCGCCGCCACAGCAGAGCGCCGATCAGCAGGGCCAGCGGCAGGAACAGCAGCGGACGCTGGGTCAGGCCATCGGTCAGCTCGCTCAGGCTCGAGGCCAGCGGCAGGGTGTCGATCTGGCGCTTGAGGCGCTCCGGCACGCTGCGTATCCATTCAGCGTCCAGTGGTTTGTTGCTGGGAATCCAGAACATCTGCTCATCGAGGGTCGCGCGCAGGCTTTGTGCAGTGCTCAGCAGTTGCTTCTGGTTGAGCTGCAGGGTGATCGATTCGTTGAGCACCGCACTCAGTTCGCGATTCAGACGCTCCAGCAGGTCGGCGCGGGTGTTGGCCAGATCCAGCAAGCTTTTGCGCAGTTGCGGGGTGACCTGCTCCGGCGGTTGAGTGGAAAGCAGGTTGTCGACGTAGGTCGCCGGGTTGCTCAGCAGTTCGCGTTGCTGGCTGACTTCGAACTGATACAGACGAATGTCGGCAATCTGGTCCGCCAGATCGCGGTCGACCTTGAGTCGTGGCAGCGCCTGTTTCTGCTTATAAAGAATCTTCGACAGCAGCAGGCTGCCCTTGAGCACGTTGATCTGCTCGTCGAGGGCGGAGTCGCTCTGGGTCAGGCTGTCGAGTTGCTGTTTGGTCTGCAGGTTCTGCTGGGTGACTTCGTTGAGGCGGTCGGTGCTCTTGAGCAGGTAGTCGGAAAGCTTGAGGTTGGCGGCGCTTTCAGTGGCGAGCAGGCTGCTGCCGCCGGCCTTTTGCGCTTCGATCGACTGCTGGGTGACGGTTTCCTGCGACTGCGCCAGACGCTTCTGGTTGATCAGGGTCTGCAGTTCCTGGATCTCGCGGTCGAGGCGGTCGGCTTTCTCCGAGAGCAGGTCATGCTGGCTGTTGCCCAGGTCCTGCAGCTGGCTGTTGCCGGCCAGTTCCTGACGGCGCAGCGGGATCAGCGCGTTCAGCGCGGCGAGTTCCGCATTCAGCTGGTCGCGCTGTTCGGCACTGACAGTCTTGCCGCTGTCCTTGCCGGACTTGAGGATGTTATTGATCTGCTGGATGCGCGTCTGGCTGGCGGAGATTTCCGCTTGTGCCCGCTCGGGACGGGTCTGCGCGGTGATGATCAGGCTGTTGGCATCGGCCAGGGCTTTTTGCAGATCGCTTTGCTGGGTCGAGCGATCCGTGAGGATCTGCTCCAGCTGCTGGATCGACTCTTTGCTGAAGCGCTGCGCCACCGGCACTACCGCCGTGGCCTTGAGGCGCGCCAATTCGCGGGTGTTCTCGATGGTCTGCCGAGGGGCAGAGGCCAGTTGCTGCTTGAGGTCGATCAGTTTCTGGTCGTAATCACGCCGGCTGTTGAGCTGATTGAGCGTGTTTTGCAGGACCGTTTGCAGGCTCTTTTTATCGGCATCCGGCAGTTTGCTGTCGGCCAATTTGTCCAGGCTGGCCTGCACGGCTTCGCTGGATGGCGGTTCGGCGGCGTACAGCGGGCCGACGGAAAGACTCAGGCCCAGCAGGGCCGCAAAAAAGAAGGAGCGCAGGGTAGGCATAGAGACCGGTCAAGCAAGTGAGAGTGGACGCAGTTTAGAGGAAGAGCCCGGGGCCCGGGCGACTTCCTTCGGGGAATCTGACGCCCACTTTGCCGATCTTGTTCCCGTCCATGACCGCAACCGTCCAGTGGGTGTTGTTCCATTCCACCTGGTCACCCACGATCGGTGCGCCACCGACTTTGTGCGCAATGAACTCGCCCAGGGTCATGTCCGGATCGATGCCCTCGGCCGGCAACCCGTAAAGCGCTGCAACCGCTTTAAGCTGGGCGTTTCCTTCGAGCACGAAGTCGCCGAAGAAGCGCAGATCCAGACCGCGTTGCGGCGCCTGGCTGAACAGTTTTCCGAGCGCCGGCAAGTTGTGTTCATGGCCGATAACACACAGCAAATCATCGACTTCCAGCACCGTACTACCCGACGGATGGAGCAGTTGCTGGCCACGAAACAGCGCGGCGATACGGGTGCCTTCGGGCATTTTCAGCTCGCGCAGGGGCGAACCGATGCACCATTTCTCCGCGCCAAGCTTGTAGACGAACAGCTCCCACTCGCTGGTGATGTGCACTTCCAGCGCCGAACGGGAGATTGGCGCAGGCTCCGGCGGCACCGTCACCTTGAGCAGTTTGGCGACCCACGGCAGGCTTGTGCCCTGCACCAGCAGCGACACCAGCACGATGAAGAACGCGAGGTTGAAGTACAGCTGCGCATTCGGCAGCCCGGCCATCAACGGGAACACCGCGAGAATGATCGGCACCGCGCCGCGCAGGCCAACCCAGGAAATAAAGGCTTTCTCGCGGCCATGGAACGCCTTGAACGGCAGCAGGCCGACCAGCACCGACAGCGGCCGGGCGAACAGAATCATCCATAGCGCCAGACCGAGAGCGGGCAGGGCAATCGGCAGCAAATCATGCGGGGTGACCAGCAGTCCCAGCACGAGGAACATGCCGATCTGCGCCAGCCACGCCATGCCGTCGAGCATGTGCAGAATGCCGTGACGGCTGCGCACCGGGCGGTTGCCGATCACCAGACCGCACAGGTACACCGCGAGGAAGCCGCTGCCGTGCAGGGCGTTGGTCAAAGCGAACACCACCAGGCCGCCGGCGATCACCAGAATCGGGTACAGGCCGGTGGCGAGGTTGATCCGGTTGACCAGTTGCAGCATCAGCCAGCCGCCACCCAGACCGATCACGCCGCCGATGCCGAACTCGCGGATCAGGTGAGTCAGCAGGCTCCAGTGCAGGCCGGTCTGGCCGCTGGCGAGCATGTCGATCAGGGTCACGGTGAGAAACACCGCCATCGGGTCGTTGCTGCCGGATTCGATTTCCAGGCTGGCGGTCACCCGTTCGTTGAGGCCCTTGCCGCCGAGCAGCGAGAACACCGCGGCGGCGTCCGTGGAACCGACAATCGCGCCGATCAGCAGGCCCTGGATCAGGTTCAGGTCGAACAGCCACGCCGCCGCCATGCCGGTCAGCCCGGTGGTGATCAGCACCCCGACCGTCGCCAGCGACAGCGCCGGCCACAAGGCCACGCGGAAACTCGAAACGCGAGTGCGCAAGCCGCCATCGAGGAGGATCACCGCCAGTGCGAGATTGCCGACCAGATAGGCCGTGGGGTAGTTATCAAAAATGATCCCGCCGCCATCGACCCCGGCGGTCATGCCGACCGCGAGGATGATCACCAGAATGGGGATGCCGAGACGGGAGGAAAGTGAGCTGACAAGAATGCTCGCACCTACCAGCAACGCGCCGATCAAGAATAGGCTGTTGATGGTCGTCGCATTCAAAGGCAGTACTCCAGAAGCGTAAAGACGGGCACAAACTGACCATGCAGTCTGCGTGCCAGCGATTCTAACCTGTTGAAATGTGATGCTGTCAAAAAGCTTTTTACCGCGTGATCACACAGAAGGTGCGGCATGTGATGACTGTGGCGAGGGAGCTTGCTCCCGCTGGGGTGCGCAGCGCCCCAAAAATCAGGCGCTACGGTTTTTTCAGAGCAGACGCAGTGGCTGGATTGCGACTGCTGCGCAGCCGAGCGGGACGGTGCGACGACTCGACAAGCTCCCTCGCCACAGAAAGTTCATTTACTTCAAGGTATATGTCGTTACAGGCTGAACCGTCCGACCATATTGTTCAGATCCAGCGCCAGGCGCGACAGCTCGTTGCTCGCCGCACTGGTCTGATTCGCGCCGGTGGCCGATTGCACCGACAGGTCGCGGATGTTCACCAGGTTGCGATCCACTTCGCGGGCCACTTGCGCCTGCTCTTCGGCGGCGCTGGCGATTACCAGGTTGCGCTCGTTGATTTCGACAATCGCGGTGTTGATGGTGTCCAGCGACATCCCGGCGCCACGGGCGATGTTCAGGGTCGATTCGGCGCGCTCGGTGCTGTTGCGCATCGAATCCACGGCGTGTTCGGTGCCGCTCTGGATGCTGCCGATCATCCGTTCGATTTCGCTGGTCGACTGCTGGGTACGATGCGCCAGGGCACGGACTTCGTCCGCCACTACGGCAAAACCACGCCCGGCTTCACCGGCACGCGCCGCTTCAATCGCTGCGTTCAGGGCCAGCAGGTTGGTCTGATCGGCCAGGCCACGAATCACGTCCAGCACCTTGCCGATGTCGCGGGATTCGTTGGCCAGATCACCGATCAGGCTCGCCGTGCTCTGCACATCGGCGCTCATGCGTTCGATGGCGCTGACGGTTTCCTGCACCAGATCGCGGCCATCGCCCGCCGAGGTGGTGGCGTTCTTCGAGGCTTCCGAAGTGCTGACCGCGTTGCGGGCGACTTCTTCCACGGCGCTGGTCATTTCATTGACGGCGGTGGCGGCCTGTTCGATTTCGTTGTTCTGCTGGGTCAGGCCACGGGCGCTTTCGTCGGTGACGCTGTTCAGTTCTTCCGCCGCAGACGCAAGCTGGGTGGCCGAGCCGGAGATGCGCTGCAAGGTGTCGCGCAGCTTCGATTGCATCTTGGCCATGGCCGCCAGCAGACGCCCGGCTTCGTCGCTGCCGTCGACGTGGATCGGCTGGGTCAGGTTGCCTTCGGCAATGGTTTCCGCCGCGTCCAGTGCTTTGGAGATCGGCTTGGTGATGCTGATGGTCAGCAGCCAGGCGAACAGCAAGGTCAGGCCGGTGGCGATCAGCAGAAGAGTCACGACCAGATTGAAGGACATCGAGTACTGGTTGGCTGCACCTTGATTCGTCTCGGCGATTTGCTGGGTGTTGATTTCCAGCAGGCGCGCCAGGGCGGTGTTCACCGCTTCCGAGTTACTCAGCAGGTCCGAGTTGAGCATCTGCCGCAGCTCATCGATCTGATTGTTGCGCGACAGGGTTTTCATTCGGTCTTCGAGTTGACGGTACTGAGCCAGGAGCTGCACGTACTGGTCGTAGGCCGCGCGCTCCTGCGGGCCATCGATCAATGGCTCATAGGCACGCTGAGCGTCGGCGATCTGCCGGTTGCGCAACTCGAACAGCTCGATGGTTTTCTGCTGCACGTCCGGTTCGCGGTTGATCAGCAACCGATACGACAGCACCCGTAGGCGCAGCGTCAGTTGAGTGAATTCATCAACGGCCTTGACCGATGGCACGCTGGCAGTGGCGATGTCTTCGCCAGCTGCACGGATTTTGCTCATCTGGTTCAAGGCGAACACGCCGAGAATCAGCATCAGGCCGCCGATCAGGGCGAAACCGGTGAACGCCCGGGGGGCGATATTCATATTGCGAAGGGACATGGCGCGGATACCAGAAAGGGCCGCATCCATGCGGGCTGAGACGGCTGAATGGATGACTTATCGGTCATACGACTAAAGTCTTGAGGCGCTGTGCGTATTTGTCGCATATGGCCCGGGGCGACGAAGTGCAGGAACCAGATCGGCAGATCACAGTCTTTAAAACTCGCGAGAACGGTCGGCCGCCAGGAAAATCAAGGCCTTGCGCCGGTATAACCCTGGCATCCGCAGTGACTTTTCTTTATCGTACGCGCCCTTTGAAAAACGCCTGGAAGATCAAAATGTTGGAAGCATCCCTCAGCCAATTGGAACAGCTCGTCAGCGATCTGGTGCAACAGAACCAGACCCTTGCGCAAACGAACCAGACCCTGTCCACGGAACTGGCCCAGGCCAAGGATGAAAACGAAAGCCTGCAACTGAGCCTGATGGAACAGGAAGAGAAGCACGGCGCCACCGCAGCGCGCATCCAGGCTCTGGTTGATCGCGTCAACGCAGGTCCTGTCAGCGCATGAACCATGGCACCGCAGGGGTAAAAGTCATCTCCATTCTCGGGGAGGACTATTCGATCAAGGCACCGGCCGGGGAAGAACAGACCCTGCTGGACGCCGCACTGATGCTCAAGGCCGCCCTGGCCGACACCAAACGCAAATACCCGACGCTGATCGGTGACCGCTTGCTGGTGCTGGCTGCGATGAACCTGTGCTCGCAGCAGATCGAAATGAAGAAGCAGCATCAGGCAGAACTCGACCGTTACCAAGAGCAAGTCAGCGCCACGGTCGACACCATCGCCAAGACCATCAATCAGGGCTGATGGGGTTGCGCACAACCAAAGAATAGATTGTCGATACAGGTTGTATACAATCGGCACGGCTGTTGCATTGTTTCGGCCACTTATTCTTTGGGGGTGCTCCATGCAGTTGTGGCGACGCAGTATTCAATGGCAGCTGATTCTCAGCATGGGCACCGCCCTGCTGGTCAGCATCCTGATCGTGGTTGGCATTTATACCCTGGTGGTCAACCGCCTCGCCCAGAGCTATCTGGTCGAACAAGCGCTGCCGTCGAGCATCGAAGCGACGCGCAACGACATCGAACGCATCCTCGTGCAACCGCTGACCGCCGCCAAGGACATCGCCAGCAATTCCATGGTGCGAGACTGGCTGGCAGCGGGTGAAGACAGCAGCAAAACAGCGGCTTTCGCGCAGTATCTGGAAGGCATCCGCGCCGAACACAAAGCGTTCACCGCGCTGATCATCGGCACCGTATCCAATCACTACATCACCGAAAAAGGCCTCGACCGCACCCTCAGTCGGAACAAACCGGCGGACGCCTGGTTCTATTCCTTCCTCGACAGCAATCAGCCGCGCACCCTGAATATCGACAACGATGGCGCCACCGGAGAATTGGCGCTGTTCATCGACTTGAAGGTCGAGCAGGCCGGCAAAGTGGTCGGCGTGGCCGGGTTGGGCCTGAGCATGAAGGAGCTGTCGGAACTGATCCACAATTTCAGCTTTGGCGAGCGCGGCAAGGTCTATCTCGTGCGTTCCGACGGTTTGATCCAGGTTCATCCCGAGGCGCAGTTCAGTGGCAAGCGCACCCTCACGGAGCAGATCGGTGCGTCAGCGGCGCAAGCGGTCATGGGTCAAAAAGTTGCCACCAGCAGTTCCTTCCAGCGCGATGGCGAAGACTTCCTCGCCTTCAGCCTGCCGCTGCGCGATCTGGGCTGGACGCTGGTGGCCGAAGTGCCGCAATCGCAGATCTACGCCGAAGCCCGCAAGGCGATGTGGATGAGTGGCGGCATCGGTCTGGCGGTGGCACTGGTGTGCCTGGCGCTGGTGGTGTGGCTGGCCCAAGGGCTGGTGCGACCGATTCGTCAGGTAACAGCCGCGCTGGTAGCGATCGGTAGCGGCGGTGGAGATTTGACCCATCGGTTAGATTCCAGCCGCGCCGATGAGCTGGGCGATCTCGCGCGCGGCTTCAACCGTTTTCTCGACAGCCAGCGCGGGCTGATCGGCGAAGTGCTGACCACCAGCGAGCGCTTGCGCACGGCAGTCGGCCAAGTGGCGAAAGTGGTGGAAAACACCGCTGAACGCTCCGGGCGCCAGCAGGAGATGACCGACATGGTCGCCACGGCGGTGCACGAGATGGGACTGACCGTGCAGGAAATCGCGCAGAACGCCGGCAACGCCGCGCTGGCTTCACAAACTGCTCGCGATGAAGCGCTGCAGGCGCGGGAGGTGGTCGGCGGTTCGATCCGTCATATAGAAAGCATGTCCGATGAGATCGGCGTGGCGGCGGGCGCGGTGGGTGAGCTGGCGCATCAGGTGGCGTCGATCGATTCGGTGCTGGCGGTGATTCGCGGGGTATCCGAGCAGACCAACTTGCTGGCGCTCAACGCGGCGATTGAAGCGGCGCGCGCCGGAGATATGGGGCGCGGGTTTGCCGTGGTGGCGGATGAAGTGCGCACCTTGGCGCGCAGGACTCAGGCGTCTACCGACGAGATCCAGCAGATGATCGGCAGCCTCAAGCAAGGCGCAGAGAATGCCGTGTCATCGATGCGCACCGGGCAGGCGGCGACCGGCACCGGGGTTGAATCGAGCCAGCGTACCGGCGCGTCGTTGACCGCGATCACCGGGCAGGTCGAACGCATCAGTGACATGAACCATCAGGTGGCGACCGCGACGGAAGAACAGTCGGCGGTGACTGAAGAGATCAACCGCAACGTGCAGGGAATTTCCGATCTGGCCCGGGCCACGGCGGGGGAGGTTCGCGCCTGTCGTGAGGATTGTCAGATGTTGCAGCGGTTGGCGGATGATCTGGCAAGGCAGATGGGTGGGTTCAAATTGAGCTGATGAGTTGGCAGTTCGGGCCTCTTCGCGGGCAAGCCCGCTCCCACAGTGTCCGTGTCGTACCAAAACTCATGTACACCAGAAAAACCTGTGGGAGCGGGCTTGCCCGCGAAGACGGCATCAGCAGCGACAAAAAAACTGGATCAGAACCACGCATCCCGCATCGCCAGACACGCATCATCCCGCGCCTCCAGCAACGCCAGCTCATGCTGGCAACCCGGCACTTCCCACGTCAGGAAGTACCGCGCTGCCTGCAACTTGCCCTTATAGAAGTCAGCATCCGCCGCATTGCCCTTGGCCAAACCTTCCTCGGCGCGAATCGCCTGCTCCAGCCAGCGCCAGCCAATCACCGTGTGCCCGAACACCTTCAGGTACAGCGCCGAATTCGCCAGGCTGCTGTTGATCTTGCCCTGCGCCAGATCGGTCAGCAAACCAATGGTCACCGTTTGCAGGCGCGCCACCAGTTGCTCCAGTGGCTCACGCAATGCCGTTAACGATTCGTACGCGGTCGCGCGCTCGGCGGTGTTGGCGATCAGACGGATCAATTGCTTGAGACCCGCGCCGCCGTTCTGCGCCAGTTTGCGCCCAAGCAAGTCCAGCGACTGGATACCGTGGGTGCCTTCGTGGATCGGGTTCAGGCGGTTGTCGCGGTAATACTGCTCCACCGGGTATTCGCGGGTGTAACCGTGACCGCCGAGGATCTGGATCGCCAGTTCGTTGGCCTTCAGGCAGAACTCCGACGGCCAGGATTTGACGATTGGCGTCAGCAGGTCCAGCAACTCATGGGCCTGTTTGCGCTCGGCTTCGGTCTCCAGCGTGGTGGTGTCATCGAACAGCCGCGCGGCGTACAAGCCGAGGTCAAACGCCCCTTCGACGTAGGACTTTTGCGTCAGCAGCATGCGTCTTACGTCGGCGTGCTGAATGATCGCCACCGGCGCGGTGCTCGGATCCTTACTGTCCGGCACTCGACCCTGCGGGCGTTCGCGGGCGTATTCCAGCGAGTACAGGTAACCGGCGTAACCGAGCATCACCGCGCCCATGCCAACGCCGATCCGCGCCTCGTTCATCATCTGGAACATGTAGCTCAAGCCATGATGCGGCTTGCCCACCAGATAGCCGACACACTCGCCGTTATCGCCGAAATTCAGCGCGGTGGAGGTGGTGCCGCGCCAGCCCATCTTGTGGAACAGCCCGGCCAGCAGCACATCGTTGCGCTGGCCGAGGCTGCCGTCAGCGTTGACCAGAAACTTCGGCACGATGAACAGCGAAATGCCCTTCACCCCCGGCGGAGCGTCCGGCAGCTTGGCCAGGACCATGTGCACGATGTTTTCCGACAGCGGGTGATCGCCGCCGGAAATGAAGATCTTGTTGCCCTTTAGGCGATACGTGCCGTCGGACGCAGGTTCAGCCCGGGTACGAATATCCGACAGCGATGAACCGGCGTGCGGTTCGGTCAGGGCCATGGTGCCGAAGAAGCGCCCGTCGATCATCGGTTGCAGGAAGCGCTGTTTCTGCTCGTCGCTGCCAAAGCTTTCGATCAGGTTGGCCGCGCCCATGGTCAGGAACGGGTAGGAAGTGGTCGCCGCGTTCGCCGCTTGAAAGTGCGCAAAGCACGCTTGCGACAGCAGCGTCGGCAGTTGCATGCCGCCCGCTTCGAAGCTGCGCGCGGCATTGAGGAAGCCGGCCTCGAGGAACGCGTCCACCGCCGGTTTTACCTCGGGAATCAGCATCGCCTGACCGTTCTCGTAGCGCGGCTCGTTCTCGTCGCCCTTGCGGTTGTGCGGTGCGAAGTATTTCTCGGCGATGCTGCGGGCGGTGCCGATGGCCGCGTCGAAAGTCTCGCGGTTGTGTTCGGCAAAGCGCTCACGCCGGGTCAGGCCCTCGGCATCGAGGACTTCGTACAGCTCGAAAGCCAGATTGCGGGAACTGAGCAGCGTCTCGGACATGGCGGCTTACCTGAGATTTGGGGTTGGGCCGAGTCTAGGCGTGCTGATAAAGGCTGAATACGATGATTGATGACGGTGATGTTGGGGCCCATCAAGAACTTTGCAAACACCAAAACCACTGTGGGAGCTGGCTTGCCAGCGATGGCGGCAGATCAGTTAGCATTAATGCTGGCTGACACATCGCTATCGCTGGCAAGCCAGCTCCCACAGGGTCTGGCGTACCGGGCAGCCATTGCGGCTGCCCGGGTATCGGTATTAACCGATAGTCATCAGGCTGGCATTACCACCCGCCGCCGCCGTGTTGACGCTCAATGCCCGCTCGATCACCAGACGCTCCAGCGCAATGTTGGTCTCGCTCTGGGACAGGCCCTGAACCCCGACAATCGCACCGGCACGCTTGGCAATCTGCTGGCACACGCCACGCAACTGGTCGGAATGGCCGTGATGCAGCACCGCATCAAACACCACTTCGTCCTTGTGCCAGTCGGCGACCCGTTTGATCCGCGCCTGGACGTCCTTCGGCAGGCGTGCGAACAATGCCTTGCTGATGTCGGACTCCGGCCATACCGCCGAACCGCCGACAGCCAAGACCGCCGCCAGTTGGGTCAGCAGATCGCCTTCGACGTCGGCCAGGCACAGCACGTGTTCACGCGGCAGGATCGCGTAGCTGTTCTTCTCGCCGGTCGGGCCGGCCAGCACACGGGTGATGCCGCTTTGCGACTGGGCGGCGTACTGCGCGCACAGGGCGCTCAGTTCGGCGTACTGGTTGCTCTCGGCCCAGGCCTTGAAGGCGTTCAGCGGTTTGCTCATGGCATCACGCAGACGCACGTCCGGGGCGACGACTGCATCACCGCGAGCGAAGGATTGTTCGATGGCGTCAGTAGGACGCGTCGACAGCAAACGGTACAGGTACAGCGGACCACCGGCCTTCGGACCAGTACCCGACAGGCCTTCGCCGCCGAACGGCTGCACGCCGACCACGGCACCGACGATGTTGCGGTTGACGTAGACGTTACCGGCGTTGACGTTGTCGATCACCTTGGCGATGGTCTCGTCGATGCGGGTGTGCACGCCGAGGGTCAGGCCATAACCGGAGGCATTGATCTGGCCGATCAACTGGTCGATGTCCTTGCGCTTGTAGCGCACCACGTGCAGCACCGGGCCGAAGATCTCGCGCTGCAGTTCGTCGAAGCTTTCCAGCTCGATCAGGGTCGGCATGACGAAGGTGCCGCGTTTGACTTCTTCGCTGTCGGCGATAGCCACCTGGTACACGCTGCGACCTTTATCGCGCATGGCCTGGATGTGCTTGTCGATGCCGGCCTTGGCTTCGGCGTCGATCACCGGGCCAATGTCCACGGACAGACGTTCAGGGTTGCCGAGACGGCTTTCAGCCATCGCGCCTTTGAGCATTTCGATGACACGGTCGGCGGAATCTTCCTGCAGGCACAGCACGCGCAGTGCCGAGCAACGCTGACCGGCGCTGTCGAAGGCCGAGGACACCACGTCGATTACCACTTGTTCGGTCAGTGCCGAAGAGTCGACGATCATTGCGTTCTGGCCGCCGGTTTCGGCGATCAGCGGAATCGGACGGCCCTGGCTGTCGAGGCGACCGGCGATGTTGCGCTGCAGCAGACGCGCGACTTCGGTGGAGCCGGTGAACATCACGCCTTTGACGCGCTCGTCACCGACCAGACCGGCACCGACGGTTTCACCGCGACCCGGCAGCAGTTGCAGCACGCCTTCGGGAATCCCGGCTTCCAGCAGCAAACGTACGGCTTGCGCGGCGACCAGCGGCGTCTGCTCGGCCGGTTTGGCCAGTACCGGGTTACCGGCGGCCAGTGCGGCAGCGACCTGACCGCTGAAGATGGCCAGCGGGAAGTTCCACGGGCTGATGCACACCACCGGGCCCAGTGGGCGGTGGGCATCATTGCTGAAATCGTTGCGCGCCTGCACCGCGTAGTAACGCAGGAAATCGACCGCTTCACGCACTTCGGCGATGGCGTTGGCGAAGGTCTTGCCGGCTTCACGGGCCAACAGGCCCATCAAAGGTTGGATCTCGCCTTCCATCAGGTCAGCAGCGCGTTCCAGAATTGCCGCGCGCTCGGCGGGCGGGGTGGCCTGCCAGATCGGTGCAGCATTCAGCGCGCACTGGATCGCGTTGTCGACGTCTTCGACGGTAGCTTCCTGCACGTGGCCGACCACATCGCGGTGATCCGCCGGGTTCAGCACTGGTGCCGGCGCTTCATTGCTGGAAGCGCAACCGAGCATTGGCGCGGCTTTCCAGTTGTTGTGCGCAGTGGCGAGCAGGGCGCAGGACAGCGAGGCCAGACGATGTTCGTTGGCCATGTCGATACCGGCGGAGTTGGCGCGCTCGGCGCCGTACAGATCACGCGGCAGCGGAATACGCGGGTGCGGCAGGCCGAAACCACCTTCCACGGTCGCCATCTGCTCGATCTGCGCTACTGGATCGGCCACCAGTTCCTGAATCGAAATCGACTGGTCGGCGATGCGGTTGACGAACGAAGTGTTGGCACCGTTTTCCAGCAGACGACGTACCAGGTACGCCAGCAGGGTTTCGTGGGTGCCGACCGGTGCGTACACGCGGCACGGACGGTTCAGCTTGCCTTCGGAAACTTTACCGACAACCTGCTCGTAGAGCGGTTCGCCCATGCCGTGCAGGCACTGGAATTCGTACTGGCCTGGGTAATAGTTCTGACCGGCAATGTGATAAATGGCCGACAAGGTGTGGGCGTTGTGCGTCGCGAACTGCGGATAGATGACTTCCGGCACCGACAGCAGTTTGCGCGCGCAGGCAATGTAGGAAACGTCGGTGTACACCTTGCGGGTGTAGACCGGATAGCCTTCCAGACCTTCGACCTGGGCGCGCTTGATTTCGCTGTCCCAGTACGCGCCTTTCACCAGACGGATCATCAGGCGATGACGGCTGCGGCGGGCCAGATCGATCACGTAGTCGATCACGTATGGGCAACGCTTCTGGTAGGCCTGAATCACGAAGCCGATGCCGTTCCAACCGGTCAGTTGCGGCTCGAAGCACAGGCGTTCGAGCAGATCCAGCGACAGTTCCAGGCGGTCGGCTTCTTCGGCGTCGATGTTCAGGCCGATGTCATATTGCTTGGCCAACAGGGTCAGCGACAGCAGACGCGGGTACAGCTCGTCCATCACCCGCTCGTACTGCGCACGGCTGTAACGCGGGTGCAGGGCCGAGAGCTTGATGGATATGCCCGGGCCTTCATAAATCCCACGGCCGTGGGAGGCTTTGCCGATCGAGTGGATGGCTTGTTCGTACGACGCCAGGTACTTCTGCGCGTCGTGTTCGGTCAGCGCCGCTTCACCGAGCATGTCGTAGGAATAGCGGAAGCCCTTGGCTTCGAACTTGCTCGCGTTGGCCAGTGCTTCGGCGATGGTTTCGCCGGTGACGAACTGCTCGCCCATCAGACGCATGGCCATGTCGACGCCCTTGCGGATCATCGGCTCGCCGCTCTTGCCGATGATGCGGCTCAGCGACGAAGTCAGGCCGGCTTCGTTGTGCGTGGAAACAAGCTTGCCGGTCAGCAGCAGACCCCAGGTCGCGGCGTTGACGAACAGCGACGGGCTGTTGCCCAGGTGCGGCTGCCAGTTGCCAGTGCTGATCTTGTCGCGAATCAGTGCATCGCGAGTGCCTTTGTCCGGGATGCGCAGCAGCGCTTCGGCCAGGCACATCAGTGCCACGCCTTCCTGGGACGACAGGGAAAATTCCTGCAGCAGGCCCTGAACAATGCCAGCACGGCCGCCGGCACTTTTCTGGTTACGCAGTTTTTCCGCGATGGTCGCGGCGAGTTTGTTAGTGGCCTCGGCCATCGGAGCCGGCAGGCGCGCCTGCTCGATCAGCATCGGCACCACTTCCGGCTCGGGGCGACGGTAAGCGGCGGTGATCGATGCGCGCAGTACCGATTGCGGCAGGATGCTTTCAGCAAATTCGAGGAAGCACTGGTGGGCGTGATCGGTATGGACTTCGCCAGCGTCATCGCTGTCCTTGGCGGTCAAACCATTCAGCTCGGTCAGGGTTGCACCACCCTCGAGTTTTTCCAGGTAATTGAAAATTGCCTGCTTGATCAACCAGTGCGGCGTGCGATCAATCGAGGTCGCGGCAGCCTTCAGGCGCTCGCGGGTCGGGTCATCGAGTTTGACCCCAAGGGTGGTGGTAGCCATATTTTTATCCTCATGGTTGCCACAGTTGCGTGGCATCAGCTGGCGGCAAGATTAGCCGCGCGCCGAAAGAGGTGCAACCGGGTGCAACCCTTTTTTTGTCGGAAAAATAAGCAGTTCATCAGGAAATATTTTCTGGTACGAAAGTGCCGCTCTTGCTTGGTGCTTTTACTTCTAGCGGAGCGCCGTGACTGCGCTAAAAAGGAGCAAAAACGGCGTATTTATCGGTATATCCGACTAGGTGCAACTTAATCGCCAGAAACTGGTTGCACCTTTTTTACTTTGTTGCATAGCATTCGCGCCCAAGGTGCAACCGGGAATACCCGGTGCATCGGCTGGTGGCTTTCCTGGGGAAACATCAGTCCTAAATGCGCGGGATCCCGATTCGTCTGCCAAACGTCGTCGTTTGAGCGCGAGCAATCACCGCTGCAACATAAAAACAAAGCCAGGGCGTAACTTAATGAGCGTAAGCAATCCAACACTGATCACGTTCGTGATCTACATCGCAGCAATGGTACTGATCGGCTTCATGGCCTATCGCTCCACCAACAACCTTTCTGACTACATTCTTGGCGGCCGCAGCCTCGGCAGCGTGGTAACGGCGTTGTCTGCCGGTGCTTCCGACATGAGCGGCTGGTTGCTGATGGGCCTGCCGGGTGCCATCTACATGTCCGGTCTGTCCGAAAGCTGGATCGCCATCGGCCTGATCGTCGGCGCCTACCTGAACTGGCTGTTCGTCGCCGGCCGTCTGCGTGTGCAGACCGAGCACAACGGTGATGCGCTGACCCTGCCGGACTACTTCTCCAGCCGTTTCGAAGACAAGAGCGGCCTGCTGCGCATCATTTCGGCGGTGGTGATTCTGGTGTTCTTCACCATTTACTGCGCTTCCGGCATCGTGGCCGGCGCCCGTCTGTTCGAAAGCACCTTCGGCATGTCCTACGAGACGGCGCTGTGGGCCGGTGCTGCGGCGACGATTGCCTACACCTTCGTCGGCGGTTTCCTCGCGGTGAGCTGGACTGACACCGTACAAGCCACACTGATGATCTTCGCCCTGCTGCTGACGCCGATCATCGTGCTGCTGGCCACCGGTGGCGTCGACACCACGTTCCTCGCCATCGAAGCCCAGGATCCAAGCAACTTCGACATGCTCAAGGGCACCACTTTCATCGGCATCATCTCGCTGATGGGCTGGGGTCTGGGTTACTTCGGTCAGCCGCACATCCTCGCGCGTTTCATGGCTGCTGACTCGGTGAAGTCGATTGCCAACGCCCGTCGCATCTCCATGACCTGGATGATCCTGTGTCTGGGCGGCACCGTCGCCGTGGGCTTCTTCGGTATTGCCTACTTCTCGGCGCACCCGGAAGTGGCCGGTCCGGTGACCGAGAACCACGAGCGGGTATTCATCGAGCTGGCGAAAATCCTCTTCAACCCATGGGTGGCCGGTGTCCTGCTGTCGGCGATTCTCGCCGCTGTGATGAGCACCCTGAGCTGCCAGTTGCTGGTGTGCTCGAGCGCCCTGACCGAAGACTTCTACAAAACCTTCCTGCGCAAATCCGCCTCCCAGGTTGAACTGGTCTGGGTCGGCCGCGCGATGGTGTTGCTGGTGGCACTGATCGCTATCGCCATGGCCGCCAACCCGGAAAATCGCGTGCTGGGCCTGGTGTCCTACGCCTGGGCCGGTTTCGGTGCCGCGTTCGGTCCAGTGGTGCTGATCTCGGTGATCTGGAAAGACATGACCCGCAACGGCGCACTGGCCGGCATCCTGGTCGGCGCCATCACCGTGGTGGTGTGGAAGCACTTCGAGGTGATGGGTCTGTACGAAATCATCCCGGGCTTCATCTTCGCCAGCCTGGCGATCTACATCGTCAGCAAAATGGGCGAGCCAACCAAAGGCATGGTGCAGCGCTTCGAAGCGGCGGAAAAAGATTTCCACCTGAACAAGTGATGCACTGAGCTGCGGCTCACAGAAAAACGGCCCGTTTCCTACAAGGAGGCGGGCCGTTTTTTATGTCTGTGATTTCTCAAGAACAAGGAGAACCCTGTGGGAGCTGGCTCGCCAGCGATGGCGGTGTGTCAGTGAGCGAATAAGTTGAATGTGCCGGCCTCATCGCTGGCAAGCCAGCTCCCACAGGTTCAGCAATGAGTTTCAGAGATGTGTCTGTAGTCGAAAACGTCGATTTCTGAAGGGGCTTTCGACAGCAAAGGTAGGGCAAATCTGATTTTTCTGTCACCCACCCAACATCCCTTGCCCCTCATGCAGAATCGCCCGCCCTCATTCTGCAGAGAGACATCGGATGTTCGCGCCTGCCAATCAACCGCGTTTCACGTTGACCCTCGAAGGCGCCCAAATTGATCTCAAAGTCCTTGAGTTCACGGGCAAGGAAGCCATCAGCCAACCGTTTCGTTTCGAGCTGGAACTGGTCAGTGAACGGCCCGATCTGGATCTGGAAAGCCTGTTGCATTGTCAGGCGTTTCTGAGCTTCGATGCAGATGGCAGCGGCATTCACGGTCAGATTTATCAGGTTGGGCAGGGCGATTCCGGGAAACGTCTGACGCGCTATCACCTGAGCCTGGTACCGCGTCTGACTTACCTCGGGCATCGCATCAACCAGCGGATTTTTCAGCATCAGACGGTTCCACAGATCGTCGCGCAGATCCTCAAGGATCACGCAATCCTGCGCGATGCCTTCGAGTTCCGCCTCGGCAGCGATTACCCGGTGCGGGAATATTGCGTGCAATACGCCGAGAGCGATCTGGCGTTCATCCAGCGCCTGTGTGCCGAGGTCGGCATTCATTACCACTTTCAGCACAGTCCCGAAGGCCATCTGTTGGTGTTCGGCGACGATCAAACGGTGTTTCCTCGCCTGGCCGAGCCGACGCTGTATCTGCCGGGCAGCGGCATGGCGTCGACGGCGCCGGCCATCAAACGCTTCAACGTCCGGGTGGAGACTCGCACCAGCGTGGTCACCCGGCGCGACTACAACTTCGAAAAGCCGCGACTGCAACTGCAAAGCCGCAGCGACAGTGAGCAGCGCCCGGTGCTCGAGGACTATCACTTTCCCGGCCAATTCAACGATCGAGAAACCGGCAGGCAACTGGCGCAACGTACGCTGGAAAGGCATGTCGCCGACTACCGTCAGGCTGAGGGCATCAGCGACGTATCCGCACTGGTTTGCGGACATTTCCTGCAACTGAGCGAGCATCCGCGCCAGGACTGGAATGACCTGTGGCTGCTCACCGCCATCGAGCATCATGGCCGACAGCCGCAAGTGCTGGAGGAATCGGTGACCAGCGATGGGGAAACATTCCAGGGTTACCGTAATACCTTTCTTGCCACGCCGTGGGAGGTGTTCTTTCGCCCGGCGTTGGGGCCGGAAAAACCGCGCATGCCCGGTTATCAACCTGCCGTGGTCACCGGGCCGCAAGACACGGAAATCCATTGCGACGAGTACGGCCGGGTCAAGGTGCAACTGGCCTGGGATCGTGACGGCGAGCTCAACGAGCATTCCAGTTGCTGGCTGCGCGTTGCCACGGGTTGGGCGCATGATCATTACGGCAGCGTGCTGATCCCGCGGGTCGGCATGGAAGTGCTGGTCGGTTTCATCGATGCCGATGCCGACAAACCGTTGGTGATAGGTTGCCTGCCAAACGCCGCAACTCCGCTGCCGCTGGACCTGCCCGCCGACCAGACCCGCAGCATCTTCCGCAGCCAGAGCAGCCCCGGTGGTGGCGGTTACAACGAGCTGCGCATCGAGGACAAAAAGGGCGCCGAAGAAATCTACCTGCGCGCCCAGCGCAACTGGACGCAGCATGTCCTGCACGACCAGCAGGTGCAGGTCGACAACCAGCGCAGCATTGTCGTCACTGGCCTTGCCAGCCATGAACTCAAGGCTGACGAGCAGCGCATCACCCACGGCCAGCGCCAGACCGAAGTGAAACAGGACGATCACCTCACGGTTATTGGTGATCGGCATATTCGGGTGAGCAATCAGGCGACCAGCGCCAGCACGCAAATTCACCTCAGTGCCGGCCAGCAAGTGGTGATCGACGGCGGCGCGAGCGCGACAATTCAGGCCGGCGGGCAGTGGATCAACATCGGCCCCGGCGGGATCTTCAGCAGCGTACCGATTCAGGTCGGTGGTTCGCCGATGGCCGCGATGAGCGCGGCACCGAGTGTGCCGGGATTGCCGGCGAAACTTGCAGCGGCACCGGCGGCCATGCTCACCGCCGCACAAATCATGAGCTTCAAAGGTGATGCGCCATTCTGCGAAGAATGCGAGCGCTGCAAGGACGGTGTCTGTGCAGCCTGATTGCCTCACGCCCTCAGAGTGGCTGGCGCGTGAGCCGCTGAAACCTTCGGAGCAACTGTTCGCGATTTTCAGTAATGCCAGCGACGCCAGGCCTCCGTTGGTTGCACCGAGCCCGATCTGGGCGGACACGATCTACGCCGAGTGGGACGCGGTGATGCCCTTCGTGGGAATTGTCGCGGCGGGCAGTGAGCTTCTCGATTGGGTGGCCTCTACCGAGTCTCGCGACTGGGGTTGGCTGGCGGTGTCTTCCGCGAGCCTTGAAGTGCTGGTCGAGCACTTTCGCAGCCTGACTCAAGTGCTGATGCCGGACGGCACAGCGGTGTTTTTCCGATTTTGGGATGGGCGGTTTGTGTTGCCGATCCTGCAGTCCGACGAAGTGCAATCGGCGCAGTTGATTCCGGTGATTTCGCGCGGTTTGATCAACGGACAGGCTGTGGAGATCGGGGGCAGGGCACAGGTTTCGGGGCGGGTGTTTCCCTGGTGGAAGGTGCCTGAGTCGGTACTGGCTTCAGCAGGGAATGCAGTCCGGATCGGCAATGCGCTGCAGTGGCTGAGCGAGGAGCATCCGGCGCTGCACGAGGCGTTTCCCGAGGCTGTGTTGCGCTGCAAGGTTCGGCAATTTTTTCAGGTTTCAGCGTCGGAAGAATCGTCGCAATCGGCGTTATTGGCGTATTTGCAGGACGAAGCAGAGTGAAATTTCCGGGCGAAGGCTTCGGACGTTTCCTGCGAGTTGCGGCGGATTTCATGAACTGGTGGGCGGTGGATTGCGGGGATAGTCTTTTCGTTGTCACTGCGAGAGTGGTGGCAGGGTGTAGGAACCCGAACTTCAAATGTGCATCAGTACCGTTGATTGGTTGCGACACTTGACTAGTGTCCACAACGCCTTTCATGGCGGCTGTGTGCGGGACACGTTTCGACGTGGCTGATTTGAAGTTCCTCAGTTCCTACTCCCGCGCATGGCTGCCACCCAAACCCGTAGGAAGGTCGATGGCAGTCTCAATTTAGAACTTCGAGAATGCTCAAATATGACGATGCTTAAACCCGACCCACCCTACGAAAAAATCATCCCCCATCCCGACAACCGCTTCATGGCCCTGACCGGCAATTGCAGCGACATGCCCACCCTGTTCATCGACACCCAAGTCCCCCTCGACATCCTCATGGACGCCGCCAACCACCGCATCCGCGCCGTGATTCAGGTGCTGGAAAACATGTGCATGCGCGGCTCGGTCGAATGCGACTCGATCATCCTCAGCGACTTCGCCATGCTCTGCGCCATTCCGCTGCGTGACGGCTGTGATGTGCTGGATGTGATTGGCAAACGCCTCGGCAACCTGTCCCTTTAAGCCTGAGAGCGTTTTTGTGGCGAGGGAGCTTGCTCCCGCTCGGCTGCGTAGCAGCCGCAACCCGGTTGTCGCTGTGTCAGACGAAATGGGGGATTGAGGTCTTGGGGCCGCTGCGCAGCCCATCGGGGATGAATCCCCTCGCCACAAGGCAAGGGCAAAAGATCGCAGCCTTCGGCAGCTCCTACAGGGTGTACGCCAATCCCGTGCAGGAGCTGCCGAAGGCTGCGATCTTTGCTGCTGAGGCCCGCTCGGCCGCCAACCCCTGACTTGCCGCCCGGTAAAAGGTAAACTTTGCGCCCTTCGCAGGAGCAGCCATGAATTATCGTCACGCCTTCCATGCCGGCAATCACGCCGATGTGTTCAAACACCTGACCTTGACCCGCCTCATCGCCCTGATGTCGCGCAAGGAGCAGCCGTTTGCCTATCTCGACACGCACGCCGGTATCGGTCTGTATGACCTGCAGGGCGATCAGGCCAACCGTACCGGCGAGTACCTGGAGGGCATCGCGCGGTTGTGGGATCAGCCGGATCTGCCGGCGCTGACTGCCGACTACATGAAGGTGCTGCACGAGATGAACCCGGATGGCCAGTTGCGCTACTACCCGGGTTCGCCGGAGTTGGCGCGGCGTCTGACCCGGCCGCAGGACCGGGTGATGCTCAACGAGAAGCACCCGCAAGACGGCGTGCTGCTCAAGGACAACATGGCCGGCGACCGTCGGGTCAAGGTGCATCTGGGCGAGGGCTGGCATGTGGCGCGGGCGATGTTGCCGGTGCAGGAGAAACGCGCGGTGATGCTGATTGATCCGCCGTTCGAGCAGCTTGATGAGATGCAAAAGTGTGCGGCGTCGCTGAAAGAAGCGATTGGCCGCATGCGTCAAACCGTGGCGGCGATCTGGTACCCGGTGAAGGATCAGCGTGCGTTGCGCCGGTTCTATCAGGATCTGGCCGGTACCGGCGCGCCGAAGTTGTTGCGCGTGGAGCTGCTGGTGCATCCGCTGGATACGCCGAACAGCTTGAACGGCTCCGGGATGGCGATTGCCAATCCGCCGTGGGGGCTGGAGGAAGAATTGCGTGAACTGCTGCCGTGGTTGTCGAAGAAGCTTGGGCAGACTCAGGGTGGGTGGCAGATGGATTGGTTGATTGCCGAGAGCTGAGTCGCAGAACTTGTGGCGAGGGAGCTTGCTCCCGCTCGGCTGCGCAGCAGTCGTAAAATCGGAGAGCCGGTTCTTCCTGAAGAACGCGTTCACCAGTTTTGGGGGCGCTTCGCACCCCAGCGGGAGCAAGCTCCCTCGCCACAGTTTTAAGTCAGTTACCCGCCAGACTCGCTGGCATGCACACACCGGTGCCGCCAATCCCGCAATAACCCTCAGGGTTCTTCGCCAGATACTGCTGGTGATACGCCTCAGCGAAGTACACGGTCGGCGCCTGCTCGATCTCGGTGCTGATGTCGCCCAGACCCGCCTTCGACAGTTCAGCCTGATACACCGCCTTGCTCTTGAGCGCCGCGTCCAGTTGCTCTGGCGAGGTGGCGTAGATCACCGAACGGTACTGGGTGCCGATGTCATTGCCCTGGCGCATGCCCTGTGTCGGGTTGTGCAGTTCCCAGAACATCGCCAGCAGCTCTTCATAGCTGACCTTGGCCTTGTCGTACACCACCAGCACCACTTCAGCGTGGCCGGTCAGGCCCGAGCAGACTTCTTCGTAGGTCGGGTTCGGCGTGTAGCCGCCGGCGTAGCCGACCACCGTGCTGACCACGCCTTCGCGCTGCCAGAAGCGGCGTTCAGCGCCCCAGAAGCAACCCAGACCGAAAATGGCGAAGTCGACGTCCTGGAAGAACGGGCCGAGCAATGGGGTTTCTTCGAAGACGAAGTGCTTTTCAGGCAGGGTCATCGCGGTTTCGCGGCCGGGCAGAGCTTGATCTTTGGTCGGTAGCACGTTTTTGTTCACCAGAATTTCCGAGCGCAGAACCATGATCGTTCCTCTCAGTCAGGATGGGATGTAAAAAGTCAGACCGCCAGTGTGCCCAATGATGCCGGATTTCGCACCATTCAATGTAGGAGCTGCCGCAGGCTGCGATCTTTTGATCTTGTCTTTAAAAAAACAGGATCAAAAGATCGCAGCCTGCGGCAGCTCCTACAGGGGCTAGAGGCAAAGCGGGCCGCGCGGGTAGCGCTTGAGCGCCTGGATCAGCTCGGCGCCGGGGATCGGCCGGTCGAACAGGTAGCCCTGGCCGACGTCGCAGCGGTGGCGACGCAGGAACGCCAGTTGCTCGGCGGTCTCGATGCCTTCGGCCACGACTTTGAGTTTCAGGTTGTGGGCCATGGCGATCACCGCGGAGGTGATTTCCATGTCGTCCTGGTTGTCGGGGATTTCGTGGATGAAGCTTCGATCGATCTTGATGATGTCGATCGGGAATTTCTTCAGGTAGCTGAGCGACGAATAACCGGTACCGAAATCGTCCATGGCCAGGGTCAGGCCCAGGCGCTTGAGCTGGTCGAGCTGCAAGTGGGTGTCTTCGGTGGCTTCCAGCAGCAGTCCTTCGGTCAGCTCCAGTTCGAGCAGATTGGCCGGCAGCGCTTCTTCCTTGAGGATGTTGGCGATGGACGCGACCAGATCCGGGTCGGAGAACTGCTTCGGCGAGAGGTTGATCGCCACTTGCAGATTGCCCAGGCCAGCGGCGGTCAGGGCCTTGCTCATGCGGCAGGCCTGGCGCGCAATCCACTTGCCGATCGGGATGATCAGGCCGGTTTCTTCGGCGACGCTGATGAACTGGTCCGGGCGGATCATGCCGCGCTCCGGGTGGTTCCAGCGCAGCAGCGCTTCCATGCCCAGCAGGCGCCCGCTGCGCAGGCACAGCTTGGGCTGGTAGAACACGTCCAGCTCGTTCTGGGTCAGGGCGCGGCGCAGGTTGTTCTCGACGAACAGCTTGTAACTGGCCTCGGCGTTGAGTGCTTCGGTGAACACCTGGACCTGATGTTTGCCGTTAGCCTTGGCCTTATGCAGGGCCAGCCCGGCGTTGCGCATCAGAGTCTGCGGATCGCGGCCGTGCAGCGGCGCGCAAGCCAGGCCTACGGAGCCGGTGACGCTGATCAGTTGGTTGTCGACGAACATCGGTTTGTCGAGGGTTGCCAGCAGTTGGTTGGCGATCTGTTGGCCGGTGGCGAGGTCGGTGTCGTCGAGCAGCACCGCAAATTCATTACTGGCGAAGCGCGCGAGGCTGCCGCTCGGGCTCAGACTGTTGCGCAGACGCCGGGCCAGGCTGATCAACAGTTTGTCGCCGGTCTGGTGACCGAGGCTGTCGTTGATCCGCTTGAAGTTGTCGATGTCCACCAGCAGCAGGCTGATCGGCGTATCGCTGTCGCGGGCGAAGCGTTCGTCCAGATTGCGGATAAACGCCGGGCGGTTGCCGAGGTTGGTCAGGTTGTCGGTGTACGCCAGACGTTCGATGCGCTGCTGCGCCAGTTTGGTCTGGGTGATGTCTTCGTAGATGCCGATGTAGTGCGTCAGCTCGCGGTTGTCGCCATACACCTTGGAGATCGACAACTGGCCCCAGTACGGTTCGAGGTTTTTCCGACGGCTCTTGAATTCGCCCTGCCAGCTGTTGCTCTTGGCCAGCGCCGAGGGCGCGTCGAACAACAGCTCGCTGAGGTTCTCCAGGGCCGGCAGTTCCGACAGACGCTGGCCGTGGACTTCCTCGGTGGAGTACTGGGTAATCGCGGTGAAGCTTGGGTTGACGTACTCGACCACGCCGTCGCAATTGACCAGCAGAAAGGCGTTGGCACTTTGCTCGACCGCACGCTGGAACAGGTGCAGGGCGCTGGTGGCGGTGCGCCGGTTGTGGTTGTTGATGACCTGGGCGAACTGGTCGGCCAGCTCACCGGCAAAGGCGATTTCGTCGGACTGCCAGGCGCGGGTCACGCCGGTCTGCTCCAGGCACAGCACGCCGACCACCTGGCCGTCGACCCGGATACTGGCGTCGAGCATCGCGTTGACGTCGCGCGGGCGCAGGGCTTCGGCCATCTCGCGGGTGCGCGGGTCGCGCATCGCATTGTGCGCGTCGATGGCGCGGCTGCCGTGCAGCGCTTCCATGTAGTCGGGGAAGCCGCTGATGTCGATCACCTCGGGCAGGATGTATTCCTGCGTCGCGCGGTGATACGCGGAAATCGGCACCAGCAGATTGCCTTCGAGGTTCCACAGGCTGGCGCAGTCGATTTCATAGATATCGCAGGCGCAGCGGGTGATCAGTTCGGCGGCTTCCTGCAGCGAGTTGTGGCTGCTGTAGCGCTGGCGGGCCAGCAGCAGAATCAGATCCTGCTGGGCGCGCACCCGATCGAGGTGCTGCAGTTGTTCCTGCTGGGCGCGCTGGTTCAGTTCGAGGGCGATCTGCAGGCGCGAATTCTGGGTTTCGAGGTCGACGGACGGCAGCGGGGGGGCTTCGTCGAACACGTTGTCGACCGCCAGCAGATAACCGCGCAACAGGTGCCGATTGTGCTGTTTGTAGGCTTCGCCGAGTTCGAGGATGCTCAGCACGCCGGCGGCGGTGTGCAGGGTGTAGCGCACCAGATAATGCGGGCTGTCGCGCAGTTGTTGCTGGATGGCGTCGTGCAACTGATAGCGCGCTTCGGGCTCCATCAGGCTGGCATAGGGTGAACCGACCAGTGCACAGAGCTCGACGGCCGGCTGGCCGAACTGGCGTTCGCAGTTGGGGTCAAGAAACAGCATCGCCCAGCTGGCTTCATTCAAGCGCTCGAAACGCAGCATGCCGAGCCGCGAGGGCACAGGCAACTGCGTCACTACCTCGGCCGCCATACGGCTGGCGGCATCGGGTTGGCTCTTCATGAAGGAACTCGCTTGGAAATATGCTGAACGCGCCGGGCTCTCGCCCTCTTTACTGTTGCCTGCGGCAAGGTTGCATCATTGCGGCACCGACTGACAAGAGAGATGAAGGCCAAGTGCTATAAGAATATGTCGGCTGCTCGGGGCATTTCTCCAGTGGGTGATTGAAAAGAGCAAAAGATCGCAGCCTGCAGCAGCTCCTACAGGGGATGCATACCGATGTAGGAGCTGCCGCAGGCTGCGATCTTTTAAGATTTCAACGTAATTTCAGGCTGATCGATTGCAGCTGCTTGCCATCCCGATCATGGTAATTGACCAAAATATGATCAGTCTCAACCACCACATGTGCGAAGTTGTCCTCGCTGACCACCGCACTGGTCAACTCATGTTGATAATCGCCCGCGGCCGTGCGCGCGAGCGGTTGATCGAGGATGAACGTCGACGCCTTGGCATAGGGCAACAGCTTGCTGTTGCACAGCGGCGAGGAAACGATGGTGTGGACTTCGAAATCCGGGTCTTCACTATGCGTCAGGCGCGAGGTCAGCGAGCCATGCACATCGCCCGAGACAAACACGACATTTTTGATGCGTCGGGTGCGGATGGTTTCCAGCAGGCGCAGGCGCTGCTCCGGGAAGGCTTTCCACGCATCGTCGCCGTGCAGTTTGCGATCCGGGTAAAACATCACGCTGGTGACCACGAATTTGACCCGTGCCTTGCTGGTACTCAGCCAGGCGACCAAGGCCTGTTCCTGCTCGCTGTCCAGGATGCGTCGATCATCAGCAGCCAGGTTGCGCCGAGTACGGCTATCAGTGACAAACCATTCAATATCGCCATCGCTGAACTGATACCAGTAATGCGCCAGTTTCGAATGATTAATCTCGCCATCAACGGTTAGTTCATGCGCCGGACTATGACTGGCTTGATACAACTCATACGCCGCCATTGCATTGCGATATAACTCATGATCGGACTTGCTGGCGTTAGCCGGCCAGTTGTCTTCAATTTCGTGATCGTCGAGGATCATGTAAGTCGAAGTGCCGGACATCAGTCGCTGAATATTCGGTTGCGAGAACGCCGCGCGATATTTATCGAGGATGTCCTGGTATTCGCGATCCGGGGCAATCAGGTTTAGGTCGTCGACATAGATCTGGTCTCCGGTCATCAGGGTGGCGCTGATCGGCGGCTCGGCGCCTTCGATCAACTGATTGATCGAGGCGAATATGCGGTCGCCAAATTGGGGCAGGGAAGCAATGCCGGCGGTCATGCGCAGGTAGCGACAGGAGCCGATGATGTAAGCGCGTGGCTGCACGGCGTCGCTGGCACGGGTGCGAAAGCGGTAGATCTCGCGCGGCCATTGCAAAGGCAATTCGGCGATGCTTTCGACGGTATGCACCGGGCTCATGGGACTGAACCAGCCCGTCTGGTATTCGTACTCACAATGACTGTCCAGGTCATTCAAAGAGAAGACGTGGCAGAGATCGCGTAATGCACTCAAACGGGCAAAGCGGCCCCTTGACCATTGTGTGCTGCCCGGTTTTCGATAACGCAGGCCGGCAAATACCGTGGCATTGTTTTGCGAGTCGCCGCGCATGAAGATGCGTGCATGATTAGTTGTTACATGGCCAATAATCGGGCCGACAGTTGGTTTTAACATGTTCGAATCCATTCGAATTGATTACTTGAATGACGGTTGGTTTTAAACAAGTTGTTCGTTCAACTTGTGGCGCCAAGGTTAGTTGCCGGTAGATAAAAAATATCGGCGCAAAGTGGACTGGACTCGTGGCTTAAGTAGACCGACGTTGTAGGAATAAAAGCGTTGTAACTTTTCTGCGGGCAAAAAAAGCCCCGTCAAACTGACGGGGTTGAGGTACGAGCGTGTGGCGCTCGAAAACGTGGAACGCGATCGGCCCTCCGTTGCCGGAGGGCCGATTGCTTTACAGCAGGATGGTGCGGATGTCGCCCAGCAGGCTGCCCAGACGCTGGGTGAAGCGTGCAGCAGCAGCGCCGTTGATCACGCGGTGATCGTAGGACAGCGACAGTGGCAGCATCAGTTTCGGCTGGAAGGCTTTGCCGTCCCAGACTGGCTGGATGGTTGCCTTGGAAACACCGAGGATCGCCACTTCCGGCGCGTTGACGATCGGCGTGAAGCCGGTGCCGCCAATGTGGCCAAGACTGGAAATGGTGAAGCAGGCGCCTTGCATCTCGTCCGAAGAGAGCTTCTTGGTGCGGGCTTTTTCAGCCAGCGAAGCCGCTTCTGCAGCCAGTTGCAGCAGGCTCTTCTGGTCGACGTTCTTGATCACCGGGACCAGCAGGCCATCCGGAGTGTCGACCGCGAAACCGATGTTGACGTACTTCTTGCGAATGATCGCCTTGCCGCTTGGCGCCAGCGAACTGTTGAAGTCCGGCAGTTCCTTGAGCAGGTGCGCGCAGGTCTTGAGCAGCAGTGGCAGGATGGTCAGCTTGACGCCGGCCTTCTCGGCGACGGCCTTCTGCGCAACACGGAAGGCTTCCAGCTCGGTGATGTCCGCCGAGTCGAATTGCGTCACGTGCGGCACGTTCAGCCAGCTGCGGTGCAGGTTGGCAGCGCCGACCTGCATCAGGCGGGTCATCGGCACTTCTTCGATTTCACCGAAGCGGCTGAAGTCCACGACCGGAATCGGCGGGATACCCGCGCCACCGGTTGCGCCGCCAGCAGCTGGCGCTTCCTTGGCCTTCTGCATCATCGCCTTGACGTAAACCTGCACGTCTTCCTTGAGGATGCGACCGTGTGGGCCGCTGGCGCCTACAGCGCTCAGCTCGACGCCGAACTCGCGGGCCAGTTGACGCACGGCAGGGCCGGCGTGAACTTTGGCGCCAGGCTTGGCCGGAGCAGCAACCGGAGCGGTAGCAGCAGGTGCAGCGGCAGCCGGAGCAGCAGCGGCCGGTGCCGGAGCGCTTGGTGCAGCAGCAGCGGCCGGAGCCGGGGCAGCAGCAGGGGCCGCGCCTTTGACTTTCAGCTTGAGGATCAGGTCGCCGGTACCGACTTCGTCGTCCAGCTTGATGGAAATGCTTTCCACCACGCCAGCGGCAGGCGATGGAATTTCCATGCTCGCCTTGTCGGATTCCAGGGTGATCAACGACTGGTCGGCTTCAACGCTGTCGCCAGCCTTGACCAACACTTCGATGATCTTGGCCTTGCCGGCCGAACCGATGTCCGGAACGTGGATGTCCTGAACGCTGTCAGCAACTGGAGCAGCCGGGGCTGCTGCAGGAGCAGGCGCAGCGGCAGCGGCCGGCGCAGCAGCCTGAGCCGGAGCGGCCGCGGCAGGGGCCGCAGCACCCGCCACTTCCAGATCCAGAATCAGGTCGCCGGTGCCGACTTCGTCGTTGAGCTTGACGCTGATGGCCTTGACCACGCCCGCGGCAGGCGACGGGATTTCCATGCTGGCCTTGTCGGATTCGAGGGTGATCAAAGATTGATCAGCCTCGACGGTGTCGCCGACCTTGACCTGGATCTCGATGATCTGCGCCTTGCCCGACGAACCGATGTCCGGCACGTGCACTTGCTGCACCGAAGCGGCAGCAGGGGCAGCGGCTGGCGCAGGAGCAGCGGCAGCAGGCGCGGCAGCCGGTTTGGCTTCAGCTTTTGCCGCCGGTGCAGCGGCAGGCGCAGGAGCCGCTTGCGCGGCGCCCTCGACTTCCAGCTCGAGCAGTTCGTCGCCTTCTTTCAGGCGGTCGCCCAGCTTGACTTTCAGGCTCTTGATGACGCCGGCTTTCGGGGCCGGCACTTCCATGCTGGCCTTGTCCGATTCCAGGGTCAGGATGCTCTGGTCGGCTTCGATACGGTCGCCGACCTTCACAAACAGTTCAATTACTTCACCTTCACCGCTGCCGATGTCAGGTACGCGAATGAGTTCGCTCACAAAATGTCTCCTCAGCAGTCCAGTGGGTTGCGTTTTTCCGGGTCGATGCCGAACTTGACGATGGCCTCGGCCACCACTTTAGGTTCGATATCACCACGGTCAGCCAGTGCTTCCAGGGCTGCCAACACCACGAAATGACGGTCGACTTCGAAGAAATGACGCAGTTTCTTGCGGCTGTCGCTGCGGCCGAAACCGTCGGTGCCCAGGACTTTGAATTCCTTGGACGGTACCCACTGACGGATCTGCTCGGCGAACAGCTTCATGTAGTCGGTAGAGGCAATGACCGGCCCCTTACGGCCGCTCAGGCACTCTTCAACATAGCTCTGCTTGGGCTTCTGGCCAGGCTTCAGACGGTTGCTGCGCTCTACGGCCAGGCCGTCGCGACGCAGTTCGTTGAAGCTGGTGACGCTCCATACGTCAGCGCCGATGTTGAACTCTTCACGCAGGATCTTCGCCGCTTCACGCACTTCACGCAGGATGGTGCCGGAGCCCATCAGCTGTACATGGTGCGCTGCATCGCGGGTGTCTTCTTCGAGCAGGTACATGCCTTTCTTGATGCCTTCTTCGGCACCGGCCGGCATGGCTGGCTGCTGGTACGACTCGTTCATCACGGTGATGTAGTAGAAGATGTCCTGTTGTTCTTCGGTCATCTTCTTCATGCCGTCCTGAATGATCACCGCCAGCTCGTAGCCGTAGGTTGGATCGTAGGTGCGGCAGTTCGGGATGGTCGCGGCCAGCAGGTGGCTGTGACCGTCTTCGTGCTGCAGGCCTTCACCGTTCAGGGTGGTACGGCCGGCGGTGCCGCCGATCAGGAAACCACGGGTACGGCTGTCGCCAGCGGCCCAGGCCAGGTCACCGATACGCTGGAAGCCGAACATCGAGTAGAAGATGTAGAACGGCAGCATCGGCTGGTTGTGGCTGGAATACGAAGTACCGGCAGCGATGAAGGAGCTCATGGCGCCTGCTTCGTTGATGCCTTCTTCAAGGATCTGACCTTTCTGGTCTTCCTTGTAGAACATCACCTGGTCTTTATCGACTGGCTCGTAGAGCTGGCCGACGGAGGAGTAGATGCCCAACTGACGGAACATGCCTTCCATACCGAAGGTACGGGCTTCGTCCGGGATGATCGGCACGATGCGCGGGCCGATTTCCTTGTCCTTGACCAGTTGCGCGAGGATCCGCACGAAGGCCATGGTGGTGGAAATTTCACGGTCGCCCGAACCATCGAGGATGGCTTTCAGAGTGTCCAGGTCCGGGGTCGGTACGCTGAAGCTCTGCGCGCGGCGCTGCGGTACGAAACCGCCCAGGGCTGCACGACGCTCGCTCAGGTAGCGGGCTTCGGCGCTGTTTGGCTCTGGCTTGAAGAACGGCAGGTTCTCCAGCTCTTCGTCCTTGACCGGGATGTCGAAACGATCGCGGAACAACTTCAGGCTGTCGACGTCGACTTTCTTGGTGTTGTGCGCCGTGTTTTTCGCTTCGCCGGCACCGGTGCCATAACCCTTGATGGTCTTGGCCAGGATGACGGTTGGTTGTTCTTTGTGGTTGACCGCTTCGTGGTACGCCGCATAGACCTTGTACGGGTCGTGGCCGCCACGGTTGAGTTTCCAGATCTCGTCGTCGGACAGATCGGCAACCATCGCCTTGAGTTCAGGCGTGTTGAAGAAGTGCTCGCGAACGAACGCGCCGTCTTTGGCTTTGTAGTTCTGGTACTCGCCGTCGATGACTTCGTCCATGCGACGTTGCAGGATGCCGTCGACGTCTTTGGCCAGCAGTGGGTCCCAGAAACGGCCCCAGATGACTTTGGTCACGTTCCACTGAGCACCGCGGAACACGCCTTCGAGTTCCTGGATGATCTTGCCGTTGCCGCGAACCGGGCCGTCGAGGCGCTGCAGGTTGCAGTTGATGACGAAGATCAGGTTGTCCAGCTTCTCGCGGCCGGCCAGGGAGATCGCGCCGAGGGATTCCGGCTCGTCGCACTCGCCGTCGCCCAGGAAGCACCAGACTTTCTGTTTGCCCGGCTGGATGAAACCGCGGTGTTCCAGGTACTTCATGAAGCGTGCCTGGTAGATCGCCTGGATCGGACCCAGACCCATGGATACAGTCGGGAACTGCCAGAAGTCAGGCATCAGCCAAGGGTGCGGGTAGGACGACAGGCCCTGACCGTCGACTTCCTGGCGGAAGTTGTTCATCTGGTCTTCGGTGATGCGGCCTTCCATGAACGCGCGGGCGTAAACGCCTGGCGAGGTGTGGCCCTGGAAGTAGATCAGGTCGCCGCCGTGTTCGTCGGTCGGGGCCTGGAAGAAGTAGTTGAAGCCGATGTCATACAGGGTCGCGCTGGAAGCGAAGCTGGAGATGTGACCACCCAGGTCAGAATCTTTCAGGTTCGTACGCATTACCATGGCCATCGCGTTCCAGCGCACCAGCGAGCGAATGCGGCGTTCCATGAACAGGTCGCCAGGCATGCGTGCTTCGTGGGTTACCGGGATGGTGTTGCGGTAAGGCGTGGTGATGGCGTAAGGGAGCTGCGAACCGCTGCGGGTCGCCAGTTCACCCATACGGGTCATCAGATAGTGAGCACGGTCTTCGCCTTCTTTGTCGAGAACCGATTCCAGGGCGTCCAGCCATTCCTGGGTTTCGACGGGATCGAGGTCTTGCATGGCTTGCTCCAGGGCGGAAAGGCTTCCAGAATCGGTTGCCTGAGTTTGCGACTGGCCTTGTGGGCAGACGATTTAAAATTTTTGGATTGCCGACAGGTTGTTCCGGCGGCGTGTAGTTTTACTACAAATCTTTGAGCATTTCAGCCTTTCGCCTGTATAGACGAGTAGTAAAACTACAGAGGAAAGGCTTGTGGCCTCCGACTGCGTTGTGAGAATAATCGTTAAGGTTGGTCGATTACCATCCGAAAAAGGTGAAAGTTTGATGCTGGATGCCAAAGAAGAAGAAATTTCAGCTATTTCTAACTTTTGTTCGACAGTCCTTCGCGTAGCGGGTTTTCATCAAACACTACAAGCGGCCATTTACACGCCGATCAAGGATAGACCATGACCCTGCCCGTGCTTGCCGAACTCCCCGCCATTCTCTTGCCGTTGGTCACTCGATCCGAGCAGTCGTTCCGTACGGCCGTCGCCGCGCTGGAAGACGATCTCGGCTTCTCGAACTGGACGCCGGAACGCTGGGCGCAATTCGCCCGCGTCAGTGCCGCCAGCGATTTCGTCATTGAACAGAGCGTTCGTGACCCTTTGATGTTGCTGTCACTGGTGCAGTCCGGTGAACTCGACCGACCGTTCGCGCCAGGAGAGCTGTGCGCGCAGATTGCCGCCGCCGTGAACACCGCGCAAAGCGAAGACGAACTCGGTCGCGTCCTGCGCCGCCAGCGCGCCCGCCATCAAGTGCGGATCATCTGGCGTGACCTCAACCGTCAGGCCGATCTGGTGCAGACCTGCCGCGACCTTTCCGACATGGCCGACGCCACCATCGACCAGGCCTACCAATGGCTGTACAGCCGCCATTGCCAGCAATTCGGCACACCGACCGGCCGGCGCAGCGGTTTGCCGCAGCAGATGGTCATTCTCGGCATGGGCAAGCTCGGCGCGGTCGAGCTGAACCTGTCTTCGGATATCGACCTGATCTTCGCCTACCCCGAGGGCGGCGAAACCGTCGGCGTGAAACGCGCGCTGGATAATCAGGAATTCTTCATTCGTCTCGGTCAGCGCCTGATCAAGGCCCTCGATCCGATGACCGTCGATGGCTTCGTGTTCCGCGTCGACATGCGCCTGCGTCCGTACGGTTCATCCGGCGCGCTGGTGCTGAGCTTCAATGCACTGGAGCAGTATTACCAGGATCAGGGCCGCGACTGGGAACGCTATGCGATGATCAAGGCGCGGGTGGTGGCCGGCGATCAAGCGGCCGGCGCGCAGTTGCTCGACATGCTGCGCCCGTTCGTTTACCGGCGTTATCTGGACTTCTCGGCGATCGAAGCGCTTCGCACCATGAAGCAGTTGATCCAACAGGAAGTGCGGCGCAAGGGCATGGCCGACAACATCAAGCTCGGTTCCGGCGGGATCCGCGAAGTCGAGTTCATCGCTCAGGCCTTTCAACTGATCCACGGCGGGCGCGATCTGAGCCTGCAGCAGCGTCCTCTATTAAAGGTGCTGAGCACGCTGGAAGGCCAGGGCTACCTGCCGCCGGCGGTGATCAGCGAGCTGCGCGAAGGCTATGAATTCCTGCGTTACACCGAGCACGCGATCCAGGCGATTGCCGATCGCCAGACCCAGATGTTGCCGGACGGCGCTCAGGATCAGGCGCGCATCGCCTTCATGCTCGGTTTTGCCGATTGGCAGGCCTTCCACGAAAAACTGATGTTCTGGCGCGGTCGGGTGGCCTGGCACTTTGCGCAGGTAATTGCCGACCCCGATGAAGAGGAGGGCGCCGACTGTGAAGTGGTGGTCGGCGGTGAATGGTTGCCGCTGTGGGAAGAGGAGCAGGACGAAGAGGCTGCTTGCCGACAGCTCGAAGAGGGTGGCTTTGCCGATGCGACCAAGGCCCTGAAAGCACTGGCGAGTTTGCGTGGCAGCCCGCAGTTGCGCGCCATGCAGCGGCTGGGTCGCGAGCGTCTCGATGCGTTTATTCCGCGTCTGTTGGCTCAAGCGGTGGAGCATGACAACCCGGATCTGGTGCTGGAGCGGGTGCTGCCGCTGGTCGAAGCGGTCGCCCGGCGTTCGGCTTATTTGGTCTTGCTGACGGAAAACCCCGGCGCCCTGCGGCGTTTGCTGACGCTGTGTGCGGCCAGTCCGTGGATTGCCGAACAGATCACCCGTTTCCCGCTGCTGCTCGACGAGTTGCTCAATGAAGGCCGGCTGTTCAAGCCGCCACTGGCGCCGGAACTGGCCGCCGAGCTGCGCGAGCGCCTGACGCGAATTCCCGAAGACGACCTCGAACAACAGATGGAAGCGCTGCGGCATTTCAAACTGGCGCACCGTTTGCGCGTCGCTGCCTCGGAAATCGCCGGCAGCCTGCCGCTGATGAAAGTCAGCGATTACCTGACCTGGCTCGCCGAAGCGATTCTCGAGCAAGTGCTGGCGCTGGCCTGGCGTCAGACAGTGGCCAAGTACGGCACGCCGCTGCGCACTGACGGCAGCCTGTGCGATCCCGGCTTCATCATTGTCGGTTATGGCAAAGTCGGCGGGCTGGAACTGGGGCATGGTTCGGACCTCGACCTGGTGTTCATCCATGACGGCGATCCGCAGGCGGAAACCGACGGGCCGAAGCCGATCGATGGCGCGCAGTTCTTCACCCGGTTGGGGCAGCGGATCATTCACTTGCTGACGGCGCAGACCAACTCCGGCCAGTTGTATGAAGTGGACATGCGTTTGCGCCCGTCCGGTGCGTCGGGGCTGTTGGTCAGTTCGCTGGGGGCGTTTGAGCGCTATCAGGAAAATGAAGCCTGGACCTGGGAGCATCAGGCCCTGGTGCGGGCGCGGGTGCTGGTCGGCAGTCAGGATGTCGGTCAGGCCTTCGAGAAAGTCCGCGCGCAGGTTTTGGGCAAGGCGCGGGATCTGGCGAAGCTGCAGCATGAAGTCAGCGAGATGCGCGCCAAGATGCGCGATAACCTCGGCAGCAAGAGCACGGCGGCCGGTACCGCGGCAAATGCCTTCGAGGCCACGGCGCCGTTCGACCTCAAGCAGGACGCCGGAGGTATCGTCGATATTGAATTTATGGTGCAATACGCGGCCCTGGCGTGGTCGCACAGCCACCCGCCATTGCTGCGCTGGACCGATAACATCCGCATTCTGGAAGAGCTGGAACACGAAGGGCTGATGCCTGCCGAAGATACCAGCCTGTTGCGCGAGGCCTATAAAGCCTATCGCTCCGCCGCCCACCGGCAGGCCTTGCAGAAGGATGCCGGGGTGATTGCAGGCGACCAGTTTGTCGAGGAGCGCCGGCAGGTATTGCGGATCTGGAAAGAGCTGGGGCTAAGCTGATTCATCGAGCATGGAGGCGAGCCCTTGTGGCGAGGGAGCTTGCTCCCGCTCCGCTGCGAAGCAGTCGTCAGTCAGGCGGCGCGGTGTGTCAGGTATAAAGTGATGTGACGTTTTGGGGCCGCTACGCAGCCCAGCGGGAGCAAGCTCCCTCGCCACAGAGGTTTATGCTGAATGTACGAATTGATCTGACGAGTCTTTACCGGCTCGTCCAAATGACCCTCCAGCCAGTGCTGGTGGGTGCTGGATTCTCGAGGCGGGGAGGCATTGGCCTCCCCGGTTCGTTTATGGAAACCACATGAATATTCTGATCGTTGGGCCCAGTTGGGTCGGTGACATGGTGATGGCGCAGACACTGTTTCAGTGTCTCAAGCAGCGCCACCCGCAATGCGAAATCGACGTGCTGGCCCCCGAGTGGAGCCGGCCGATCCTTGAACGCATGCCCGAAGTGCGCAAGGCCTTGAGCTTTCCGCTCGGCCATGGCGCGCTGGAGCTGGCGACACGTCGGCGAATCGGCAAGTCCCTGGCCGGCCAGTACGATCAGGCGATCCTGCTGCCGAACTCACTGAAGTCGGCGCTGGTGCCGTTCTTCGCTGGCATCAAGCAACGCACCGGCTGGCGTGGCGAATTCCGCTACGGTCTGCTCAATGACGTGCGCACGCTGGATAAAGAACGTTATCCGCTGATGATCGAGCGCTTCATGGCGCTGGCTTACGAGCCGAACACCGAGCTGCCGAAACCGTATCCGCGTCCGAGCCTGCAAATTGATCCGGTGACCCGCGAAGCGGCGCTGGCCAAGTTCGGCCTGACCCTCGACCGCCCGGTGTTGGCCCTGTGCCCCGGCGCCGAGTTCGGCGAATCCAAACGCTGGCCGTCCGAGCATTACGCCAAGGTCGCTGAAGCGCGGATTCGCGAAGGCTGGCAGGTGTGGCTGTTCGGCTCGAAGAACGATCACGCGGTGGGCGAAGACATTCGCGCACGGCTGATTCCCGGCCTGCGTGAAGAATCGGTCAACCTCAGCGGCGGCACCTCGCTGGCCGAGGCCATCGACCTGATGTCCTGTGCCGACTCGGTGGTGTCCAACGACTCTGGCCTGATGCACGTCGCGGCGGCGCTGAACCGTCCGTTGGTGGCGGTCTACGGCTCGACGTCGCCGGGCTTCACCCCGCCGCTGGCCGAGCATGTGGAAATCGTTCGGCTGGGTCTGGATTGCAGCCCGTGCTTCGACCGTACCTGCCGGTTCGGCCATTACAACTGCCTGCGCCAGCTGATGCCGGACGCGGTCAACGATGCCTTGCAGAAACTGCAGGGCACTGTGGTCGAGGTTCATTAAGTTGCGGGTATTGCTGATCAAGACTTCATCGCTGGGCGACGTGATTCACGCGTTGCCGGCGCTGACCGACGCGGCCCGGGCCATTCCCGGAATCAAGTTCGACTGGGTGGTGGAAGAAGGCTTCGCCGAGATTCCGACCTGGCACCCGGCCGTCGGCAAGGTGATTCCGGTGGCGATCCGCCGCTGGCGCAAGAACCTCTGGCAGACGATCAAGAGCGGCGAGTGGAAGCGCTTCAAGCAGTCCGTTCGGGCGAACAAATATGACCTGGTGATCGACGCCCAGGGCCTGCTGAAAAGCGCCTGGCTGACACGCTACGTCAAAGCCCCGGTGGCCGGCCTCGACAAAGGCTCGGCGCGTGAGCCGATCGCCGCGCGGTTCTACGACCGCAAACTGGCGGTGGCCCGTGGGCAGCATGCGGTGGAGCGAGTGCGTCAGTTGTTCGCCATCGCCCTTGGTTATGACCTGCCCAAAGGGCTGGGCGACTACGGCCTCAACGTCGAGCGTCTGGTGGAATTGCCGCGCAAGAGTGCGTTCGTGGTGTTCCTGCACGGCACCACGTGGGACACCAAGCACTGGCCGGAAGCCTACTGGCGCGAGCTGACCGAGCGGGTCGGCTATCTGGGCGTCGGGGTCAAACTGCCGTGGGGCAACCCGCTGGAGAAGGCGCGCGCCGAGCGTATCGCTGCTGGCTTCAAGCACGCCGAAGTGCTGCCGAAGCTGAATCTGGCCGGGGTCGGCAAAGTGCTGGCCGGCGCCCAGGCTTGCGTCGCGGTGGACACCGGTCTCGGTCATCTGGCCGCCGCGCTGGATGTGCCGACGATTTCCCTGTTCGGCCCGACCAATCCGGGCCTCACCGGCGCCTACGGCAAGGTGCAGATTCACATGGCCAGTGATTTCCCCTGCGCCCCGTGCCTGCAAAAGAAATGTACGTATCAACCGACCGCGCAGGATGCCCGTCAGTTTGACCTCAAGCGCGAGCAGCCTCTGTGCTTCACGCGTGTAAATCCCGAGCGTGTCGCCAGCCGTCTGAGCACGTTGTTAATGGCTGAGGAGCTGCGCTGATGCAATTGGCATTCGTCCTGTACAAATATTTCCCGTTCGGTGGCTTGCAGCGCGATTTCATGCGCATCGCCCTCGAATGCCAGAAGCGCGGCCATCAGATTCGCGTCTACACCCTGATCTGGGAAGGCGACGTGCCGCCCGGTTTCGAAGTGCTGGTGGCGCCGGTCAAGGCGTTCTTCAACCACCGTCGTAATGAGAAACTCACGGCGTGGATGGAAGCGGATCTGGCCAAGCGTCCGGTGGACCGCCTGATCGGCTTCAACAAGATGCCGGGGCTGGACGTCTACTACGCCGCCGACGGCTGCTTCGAAGACAAGGCGCAGAACCTGCGCCACTCGCTGTACCGCCGCTGGGGCCGCTACCGGCACTTCGCCGAGTACGAGCGCGCGGTGTTTGCCAAGGACGCGAAAACCGAAGTGCTGATGATTTCCGAAGTGCAGCAGCCGCTGTTCATCAAACATTACGACACCCCGCTTGAGCGCTTCCACCTGCTGCCGCCGGGCATCGCCCAGGATCGTCGGCGGCCGGCGGATGCCGACGAAATTCGCGCCGGTTTCCGCGCCGAATTCAGCCTCAAGGACGACGAACTGCTGCTGGTGCAGATCGGCTCCGGGTTCAAGACCAAGGGCGTCGATCGCAGCCTCAAGGCGCTGGCCGCACTGCCCGCCGAGCTGAAGAAGCGCACCCGGCTGTTTGTAATCGGCCAGGATGACCCCAAATTGTTCCAGATGCAGAGTGCCACTTTGGGCCTGGGCGACAACGTGACGTTCCTCAAGGGCCGCAGCGATATCCCGCGTTTCCTGCTCGGCGCCGATCTGCTGATCCACCCGGCGTACAACGAAAACACCGGCACCGTGCTGCTCGAAGCGCTGGTCGCCGGGTTGCCGGTGCTGGTCAGCGCGGTCTGCGGTTATGCCCATTACATTGCCGAGGCGGACGCCGGGCGTGTGCTGGACGAACCGTTCGATCAGGCGCAACTGACGCAATACCTGACTGACATGTTGAATGACGACGCTGCACGCGCGGCCTGGAGCCGCAATGGTCTGGCCTTCGCCGAGACGGCCGACCTCTACAGCATGCCGCAGCACGCGGCCGATGTGATTCTGGCGGAGCACGCTTAAATGAAGTTGATGCTGGCTGAACCGTTCAAGAGCCTTTGGGCCGGGCGCGACCCGTTCGCCGAAGTCGAAGGCTTGCAGGGCGAGGTCTATCGCGAGCTGGAAGCTCGACGCACGCTGCGCACGGAAGTCGACGGCAACGGATTTTTCGTCAAGATCCACCGTGGCATCGGCTGGGGCGAGATCTTCAAGAACCTGCTGACTGCCAAGCTGCCGGTGCTCGGCGCAGGACAGGAATGGAAGGCAATCCAGCGTCTGCAGGAAGTCGGCGTGCCGACCATGACCGCTGTGGCTTACGGTGAGAAGGGCAGCAACCCGGCCGATCAGCATTCATTCATCGTCACCGAAGAGCTGGCGCCGACCATCAGCCTCGAAGATTTCAGCATCGATTGGGTCAAGAACCCGCCGCAGCCGAAACTCAAGCACGCGCTGATCGCTGAAGTCGCGCGCATGACCGGCATGATGCACCGCGCCGGGGTCAACCACCGCGACTGCTACATCTGCCACTTCCTGCTGCACACCGACAAGCCGATCACCCCGGACGATTTCAAACTCTCGGTAATCGACCTGCACCGCGCCCAGACCCGTCCTCGGATCACTCAACGCTGGCGCAACAAGGATCTGGCCGCGCTGTATTTTTCGGCGCTGGACATCGGCCTGACCCGACGCGACATACTGCGTTTCCTCAAAGGCTACTTCCAGCAGCCGCTACGGCAGATCCTCGCCGAAGAAGCGCCGCTGCTGAGCTGGCTCGAAGGCAAGGCCAACAAGCTCTATGCGCGCAAACAGCGTTACGGGGATGCGCTCTGATGGCGGGTTGGACTCTGGAACCGCAATACCGCGAACTGAGCGAAGATTTCGGCAGCCTCGAAGCGGTGTTTGCCCTGCAGGGCGAACGTCTGACCCGTGATCCGCTGTCCGAAGTCATCCGCGTGCAGCGCAACGGTGTGAATTACTACGTCAAACGCTACGTCGGCGCCGGTAAAGGCTTGCGCCGTTACCTGGGCAAGCCCCGGGTGAAGATGGAGTGGCAGAACCTCAAGCGCTTCGCCAAGTGGGGCATTCCCACCGCCGAAGTGGTGGCCTGGGGGCTGGAGCGACGTGGTGCGGCCTATGCCCGTGGCGCGATGATTACCCGCGAGCTGCCGCGCACCGAAGACCTCTCGGCGCTGGCCGAACGCAGCGATCCGAAACTCAAGGATCGCGCCTGGGTCGATGGTGTCAGCCGGCAATTGGCCGCTTACACACGGATCATGCATGACCACCGTTTCACCCATAACGATCTGAAGTGGCGCAACCTGCTGATCGACGATCAGGCGCAGTTGTATTTCATCGACTGCCCGAACGGCGAATTCTGGCGCGGCTTCTGGCTCAAGTACCGGATCACCAAGGATCTGGCCTGTCTCGACAAGGTGGCCAAATATCACCTGTCGAACACCCAGCGCCTGCGCTTCTACCTGCAATACCGCGGACGTGATCGGCTGAATGCCGCCGACAAGAAACGGATTCGCCACGTAGTGAGATTTTTCGAGGGACGCGAATGACTGATTTCCTGGCTGCTGAAGACCGGGCGCTGCTTGAGCGTCATGGCCTCGGCACTTTCGACGCGCTCTGGGCCAAACAGCTTGAAGCCGTGGACGAACCGAACACCGATGGCGGTGGCTGGAGCAGCGTGTTTCGTCTGGAGCTGGAAGGGCAGGCCTACTACCTCAAGCGCCAGAGCAACTACCTGACCCGCACCCTGCATGCGCCGTTTGGCGAGCCGAGTTTCGCCCGTGAGTTTCGTAACATCAGCCGCTACAACAAGCTGGGGATTCCGGCGCTACAGGCGGCGTTCTTCGGTGAGCGCAAGGTCAAGGGCGATGTCCGGGCGATCCTGCTGACCCGTGCCCTCGATGGTTGGGATGATCTCGACTCGCTGCTGCAGCGCTGGTCCGAGCTGACCGCCGCGCAGCACTCGGCCATTCTCAAGGCCTGTGGACAGCTGGCGCGCCAGCTGCACGGCGTGCGTCAGGTGCACGGCTGCTTTTATCCGAAACACATCTTTTTGCAGGCTGATGGCGACGCGTATAAGGCGCAGTTGATCGACCTGGAAAAGACCCGGCCCTTGCTGTTCGGCATGCGCGACCGGGTCAAGGACTTGGAGCCGCTGCTGCGTCGCGCGCCGGAATGGAGCGAGGCGCAATTGCGCGAGTTGCTCGCGGCCTATCTCGATCAGCCAGTCGATAGTTCGCTGGTCGACAGCTGGGTGACGCGCTTGACTGCACGGCGCAGTCGCAAGGAGACCCGTTGATGCAGTTGTCCGAACTGAAAAATGCCGGGCGCACGCCGAGTCTGCCGCTGACGATCAGCCTGGCCGACGCGGCCGGTCCTGCGGATTTGCAGTTGTTGAGCTTGCTGCGGGTGCTGCCGGGGCAGCGCTATGTCGGTGCCGGGGTCTGGCGCGGGCGGCCGGTGCTGGCCAAATTGCTGGTGGGCAGCAAGGCGGCGCGGCATTTTCAGCGCGAACTGGCGGGCGTCAAGTTGCTCGCTGAACAGGGTCTGACCACGCCGCTGTTGTTGGCTGATGGCCTGAAGGATGGCGAGGGCGGCTGGCTGCTGTTCGAGTTCCTCGAAGGTGCTGAAAGCCTCGGTGATGCCTGGCAGAAAGTCGAATCACTGCCGGTGCTGGCGGACGAGCAATCGGCGGTGCTCGCCGAGGCGCTGGGTGCGATCGGTCAACTGCATGGCAAAGGCCTGTGGCAGGAAGATCTGCACCTGGACAACCTGCTGCGCCAGGGCGGTCAGCTGTACCTGATCGATGGCGCCGGGATCTGCGCCGAGACCGCTGGCCAGCCCTTGTCACGGCAGAAAGTGCTGGAAAACCTCGGGGTGTTTTTCGCCCAGTTGCCCAAGTCACTGGAGCCGTTCACCGAAGAATTGCTGGTGTATTACCTGCTGAGCAACAGCGAGCACGCGTTGCCGCTGGAAGCCTTGCAGAAGCAGATCGCCAAGGTGCGCGCCTGGCGGCTGAAGGATTACCTGATCAAGGTGGGCCGCGAGTGCACGTTGTTCAGTGTGCAGCGCGGTGCGTTTGGCTTGCGGGCGATCCGTCGCGAGGAAGAAGCGGCGATGCTCCCGGTACTGGATCAGGCCGATGCGCTGCTCGATCAGGGCCATCTGTACAAGACCGGCGGCGCGGCGAGCGTCGGCAAAGTCGAAGTGGCCGGGCGCACACTGGTGATCAAGCGCTACAACATCAAAGGCTTTGCGCACTGGCTCAAGCGCTTCTGGCGCCCGAGCCGCGCCTGGCATTCGTGGCGTGAAGGCAATCGCCTGGCGTTCCTCGGCATCGCCACGCCGAAACCGCTGGCGGTGCTGGAAAAGCGCTTTTTGTGGCTACGCAGCCGCGCCTACTTGGTGACCGAGTTTCTGCCGGGGCCGGACATCATCGAGCGCTTTGCGCCGTATGTTGAAAGCGGTGCGGCGCCGGAATCCGAGTTGTTGGCGCTGGATCAACTGTTTGCACGATTGATTGCCGAGCGCATCAGCCATGGCGACTTCAAGGGCCATAACCTGTTCTGGCAGGAAGATCGCTGGGCGCTGATCGATCTGGATTCGATGTGCCAGCACGGCTCTGTCGGAAGTTTCGCGCCGGCCTATGCGCGGGATCGGGCGCGGTTCATGCGCAACTGGCCCGAGAGCAGCGCGTTGTATCAGGTGATCGATCAGCGGTTGCCCAAGGACATCTCCAGCGCGGCCTGAGCCGTCTTCGCCAGCAGGCTGGCTCCCACATGGAAATGCATTCCCTTGTAGGAGTGAGCCTGCTCGCGATAGGGCGTTCAATCCCCAAAAAACTCCCGTTGAGCAATAGCGGACAAACTCCACTGACTTGTCCTACAGCTTCTCCAGAAGCCATGAACTGTGCCCGCCCCAGCCCCGGTGCTAGCTTGCCCTGACCACTTTGGAGGGCAAGACTTGACCATCAAAAACGCCGTAACACTCAGCACCTGCGCATGGCTTTTATCCGGCTGCGGCACCGCCGCTTCGGTAATGCAAATGGACGCCGACGTCGCCCGCGACCTGCGCAAACAAAAGACCTACTGCCAATCGATTCCACGGATCTACAGCGGGTTGGCGTTCGATTTCTGCGTACTGAATGCCCCACCTGACCCTACCGGCGTGCTGCTGCCGTTCGTGCTGCTGGACCTGCCGTTGTCCGGGGTGCTGGATACGGTGATGTTGCCGTATACGATTTATCAACAGGTCGTGGATGGCAATATCGGCATCTATTGGCGAACAGATCGCGGGTAACTGTTTTGCAATTTTCTCTGTTTGAAAACCAGAGCGAGTCGCAAGCGATTGTTGAAGCGGCAGCGCTCTTGTATCCGTCCGGGAGATACAGCGACTACATCGTCTATGTTGATGAAAGCGGTGATCAAGGGATGCAGAAGCTGGATCCCTATTACCCTATATTCGTGCTTGCTTTTTGCGTCTTTCACAAAAGGCATTACTGCGAAAAGGTCATTCCGGCCGTCCAGAAATTCAAGTTCAACCATATGGGGCACGATCTGATCGTGCTGCATGAGCTCGAGATTCGAAAAGAGAAAGGTGCATTCTCCAGCCTGTTCACTTCGAGAATGCACAAGCATGCCTTTCTCGATGAATTGACCGGCATTATCGAGGCCATCAATTTCGTCCTGATCAGTTGCGTCATCGACAAGGCCTTGCTGCGCGAAAAGCAGGCATCTGCTGACAACCCCTACCACTTGGCTCTCGGATTCTGTCTGGAAACGCTGCATGAGTTTTTGCAGGAAAAGCATCAACATAAAGTGTTAACGCATATGATTTTCGAGCGGCGAGGCAAGCGGGAGGATAACGAGCTTGAGCTGGAGTTTCGCAGGGTTTGTGGCGGGTCTAACCGATTGGGGGTTCAACTGCCGTTTGACATCGTCTTCGCCACAAAACAAGTCAATTCCACCGGATTGCAGCTGGCTGATCTTGTTGCAAGGCCCATCGGCATGAGTGTTTTGAGGGCGGGTCAGGAAAATCGCGCGTTTGATGTGCTCAGGCGCAAGTTCTATTGCAGCGGTGGGCGGAATAAAGTTGGGAAAGGTTTCGAGAACTGGGGGTTGAAGGTTTTCCCTCCCCCAGAAAGCGAAAAGCCCCGGTGATCTCACCGAGGCATTAGCGCCGACCGGGATCCCCCAGCCCATTTGCACGGAAGTCTATGTTGAGAGGCTCGGGAGTGTCAACGCGAAGGCTGGCCAGTTCCGCTAGAGGCTTGTCGGCGCTTTTACGCTATAATCCCGCCCTTTAGCTGTCTCTCGCCCGGTGCGAGGGCACATCAATTTTCGAGGCGCATCGCGCCTGAATGCAGACTAAAGAGGCTAGACCCTGTGGCATTGACGATTCTTGGCCTGTCCGGCGCCCTTAGCCATGACCCTTCAGCCGCCTTGTACATCGACGGCAAGCTGGTGGCGGCGGCTGAAGAAGAGCGCTTCGTCCGCGATAAGCATGCAAAGAACCGCATGCCCTACGAATCGGCGAAGTTCTGCCTGGAACAGGCCGGTATCAAGCCGTCCGACGTTGACGTGGTGGCGATTCCGTTCGCCCCGATCAGCCTGTTCGGCAAGGCCCGCTGGCACTATGCCAAGCGTTACTGGTACGCACCGGATCGCGCCCTCGATGCGATCTTGATGGGCAACCGTCGCTACAAGCGCTATCGCAACAAGATCGTCTGGTGCCTGGAGCAACTGGGTTTTGATCCGAAGAAGATCAAGATCGAGCCGGTCGAGCACCACCTCGCTCACGCCTCCAGCGCCTACCACTGCTCGGGTTTCAAAGAGAAAACCGCGATCCTCGGCATCGACGGCAAGGGCGAGTACGCCACGACTTTCTTCGGTTATGGCGAAAACGGCAAGATCCACAAGATCAAGGAATTCTTCGATCCCGACTCCCTCGGCGGCCTGTATGGCGCGATTACCGAGTTCCTCGGTTTCGAGATGCTCGACGGTGAGTTCAAGGTCATGGGCATGGCGCCGTACGGCGACGCCAGCAAATACGATTTCTCGCGCCTGGCCTCGTTCGAGAACGGCGAGTTGGTGATCAACACTGACTACGCCAACGTGATCGGCCTGCGTCGCTACAAAGAGAAGGGCAAAGGCTTCTACTTCTCGCCAAAGCTGATCGAATGGCTGGGGCCGAAGCGCGAAGGCGACATCGCCGACGAACCGTACATCCACTACGCCGCGAGCATGCAAGCGCTGTTCGAGAAACTGGCGCTGCAGATGATCGATTACTACCTGGGCGACGTGCTCAAGGAAACCGGCAAGCTGGCCTTCGCCGGTGGCTGCGCGCTGAACGTCAAGCTGAACCAGAAAATCATCGCCCGCGATGACATCAAGGAACTGTTCGTCCAGCCTGCGTCCGGCGATGCCGGCACCGCGGTCGGCGCAGCAGCCTATGTGTCCCACGCCCGTGGCGTGCCGGTCGAGAAGATGGAACACGTCTACCTCGGCCCGTCGTACAGCAACGAAGACGTGATCGCCGCGTGCGCCCGTCACGAGAACAAGCCGACCTGGCGCAAGCTCGACAACATGCCGGAGCAGATCGCCAAAATCATGGTCGATGGCAACCCGGTGGCCTGGTTCCAGGGCCGCATGGAGTTCGGTCCGCGTGCACTGGGCGGTCGTTCGATCATCGGTTGCCCGAGCGTGGCCGGTGTGGCTGACCGCATCAACCACCAGATCAAGTTCCGCGAGCGCTGGAGGCCTTTCTGCCCGTCGATGCTCGACACCGTTGCACCGCAGATGATCAAGATCGATCACCCGGCGCCGTTCATGACCTTCACCTTCGAAGTGGCGGAAGAGTGGAAGACCCGCGTGCCGGAAGTCGTCCACGAAGACGGTACATCCCGTGCCCAGGTGCTGAAGCGCGAATACAACCCGCGCTACTACGACATGATGAAGGCGCTGGAAAACCTCACCGGCAACGGCGTGTCGCTGAACACCTCGCTGAACCGTCGTGGTGAACCGATGATCTGCTCGCCGACCGACGCCCTGAACATGTTCTTCGGCTCCGATCTGCAGTACCTGATCATGGAAGACATTCTGGTGGTCAAAGAGGGCGCAAACGCTTATGACTCGCTCGGCTGAACGCCATGTGCTGCAGTTCTGTCACGGCTATGACGGGCCGTTCCTCGACTGCGCACGGCAGTACGCCAGCCTGTTCGCGGGCACCGGTTATCGGGTGACCACGGTCTTTCTGACCGGGGCCGCCGATAGCGAGGTGGCCGCAGCGTGTGCTTCCGATGAAGTGTTGTTCATGGAATACAGCTCCAAGGCCATTCGTGGCCTGAAGCTGGGCGCCATCGGCGATCTGCGCAAGATCGCCGCTTCACGCAATTTCAGTTTCTGCATCGCCCATCGCTTCAAGCCGATCTACATCGCCTTGCTCGGCACGTCACTGCCGGTGATTGGCGTGCACCACGCGTTTGACGATTACAAACGCGGCACGCGCAAGCTGTTCGCGCACATTTTCCGCAAGCGTCTGAGTCTGCTCGGCGTCTCCGATGCCGTGCGCGACGACATGCGGCGCTGTCTGCCGAAATGGCCGTCGACCCGCATCCAGACCTTGTACAACCGCATCGATGTGCCGGCCTTGCAGGCCAGTCAGGTGTCGGCCCGCGAAGCCCGCGAGACCCTCGGTCTGGCGGCGGATGCGTTCATAGTCGGCAACGTCGGACGGCTGCACCCGGACAAGGATCAGGCCACCTTGCTGCACGGTTTCGCCGCGGCGTTGCCGGGTTTGCCGGGCAGCAGCCAACTGGTGATTCTCGGCAAGGGCCGTCTGGAGCAGGACCTCAAGGAGCTGGCCCGGGAACTGGGTATCGGTGACCGGGTGCTGTTTCTCGGTCAGGTACCGGACGCGCGCAACTACTTCCGCGCCTTCGATGTGTTTGCCCTGAGCTCTGATCACGAACCGTTCGGCATGGTATTGCTGGAGGCCATGGCCGCCGGCGTGCCGTTGCTCGCCACGGCCTGTGGCGGGGCCAAGGAAGTGGTCGAAGGCGTGGGCATTCTGTTCCCGCTGGGCGATGCCGAACACCTTGCACAAGGCCTGCAACATTTGGCCGGTATGGATGATCAGCAACGCCGGCAGTGCGCCGAGCTGATGCTCGATCGCCTGCGTGAGCGTTTCTCCGACCGTGCGGTGCGCGACACCTTCTGGCGTCTGCCGCAAGTTACCGAACTGGCACCGAGGGGCTGATGCTCAACCGATTTCAAGGCTGGCGCGAACGTGGCTGGTCGCCCGTTGACGCCTCCACCTATGCCACCGCCTGGCAGCGTTTTGGCGGCAGCGTCGCGACGCATCCGATGGTGGTCGAACGTCTGGCGGATCTGGCCGGCATCCCGGTGCGTTATCTGGCATGGGAACAGGACGGCGAAGTCAAAGCGGCGATCCCGACCTGGGGCCGCGATCTGGCATTGTCCAAAGACGTGCTCAAGCGCAATGGCAAGAAAGGCCTGTTCGACCTCGGCAATGCCGAGCTGATCCTGCCGGCCGCCGCCGATGCCCAGGCCCCGCTGCGTCATCGCGCACGCTATCTGTCGGCGCTCAACGAAAACCGCTTCAGCGGCCTCAAGTTGCAGACCGAACAACTGGCCATGGCCCGCACCCCCGAAGAGCTGTCGAAGAAGTTTCGCTATAACCAGCGCCGCGAATTGCGCCTGCTGGAAGAGGCGGGTGGCGTGGTGCGTGCAGTCGGCGAGTTCTCCAGCGCCGAACTGGCGGCGATCTACTGTGATCTGTTCCAGCGCCGCTGGGGCTTCCCGGCCACCGGCGCGGCGCGCATGGCCGAAGTCATCGAGCTGCTGCGCGAGCTGCTGATCGGTTCGGTGATCTTCCTCAACGACGCGCCGATCGCCATTCAACTGGTGTACCGCGTCGAAGCGCCGGAGTGGATCAGCGTCGAGTACATCAACGGCGGCGTCGATCCCGAAACCCGCGAATTCAGCCCCGGCAGCGTGTTGAGCTTCCTCAATACGCAAAGTGCCTGGGAGCATGCGCGGGCGCTGAACAAGCCGCTGCGGTTTTCCTTCGGTCGCGCCGACCGTGAATACAAGGATCGCTGGTGCAATCCTGTGCCGGTGTTCACCGTATGAGTCAGCCCATGAGCCGCAAACAGCAACTGCTCAAGCGTCATCGTCGCAATAAACGCATCACCTTGCTGATCGCCCTGATCGTGTTGATCGCGCTCGGGGTGCTGGTCGCGTGGTGGTTACCGCTGGTGCTCGCGCTCGTCGGGTGGGTCGCCCACGAGGCGTGGTTTGCCGATCATTTGTTCTATTCGCCGAAAGACGATTACCAGTACAGTTTTCCACCGTTTACACCGCAGCCGAAGGTGCATTTGAGCGGCGAGCAATTGCGTCTGGATGACGGCGTGATGCTGGTCGACGAAGCGACGTTGATCCTCGCGGTAAAAGTCAAAAGCACTTGGCTGGGACGCTTTTTCGATCCGCGCGTCGAACTGCTCGGCGGGGCGCATCCGGATGTGCAAACCTTCGAGCGCGGGGTCAATGGCCTGCGCTACCTGAACCTCAGCGGTCAGGCGCAAGCTCTGTCGCAAGGCCAGTTGCGCCTGCGCGGGCGGTTCTGCCGAGTGACCGGTGAGCCGCTGCTGTGGGCATTGGAGCAGCCGGACTACCGCCGTCAGCGGGTGATGGTGATTGCACCGCACGCCGACGATGCCGAACTGGCGGCGTATGGCTTGTACAGTCAGGCCGATGACGCCTGGATTGTCACCCTGACTGCGGGTGAGATCGAAGCCGAACACTATCAGCAGATGGGCATGAACAAGGTCGAGGCGGCGCGGCTCAAAGGCCGTCTGCGTGCCTGGGACAGCCTTACCGTGCCGCGTTGGGCCGGTGTGCCGCAGGAACACTGCGTACAACTCGGTTACTTCTGCCTGCAACTGGCGGCGATGCAGGCTGCGCCGAATCAGGCGGTGGGCTCGCGCGAAGCGGATCTGAATGACACGCGCCTGTTTCGTCAGTTGAATCCGTTCACTCTGCCGGGCGATGCCGATGGTGCGCCGACCTGGAACAACCTGCTGGCCGACCTGCGTGAAGTGCTGCTGCGCGCCCGTCCGGAGGTGATCGTGCTGCCGCATCCGACCCTCGATCCGCACCCTGACCATATCTGCGCCCAGCAAGCGGTTTTGCAGGCGCTCCAGGGTCTCGACTGGCAGCCGGCGCTGCTCGGTTATGCCAACCATTTGCATGACAACGACCGCTGGCCGATGGGCAACACCGGGCAGGGCATTGCCTTGCCGCCGGCCTTCGATGCGGCGGTGCCGATGCAGCCGCTGTGCCTGCCACTGTCCATCGAGCTGCAACGGGACAAGGCCATGGCGCTGGGCATGATGCATGACCTGCAGCCGCCGGCACCGTTCAAGCGGCGTCTGCGCCGGATTATCCAGCGTGTGCTCGCCGGGCGGGCCGCGTCGGTGTACGGCGAAAACGAATTTTTTCGAAAAGCGGTCAGGCGCCAGGAGTTGTTCTGGCTACTGAAGCACGGTGAGACAGGCGTCCAGCGGGGAGAGTCATGAGTCAACGGTCCAAGGTGTTGCAGCTGCAACCCGACTACAACGTCAAAGCCCATGACTTTGCCGACCTCGCCGAGCAGATCGTCAAGGCGCTGCCGAGCGATCGCTATGAGATCACCGCGGCTTTCCTGCGCGGCAAACCGGGGCCGGGCGAGCCGGTAAGCCGGGCCGACCATTCGGTGTACTTCGAGTTTTCCGACAAGTCGCTCAAGGGTATGCGCCTGCGGGCGATGTGGCAGCTGTACAAGTTCTGCCGCCGGGAAAAGTTCGACGTGGTGATCTGCAACCGCTTCAAACCGGTGAACATGATGCTGGCGCTCAACCGCTGGTTGAAGGTGCCGCTGTGCATTGGCATCTCCCACGGTTTCGGTGAGTACGATCGCTTCTACCGCCGTCGTCAGACCCAGCGTCTGATCGATCGGCACTGGCGCTTCGTCGGTGTGTCGCCAGCGGTCAAACAATACTTGCTCGATTGCAATTGCGGCTTCACCGACCAGAACACCTATGCCATTACCAATGCCATCGATATCGAGCAGGCGGAAGGCTTGCAGCACAGTCGTGAGAAAGCGCGTGAGCTGCTGGGCATCGATCCGCATGTGCGCTTGATTGGTGCGCTGGGGCGATTGGTGTCGGTCAAGGGCCACACCTACCTGTTGCAGGCTTTCGCCCAACTCAAGGACAAGTACCCGAATACGCAGTTGGCGATCATTGGCGCCGGGCGTTTACAGGCGCCGCTGGCAGCCGAGATCGAGCAACTGGGTTTGAGCGGCCGTGCGCACCTGCTGGGTTTCAAGGAAAACGCGCTGCAGTACGTGCGTGCGTTCGACATCTGGACCATGCCATCGCTGGCCGAAGGCCTGGGCCTGGCCTTGCTCGAAGGCATGAGCGGACACCTGCCGGTGATCGCTTCGAACGTGCCGGCGATGTTGCCGCTGATCGAAGGTGCCGGTGGTTTGGCGATCACGCCCAAGGACGTGCCGAGTCTGGTCGCCGCGCTGGATAACTATCTCGCGCTGTCGGACGACGAACTCAAGGCCAAGGGCGAGCAGGCGTATCGCTATCTGCAGGAACAGCACGACATCGAGGTGTTCCGTCAGGAATACCTGGACCTGATCGACTCTGGCCTGGAGCAGGCCCGCAAGGAGCAGCCGTGAGCGAAGAGAAAGCCGTGAGCGAAGAACAAGCCATGAGCGAAGCCAACGCCCTCGTCACCGTCATCATCGCCTCGTACAACCACGGCCCGTACATCGAGGAAAGCATCCTCAGCGTCCTCAACCAGAGCTACAAGAACATCGAGTTGCTGGTGGTCGATGACGGTTCGAAGGACGACAGCGTCGAGCGCATCAACGCGCTGCAGGCGCAGTACGGCTTCGATTTCCGTGTGCAGCAGAATCAGGGCCTGACCAATACCCTCAACGGCGCTATCGCCCGTTCGAAGGGCAGCCTGATTGTGCCGTTCGGCTCCGACGACATCATGTATCCCGAACGTATTGCCACCCAGGTGGCATACATGGACGGCAAGCCTGAAGTCGGGATCTGCGCCGGCAATATCGAGCTGATGCACGCCGACGGCAGTCTTTATCCAGAGAAGCGTCAGCGCCGCGACGTGCCGTTCCGTCGTCTGGATTTCGACGACATGTTCCTCGAGCGCAAGCCGTATCCGCCGGCGCCGACGCTGATGATTCGTCGCGAGGCGCTGGAGAAGGTGGGAGGGTTCGATCCGACGATTCGTCTTGAAGACCTGTACATCGAACTGAAGGTGACCCGTGCTGGCTACTTCATCGACGGTTTGAATGTGGTGATGGCGCGCTACCGCAAACACGCCACCAACTCGTACAAGAACCATCGCTTCATGATCGAGAACATCCTGCGCACCTATGCGCTGTTCAGCGATCATCCGCTGTACGACGAAGTGCGCTTCAAGGCGCTGAACTCGATGTTCCTCAAGACCGCCAACCGCAATCGCAAGCTGGCAAGGGAGCTGCTGGCGCAGATCCCGTTCAAGGCCTGGAACAAGAAGACCTGGCGCGGACTGGGGCGTTTGCTCTTTTCCCCACTGGAAAAGGACTGAGCCGACAGTCGCTCGCGCTCAGCGAGCGACCTTCTCCGGCAGGCGCTTTTCGCCCTTCTGACGCTGGCGCAGCCAATGCACAACCTTCTTGCCGGCAGCCATGCCCGGCTGCTCGATATAGAGAAACGTCGCGCTGCTGATCAGAATCAGCAAGCACGTGCAGACGGCCACCAGGGGCAGGTACACCGCCGTTTCCCGCGCATCGATATCCAGCAGCAGCGGCAGCCGTTGCACCATCAGCCACAGCACGAAACCGTGCAGTAGGTAGGTGCTGTAGCTGATCTCGCCGAGCCAGCGAATACTGCGTGGTTTCAGCGCGCCGAACAGATTATTGCCGGACGCCACGATCACGAAAAACAGTCCCAGCAGAAACAGCGGTGCAGTCTTGAATGCCCGACTGAACGCGGTGAATGCAATCACCAGCGCGAGCACGGCGATGATGCTCGCCAGACGCGACTGGCTCCACGCCACGAGCGCCGGTCGGCGAATCCAGTAGGCGGCAGCGATGCCACCGAGGAAACTCGCCAGAAAGTGTTTTTTCAGTGAATGCTCCCAGCCGATGACCTGGTACAGCGCGTAGATGCCGATCAGGCACAGCACCACCTGCAACCAGCTGCCGCGGTAGATGAACACCAGTCCGGCGAGTGGCAGCGCCAGATAGAAAAACACCTCATAGGCCAGCGTCCACGTGACGTTGGATATCAGCATGCCGGAGTGACGGTACTGGTTGATGTCCGGCCGGTCGAACGTCAGCCAGGCGAGAACCTGCTTGAACAGTTCCAGACCGGGTTCTTTCAGTTGCCAGTCCTGCAAGTGGAAGACCGACACGAACACCAGCACCATCAACGGCAGGTACAGCGGATACAGGCGGAAAACCCGTGATACGCCGAACGCCAGCCAGTCGTGGTTGCGGCCTTGCGCGAGCAAGCGGCTCCAGAACAGAAATCCGGTGATCATGAAGAACAGCGCCACGCTGCCCTGACCGAGCATCGAATAGAAATTGCTCGGGGGGAAGTCGATCACACCGGTGCGCAGGAAAATCCAGGTGATGATCGAGTGGTGCACGAATACGCCAAACGCCAGATAGCCGCGCAGGCCGTCGATGCTGGCATAGCGGCTTTCACCGGAGTGCTGCAGATACCGGGCTATTTTCGGTACCGCGCGCAACAGCAGGGCCGAAGTCACGATGGCCAGCAGATAGGCGGCCAGTGCAAATAGAGGATTGGTTTCGTTCATCATTGAACCCGGGCCGGGGCGTTGCCGGCCAGCACTTGCCTGTGCAGATTTTCAACCGCGGATTTGGACGCCGTCACGGCGTATCCCTGGAGCAACGCATCGAGGTGATCCTCGAACAGCCAACGTTTGTCGACAGTGTAACGTTGCATATGACGCAAATTGCGTTGGCGCAGGGAAAGACTGAGCGGGGTAGGGTAGATGCGCAGGTCGGCGAGATCGATCAAGCCGAACTCGCCGTCTTCCAGTACCAGTACGTTACCCAGGTGCAGCGAGCGGAAATAAACGCCTTTCTCGTGCAGTTGCGCCATGAATTTGCCGAAACGCTCCACCAGCGCCTGGCGCACTGCCGGGGCAGTAATGCTTTGCAGCACCTGACGCAGCGTGTGCCCCGGTAGCGGTGCGTAATGCACGGCGCTGCTGCCATCGTCCAGACGGTAAAGATTCAATATTTGCGGGGTCGGAATGCCCATCTGGCGCAGCTGTTCGCTGTTGACCGCGAAACGTTCGGAGTAGGGATTGAAGCTGCCGGAGGTGTACCAGCGGCGACGGCGGAACAGCTTGAGGAAGCTGCCGTCGGTCAGGCGCAAGACTTTCGGGCCGAGGCCGTCTTCTTCAATGATCTGGGCCGCGCTGCTCATGTGCTCCAGGTCAGCGGTCGCCAGCTTTTGCACCGGCTGGGCCAACAGACGCCGCGCGCGTTGATTGATGCTCAACGCTGCGATCAGTGCCAGCGGGATCCACAACAGGAACCAGTGCTCCTTGGGCCGCGAGATGATTCCGCCGCCCTCGGTCAGCCCGGCCCCGATACCGAATACCAGCCAGGTCGAGGCGATGATCAGCAGTGGCTGCACACGCTGGCGCCAACTGCTCAGCAGGCCCCACAGCAGGAAGAACAACCAGGGCAGCAAGCCGATGATGCCGACGTAATACAGCACGCCCAGGATAAAGCTGTGCGGTTCCTGAAAACTGACGCCATTACCGGGGTCCACGGCAAGGGTGGCGCTGTAGCCATGACCGATCCATGGATGATCGGCAATCATGTGCAGTACCTTCTGCCAGATTTCCAGGCGATAGGAGTCGCCACGTTCGGTGATCATCTGCGAAAACAGGGCAATGACTGTTACGCCGCTCAGAGACAGCGCGATCAGTAACCCCACCGAGCGCCGGTTCCAGCAAATGAAGCACAGCCATATCGCAGCCATGGTCAGTGCCACCAGCGGTGTCCGGGAACCGGTGCCGATCACGGCCATGAACATGATTGCCATCGCCGGCACGCTGAGCCACATCATCTGGCGACGCTTGCAGGTCATGGTCACGCTCAGCCAGTAGGCACTGAAGAACCCGAACAGGTGCGAGCTGAGCAGCGGATTGTCGAAGGCGCCGCCGCCGATCAGGCGCATCCCCGGCTCATAAACCCGGGCGAACATGAACAGGAAAACGCCGGTAGCAATCAGCGCGACCAATGCGGCGCCGAACAGCAAAGGTTGCAGGATGTCGCTGCGGTAGCGTACCAGCAGGTAGCAGCCGGCAAACAGCAGCAAGGTATGCAGTGGCGGCTTGAACATTCCACCGAGCGGCTCACCGCCCGGCCCCCAGGCGAGGCTGAGCAACGCCCAGGCGGCGAACAGCAGGGCCGCGATGAAAATCGGCTCGCGCAGCAGCTCCTTGAGTTCGCGTGGGCGCAGGCACAGGGCGATCAGTGTCGGAATGCTGAACAGGCCATAGAACAACTTGTGATGCAGACTTCGACCCGGCAAGAAGAACAGCGCGCACAGGAGCAGGAAATAACCGGTGGGAAGAATCCACAGGCTAATGAAATCGAAAATCCGATTGGACGTACTGCTGAAGCCGCGAAGTTGCATGCTGTGAGATTCATTCCTGAGGTTGATCGACCATTCGAGTGATGGCTATTTGATGCAGAAGAGGTGCATAACAATAACAGCCTTTCGCCGATTGCCAGAACCCTGAAGAAGCTGTGCTAAAGTCAGCGTCCTTTTTATCGACTTTCGCGTGATATGACCGATTCCAGTCCCGCCGCAAGCCCATCGAGCTTGAAAATCTACTTCCGCCTGCTCGGCTATGTCCGGCCGTACATCAGTCTGTTCCTGATCAGCATCGTCGGCTTTCTGATTTTTGCCTCGACTCAGCCAATGCTCGGCTACATCCTCAAGTACTTTGTCGATGGCCTGTCCAACCCTGAAGCGGTGCTGTTTCCCTCCGTGCCGTACCTGCGCGACCTGCAACTGCTGCAGGCCGTACCGTTGCTGATCATTCTGATCGCCGCGTGGCAGGGGCTGGGCTCCTATCTGGGCAACTACTTCCTGGCCAAGGTTTCCCTCGGGCTGGTGCATGACTTGCGCGTGCAGTTGTTCAACAACCTGCTGGTACTGCCTAACCGCTATTTCGACAAGCATAACTCCGGTCATCTGATTTCGCGTATCACCTTCAACGTGACCATGGTCACGGGGGCGGCAACAGATGCGATCAAGGTCGTAATCCGTGAAGGCATGACGGTGATCTTCCTGTTTGCCTCGTTGCTGTTCATGAACTGGAAGCTGACCCTGGTGATGGTGGCGATCCTGCCGCTGATCGCCGTAATGGTGCGCACCGCCAGCAAGAAATTCCGCAAGCAGAGCAAGAAGATCCAGCTGGCGATGGGCGATGTCACGCATGTCGCCTCGGAAACCATCCAGGGTTATCGCGTGGTGCGCAGCTTCGGTGGCGAGGCCTATGAAGAGAAGCGCTTCCTCGATGCCAGCCAGGGCAACACCGACAAGCAACTGCGCATGACTCGCACGGGTGCGATCTACACGCCGATGCTGCAACTGGTGATCTACACCGCCATGGCCGTGCTGATGTTCCTGGTGCTGTACCTGCGCGGTGACGCCTCGGCCGGTGACATGGTCGCCTACATCACGCTGGCGGGCCTGCTGCCCAAGCCGATCCGTCAATTGTCCGAAGTCAGCTCGACCATTCAGAAAGGCGTGGCCGGTGCCGAGAGCATTTTCGAGCAACTGGACGTCGAGCCGGAAGTCGATACCGGCACCGTCGAGCGCGATGCGGTGAGTGGCCGTCTGGACGTGCGCAACCTCAGCTTCACCTACCCTGGCACCGAACGTCAGGTACTCGACGACATCAGCTTCTCGGTCCAGCCGGGGCAGATGGTCGCACTGGTCGGGCGTTCGGGCAGCGGCAAGTCGACGCTGGCCAACCTGATTCCGCGTTTCTATCACCACGACAAGGGCGAAATCCTCATCGACGATGTGGAAGTCGAACAGTACAAACTGCTCAACCTGCGTCGTCACATCGCTCAGGTGACCCAACACGTCACCCTGTTCAGCGATACCGTGGCCAACAACATCGCTTATGGCGATCTGGCCGGTGCGCCGCGTGAAGACATTGAAAAAGCCGCGCGTGATGCCTACGCGATGGACTTCATTTCGCAACTGCCGCAAGGCCTGGACACTCAGGTCGGCGAGAACGGCGTATTGCTTTCCGGTGGCCAGCGCCAGCGTCTGGCGATTGCCCGTGCGCTGCTGAAGAATGCGCCGCTGCTGATTCTCGACGAGGCCACCTCGGCACTCGACACCGAATCCGAACGGCACATTCAGGCGGCACTGGATCAGGTGATGAAGGGGCGTACCACGCTGGTGATCGCTCACCGTCTGTCGACCATCGAGAAGGCCGATCTGATTCTGGTCATGGATCAGGGGCGTATCGTCGAGCGCGGCACCCACGACCAGTTGCTGGCGCAAAATGGTTACTACGCGCGCCTCAACGCCATGGGCCTGGATGCCCCGGCCGAAAATATCGCCTGATTCCAGGCCCTGCCCTGTGGGAGCGAGCCTGCTCGCTCCCACAGTCGTTTGTATCCAGACCTTTACCCTTCTTGACCAAACCGGAATAAATCCGGGCATCGCGCTTGTTAAGGTTCCTCAACGAACTCTGACTTTCATCGAGGGGGCCATCCCCGTCGCGCGGGTGCTTTCATGCTGCAACGCTATCTCTGGAAACTGCTGCCCAAGCCACAGCGGGCCTTTCTGCTCGGGCGCCTGTCAGTAGTCGATCGGCAGGTGGTGAACAAGTCGATGTCAGCCAACCTGACGTTTCCCCAGCCCTTCCAGCAGCGCTCCTGCCTGTTTATCCATGTCCCGAAATGCGCCGGCAGCAGCGTTTGCACGGCACTGTTCGACGGCTGGCGTCCCGGGCACTTGCCGTTGTACTGGTATGAAGAGCAGTTTCCCGAGCAGTTCGCCAACGCCTTCAAGTTCGCTTTTGTTCGCGACCCGCTGGAACGTGCCTATTCGGCCTACGCCTTTTTGCGTGGCAACGAGTTGAGCGCCCGTGACCATCCGGCGCAACGGCTGGTGCGGCAGTACCGCGATTTCGACGATTTTGTCGCGCGCTGGCTGCATCCGGAAACGATTGCCCGGCAATTGCACTTTGCCGCGCAGACCGACTTTCTGACGGACTCGCTGGGGCATCTGGCGCTGGACTTCATCGGTTATCAGGAGCACCTGACGCGGGATTTTCGTCTGGTTTGCGAACAGTTGGGGCTGACTGGCGAGTTACCTCACGTCAACGGCTCGCGGGAACGGCAATCGGCGCCGGCGCGCGAGTTCTGTTCGGTGCGCACCCGGCGTCTGGTGCGTCGGGTTTATCAGCGTGATTACGAGTTGCTCGGTTATGAATGAGTCCCTGTCACTGCCGCTACAGACGCTCGCCATTCGGCCTTACGGTCTGGCGCTTTCGCACCAGGCCCGGGCCGCGCTCAAGGCGCAACGCCCGCGTTGCCTGTGGTTGACCGGGTTTTCCGGCGCCGGCAAGTCAACCCTGGCCAATGCCCTCGAACTGCACCTGCATGCGTCGGGTCTGCACACCTTTCTGCTCGATGGCGACAATGTGCGCAATGGCCTGTGTCGCGACCTGGGCATGAGCGACATCTGCCGCCGGGAAAACATCCGGCGCATGGCCGAGGTGGCACGGTTGATGGTCGACGCCGGGCTGATTGTGATCGTTGCGGCCATTTCGCCGTTCCGCGCCGAACGCGACGCTGCGCGCAGGCTGTTTACCCAAGGTGATTTCATTGAAGTGCACGTCAGTACTTCGCTGGAAGTCTGCGCCCGGCGTGATCCGAAAGGCTTGTATCAGGCCGTAAGGGAAGGTCGGATCAAGCACTTTACCGGCGTGGACAGCCCCTACGAAGCACCATTGGCAGCCGAGTGGCGGATCGACACCGAGGCGCTGAAATTGTCCGAATGCTGTGGACAACTGGCGGCACTGGTGCTCAAAAAATGATCAAAGTTACGGACTGTTTCATCCTGTTGCAGGCTGCACGCAAGCCTGCGCCAACCCTGTGTTAATATCGCGCCCCTGTTCATTTTGTATGTGGGTTGCTCCATGAAGTTGTCCATGCCGCGATTCGATCAAGCCCCAGTCTTGGTGGTCGGCGATGTCATGCTCGACCGTTACTGGCATGGTGGAACCTCACGGATTTCCCCTGAGGCACCGGTTCCGGTCGTAAAAGTCGAGCAAATCGAAGACCGCCCGGGCGGTGCTGCCAACGTTGCCTTGAACATTGCCGCGCTGGGTGCGCCGGCGTCGCTGGTCGGTGTGACCGGTGATGACGAAGCCGCCGACAGCCTGAGCAACAGTCTCAAGGGCGCGGGCGTGCGCGCGCTGTTCCAGCGCATTGCGCATCAGCCGACCATCGTCAAGCTGCGGGTCATGAGCCGGCACCAGCAATTGCTGCGTATCGACTTCGAAGAACCGTTTGCCACCGATGCGCTGGCCCTGGCCTCGCAGGTCGATGATCTGCTCGAAGGGATCAAGGTGCTGGTGCTGTCCGACTACGGCAAAGGCGCGCTGAAAAACCATCAGGCGCTGATTCAGGCGGCCCGGGCCAAAGGCATTCCGGTGCTGGCCGATCCCAAGGGCAAGGATTTTTCGATCTACCGTGGCGCCAGTCTGATCACGCCGAACCTCAGCGAATTCGAAGCCATCGTCGGCGGTTGCGCCGATGAGCACGAGTTGGTGAGCAAGGGCGCGACCTTGATGCACGATCTCGAACTCGGCGCGTTGCTGGTCACCCGTGGTGAACACGGCATGACCCTGCTGCGTCCGGAGCATCCGGCGCTGCATTTGCCGGCCCGTGCCCGTGAAGTGTTCGACGTGACCGGTGCCGGCGACACGGTGATTTCCACCCTGGCGGCGGCGATCGCTGCCGGTGAAGAACTGCCGCACGCGGTGGCGCTGGCCAATCTGGCGGCGGGCATCGTGGTCGGCAAGCTCGGTACTGCAGCGATCAGCGCTCCGGAACTGCGCCGTGCGATCCAGCGCGAAGAGGGTTCAGAGCGTGGTGTCCTGGGTCTGGAGCAACTGGTACTGGCGGTCGCCGATGCTCGCGCGCACAACGAGCGCATCGTCTTCACCAACGGCTGCTTCGACATTCTGCATGCCGGGCACGTGACCTACCTTGAGCAGGCACGCGCCCAGGGCGACCGTCTGATCGTGGCGATCAATGATGACGCCTCGGTCAGCCGCCTGAAGGGGCCGGGACGTCCGATCAACAGTGTCGACCGACGCATGGCGGTTCTCGCCGGCCTCGGTGCGGTGGACTGGGTGATCAGTTTCCCGGAAGGCACCCCGGAAAACCTGCTGCGCGAGGTCAAGCCGGACGTACTGGTCAAGGGCGGTGATTACGGTATCGATCAGGTTGTTGGTGCCGATATCGTCAAGGCATACGGCGGCACGGTGAAGGTGCTCGGTCTGGTGGAAAACAGCTCGACCACTGCGATCGTGGAAAAAATCCGCGGTCAATAAAGCCAAAAGATCGCCGCCTGCGGCAGCTCCTACATTGGAATGCATTCCAGTGCAGGAGCTGCCGCAGGCGGCGATCTTTTGCGTTTCAGGAACTGACTTTCTTGCGCGGTACGATCTTCTTCAGCAGTTGCTTCGCCTTGCCGCGCAACCGCGCCAGTCCAGTAGGTTTCTCCGGCGGGTTCAGACCCTGCTGGCGTAACCAGTCCTTCCAGCGAATCCGCTCCTCGCGCACCAGCCAGCCGTCCTGTCTGGCAAAACTTTCGGCCAGATACAGGCCGCGCGTGCCTGCCGGAGACAGCTGACCTTTCTTCAAGGTATACAGCTCGGCCAGCGGTTCGCCGTCCTGCAATGGCATCAGGTACAGATCGGGGCGTTTGCGGTCCAGTCGCGCCACCAGTTGATCACCTTCCAGACGTTCATCGACGTGAAACAGACTCAGGGATTTGGCTTCCTTGGGCACTTCCAGGCGCAAGTCGTAGATCAGTTGCAGCGATGCGGTGGGCAGGTGCACATAGGCCCGTGGCCGTTCGAGCAATTGCAGATTGGCGCAGCGCACCGGCCGCGCGGAACCGGACTGCGGCGTCAGGCGAAACGGCAGGGCCTCGCGATAATGCAGGGCGGCGGAGTAGGGCGCGGGTAGCCAGGTGTCGTTGAAGCGTCCGCCGAGCCAGCCTTCCGGGGTTTCCAGCAGACACTCTTCGGCAATTTCCTGAATCGCCGTGTGCAGCGGGATGTTCAGTTCTTGAGCAGGTACGTAGCCGGAAATCAGCTTGAGCACGACGTCTCCACGATCCTGCCGACGCTGGCGCACCAGCACCCAGTAATCGCGATTCTGCCACTGCAGGGTCAGGCGCACCGAGACCCCAAGGTTGGCCAGCTCCACCGCAAAGCGCTCGGCATCCGCCACACTTACAGGTTTGCGCCGCTGCAGGGTCTGGGCGAAATTCAGCGGCATGCCGACGCTCTGGTAGGTCAGGCCTTCGGGCGTGGCTTCGACGAACAGCGGCAGCGTCTTGAAGTTGCTCGGGTTCTTTCTGATGAGCGTGCGCGGCATGTCGGCTCCTGCTTAAGGCCGCGGGGCGGCGTCAGTGACCACGAAGGACCTGGGCAACGGTCGCAACGTTATGGGCGAGGTGCAGCGGATTGATCGTCCCGACAATAGCACTGGCCACGCCGGGCTGCTGGAACAACAACTCGAAGCTGGCGCGCACCGGATCCACGCCCGGACTCAGGCATACATGGCCGCTGGCCAGGGCTTTTTTCACCAGAATGGCTTTGCCGTGGGCAGCAGCATAGTCAATGACTGCCTTCTCGTTCTGTTCGTTCAGATTGTAGGTGACCATCGCGCAGTCCCCTTGCTCCAGCGCCTTGAGTCCGCCCTCGACCGTTTTGCCGGAGAAGCCGAAACCGCGAATCTTGCCCTCGGTCTTCAGCGCCGCGAGGGTTGCATAGACTTCGCTGTCATTGAGAATCGCCAGGTCGTTGCCGTCGGAGTGCACCAGCACCAGATCGATAAAATCGGTTTCAAGACGTTGCAGACTGCGCTCCACCGACATCCGCGTATGCGCCGCACTGAAGTCATGGCGCGACAGGCCGTCGGCAAACTCTTCACCGACCTTGCTGACGATCACCCAGTCCTGTCGCTGGCCGCGCAGCAACGGGCCGAGGCGTTCTTCGCTGCGACCGTAGGCCGGGGCGGTGTCGATCAGGTTAATGCCCAGTTCGCGTGCCTGTCTGAGCAGCATGCGCGCGGCATCGTCATCGGGAATCTGGAAACCGTTGGGGTATTTCACCCCTTGGTCGCGGCCAAGTTTGACCGTGCCCAGGCCCAGCGGTGAAACCATCAGGCCAGTGCTGCCCAAGGGGCGATGCAGTTCGTGCAGGGTCGCTACGCTCATGGCAACAGTTGCTCCCAGGCCGGTACGCCCATCGGTGGTTTGGGCAATGCCGGCAGTGGTTCGGTCGGTTGTGGCTGGATGCCGTCGCGCTCCAGCGCAGCGATGACCCGGTCGGCGAAGTCCGGCGCCAGTGCCAGTTTGGTCGGCCAGCCGACCAGCAGGCGACCCTCCTCGGCGAGAAAGGCGTTGTCCGGCCGGCTCAGGCCGGTTTGCAGCGGCTCGGCGCGATCCACGCGCAAGGTCGCCCATTGCACCTGGCTCAGGTCGATCCATGGCAGCAACTGGCCGAGTTCTTTCTGCGCGGTGGCGATCTGCTCGGCTGGCTCGCGGGCCACGCCGTCGCTTTCGGCAATGTCACCGCCCAGATACCAGACCCAGTTGCCGTCGGCGGCCGGGTGAGTGGTGACGGTAATGCGCGGCTTGGTGCCGCCGCCCAGGCAGTGGGCGTACAGCGGCTTCAGGCTGGGGCCTTTGGCGATGATCATGTGCAGGGGCCGACGTTGCATTTGCGGATGAGTCAGGCCCAGGTCTTCCAGCAACCGGGCAGTGCCGGCACCGGCACTGAGAACGATGCGCTGGGCGCGAATCTCGCGGCCGTCGACTCTCAGGCCGACCAGCACGCCCGCTTCCAGCAGCGGCTCGATGGTTTGCCCGGCGAGCAGACCGTCACCGGCCAGATCGGCCAGGCGCTGGATCAGGCTCGGCACGTCGACCACCAGTTCGGCGAGGCGGTAGACCTTGCCCTTGAAGCGCTTGTCTTGCAGGGCCGGCGGCAGTTGATCGCCCTTGACCTGATCGACGCGGCCACGCACGGCCTTGCTGGCGAAGAAACTGGTGAGGTTGCCGGCGAGGGTGCCGGGCGACCACAGGTAATGCGCTTCGGACAACAGGCGTACGCCGGACAGGTCCAGTTCGCCGTTGCCGGCCAGCGCTTCACGCCAGCGGCGCGGCATGTCGGCGATGGCTTCCGAGGCGCCGGTCAGCGCACCGTGCAACGCATATTTGGCGCCGCCATGGATGATGCCCTGGGACTTCACACTCTGCCCGCCGCCGAGGCTGGCGTTTTCCACCAGTACGGTCGAAAAACCCTGGCGGCGCAGACGCGCGTTCAGCCAGAGGCCGGCGACACCAGCGCCGACAATCAGAACGTCGGTGGAAATAACGGATGGCATGCAACGACCTCAGTGTTCAAGACGAGGGCGCAGTATACAGACTCGGGGATCGGAGCTCAGAGGCGAAAAAAGATCGCAGCCTGCGGCAGCTCCTACAGGGATATACATTCCAATGTAGGAGCTGCCGTAGGCTGCGATCTTTTTCTTCAGTGCCCTGCGGTTTTCGAGAACAGCTGGATGACCACCACGCCGAGCACGATCAGCGCCATGCCGAGCATCGCCGGCACATCCAGCTTCTGGCCATAAATGAACAGCGCCGCGACACTGACCATCACGATGCCCATGCCCGCCCACACGGCGTACGCCACGCCGACCGGCACCGTGCGCACCACCAGGGTCAGCATCCAGAACGCGATGCCGTAGCCGACGATCACCAGAATCAGCGGCAGCGGCGTACTCAGGCCTTTGACCGCTTTCATCGAAACCGTGGCGATCACTTCGGCGCAGATGGCGATAGCCAGAAAGGCGTAGGCGTTCATGTGTAGATCCTCATGTAAAACGTTGCTTGCTGAGGCGGCATTCTAGTCGCTCGTCAGATGCGGTAAAGTCATTACCTATCTGTTTTGAAGATGGGTTGCAGCATGAACACCCAGTGGAATCTGGAACAACTGCGCGCTTTTGTCAGCGTCGCCGAACAGCGTTCGTTTTCTGCTGTGGCGCGCCAGCAACGCAAGGCGCAGTCGGCGATCAGTAGCGCCATTGCCATGCTGGAGGATGATCTGGGCGTCAGCCTGTTCGAGCGTAGCAGTGGTCGCCAGCCCCGGCTCACCGAAGCCGGTGAAGCGCTGCTCGAAGAGGCGCGGGAGGTGTTGCGCCAATGTGAGCGCCTCAATGGTCGGGCAATGGCGATGATGCGCGGCCAGGAGGCGCAGCTTCGGGTGGCTCAGGATGAGGCGATGCCGTATCAGGCACTGGTGGAAAGCTTCGACGCGCTGGCCGGGCAGTTTCCCAGCCTCGAAGTGCAACTGACCAGCGCCGCCCAGGGTGAAGTCGCACGCAAACTGGTGGAGCGTCGCGCCGATCTCGGCCTGCTGTTCTATCACGATGAAATTCCCGAAGCGCTGGAGCGTCGGGTATTGGGCCGGGTGGAAATGGTCACCGTCTGCGGGATCAATCATCCGCTGGCGACGCAGTCCTACGTCACCTGCCAGCAACTGGCGCAACACCGACAACTGTTGATGTCGACGCAAACCAGCGTCTATCCCGGTAACGAAGCGGCCAGTCCGCAGGTGTGGCGCGCTGACAGCTTCTACGTGATGGCCGAATGGCTGGTGCGGGATCTGGGCTGGGCCTGGCTGCCCCGGCATGTGGTGCAGTACTCGGCCTATCAGGGGTTGATGGTCGAACTGGACAGCGAATGGACCCCGCCGGCGCTGGTGGTGGAACTGGTCTGGCGTCGGGATGAGCCTTTGGGGCCGGCGGCGCGCTGGCTGGCGGAACGTTTTGCCGTGCACTTGCGGGCGATTGGCGACAAAAGTCGATAAACTCCGCCGCCATGAATAGAACTCTCTACACCGCGCTGTTTTACCTGGGGCTGCCATTGGTGGCGATTCGGCTGTGGCTGCGCTCGCGCAAGGCCCCGGCATATGCCAAACGGATTGGCGAGCGCTTTTCCTGCGGGATGCCGTCACTGCAGCCCGGCGGGATCTGGGTGCACGCGGTGTCGGTTGGCGAAAGCATTGCTGCTGCGCCGATGATTCGCGCCTTGCTGCAACGTTATCCACAGCTGCCGATCACCGTGACTTGCATGACCCCGACCGGTTCGGAACGGATTCAGGCACTGTTCGCCAATGAGCCGCGCATCCAGCATTGTTATCTGCCCTATGACTTGCCGTGCGCAGCAGCGCGTTTTCTGGATCACGCCAAACCGAAACTCGCCGTGATCATGGAAACCGAACTGTGGCCCAACCACATTCACCAGTGCGCCAAGCGCGGTATTCCTGTTGCGCTGGCAAACGGCCGACTGTCCGAGCGTTCCGCCAGAGGTTATGGCCGCTTCAGCAAACTGACCGCGCCGATGCTCGCCGAGATGAGTTTTTTTGCGGTGCAGACCGAGGCTGAAGCCCAGCGCTTCCGCGATCTCGGCGCGCGTCCGCAGACGGTCGAGGTCACTGGCTCGATCAAGTTCGACCTGACCATCGACCCGCAACTGCTGCAGCGCGCCCATGAGTTGCGCGGCCAATGGCAGGCGCTGGAGCGCCCAGTGTGGATCGCTGCGAGTACCCACGAAGGCGAAGACGAAGTGGTGCTCGACGCCCATCGCCGGCTGTTGGCGAACTACCCGAATGCGTTGCTGATCCTGGTGCCGCGCCATCCCGAGCGCTTCAACTCGGTGTTCGAGTTGTGCCAGCGTGAAGGCTTTGCCACGGTGCGCCGTTCCACCGGTGCCAACGTCGAAGCGGACACTTCAGTGCTGCTCGGCGACACCATGGGCGAGCTGCTATTTCTCTATGCGCTGGCTGACAGTGCTTTCGTCGGCGGCAGCCTGGTGCCCAACGGCGGGCACAATCTGTTGGAGCCGGCGGCCCTGGCCAAACCGGTACTCAGCGGCCCGCACCTGTTCAACTTCCTCGACATCGCCGCGCAGTTGCGCGAAGCCGGCGCGCTGGCCGAAGTGGATGATGCCGAAGGGCTGGCGGTGGAAGTGCAGCGCTTGTTCGAATTGCCTCGCGATGCCCAGCGCATGGCCGAGGCGGGGCTGGCGGTGATGCGGCGTAATCAGGGGGCGTTGCAGCGGTTGCTGGATGGGCTGGGCAAGTTGATTCGCTGATTTGCACTCAACCTCTGTGGCGAGGGAGCTTGCTCCCGTTGGGCAGCGCAGCTGCCCCAGGCCCCGATACATCGAGTTGCCAAGTTTACGACTGCTGCGCAGCCGAGCGGGAGCAAGCTCCCTCGCCACAGGTATCTTGTTTGCTGTTTACGGGCGTGCCTTGAGCTGTGCTTCGGCTGCCTTGGCCAGATCCGGCGGCAGGAAATCCTTGTCCGGGTTGTAGTCGGCTTTCAGATAACGCCGCAGATCTTCCAGGTCACCCGGATTCAACGTTCCCGCCGCCTGCTTCAGGCGCAGGTTGTCGAGGATGTAGTCGTAACGGGTGTTGTTGTAGTTGCGCACCGAGGTGTACAGCTGACGCTGGGCGTCGAGCACGTCGACGATGTTGCGCGTCCCCACCTGATAGCCGATTTCCGTGGCTTCCACCGCGCTCTGGTTGGAGATGATCGACTGGCGGCGCGCCTGCACCTGCTCGACATCGGTGTTCACCGCGCGGTGCAGGTTGCGGGTGTTTTCCACCACTTGCCGGCGCAGGGATTCGCGCTGTTGCTCGCTCTGATCCAGTTGCGCATAGGACTGGCGCACTTGCGAACTGGTCAGCCCGCCGCTGTAGATCGGAATATTCAGTTGCAGCGCCAGGGTACGTTGATCGACGTTGCCACTGTACGGCGTACCGAAGGCGTTCGGGTTGGCAAAGCCGAGGGCGTCGTTGTCACCCTTTTCGTATTTGGCCACGGCATCGAGGGTCGGCAAGTGGCCGGCCTTGCGCTGCTTGAGGGTCTGTTCGGCGGAACTGACCGCAAAGTTGCTCGCCAGCAGATTGAGGTTCTGTTTGCCCGCGGTGTCGACCCAGGCCTTGGCATCGTTCGGTACCGGCGGCAGGATCGGCAGCGTGTGGACGATGCCCTGAATCGAGTTGTACTGACGGTTGGTCAGGGTGATCAGCGCTTCGAACGCATCGTCGACCTGACGCTGCGCAACGATACGGTTGGCGCGCGCGGTGTCGTAACTGGCTTGTGATTGCAGGACGTCGGTCTTGTCCGACAGGCCGACGTCGAAGCGCTCGTTGGACTGGTCGAGCTGACGCTTGAACGCGGCTTCTTCAGCCTTGGTCGAGGCCAGGTTGTCCTGACTGCGCAGCACGTTGAAGTAGCTTTCGGCCGATTGCAGAATCAGATTCTGCTCGGTGGCCGAGAGTTGCAGCGCGGCTTGTTCGTTGACGTCCTTGGCAGCCTGGTACTGGAACCAGCGGTCAGCGCGGAACAAGGGCTGGGCGAGGGTCGCCTGATAGGAATGCGCGCTGCGATTGGCAATGGCCGAAGGCTGGTCGATCGAGGTGCGCACATCCGCCACTTCGGCGCCGCCAGACAAGTTCGGCAGCAAGCCGGAACGGGCCTGCGGCACCACTTCTTTCTGGGCGCCGTACTGGGCGCGGGCGGCGGCCAGATCGGCGTTGTTGTCGACGGCTTCCTGATAGACGCTGACCAGATCGGTCTTGGTCGACAAGGGCGCTTCTGCTGCCCAGGCCATTGCGTTGGACGCACAAGACACGGCAAGAGCCAGTGAAAGTTTGCGCAGCATGAGGCGATCCCTAGCAAAAAATATTACGGAAATAATGTGCGCGCCAAGGCTACGGCGCGGCCCCGGCAGCGTCAAGGCGCGCAGGGCACAGCGAGTGTAGTTGCGCAATCGTGCGGCAACAATCCTGCAAGTCCCGCTAATTGCGCCATTCATCATGGTGTTTGCCGCGGTGTTGGCGTTCTTTGCCGGTTGTGTCTAGACTGGCCGGGTTCTTGTCGGGGTGCCTTGCTATGAGGCTGAGATCGAATAATTTCGGATCCCGTTGAACCTGATCAGGTTAGCGCCTGCGTAGGGAACAAGATTTCTCGTCACCCGGCGAGTCCTCTTGTGCTTCGTCCGGGAAATTGTTCGACAATCGAACGCTCGACGACGATGCACAGCACCAGTCCTGGTGCGTCCGTGCCTTTCAGGTTCTGCTCCGACAATCCACTGCCTGGATGCTGTCTGGAGAGCCCGTGATGACGACAAAAGCAAAAAACGCGATCAACCTGAGTGACTCGGCCAAGGTCGACGAGCAATCGGTCAAGCCGTTCACCCGTTCGCAAAAAGTCTACGTTCAGGGCTCGCGCCCGGACATCCGCGTGCCGATGCGCGAAATCACCCTCGATGTGACGCCGACCGACTTCGGCGGCGAAATCAACGCACCGGTCACTGTCTACGACACCTCCGGCCCGTACACCGATCCGAACGTGGTGATCGACGTGCGCAAGGGGCTGGGCGACGTGCGTTCGACGTGGATCGATGACCGTGGCGACACCGAGCGTTTGCCAGGCCTGAGTTCCAACTTCGGTCAGGAGCGCCTCGCCGACCCTGAACTGACCAAACTGCGTTTCGCTCACGTCAACAACCCGCGCCGGGCCAAGGCCGGGGCCAACGTCAGCCAGATGCACTACGCGCGCAAAGGCATCATCACCGCCGAGATGGAATACGTCGCCATCCGCGAAAACATGAAGCTGCAAGAGGCCCGTGCTGCCGGCCTGTTGACCCAGCAACACGCCGGCCACAGCTTCGGCGCGAGCATTCCAAAAGAAATCACCGCCGAGTTCGTCCGCGAAGAGATTGCCCGCGGCCGCGCGATCATTCCGGCCAACATCAACCACGTCGAACTGGAACCGATGATCATCGGCCGTAACTTCCTGGTGAAGATCAACGGCAACATCGGCAACAGCGCGCTGGGTTCGTCCATCGAAGAAGAAGTGGCGAAACTGACCTGGGGCATTCGCTGGGGCTCGGACACCGTGATGGACTTGTCCACCGGCAAGCACATTCACGAAACCCGCGAGTGGATCATCCGCAACTCGCCGGTGCCGATCGGTACCGTGCCGATCTATCAGGCGCTGGAGAAGGTCAACGGCGTCGCTGAAGACCTGACCTGGGAGCTGTTCCGCGACACGCTGATCGAGCAGGCCGAGCAGGGCGTCGACTACTTCACCATCCACGCCGGTGTGCTGCTGCGCTACGTGCCGTTGACCGCCAAACGCGTGACCGGCATCGTTTCCCGTGGTGGTTCGATCATGGCCAAGTGGTGTCTGGCGCACCACAAAGAGAACTTCCTCTACACCCACTTCGACGAAATCTGCGAAATCATGAAGGCCTACGACGTCAGCTTCTCGCTGGGCGACGGCCTGCGTCCGGGCTCGATTGCCGACGCCAACGACGAAGCGCAATTCGGCGAACTGGAAACCCTTGGCGAACTGACCAAGATTGCCTGGAAACACGACGTGCAGTGCATGATCGAAGGCCCGGGCCACGTGCCTATGCAGTTGATCAAAGAGAACATGGACAAGCAGCTGGAGTGCTGCGACGAGGCGCCGTTCTACACCCTCGGCCCGCTGACCACCGACATCGCGCCGGGCTACGACCACATCACCTCGGGTATCGGTGCGGCGATGATCGGCTGGTTCGGTTGCGCGATGCTCTGCTACGTGACGCCGAAGGAGCACCTCGGCTTGCCGAACAAGGATGACGTGAAAACCGGGATCATCACCTACAAGATCGCCGCCCACGCAGCGGACCTGGCCAAAGGGCATCCCGGCGCGCAGATTCGCGACAACGCCTTGAGCAAGGCGCGTTTCGAATTCCGTTGGGAAGACCAGTTCAACCTCGGTCTGGATCCGGACACCGCGCGTTCGTATCACGACGAAACCCTGCCGAAGGACTCGGCCAAAGTCGCGCACTTCTGCTCGATGTGCGGACCGAAATTCTGCTCGATGAAGATCACCCAGGAAGTCCGCGAATACGCGGCCAACCAGCGGATCGACGCGGTCGACGTGGACGTCGCCCAAGGCCTTGCGGAGCAGGCCGAGCGGTTCAAGAAGGAAGGCAGTCAGCTGTACAAGAAGGTTTGATCTGACCTGAAAGGCTCTGGGATGACCGGAGCCTCTGTGGCGAGGGAGCTTGCTCCCGCCCGGCTGCGAAGCAGTCGTAAATCCGGCCAACGCGTTCTGATTGAAAGAACGCGTTGGCCGGTTTTGGGTCTGCTGCGCAGACCAGCGGGAGCAAGCTCCCTCGCCACAGGCATGGTGTGCGATCACACACAACAACAAATGTCCCTCTGAGATAACACCCTTGAGCATTCAACCCGGCACTTATTCCCCTGACCTCGCCGTACCCGCCGACAAGCGAGTATTCGGCGGTCGCGATCTGTTTTCCCTGTGGTTCTCCCTCGGCATCGGCCTGATGGTCTTGCAGACCGGTGCCTTGCTCGCGCCCGGTCTGGGCCTCTCCGGTTCGCTGCTGGCGATTTTCCTCGGCACGCTGGTTGGCGTGCTGCTGTTGGCCGCCGTTGGCGTGATCGGCAGCGACACCGGTCTGTCGTCGATGGCCGCGCTGAAACTGAGTCTCGGCAGCAAAGGCGCAAGCCTGCCGGCGCTGCTCAACCTGTTGCAACTGATCGGTTGGGGCTCGTTCGAAATTATCGTCATGCGCGACGCCGCCAGCCTGCTCGGTACCCGCGCGTTCAGCGAAGGCTCGCTGTGGGCCAACCCGATGCTGTGGACCTTGTGCTTTGGTGCGCTGGCGACCCTGCTCGCGGTCAGCGGGCCGTTGACCTTCGTGCGCAAGATCCTGCGTAAATGGGGTATCTGGCTGATCCTCGCCGCGTGCATCTGGCTGACCTGGAATCTGTTCGCCAAGGCTGATCTGGCGGCACTCTGGGCGCGTGCCGGGGACGGTTCGATGCCGTTCGCCGTGGGCTTCGACATTGCCATCGCCATGCCGTTGTCGTGGCTGCCGCTGATCGCCGATTACTCGCGCTTCGGCAAGCGTGCGAAGAACGTGTTCGGCGGCACCGCCATCGGTTTCTTCATCGGCAATTTCTGGTTGATGAGCCTCGGTGTGGCCTACACCCTGGCGTTTGCGCCGAGTGGTGAGGTCAATGCGTTGCTGCTGGCACTGGCCGGGGCCGGTCTGGGGATTCCGCTGTTGCTGATTCTGCTGGATGAGTCGGAAAACGCTTTTGCTGACATTCATTCGGCAGCGGTGTCGAGCGGGATTCTGTTGCGCTTGAAAGTCGAGCATCTGGCCTTGGCCATCGGTGTGCTCTGCACCCTGATCGCGCTATTGGCGCCACTGGCGCAGTACCAGAACTTCCTGTTGCTGATCGGCTCGGTGTTCGCGCCGCTGTTCGGTGTGGTGCTGGTGGATCACTTCATCCTGCGCAAGCGCCGGGGCCAGATCGTTTCGGCCGCGTTGCGCTGGCCGGCGCTGTTGGCGTGGCTGGGCGGGATCAGCACCTACCACTTGCTGGCGAATCTGTACCCGGATGTCGGCGCGACCCTGCCGGCACTGGTGCTGGCAGGGCTGTTGCAGTTGGTGCTTGGCCGGGCCTTCAGTTACGGCCGGGAAACAGCTCAGGCTTGAGAATGCCGTTCAGACGCGGGTAAGGAATCTTCAGTTCGACGTGGCCCAGCGCGTAAGGCGCGATGGTGCTCACGTCGTACTTGAGGATCACCCCACCGTAGGTCAGCGCCACGTTCGGGGTTTTCACGAACGGCCAGCTCTTCACGAAATCCGCTTCCTGATCGAGCTTGGTGCTGATCAGCCAGCTGTTATGCGCCACTTGCGCCGCTTTCCAGAACGCCTCTTCCTGACCCGGCAGCAACATGTCCGACAGGTTCAGCACTTTATGCTGCTGGCGCGAATAGTTGATGAAACCGCGACCCGGCGTGCCATGGGCGCCACCGGTGTCGAGGTAACTCGACAGTTCGATGATCACCAAGCCGTCATGCTGCTCGCGTACCTTGGCCTGCAGATAGCTGCTGTTGCGCGGGCCGGCGGTACGCAGGAACTGCTCACGATAGGCGGCCAGGGTTGGCGCCACCGCTGCGTTCTGCTCGGTGCGGGTCATTTGCAGCAGACGTTTTTCGATAATGCCGTCCAGCGCAGGCTCGGCCGCGAAGTGCACGGTATCGATATTCACCAGCGGGCAGTCCGGGTTGGAACAGCCGGGTTTCAGGGTTTCCGACGCATCGCGGGTCGTGTCCAACGGCGTGCGGTAGTTGGGCTGGAACAGGTTGGCGCAGGCGCCCAGGGTCAGGGCGATGGCGGCCACGGAGGCAATTTTGAAAAGCGACATGGGCGTCCTTTCTGAAGCAGGGGAAGGCAAAAAGTTATCCGCTTCGACTCTCGCCGAAGCAGTCAGTTCGCCACTAAGCTAATTAGAGTGGGTTTCGCCGCCACCGTCCATCCCGCTGACGGTAAAGGGGCTGCATCAATCATGGCGGGCGCGTTAGGATGGCGCGAAGTAGAGGTCGCCAGTCACAACAAGCAACCTCGTATTGGATTTGCAGCAAGAGAGGATGCTCATGACAGATTTTGCCAACGCCACTCCGGCCACCGTCGACGTCGTAAAGCGCGAGCGCTGCTACGAGGGCTTCTACAAGCTCGACCGTTTGCACCTGCGCCATGAACTGTTCGCCGGCGGCATGAGTCGCGAGATCAACCGCGAAGTCTTCGTGCGTCACGATGCCGTGTGCCTGCTGCCTTACGATCCAAAGCGCGATGAAGTGGTGCTGCTCGAGCAGTTTCGCGTCGGTGCCATGGGCAAGACCGACAACCCGTGGCTGGTTGAACTGGTCGCCGGTCTGATCGACAAGGCCGAAGTGCCGGAAGAAGTTGCTCACCGCGAGGCGCAGGAGGAAGCTGGGCTGGACATCAAGGCCCTGTGGCCGATGACCAAATATTTTCCGTCGCCGGGCGGCAGCAACGAATTCGTGCATTTGTACCTGGGGCACTGCAGCACCGAAGGCGTAGGCGGCCTGCATGGGCTGGAGGAAGAAGCAGAAGACATCCGCGTCACGGTCTGGGCCTTTGAAGATGCCTTGCAGGCCGTCCGTGACGGACGCATTGCCAACGCGGCGAGCATCATCGCCTTGCAATGGCTGGCGCTGAACCGCGCCGAAGTGAGGGGGTTATGGTCGTAAACAAGTTGCGCGATCGCTATCGAGTCGACCTCGCCGGGCTGCAAGCTGCCTGCGAGGCCAACTACGCGCGCCTGATGCGACTGGTGCCGGACATGCGCAACGACCCCGAGGCGCGGCGGATCGCTGTGACCCAGGGCGAGCAGATGCTCGGCGTGCTGGCCCTCGAAGTGCTGCAGACCTGCCCGTACACCACCACGTTGCAGGTGCGTCAGGAACACAGTCTGCCGTGGCTGCCGGTACCGCAACTGGAAGTGCAGGTTTATCACGACGCGCGCATGGCCGAGGTCATCAGTGCCGAACATGCACGACGCTTTCGCGGCATCTATCCTTACCCGAACGCCGCGATGCATCAGCCGGATGAAAAGGCCCAGCTCAATCTGTTCCTGGGGGAATGGCTGAGCCATTGTCTGGCCCTGGGGCACGAGTACGAAGTCGTACGCTAGTTGTGAACTGCGTCCGGTTCGCCGGTTTCCCCTTTGCGTCATCCCCCAGCATAATTGCGGCACTCAACCGATTCCGTGCTTTTGCCCTGGGAGAACGCCTTGCCGAGCGTATCCGCATTGACCACCGCCGATCCGGCGTTGCTGGTGCAGCTATCCGACAGTCACCTGTTCGCCGAGGCGGACGGCACGCTGCTGGGCATGAACACCCGCGAGAGCCTGCAAAAGGTCATTGAGTTGGTGCTGGGGCAGCAGCCGCAGATCGATCTGATCCTCGCCACCGGTGATATATCCCAGGACGGCACGCTGGAGTCGTACCAGCAGTTTCGCCAGATGAGTGCGCAGATCGATGCGCCGGCGCGCTGGATTCCCGGCAATCACGATGAGCCACTGATCATGGCTGAGGCCGCGGTGCAAAGCGCACTGCTGGAGTCGGTGGTTGATATCGGCAACTGGCGTGTGACCCTGCTCGACTCGGCGGTGCCGGGTTCTGTGCCGGGTTATCTGCAGGACGATCAACTGCAGCTGCTGGCGCGTTCATTGAGTGAAGCCCCGGAGCGTCATCATCTGGTGTGTTTCCACCATCATCCGGTGTCGATTAATTGCCAATGGATGGAGCCGATCGGTTTGCGTAACCCCGAAGCGTTCTTCGAGGTGCTCGATCGTTTTCCCCAGGCCCGCGCAGTGCTGTGGGGGCATGTGCATCAGGAAATCGACCGCGAACGCAACGGCGTACGGCTGATGGCCTCGCCTTCGACCTGCATTCAGTTCGAGCCGGGCAGTGACGACTTCAAGGTCGGCGAGCAGGCACCGGGCTATCGCTGGTTGCGGCTGCTGCCGGACGGGCGGCTGGAGACAGGCGTGGAGCGCGTTACCGACTTCCAATTCACCGTCGATTACGGCTCCGAAGGTTACTGATTTCGATCAAGAGCCCCTCACCCCAGCCCTCTCCCGGAGGGAGAGGGAGCTGACCGAGGTGTCTGGCGTTATCCATCGACCTGAAAGAATGTGTCGATTATGGATTCGCTGAAACTCGCTCAAGTCGGTGTAGCTCTTGAATATCCCCCATTCAGTCCCCTCTCCCTCCGGGAGAGGGCTAGGGTGAGGGGCTTTCTCCCTGTAAACTCCGCTATCTTTCGCCGACACTCAGGGAGCTCAAATGTCCGGTTCGATCCTCTATATCCACGGTTTCAACAGCGCGCCGGCGTCGAAAAAGGCCTGTCAGCTGGTCGCGGTGATGGAGCGGCTGGGTTTGAGCGAGCAATTGCGTGTCCCGGCGCTGCACCACCATCCGCGTGAAGCCATCGGTCAGTTGCAGCAGGCGATTGCCGAGCTGGGCCGGCCGTTGCTGGTGGGAAGCTCCCTCGGCGGCTACTATGCGACTCACCTGGCTGAGCGCCACGGCTTGAAAGCCCTGCTGGTCAACCCGGCGGTCAGCCCGCACCGGATGTTCGACGGCTACCTGGGCACGCAGAAAAACCTGTATACCGATGAAACCTGGGAATTGACCCACGACCATGTGACGGCCCTGGCCGAGCTGGAAGTGCCGGCGCCCGTGGATGCACAGCGTTATCAGGTGTGGTTGCAGACCGGCGATGAAACACTGGATTATCGCCTCGCCCAGCAGTATTACCGGGCCTGCGCCTTGCGCATTCAGGCCGGCGGCGACCATGGTTACCAGGGTTTTGCCGAACAATTACCGGCGTTGTTGAGTTTTGCCGGCATTGGCGCCGATTTGTATCAGGCAATCGATTTCACCGCACTGTGAAGTCTTGCCCCTTTTCATTGAATCACTGACGACGAGACCCTATGGCCACTCCCAGCGCTAGCTCTTATAACGCCGACGCCATCGAAGTCCTCTCGGGCCTCGACCCGGTGCGCAAACGCCCCGGCATGTACACCGACACCAGTCGGCCGAACCACCTCGCCCAGGAAGTCATCGACAACAGTGTCGACGAAGCCCTGGCCGGCCACGCCAAATCGGTGCAGGTCATTCTGCACGCCGATCACTCGCTGGAAGTCAGCGACGACGGTCGCGGCATGCCGGTCGACATTCACCCGGAAGAGGGGGTGTCGGGTGTCGAGCTGATCCTCACCAAACTGCATGCGGGCGGCAAGTTTTCCAACAAGAACTACCAGTTCTCCGGCGGTCTGCACGGGGTGGGTATTTCCGTGGTCAACGCCTTGTCGACCGAAGTCCGGGTACGCGTGAAGCGTGACGGCAACGAATACCAGATGACCTTCAAGGATGGCTTCAAGGCCACCGAGCTGGAAATCGTCGGCACCGTCGGCAAGCGCAACACCGGCACCAGCGTGTACTTCGCGCCGGATCCGAAATATTTCGATTCACCGAAATTCTCCATCAGCCGCCTCAAGCACGTGCTCAAGGCCAAGGCTGTGTTGTGCCCGGGGCTGCTGGTCAGTTTCGAAGACAAAGGCACCGGCGAGAAAGTCGAGTGGCATTACGAAGACGGTCTGCGCTCGTATCTGGTAGACGCGGTCAGCGAATTCGAACGCCTGCCGGACGAGCCGTTCTGCGGCAGCCTCGCCGGTAATAAAGAAGCGGTCGACTGGGCGCTGCTGTGGCTGCCGGAAGGTGGCGACGCGGTGCAGGAAAGCTACGTCAACCTGATCCCGACGGCGCAGGGTGGTACCCACGTCAACGGTTTGCGTCAGGGCCTGCTGGATGCGATGCGCGAGTTCTGCGAATTCCGCAGCCTGCTGCCGCGCGGCGTGAAGCTGGCGCCGGAAGACGTCTGGGAGCGCATCGCTTTCGTGCTGTCGATGAAGATGCAGGAACCGCAATTCTCCGGCCAGACCAAAGAGCGTCTGTCGTCCCGGGAAGCGGCGGCGTTTGTCTCCGGGGTGGTCAAGGACGCCTTCAGCCTGTGGCTCAACGCCAACCCGGAAACCGGTCTGGCGCTGGCCGAACTGGCGATCAACAACGCCGGGCGTCGCCTCAAGGCGAGTAAAAAGGTCGAACGCAAGCGCGTCACCCAGGGGCCGGCGCTGCCGGGCAAACTGGCTGACTGCGCCGGGCAGGACCCGATGCGTTCCGAGCTGTTCCTGGTCGAAGGTGATTCCGCCGGTGGTTCCGCCAAGCAAGCGCGGGACAAGGAATTTCAGGCGATCCTGCCGTTGCGCGGCAAGATCCTCAACACCTGGGAAGTCGACGGCAGCGAAGTGCTGGCCAGCCAGGAAGTGCACAACATCGCCGTGGCCATCGGGGTTGATCCGGGTGCGGCAGACATGAGCCAGCTGCGTTACGGCAAAATCTGCATCCTCGCCGACGCCGACTCAGACGGTCTGCACATCGCGACCTTGCTTTGCGCGTTGTTCGTCCAGCATTTCCGCCCGTTGGTGGATGCCGGTCACGTCTACGTGGCGATGCCGCCGCTGTACCGCATCGACCTCGGCAAGGAGATCTACTACGCCCTCGACGAAGCCGAGCGCGACGGGATTCTCGACCGTCTGGTGGCCGAGAAGAAACGCGGCAAACCGCAGGTCACCCGATTCAAAGGTCTGGGTGAAATGAACCCGCCGCAATTGCGTGAAACCACCATGGACCCGAACACTCGACGTCTGGTGCAACTGACGCTGGGCGATGATTTCGCCGAGACCTCGGAAATGATGGACATGCTGCTGGCGAAGAAACGCGCCGGTGACCGCAAGAGCTGGCTCGAATCCAAGGGCAACCTCGCCGAGGTGACGGCCTGATGCGGTTTGGCTGGGCCTTGGCGGGTGCGTTGCTGCTGAGTGCGATGAGTGTGTCGGCCGAGCCGCTGCAGGAGCTGCGTGTGCTCTCCGAACACCCGGTCGAAGGCATGCGTGGCGGCAACCTGTCGGGACTGGCCCTGTGTGGCAGCGAGTTGTGGACGGTGTCGGACCGCGATGACGATCAGATCTATCGGCTCAATACCGCCGATCGGGTCTGGCAGGCCGAAGCCTTGCACATCGACGTGCCCCCGGTGCCGGAGACCGGTCTGCCGTGGGGATTGCGCTCGCGCAATTGGGCCGCGTCGTTCGTGCGCGGTGGCGACCTGGATTTCGAAGGCATCAGCTGCGACAGCGCCGGCAATCGCTACATTGTCAGCGAGGGCCACGCGGCGGTCTTGCAGGTGCCCGTCAGCGGCCCGGTCAACTGGCTGAAGATTTCGCCGATGATGGTTCGCGAAGCACGGGCCAGTGGCATGCTCCTGCATTTCAACGCGATCTTCGAAGGTCTGGCGATCAACCCGGCGGGCGATCAGATGTGGCTGGCCGGCGAACGGCAAAACCGCGGCTTGCTGCTGATCAAGCGTCAGCAGACGGTGTGGGATTGCGACGGTCGTTGCGTGCTGCTCAGCGAGGGCGGCAAGGAGATGCAGCCGCCGCAGTTTCCGCACGCCAAAGCGGTCGACCGCGACTTTTCCGACCTTTCGTTGTTCAACGGCAAATTGTTTACCCTTGAACGCAACGCCTTCCAGATTTGTCGGCGCGATGCGCAGACTGCCAAGGTCGAGCGCTGCTGGTCGTACGCCGCTGAACTGTTGCAGGCCAACCGCCGTTACGCGCAGAACTTCGGGTTGGAAGAGGCATTGATCGTTGACGCTGAGGGTGCGTGGGTCGGCGTCGACAATAATTTCGGCCCCCGCGCCGACGGTGAGGTAAGGCCGATCGTCTGGCGCTTCGCCGCGCCTGAAGGTGGCTGGAGCGCCAAGCCGTGAATCAGCAACCGCCGGGTAAACGCGCCGGCCGGGTGCTGATGATTCTGGCCTGGTGCGCGGGGCTGTTTCTGGCCACGCGGTTTTTCGGCCAGTGGGAAGAGCGTCAGCAGAATCCGAATGTCGTGGTCAGCTCCGAGCAGCATGACGGCGTGATCGAAGTGAAGCTGGCCGGCAACGCCCAAGGGCATTTTGTCGCCAGCGGCCAGATCAACGGTGAGCCGGTGGAGTTCATGCTCGACACCGGCGCGACCGATGTGGCGATCCCGGCGGATCTGGCCAAACGCTTGAAACTGGAAGAAGGCTTCGGTGTGACCCTGAGCACGGCCAACGGCCTGAGCCAGGGTTACCGGACAAAGATCGACCGCCTGCAACTGGGCGACATCGTGCTGCGGGATGTCCGCGCACTGGTGGCGCCGGGGCTGCATGGCGATCAGGTGCTGCTCGGCATGAGCGCCCTGAACAAACTTGAATTTACCCAGCGCGGTGGCACCATGCTGCTGCGCCAGACAACGAACCGATGAGGCCCGCATGAGCGACTCCCTTGATCTCAGCCTGGACGGTGTAGAACGCCGCTCGCTGGCTGACTTCACCGAAAATGCCTACCTCAACTACTCCATGTACGTGATCATGGACCGTGCCTTGCCGCATATCGGCGACGGCCTGAAACCGGTACAGCGGCGTATCGTCTACGCCATGAGCGAGCTGGGGCTGGACGCTGATTCCAAGCACAAGAAATCGGCACGTACCGTCGGTGACGTGCTCGGCAAGTTCCACCCGCACGGCGACTCAGCGTGCTACGAAGCGATGGTGCTGATGGCCCAGCCGTTCAGCTATCGCTACACACTGGTCGATGGCCAGGGCAACTGGGGTGCGCCGGACGATCCGAAATCCTTCGCCGCCATGCGTTACACCGAAGCCCGTCTGTCGCGTTATTCCGAAGTGCTGCTCAGCGAACTGGGCCAGGGCACCGCCGACTGGGGGCCGAACTTCGACGGTACCTTGCAGGAACCTTTGGTTCTGCCGGCGCGTTTGCCGAACATCCTGCTCAACGGCACCACCGGCATCGCTGTCGGTATGGCCACCGACGTGCCGCCGCACAACCTGCGCGAAGTCGCCACCGCCTGCGTGCGTCTGCTCGATGAGCCGAAAGCCACGGTCGAGCAGCTCTGCGAGCACATTCAAGGTCCGGATTACCCGACCGAAGCGGAAATCATCACGCCGCGCGCCGACCTGCTGAAAATGTACGAAACCGGCAAGGGCTCGGTGCGCATGCGCGCCGTGTATCACGTCGAGGACGGCGACATCATCGTCACCGCCCTGCCGCACCAGGTCTCCGGGGCCAAGGTGCTGGAGCAGATCGCCGCGCTGATGCAGGCCAAACCGTCGAAAGCACCGCAGATCGCTGACCTGCGTGACGAGTCCGACCACGAAAACCCGTGCCGCATCGTTATCATTCCGGTCAACAGCCGCGTTGATCACGAAGCGCTGATGCAGCACCTGTTCGCCAGCACCGAGCTGGAGTCGACCTACCGGGTCAACGTCAACATCATTGGTCTGGACGGCAAGCCGCAGCTGAAAAACCTGCGCGCCTTGCTGGTCGAATGGCTGGAATTCCGCGTGCTGACCGTGCGTCGCCGTCTGCAATTCCGCCTCGACAAGGTCGAACGTCGTCTGCACCTGTTGGACGGTTTGTTGATCGCCTACCTCAACCTGGATGAAGTGATTCACATCATCCGTACCGAGGAGCACCCGAAAGCCAAGCTGATCGAGCGTTTCGCCCTCAGCGAGATTCAGGCCGACTACATCCTCGACACCCGTCTGCGGCAGTTGGCGCGTCTGGAAGAGATGAAGCTGCGCGACGAGCAGGACGAACTGCTCAAGGAGCAAGCCAAGCTGCAAGCCCTGCTGGGCAGCGAAGCCAAGCTGAAGAAACTGGTGCGCACCGAGCTGCTGAAAGACGCTGAAACCTACGGCGATGACCGTCGTTCGCCGATCGTCGAGCGCGCTGAAGCGAAAGCGCTGACCGAACACGATCTGCTGCCGAACGAGAAAGTTACCGTCGTGCTGTCGGAAAAAGGCTGGATTCGTTCGGCCAAGGGCCATGACATCGATGCCACCGGCCTGTCGTACAAGGCGGGTGACGGCTTCAAGACCTCGGCGGCGGGGCGTTCCAACCAGTCTGCCGTGGTGATTGACTCCACTGGCCGCAGCTATTCGGTTGCCGCCCATACCTTGCCGTCGGCGCGCGGCCAGGGCGAACCGTTGACCGGGCGTCTGACCCCGCCACCGGGCGCGACTTTCGAATGCGTGCTGATGCCGGAAGACGATGCGCTGTACGTGATCGCCTCCGACGCCGGTTACGGTTTCGTGGTCAAAGGCGAAGACCTGCAAGCCAAGAACAAGGCCGGTAAAGCCCTGTTGAGCTTGCCGAACAACGCCAAGGTGATCGCGCCGCGTCCGGTGACTGATCGCGAGAATGACTTGCTTGCCGCCGTGACCAGCGAAGGGCGAATGCTGGTCTTCAATATCAGCGATTTGCCGCAGTTGGCGAAGGGCAAAGGCAACAAGATCATCGGTGTGCCGGGTGACCGTGTCGCCAGCCGTGAAGAGTTTGTCACGGACATTGCGGTTATCCCCGCGGGGGCTACGTTGATCCTGCAAGCAGGCAAACGTCCCTATAAACTGAAAGCTGAAGACCTCGAGCACTACAAAGGTGAGCGCGGACGGCGTGGCAACAAGCTTCCACGTGGCTTCCAGCGGGTCGATGCGCTGCTCGTCGAAAACCTCAATTAGGCGAAAACGCCCATCTAGAGGCGTCGATCTACGATTTAACGCGTAGATCGACGCTTTGGCGCTGGAGTCGGAACGCATATTCACGGATGATATGCCCTTTCCAAGCGCCGGCGTGGCCGAGCGTTCTTCATATTTATTGAGTATTTTCACTGTGGTCAGCCTTGTGGCGGCCACCTGGACGGGATGATGACTGCTCTGCGCCCCCTTATTTTTCTGCTCGCTGGCGTTTTGGGCCTGGCGGGCTGCAGCGTTCACCAGCCGGTGTCGCTGTATCAGCTGGACAGCGGAAGTCCGGCTCAGCCTGCGCAAAGCGCAGGCATGGCGGTTTTGTTGGGTCCGGTAGTCATTGCTGATTACCTGCAACGTGAAACCTTGCTGCAACGTCAACCGGACGGCAGCCTGCAAGCCTCGACCGACGGTCGCTGGGCTGGCAGCCTTTCGTCGGATATCGATCAATTGCTGATGCGTCAGGTGGCCGGCCATCTGGACAGCCAGCGTGTGGTATTGGCACCCGCCACTCTGGGATTTGCCCCGGATGTGCAGGTATTGCTGACCATCACGCGTCTGGACTCCGGTGAGAAACAACCGGCGATCCTCGATGCGCAATGGCGTCTGATCGACCGTCGTGGGCAGGTGCGCGACAACCGCATAGTTCATCTGCAGGAGCTGCATGCCGGCACCACGGCTTCGCAGGTGCAGGCGCAGGGGATTCTGCTGCAGCGTCTGGCCGAGCAGTTGTCGGTAGCGCTCAAGCCATTGGCCAACCAGCCTCCGGTGGCCGAAGCACCGCGTAAGGCAGCGCCTAAACCGGCAGCGCCGGCGGCGGATGCAGAGAAGCAGCCAAAGATTCCGATGGCTTCGCCGATTCGCACGGATATGGAAGTGTTCCGCTTCTAAGGCTGAATCAGCGTCAAACCAGAGCCCGCCTTGTGCGGGCTTTGTTGTGTCTGGGGTTTGGCAAGATCAAAAGCCCCTCACCCTAGCCCTCTCCCGGAGGGAGAGGGGACTGACCGAGGTGTCTGGCGTCATACGTCGACCTGAAAGGTCTTGGCGATTATGGCTTCGGTAGAGCAGAGGCGACCGAGGCGTCTGGTGTCATCCGTCGACCTGAAAGAGTTTGGCGATTATGGATTCAAAGCAGGACGTGCAGGTCGGTGTAACTCTGGAATATCCCCCAATGAGTCCCCTCTCCCTCTGGGAGAGGGCTAGGGTGAGGGGCTTTTCAATCGCCCACAAAAAAGCCCGCAGACAATCACTCGTCTGCGGGCTTCTGTGCATCTGGCCTAAGCCTTACGCCCGACGCTCATGCATCCGCGCCAGTTGCCGCTCAAGCATCGACGGATAAGGCTCCATCAAGCGCTCGACACAGCAAGCCCCCTCGGGGCTGGCGATCGGGCGGATCCGCGCACGCTGGCGAATCAGGTTGTCGTCACCGATCTTGCGCTCGACCAGCAGCAGGTTGCGGCTGTGTTGCGACAGGGCCAGCGCATCCTGAGCCGAATCGGTCAGCAGCAGGTCGATCTGGCTCAGGCCGAACAGCTCGTCGCCCAGGGTCAGGCCCAACTGCAATTGCAGGGTGATGCCGCTGTCGGCGACTTCGATCTGCAACTGATGGCCCAGCGCCCGCAGCAACTCGCCGCAGCAGATGGCGTTGGTCAGGTAGTCGTCACCGCTGTCTTCGGTGTGGAACAGCATCAGTGTGCTGCCATCGTTCAGGGTTTCGATCTCGCCCTGATACAGCGAAGCGGCCTGATCGAGGCAGTCGCGATAGCGCTCCAGCAACTCTTCCAGGCGGGCACGCGGCAGGCGCCGCAGTTGTTCTTGCGAACCCAGCTGGATCGCCAGCACCGCGCTGTGCTGCGGTACGCTTGGTGTGGCCTTGCGCGCGACCGGTTGCGGCGCTGCATCCAGCGACTCGTCGCGCAGATCGGCAAACGCGTCGTCGTCTTCATCGTCTTCAACGGTGCTGACCACATGGCGCGGCGCAGGTTTTTGCGCAGCCATCGGGCGGGTTTCGTCAAAGCTCGGGTCACGCAGATTGCGCACTTCGAACTCCGGCTCATCCTCTTCTTCGAACTCGGGTTCCGGCTCGGGCTCGGGTTTTGGCGCCGGCTCCGGAGCGAAGTTGGCGTGCAGTTGCCGCGCCAGATCGCCGATCTCGTCCTGCCGGTCGGTGCCCGGGGTGTATTCGTCGATGTTGCGCAGCCAGACGCGCAGTTGCAGCAACGGCGTCGACAGATAGCGCCCCATGCGCAGGCTCAGGGCCAGCGACAGCGCCAACAGAATCGCACTGAGAATGCCCATGCTTTGCAGGCTGATGGTCATCGGCTGCTGGAACTGATCCATGTCCAGGCTGATGCGCAGTTGCCCGGCGGTCACGTCCTGGAAAGTGATCTTGCTCTCATACATGCCCTCGGCTTCGCCCAGCAGGCTGTGCTTGGGGCGCTGACCGGATTCGGCGAGGATACGGTTGTCCACGCTATAGATAGCCGCGTGGGCCACCAGTTTGTTCTTGGTCAGGTTGTTGAGCAGCACGTTGAGGCTGAGGATGTCGTTGGACACCAGCAGTTCAGTGGCGGAGGTGGCGGTCTGCGTGGTCAGGCTTTCGCCCAGCGCATCGGCCTGCTCGTGCATGGCCTGCTTGAACTGCAAGCCCATCACCCCGGCATAGATCACCAGGGCCAGAGCGACCAGGATCACGTTATGGCTGGCAATGCGCAATGCAATCGGTACACGGCGATGGCGCAGTGCACGGAAGATCAGCAGGAAGAAGTTATCGGTTTTAACTGGCGTGGGCCGGTTCACTGAGCTCGGCTCTTTTGTCCGTGAAGTTGACGCGCAGTATAGCGACAGGCCCTAGACCGGCAAAGCGCTCGCGGTGCCCGATGGTCACTGAAAGTGGGTAGAATGCGGTTTTTTTCCAGTTGCGGGGGTGCGCGTTGCGCGAAATCGTCCTGATTAACATCACGGGAGTCGACCGTCCGGGTCTGACTGCGGCCATTACCGGCGTTCTGGCACAAGGTGGTGTGAACATTCTCGACATTGGTCAGGCGGTGATCCACGACACCCTGTCGTTCGGCATCCTGGTCGAGATTCCCGACTCCGAGCAAGGCAAAGCCGTGCTCAAGGACATCCTGTTCAAGGGCTACGAGCTCGACCAGCAGGTGCGCTTCACCCCGGTGTCCGAAGAGGATTACCAGCAATGGGTGGGCAATCAGGGCAAGAAACGCCACATCGTCACCCTGTTGACCCGCAAAGTGACCGCCGGCCAATTGCAGGCGGTCAGCTCGATCACCGCCAAATATGGCCTGAACATCGACCATATCGACCGTCTGTCGGGTCGCATGCCGCTGGACACTCCAGCCGACAAGGGCAAGGGCTGCATCGAGTTCTCCGTGCGTGGCGAAGCGGCTGATCCGCAGGCGCTGCGTGCCGAATTCCTCAGCGTCGCGCAGGAGCTGAACGTCGACATCGCCTTCCAGGAAGATTCGCTGTTCCGCCGCAACCGCCGTCTGGCGGTGTTCGACATGGACTCCACGCTGATCGAAGCCGAAGTCATCGACGAACTGGCCAAGGCTGCCGGCGTGGGCGAGCAAGTTTCGGCCATCACCGAGCGCGCCATGGCCGGCGAACTGGATTTCCGTGCCAGCTTCAAGGAACGTCTGGCGCTGCTCAAGGGCCTGGATGTCAGCGTGCTGGACTCTATCGGCGCCTCGCTGCGCCTGACCGAAGGCGCCGAAACCCTGTTCGCCGAACTCAAGCGTCTGGGCTACAAGACCGCAATCCTGTCCGGCGGCTTCACTTACTTCGCCAAGCAGCTGCAGGCCAAACTCGGTATCGACTACGTGTTCGCCAACGAACTGGAAGTGGTCGACGGCAAGTGCACCGGCGTGGCCATCGAGCCGATCGTCGATGCGCAGCGTAAGGCGGATCTGCTGAAGGAGCTGGCGCACAAGGAAGGCTTGCGTCTGGAGCAGACCATCGCCGTGGGCGACGGCGCGAATGACCTGCCAATGCTGGCGATTGCCGGGCTGGGTGTTGCGTTCCGCGCCAAGCCGCTGGTCAAACAGTCGGCGAAGCAGGCGATTTCCACCCTTGGGCTGGATGGCGTGCTGTATTTGCTGGGCTTCCGCGATCGTGATGGGCAGCTCTGAGCCTGAGGCGGCCTCTGTGGCGAGGGAGCTTGCTCCCGCTGGGGCGCGAAGCGGCCCCACTCTTTAATTCAAGAGAATGGGACTGCTGCGCAGTCCAGCGGGAGCAAGCTCCCTCGCCACAGTATCTTTAAGGATTCAAAGCGATTTCCACAACGAATCGAAATTCTCCTCGCTCCCGCCATTCTGCGCGGCCTCCAGCGAGCGATAGGCAAACTGATTGAAACTGTGCGTACTCGCCACCCGTCGATCCAGCCCGGCGCGGTGTTCTTCGCCGTGGGTGTTGATCAGCACCTTATTACCTTCCTGAAACGGCAGGCGCGGGGCGAGCAAGGTCGCGGGCAAGTCGATGGCGCTGATCTCCGGTAGCAGCAGACCGCGCAAATACTGACTGTGATCATCTCGCGAGCGCACCAGTTGCAAGCCGCAGGGTTCGGCGTGTGGCGCGACCAGTTCTATGCCCATTTGCGGCCCGCTGCCGCGTACCTGGCGAATCCAGCGCACCACCGCAATGCTCCAGCCCTGATTGGAACTGTCCTGAATCCCGACCATTTCCCCGGCCTGTAACTCGGCCGGCACCTCACTTGGCCAGCCCAGGCAATAACCACCGGGGCTGTGGTTGATCACCGGCAACGTGTAGGTCGGGTAGTTCGGCGTGCTGTCGGGGTCGCTTTCGTCTTCGCCCAGATGGTCGTACTGGATTTCCTCGTAGGGCAGCAACTCGTCTGCCGCAGACTGCGGTGCGGCGTCGAAGGCCTGGCTCCAGCTGTCCTTTTCACCCTTGACCACCGCGCGGCTGAAGTTGGCCGCGCGGGCGCCGGGATGTTTCAGCAGCTCGCTGAAGCTGCGTTCGCCGCCCAGATAGAAGTGCAGGGCGCTCATGCCGACGCACACGGTCAGGCTGCCCTGGCCGGCAGTGCGCTGAAAACTGCGTTCGGCAGCCTGGCCCCAACTGGCGTGCAGATGCTGCAGGGTGTCGAGGCTCAGTCCTGCCGGGATCGGCAACGGCGTCGACGTCTCCTGCTGCAGTAAATGCGCTTCGATCACGTTCACCAGCGGTTGTGGATCGAAACCGAGCAATGCACCCTGTTGTTCTTTGCGAAACATGCTGCGGTAACGCGGGCCGGCGTCCAGTTCGGCGCTGATGGCGAACAGTCCATCCTGCGGACTGCCGGGATGCAATTTGAGCAGGGCACTCCACGGCTCCAGCACTTCGGCCAGCCGGGCGATCTGGTTCTGCCGCAATTGATTGCAACGGGCGCTGCCCAGCAGCAGGGCGGCGATGTAGGTCTGTTCCAGGCTCAGTTCGCTGCTCAGGCTCGCCAGTTCGTCATGTACCCGGCGCTGTTGCAGCTGCAAGGCGCAGGCCACGCGATACAGCTGATGCAGCTCGAACCACAGATGCTCGGGCGCAGGGCTGTAAAGCTGCGTGGCCCGCAGCAGTTGCCCCTTGAGCGCGTGTGCGGCCCGTTGCAGAGCCTGGCTGACCAGCGCCGCTCGGTCCTTGTGATACTTGGGGGCAATGCGCAGAACGATCTGCTTGTAACCGATGGCCAACTGACTTTGCAGCGCCTGGCACAGGTTGCTGATCTTGCGCGAACGATCGTCGAGCAGGATCGCCTGATGCAGGAAGTGCCGCTCCAGATGCTGGCAGACGAAGTACACCTCGGGGCGCAGCAACTCCAGCAGTTGCAGGCGATTGTCGCTGGGGGTGAGCAATTGGTTGAGTTCGCCCAGGCCCTGATACAACTGGCGGGCGGTTTCGCCGATGTTGGCCTTGGGCAGGCCGGCGATCCAGCGTTTGAGGTCGCGCGGGGTGGCTTCGCAGAACGACAGGCGCGTTTGCGTCGGGGTCGGGGCGCTCAGCAGCGGTGGGGAGATGGTCTGGCTCATGCCAAAAACCATAGCAGCAAATGAAGCTGTCGGCCTTCAACCGGTAGGAGCTGCCGCAGGCTGCGATCTTTTGATCCTGGTTTTTAAAAACAAAGTCAAAAGATCGCAGCCTGCGGCAGCTCCTACAGGGGCGCCTTGTATCAGGCGTTTGGCAATGCCAGGGCCTGGCCCATTTGCACTGGCGAACCGGCGACCAGTGTTTCAGCCCATTTCACCTGATCCGGACCAAACAGCACGATCGCGGTCGAACCCAGTTTGAAGCGCCCCAGTTCAGCACCTTTTTCCAGATGGATCGGCGCACGGGCGGCTTCGTCGTAGCGGAAGGTTTTCAGCTCGCGCTTCGGTGGGGTGACCAGACCAGCCCACACGGTTTCAATCGACGCGACGATCATTGCGCCGACCAGCACCACGGCCATTGGCCCGCGCTCGGTGTCGAAAATGCACGCCACGCGCTCGTTGCGGGCGAACAGCTCCGGAACGTTCTCAGCGGTGGTCTGGTTGACCGAGAAGATCCGGCCCGGGATATAGACCATTTCGCGCAGGGTGCCGGCCAGCGGCATGTGCACGCGGTGGTAATCCTTCGGCGACAGGTAAATGGTGGCGAAGTCGCCGCCCATGAACGGCGCGGCATTCGCCGTGTCACCGCCCAGCAGTTCCAGCACGCTGAAGCTGTGGCCCTTGGCCTGGAACACGCGACCGTGTTCGATCGGGCCGAGCTGGCTGACTGCACCGTCGGCCGGGCTGAGGATCGCGCCTGGTGTCTGGTCCAGTGGCCGCGCGCCGTCTTTCAGGGCTCGGGTGAAGAACGCGTTGAAGTGCTCGTAGGCGGTGAGGTCTTCGACCAGCGCTTGCGACATGTCCACCTGATAACGCTTGGCGAACCACTGGGTGAAGGCATTCTTGAACCAGCGCACGCGGCACTCGGCGACGCAACCGGCCAGGCGCGACAGCAGGTGATGAGGCAGCAGGTACTGGCTGAGGATAAACAGACGCTCTTTCATTAGTTGTCCTTAGAACCTTGAATCTCGACAGGCGTGTCAGGGTGGTTGCCCCATTCGCCCCAGGAACCGGCGTAGCCCTTGACCCGCGGATAACCGAGGGACTTGGCCACCAGATAAGTGAAGCCCGACCGGTGATGGGTCTGGCAGTGGGTAATGATTTCTTTGTCCTTGGTGATCCCGAGATCCTCGAGGATCTGCGGCATGTCCGTGCGAATCCGCAGCTGACGCGCCTTGTCCATGCCGGCGGTCCATTCGAAGTTCACCGCGCCGGGGATGTGTCCACCCTTGGCGGCCAGTATCTTCTCGCCCGAGTATTCCAGCGGCCCACGGGCATCCCAGATCGCCAGATCGGCGGCGCCGAGACGGCTTTGCAGGTATTCGCGAGTGGCGGTCGGCTCCTCGTGCAGGGTCAGCGCCACCGGGCCACCCACCGCTGGAGGAATCTGGATCGACATCGGCATGCCGGCTTCCAGCCACGCCGGCAGACCGCCGTCGAGATAGTGATACTTGTCGTGACCGATCACGTCGAGCAGCCAGATGAAGCGCCCGGCCCAGCCGCCGCCCTCGTCGTCGTAGACCACGTAGATCGCGTCCGGGCGATGGCCCAGCTCACCGAACAACTCTTCGAGCTTGTCTTTGGGCGGCATCAGCCCCGGCGCCGGGGGCTGGCCGAGCTGGGTGCGCTTGGGATCGACAAAGCGTGCGCCCGGAAGGTGACCTTCGGCATAACGGGCAGGGCTGGTCAGATCCACCAGAATCAGTTCAGGGGAATCGAGACGCGGGAGCAGGTCGCTCGGCTCGATGACGAGCGCCAAGCCAGAGAAGTCAGACATGTGAGGTCTCCAGAGCACAAAGGGGGGGATTGTAGCGCAGCCTCATCGGCCACGGCTGCTAAAGCTGTGCAGGGCCTTTTCGATGCACTGCGCGGTTTTGCCGAAAGCCTGCACGGTGATGTCGGCGAACGGCCCACCGCCCTGGTCAGCCACGACGATCATGATCACCCGACCGTTATTGACCAGCGAGCGCAGGAACAGATGCTCGCCCCGGAACAGCGAACGCAGGCCCGGCGGCAACAATGCGGAAAACTGTGCGTTGTTCTCGGGGTTGATCCGCACCTGTGCCTGTTGTGCGAGCAGGCGCTGCAAGACTTTGCTCTGACTGACGACGAAGTTCAGCGCGGCGGCTTCCTTCGGCAGGCCGAAGGTCTGGTGCACGCGCAGATTCGATTGCGTGCGGTCGGCCATCAGAAGCATCACCCGACGCATGCCGCTGGCGACCAGCGCATCACGGGCGGCGACGGTCAGGCTCATGGCATTGGTGAAGCGGCTCGGCTCGGCCAGCAGTTCGGCGCATTGCCGGCGCCATTGAGTCAGGTCCTCGGCATTCGGCGCCGCCGCCGGCAGCATCCCGGCCGGCAAGCGATGGGTGCCCCACGGCCATAATAAGGAAACGGCCGGGTGCCACAGATCGGGCATGGCATGCTGGCGCGCACTGTTGGCGGCTTGCTGGTGCAACTGCTGCTGCACTTCGTCCATCGAGATCTGCAGATAAAGGCTGGTCAGGTACTGCCAGCGTTCACTGTGCGGGCTGTCCCAGGCCTGTTGCGCCGACAGCGCCAGACCGTTGGCCAGCAACACGGTGTTGGCCGGTTGGTTGAGCCAGCGGCGCAGGGTCGGATCGTCGTCGAGGCGATTCTGCTGGCGCAACGGATGTTCACTGTCGCGGGCGATGCGCAGTACTTTCACCAGTTCGCGCTGTTCGCTGAGCAGCAGCTTATAGCCCTGCTGCACCCAGATCGGCAGGTGCCAGACTTGCACCAGCGCCTCGGCGATCTTCAGCAGGCGTACGCCAAACAGTTGCTTCTCGACCGTGCGCGCCGATTCGCCCTTGTGGATAACCCGCAGCTCCCACTCTTCGAGCAACTCGGGAAACGTCAGCGCCAGCGGCCACAGCGGCGAGAGAAACAGCAGGCTGCCCCAGTGAATGTCCTGCCACAGCCGCGCCAGGCGACTGGCGAAAAAACCGTTGGCCTGTTGCGTCGCGTGCTGGCTGATCATTTGCAGTTGGCGCAGCGCCTTGGGGATCTGCATCTGCGGTTCGACGGGCAGACGCGCGAGCAATTCTTCAGTCCGTGCCAGGCCCAGACGGTTGATCGCGACTTCAAGGTTTTCTGCCGGCGCGGTCATCGTGCCGAGGGTGTGACGATTGGCCTCACGGATGATGCTCAAGGCCAGCGCCGGGCTGTCCTGCATCAAGTCGGCGATGTCGCGCAGCGAGCTGCGGTTGTCACGGATGGCCCGGCACACCTTGTCGTGCGCCTCTTGCGGCACAGGCAGGCGCACGCCATCGAGCAGTTTGACCCAGCCCTCGAGCGTGGTCGGTTTTGCGTGTGGGACGTTCGTTTCATTAGCCATGTCTGGACGAGATCTTCACTGACTGTAGACGCGCCCGGCATGGGCTAAATTGGCTTTTCGCCTGAACTGGCTATAGTCTGGCGCAGTTTTGCCGATAAGTAGAAGAAGAGATTTTTTAACTTCCGAATATGACCTTGAACCCGACTTAAATAAGTACTTTCTACCTATGGCTAAAATTATCGGCATCATCGTCGTATTCGCGAGCGTGCTCGGCGGATACGTGCTCTCCCACGGCAAAATTGCCGCCCTGATCCAGCCCTTCGAGGTGATGATCATCGGTGGTGCGGCCCTCGGTGCATTCCTGCAGGCCAACCCCGGTTACATGACGATGCACGTGCTCAAGAAATCCCTGAGCATGTTCAGCTCGCGCTTCAGCCACACGTTCTATCTGGAAGTGCTCGGCCTGATCTACGAGATCCTCAACAAGAGCCGCCGCGAAGGCATGATGGCCATCGAAGGCGACATCGAAGACGCCGCCGCGAGCCCGATCTTCGCCAAGTACCCGGCCGTGCTCAAAGACGAGCGCATGACCGCGTTCATCTGCGATTACTTGCGCATCATGTCCTCCGGCAACATGGCTCCGCATGAGCTGGAAGGCCTGTTCGACATGGAACTCTACAGCCTCAAGGAAGACCTCGAGCACCCGTCCCATGCGGTGAACGGCATCGCCGACGCCATGCCCGGTTTCGGTATCGTCGCGGCGGTACTGGGTATCGTGGTGACCATGGCATCGCTGGGTGAAGGCGATCAGAAATCCATCGGTCTGCACGTGGGTGCGGCACTGGTCGGTACCTTCTTCGGTATTCTCGCGGCCTACGGTTTCTTCGGGCCGCTGGCACATTCCCTGGCCCACGATGCCAAGGAAGAACTGAACGTCTACGAAGCCATCAAGGCCTCGCTGGTGGCTTCGGCTTCCGGCATGCCTCCATCGCTGGCGGTGGAATTCGGGCGCAAGGTGCTGTACCCGGCGCACCGTCCAAGCTTTGCCGAGCTGGAACAAGCCGTTCGCGGTCGCTAAGCCATGGAAAATAATCAGCCGATAATCATCAAGCGCGTCAAGCGCATAGCCGGTGGGCATCACGGCGGGGCGTGGAAAATCGCCTTCGCCGACTTCGCCACGGCGATGATGGCGTTCTTCCTGGTGTTGTGGCTGCTGTCCACTGCAACGCCTGAGCAGAAGATCGCTATCGCCGGTTACTTCAAGGATCCGGTCGGCTTCTCCGAAAGCGGCACGCCGTACATCATCGATCTGGGCGGCACGCCGACCCTGGCGCCGGAAAACACCCTCAACCCTGAGGTGAAGTCCCAGCCGCAACCGGACAAGGTCACGGTCGACACCGAGCAGGTCGAAGGCATGGCCGAGCAGGTCGAGAAAGAACGCCTGGAGCTGTTGCTGCAAGAACTGCAGAACAAGGTCGACGAGAACCCGCAGCTGCAGAAGTTCAAGGATCAGATCCTGTTCGAGATCACCCCGAACGGCTTGCGCATCCAGATCATGGACGCCGAAAACCGGCCGATGTTCGACTCCGGGTCCGCGCGTCTGAAGCCGTACTTCGAAGACATCCTGCTGGCCATGGCCGACACCATCAAAGCGGTGCCGAACAAGATCAGCATCAGCGGCCATACCGACGCCAAGCCGTACACCGGCACCGGCGATTTCGGCAACTGGGAACTCTCGGCCAACCGTGCCAACGCTGCGCGGCGGGCACTGGTGGCCGGCAGCTATCCGGACGGGCAAGTGGCGCGGGTGGTCGGTTATGCCTCGTCGGCGCTGTTCGACAAGGAAAACCCGTTCAACCCGGTCAACCGGCGCATCGACATTGTGGTCCTGACCAAAAAGGCCCAGGCCGCCATCGAAGGTTCGCAAGGTGCCGATGCGGCCAAGCCTGCCGCCGAAGGTCAGAACGGCGCCGCTCCGGCGACGCCGGTCGATCCGAACGCGCTGCCGGCGGATCAGCAACCGGTGCCGGCCCATGAGTTGCGCGAACGTTTGAACCTGTTCGACGACGCCGCACCGAAACCGGCCGCGCCGGGGGCTGCGGCGCCAGCGCCAACAGCTCCGCCCGCCGCTGCACCGGCCCCCGCGCCGAAGCAGTGACCAACAAAAAAGCCGACAGTGATGTCGGCTTTTTTGTGGCTGTCGATTGGCCTCAGAAACCGCGCCGAATCCGGTTTTTCAGTTGTTCGTGGAAAAGATCGGCGTTGCGCTTATAGGTGCCGCTGAAGGATTCGTTGCTCGAATCCAGCGCTATCGAGCGCTTGCTCGAGACCTCTTCGCGATAGGCATCGATGAAGAAATTCAGATCACTGGCCGTGCTCAGTTTCGGCCACTTGTCCAGATACTCCGGCAGCTTTGCCTGCCCGGTGCGGAACGAGCAGATCCGCCGGTTGCTGATCGTCGCTTCGCCGATTTCGAACGGCACCCACCACGACAACGCGGTCTTCTCCGACACCACCGCCAGCAGGTGCGTGCATTCGGTGATATTGCGCGTGATCACCCCGGTGATGTCGTCGGTGGTCTGCGATTCCGGGTCGAGCACATCGAGGTAAGTTTTGATATTGGCCTGCATCAATTGGGCATTGATCGCCATGGCCTGCGGGCGATCTATATGGCGGTAGCTGATGAATACGGGCATCAGAAGTGTCCTTTTATGGCGAGTTCGCGGTAATAGGCGCCGAGGGCGGTGAGGCGGCAGCCGGTGGAGTGGAGCGCGGCGTAGTACATGTGCTCGGCATCCACCGGTTCGATCAGGCTGTGGCGGTTGCACATTTGCAGTTGCTTGAAGATGTCGCCGTGCTCGGGGTCGAACAGCGCTTCGGTGGGCTCGTAGCTGGGATCGAGCCTGAAAACGAAACTCGGCTCGGGGAACCAGTCCTTGAGCTTGCGCAGGGTTTCCTCGACGATCAGCGGCGCGACCTCGCGCAGCGGCACAAACTGCGAGACGTTGGTCTTGAATACCGGACGCTGTTCCCAGGCCCCCAGCGCATTGTCGACAAACGAGTAAACGCTACCGGGGGTGACCTTGCCGAGTACGTTGGCAGCGCCACCGTGCAGCGCTTGCAGCAACAGATCCGTGAATACGCCATGACCGCGACTTTCCAGGGCGTACTGTTCTTTCTTGCAGGCCGTGAGAATGGTCACGCCTTCGCCGATCACACTGCTGCCGCCCCGCAGATTACGCATGGCGCCTGCTGCGCCGGCCTGGCAGCAATCGAGAATGATGATTTTGTTCTTGATATGCGGGGCCTTGTCCGCCCACTCCAGAATGTCGCTGATGCGGATGCCGTCTCCGCCTGGCTGATAATCCTGGGGAATCAGGAGTCCTTCGTCGATGCTGGTGTCGAACTGACCATGGCCGGCGAAATACAGCAGGGCCACGTCACAGTCGCCTGAGAACAGGCTCTGGATCTGCTGTTTCATGTGGCCGAGCGTGAGCTTTTCTTCGGCTGAAGTCAGCACTTTGCTGCTGAAGTTCGGTCGCCCGTTGGCGTGGCGCTCCAGCACCGATGCCATGGCCATGGCGTCGTTGTTACAGCCACTGAGGGGCGACACGCAATCGTAGTGGTTGATGCCGATAAACAGTCCCTTGCGCATGGTTACACCGCCGTGTGCAGGCGAATCGCACTGATGATGCTGTTGGTGTTCCACGCGCACTCGGCGTGTGCCGCCTCACGTACTACCGTGGCAATACGCTCGGCGCCGAACGGCTTGATCGCGATGATCACTTTGCCCATGCGCCTGGCGATCTCGATTTCCTTGTTGATCCACTTGCTGTAGGTCGAATACATCCCGGCCATGATCAGCACCGCCGAGCACGGACGGATCTTGTTTTCGATGGCATCTTCGAGCTGCCTGTCGGTTTGCGCGCCCATGATCGGGTTGTGCGGCGGCACGGAAAAATTCTTGAAAGTGAAATCCGGTCTGGCGCCGAGCAGGCGTACCAGATTGTCGTGGGCGTGGGCGTAGTTCCACGAATGGCTGATGAACAAATGGTAGGTCTGCATGGGGTTCCTCGAAGGTCGCGAAGGTGCGAAGGAACAACCCAATCTAGGCATCTGAAGGGCGCCCGCAAGGTCTGAGCGGGAAAACAGAAATGTCCTGCAAGCAGGCACGAAAGAGCCTGTCAGGCGGGTCTGACGTTTAAGCGGGCGGGGAAGGTGTCCGACGGGGTCCGACATCCGGCAGCCCTCGGACGAGGGGCAGCCGGTGCCGATGTTTAGTAGCCGTTTTCCGGCAGACTGGCGATGATCGAGCGGTAGCTGTTCATGCGTTGCTGCTGCACGCGGCCGTCTTCCAGGGCCTTGAGCAGTGCGCAACCCGGTTCGCGATCGTGTTTGCAGTCGCGGAAGCGGCAGGTGCCGAGCAGGTCGTTGAACTCGATGAAACCGGCTTCGACGTCGGCGCGGCTGACGTGGCCCAGGCCGAACTCACGGATACCCGGGGAGTCGATCAGCTCGCCGCCGCCAGGGAAGTGGAACAGGCGCGCGGTGGTCGTGGTGTGCGTGCCCTGACCGGACAACTCCGACAGCGGGCCGACACGGGTTTCGACTTCCGGCAGCAAGCTGTTGACCAAGGATGACTTACCGACACCGGACTGGCCGACGAACACGCTGATGCGCCCGTCGAGCTGCCTCTGCAACAGTTCCATGCCGTTGCCGTGATGCGCCGAGACTTCCAGCACCGGATAACCCAGCGTACGGTACACCGCCAGCAAGGCATTGAGCGCTGGAGCGTTCTGCTCGTCGATCAGGTCGAACTTGTTCAGCAGCAGCAACGGACGGATGCCGGCGTGTTCGGCGGCGACCAGATAGCGGTCGATCAGGTTGGCATGCGGCTCGGGCAGTGGCGCGAAGACGATGACGATCATGTCGACGTTGGCCGCCACCGGCTTGAGCTGGCCACGGCTGTCCGGACGGCACAGTTCGGTGGTGCGCGGCAGTTGCGCAACAATCACCCCGATGCCCTGGTTGCCGGCACGCCAGACCACCCGATCACCGGTGACCAGCGCCGGCAGGTTGGCCCGCAGGTGGCAACGGAAAACCTGGCCGGCCTGTTCACCGTCCACGGCCTCGACCTCGACCTGCACACCGAAGTGGGCGATCACCAGGCCGTGTTGCTCTGGGCCCAGATCGCCGCCCTCGAGGGCTTCGACCGCCGAGGACTCGCGTTTGGCAGCGCGCGCGGCGCGCTCGCCCTGAATCTTTTCGATGCGCCAGTTTTGACGACGATTGAGTTGGCGTTTGGCCATGGGTGTTCCGTCTGAAGAATGCAGCGATTAGGTAAAACGGCCGCGAGTTTAGCACGCCCGGGCACCGGCCTAGGCTAAACTGCGCAGCATTGCCTAGGAGCCCGAATATGCAAAACCCGCAGAACCTGATCTGGATCGACCTGGAAATGACCGGTCTGGATCCGGAAAACGACGTCATCATCGAAATGGCCACCATCGTCACCGACAGTGACCTGAACACCCTGGCCGAAGGCCCGGTGATCGCCATTCACCACAGTGACGAAGTGCTCGCCCGTATGGACGAGTGGAACACTCGCACCCACGGCAACTCGGGCCTGACCCAGCGCGTGCGTGACAGCCGTATCAGCATGGCCGAGGCCGAGGCCGAAACCATCGCTTTCCTCGAGAAATGGGTACCGAAGGGCAAGTCGCCGATCTGCGGCAACAGCATCTGCCAGGATCGTCGCTTCCTTTATACCCACATGAAGGCACTGGAAAGCTACTTCCACTACCGCAACCTCGACGTGTCGACGCTCAAAGAGCTGGCCGCACGCTGGGCACCGGACGTGCGCGACAGCTTCAAGAAGGGCAGCACCCACCTGGCGCTGGACGACATCCGCGAATCAATCGCCGAGCTGCAGCACTACCGCAAGCATTTCATCAAGTTCTGAGGCTGTCCCTGTAGGAGCTGCCGCAGGCTCGGGCCGCGATCGGACGATCTTTTGATGTTGCTTTTAAAAACAACATCAAAAGATCGCAGCCTGCGGCAGCTCCTACAAGGGGGCGTCGTATTTGCGCCCCCTTCTGGTGCGGCGCTGAAATGGCTAGACTGCGCGCCTTCCTGCCAGGACCGCCGCCATGTTGCTGATGCTCTATCTGATCGCCATTACCGCTGAAGCCATGACCGGCGCGCTGTCTGCCGGACGGCGGGGCATGGACTGGTTCGGCGTGGTGCTGATCGCCTGCGTTACGGCATTGGGCGGCGGTTCGGTACGCGATGTGCTGCTCGGGCATTACCCGCTGACCTGGGTCAAGCACCCGGAATATCTGGTGCTGACTTCGGCCGCCGCAATGCTCACTGTGTTCACTGCCCGCTGGATGCGCCACCTGCGATCGCTGTTTCTGGTGCTCGATGCGGTCGGCCTGGTGGCCTTCACCCTGATCGGCTGCATGACCGCTCTGGAAATGGGCCACGGCATGCTGGTGGCCTCGGTCAGCGGTGTAATCACCGGAGTGTTCGGCGGCATCCTGCGCGACATCTTCTGCAACGACATCCCACTGATCTTCCGCCGCGAACTGTACGCCAGCGTCTCGTTCGCCGCCGCGTGGTGCTACATGCTCTGCCTGTACCTGAATGTGCCGAGCGAGCAGGCGATTCTGATCACCTTGTTCGGCGGTTTTCTGTTGCGGTTGCTGGCCATCCGTTTCCACTGGGAAATGCCCAAGTTCGTCTACAACGACGAGCATTAATGCATTCCCCTGTAGGAGCTGCCGCAGGCTGCGATCCTTTGATCTAGTCTTTTAAATATCAAAGTCAAAAGATCGTCCGATCGCGGCCCGAGCCTGCGGCAGCTCCTACAATTGACCGTGTTGTTTCAGCGCCCACTCGACGTGTTCGCGGACTAGATCGGACGGGTAATCACGGCGCGCCTTCAAGGCCTCCAGCACCGGAATGCTCGACGGCGCGTTGCCCAGCCCGACCGCCAGATTGCGCAGCCAGCGTTCGTAACCGGCGCGGCGCAGCGGCGAGCCTTCGGTGCTGCTGAGAAATTTGTCCTCGTCCCACAGGAACAGCTCGGCCAGTTCGGCGTTGTCCAGATTGTGCCGTGGCTTGAAATCGCTTTCCCCGGAGGGTCGGGCGAAACGGTTCCACGGGCAGACGATCTGACAGTCGTCGCAGCCGAACACGCGGTTGCCGATCAGCGGGCGCAGGTCTTCGGGAATGGCGTTTTTCAGCTCGATGGTCAGGTACGAGATGCAGCGTCGGGCGTCCAGCACATACGGGCCTACGAAGGCGTTGGTCGGGCAGATATCCAGACATGCCGTGCAGCGCCCGCAATGTTCGCTGCTGTGCGGTTCGTCCACCGGCAGCGGCAGATCGACAAACAGTTCGCTCAGGAAGAAATAACTGCCGGCCTTGCGGTTCAGTACCAGCGTGTTTTTGCCGATCCAGCCCAGCCCGGCCTGCTCGGCGATGGCTTTTTCCAGCACCGGGGCGCTGTCGACGAAGGCACGGAAACCGAACGGGCCGATCTCCGATTGAATCTTGTCGGCCAATTGCTGCACACGTTTACGGATCAATTTGTGGTAATCGCGGCCCAAGGCATAACGCGACACGTAGGCTTTCTCCGGTTGCGCCAGCATTTGCGCCATTTGCGTGTCGCCGGGCAGGTAGTCCATGCGCAGCGAAACCACGCGCAACGTACCCGGGACCAGTTCCTCCGGATGCGAGCGTTTGCTGCCGTGAGCGCCCATGTAATCCATTTCGCCGTGGTAGCCGGCGGCGAGCCAGCGCTCCAGGTGCTGCTCATGCTCGGCCAGGTCCAGACCGCTGATGCCGACTTGCTGGAAGCCCAGCTCGCGGCCCCAATCCTTGATCGATTGGGCGAGGGCGGGCAGATCTGTGGTGATGGCGGACATGAGGCGAGAGAAACCGGAGCTGAGGTGCGTATAATTCTGCCAGACATCGGAGCCCGAAGACGCATGCCGCACACGAAAGATCAATTACCCGACGCGCTGTATGGCGCTGCGCAGGTGCGAGCACTCGATGCGCGGCTGATCGCTGCGGGCACGCCGGGCTCCGAATTGATGCAGCGCGCCGCGCACGCGACCTGGCGCGCCTTGGTGCGGCAGTGGCCATCGGCGAACGAAATGACTGTACTTGCCGGGCATGGCAACAACGCCGGTGATGGTTTTCTGATCGCCGCACTGGCGCACCGGGCCGGTTGGGCGGTGCGGGTGCTGGCCGTCGGTGATCCGCAACGCTTGCAGGGCGACGCGGCGCAGGCTTATGCGCAGGCCATCAGCGATGGCGTCGCCGTGCAGGGCTGGGCCGTGCAAAGCGAGCTGCGCGGGGTGATTGTCGATGCCTTGCTCGGCACCGGGCTGGCCGGCGATGTCCGTGAGCCGTATGCCGCTGCGATCAAGGCGATCAAGGCGATCAATGCCAGTGGCCAGCCGGTGGTGGCGGTGGATATTCCTTCCGGACTGTCTGCCGATACCGGGCATGTCCTCGGCGTTGCGGTTCATGCCGACCTTACCGTGACCTTTATCGGCTTGAAGCTCGGCCTGTTCACCGGGGCGGCAGCGGATCAGGTCGGGGCGTTGGTGTTTAACGATCTGCAAGCCGCCGCCGACATCTACCGTGACATTCCTGTCAGCGCTCTGCGTCTCACGGCGGCTAATCTTCCACGATTGGCCCCGCGTGCGCCCGCTGCACACAAAGGACGCTTCGGGCATTTGCTGTTGATCGGCGGCGATCAGGGGTTTGGCGGGGCGATTCTGCTCAGTAGTGAAAGTGCGCTGCGTAGCGGCGCGGGCATGGTTTCGCTGGCGACCCGGCCTGAACATGTCCCGGCAGCGCTGACGCGGATGCCGGAAGTCATGGTGCTCGGCACGTCGTCGGCCAATCAGTTGATGGGGCTGCTGGAAAAGGCTTCCGTGCTGGTGGTTGGTCCGGGTCTCGGGCAGGCGAGCTGGGGCCGGGCGCTGTTGTCCGCTGCCGCCAATGCGCCGCTGCCGCAGGTATGGGACGCCGACGCGTTGAATCTGCTGGCAAGTGGTTTTGTCAGCCTGCCCAAGGATTGCGTGATCACGCCGCATCCGGGCGAAGCAGCGCGCCTGTTGGGCGTCAGTACCGCTGAGGTGCAGGCAGATCGCCCGGCCGCCGCGCGGGCATTGAGCAAAAAATACTCGGCTGTCGTCGTGCTGAAAGGCGCCGGCAGCCTGATCGCTCATCCTGATGGGCGTCTGGCGCTGTGTCATCAGGGCCATCCGGCCATGGCCACTGCTGGCCTGGGCGATGTGCTCGCGGGATTGGTCGGCGCTTTGCTGGCTCAGGGCATGGACGGCTTCGATGCCGCCTGCCTGGCAGTCTGGCTGCACGCCAATGCCGGCGCGCAACAAGGTAAATTCGGCCGTGGACTGGCGGCCAGTGATCTGATTCCAGTCATTCGTCAGTTGTTGGAGGAGCATGCACCGTGTCTGAAGTAACCCTGTACCTGGCCGATGAACAGGCCATGAGCGACTTTGGCGCACGGATCGCTCGCGTTACCCAAGGCCACGGCCTGATTTTTCTCGAAGGTAACCTGGGCATGGGCAAAACCACCCTGTCGCGGGGCATCATCCGTGGGCTGGGGCATGTCGGCGCGGTAAAAAGTCCGACCTTCACCCTGGTCGAGCCCTACGAGATCGGCGACGTGCGCGCCTTCCACTTCGACCTGTATCGCCTGGTCGATCCGGAGGAGCTGGAGTTCCTCGGCATCCGCGACTATTTCGAAGACGACGCCCTGTGCCTGATCGAGTGGCCCGATAAAGGTGCAGGCTTTTTGCCAAAGCCTGACCTGACCATTACCATTAGCCCGCAAGACAGCGGGCGTTCGCTGAAAATTTTATCCCAGGGCTCGCGTGGCGAGGCCTGGTGTGCCGCTTTGGCATTGGAATCCAATTAAATGATGGGGTTAGGTATGCGCTTTCGCGCGTTGGTGGCTGCCGTTGGACTGATGTTGATGGCAGTGACCGTCAACGCTGTGGCCGAGACAAAGGTCAACAGCGTGCGCCTGTGGCGGGCGCCGGACAACACGCGACTGGTCTTCGACCTGAGCGGCCCGGTGCAGCACAGCGTCTTCACCCTGACCGCACCGGATCGGCTGGTGATCGACATCAACGGCGCCACTCTGGGTGCGCCATTGAAGGTCTCGACCGCCAACACGCCAATCACCGCAATGCGCTCGGCCCAGCGCACGCCGACCGACCTGCGGGTGGTCATCGACCTGAAAAAAGCCGTCACCCCGAAAAGTTTCTCGCTGGCGCCGAACGCGCAATACGGCAACCGTCTGGTAGTCGATCTGTTCGACAACCCGGCCGATGCCGCGCCGCCGCCTGCCCCGACACCGTCAGTCGCCACCGTGCCAGCAGTGCCGGTAACGCCTTCGGAACCGGCGATCAAGTTGCCACCGGCCCCGGCCGGCAAGCGCGACATCATTGTGGTGATCGACGCCGGTCACGGTGGTGAAGACCCGGGTGCGTCCGGCTCGCGCGGCCAGCGTGAGAAAGACGTGGTACTGCAGATCGCCCGCGAGCTGCAGCGTCAGGTCAACGGCATGAAAGGTTTCCGCGCCGAGCTGACCCGTACCGGTGACTACTTCATCCCGTTGCGCGGCCGTACCGAAATCGCCCGCAAAAAGGGCGCCGATCTGTTCGTTTCGATCCATGCCGACGCCGCGCCGTCTGCAGCAGCTTTCGGCGCCTCGGTGTTTGCTCTGTCTGATCGCGGCGCGACATCGGAGACTGCCCGTTGGCTGGCCGACAGCGAAAACCGTTCCGACCTGATCGGTGGTGCCGGCAACGTCAGCCTCGACGACAAGGACCGCATGCTGGCCGGCGTGCTGCTCGACCTGTCGATGACCGCCTCGCTGACCTCCAGCCTCAACGTCGGCCAGAAAGTCCTGACCAACATTGGTCGCGTGACCCCGTTGCACAAACAGCGCGTGGAGCAGGCCGGGTTCATGGTGCTGAAGTCGCCGGACATCCCGTCGATCCTCGTCGAAACCGGATTTATCTCCAACGCCAACGAAGCGAACAAGCTTTCGGCATCGAGCCACCAGCAGGCGCTGGCGCGTTCGATCAGCAGCGGCGTGCGCCAGTTCTTCCAGCAGAACCCGCCACCGGGCACTTATATTGCCTGGCTGCGTGACTCCGGCAAGATTGCCCAGGGGCCGCGCGATCACCGCGTGAGTCCGGGCGAGACGCTGGCGATGATCGCCGTGCGTTATCAGGTGTCCCCCGCGACGCTGCGCAGTGCCAACAACCTCAGCAGCGATGAGCTGAAGATTGGCCAGCACCTGACCATTCCCGGCACCGAACTGGCGTCCAAAGAATGAACCAGGTGTTGAACGCCGCACGCATCGAACTGCTCAGCCCGCGGCTGGCGAACCAGATCGCCGCCGGCGAGGTGGTCGAGCGCCCGGCCTCGGTGATCAAGGAGTTGCTGGAAAACAGTCTCGACTCCGGCGCAAAACGCATCGACGTCGATGTCGAGCAGGGCGGCGTCAAGCTGCTGCGGGTACGTGACGACGGCAGCGGCATTTCCGCCGACGACCTGCCGTTGGCGCTGGCCCGTCACGCCACCAGCAAGATTCGCAATCTCGAAGACCTCGAGCAGGTGATGAGCCTGGGCTTTCGTGGTGAAGCACTGGCGTCGATCAGCTCCGTGGCACGCCTGACCCTGACCTCGCGCACCCGCGACGCCGATCAGGCCTGGCAGGTCGAAACCGAAGGTCGCGACATGGCGCCTCGGGTGCAGCCGGCGGCGCATCCGGTCGGTACGTCGGTGGAAGTGCGCGATCTGTTCTTCAACACCCCGGCGCGGCGCAAGTTTCTCAAGACCGAAAAAACCGAATTCGATCACCTGCAAGAAGTGATCAAGCGTCTGGCGCTGGCGCGTTTCGACGTAGCTTTCCATCTACGCCACAACGGCAAGACCATCCTCAGCCTGCACGAGGCTCACGATGACGCGGCCCGTGCCCGGCGTGTGGCGGCGATCTGCGGTTCGGGCTTCCTTGAACAGGCGCTGCCGATCGAGATCGAACGCAATGGTCTGCACCTGTGGGGCTGGGTCGGGTTGCCGACCTTCAACCGCAGCCAGGCGGACTTGCAGTATTTCTTCGTGAACGGCCGGGCGGTGCGCGACAAGCTGGTGGCCCACGCGGTGCGTCAGGCTTATCGCGATGTGCTGTTCAACGGTCGTCATCCGACCTTTGCGCTGTTTTTCGAGGTCGATCCGGCGGCGGTGGACGTCAACGTGCACCCTACCAAACACGAAGTGCGCTTCCGTGATGGGCGCATGGTGCATGACTTCCTTTACGGCACGTTGCACCGCGCGTTGGGCGATGTGCGTCCGGAAGATCAGCTGGCCGGTTCTGTCACCACTGCCGTCGTGCGTCCAACGGGTATTGAGGCCGGCGAGTTCGGCCCGCAGGGCGAAATGCGTCTGGCGGCCAACGCGCTGCTGGAGCAGCCGCAGGCGCAACCGGCGTTCAATACTTCGTCGGGCGCCAGCGCTGGCGGCGCTTATCAGTATCAGTACACACCGCGTCCGCAATCGGCTGTACCGGCCGCCGAGGCGCAAGCCGCTTACCGCGAGTTCTTCGCACCGTTGCCTGAAGCGAATGCCAATGCGTTGCCGGCCGGTCAGGAAGATATTCCGCCGCTCGGTTACGCGCTGGCGCAGCTCAAGGGCATCTACATTCTGTCCGAGAACGCTCAGGGGCTGGTGCTGGTGGACATGCACGCCGCGCACGAGCGGATCATGTACGAACGCCTGAAAATCGCCATGGCCAGCGAAGGTCTCAGTGGCCAGCCGTTGCTGGTGCCGGAGTCACTGGCGGTCAGTCAGCGTGAAGCCGATTGCGCCGAAGAACATGCCGCATGGTTCCAGCGTCTGGGCTTCGAGCTGCAGCGTCTGGGCCCGGAAACATTGGCAATCCGCCAGATTCCGGCCCTGCTCAAGCAGGCCGAGGCCAATCGGCTGGTGGGTGACGTGCTGTCGGACTTGATGGAATACGGCACCAGCGACCGGATTCAGGCGCACCTGAACGAGCTGCTCGGCACCATGGCCTGCCACGGCGCGATCCGCGCCAACCGGCGCCTGGCCCTGCCGGAAATGAATGGTCTGCTGCGTGACATGGAAAACACCGAGCGCAGCGGTCAATGCAACCATGGCCGACCGACCTGGACCCAATTGGGCCTGGACGATCTGGACAAACTGTTCCTGCGCGGTCGTTGATGAGCCAGCTTCCTCCAGCGATTTTTCTGATGGGCCCGACCGCTGCGGGCAAGACCGACCTGGCCATCGAGCTGACCAAGGTGCTGCCGTGCGAGTTGATCAGCGTCGACTCGGCGCTGGTCTATCGCGGCATGGACATCGGTACCGCCAAGCCATCGAAAGAACTGCTGGCCGAGTTTCCGCACCGGCTGATCGACATTCTCGATCCGGCTGAAGCCTATTCGGCAGCAGATTTCCGTCGTGATGCCCTGCAAGCCATGGCCGAGATCACCGCACGCGGGAAAATTCCGCTGCTGGTGGGCGGCACCATGCTTTATTACAAGGCGTTGGTTGAAGGCCTGGCGGACATGCCGGCGGCGGATCCCGAGGTCCGTGCGCAGATCGAAGAAGAAGCTGCACGCCTTGGCTGGCAAGCCCTGCACGATCAATTGGCGATCATCGACCCGGTGTCGGCAGCACGGATTCACCCGAACGATCCGCAGCGCCTGAGTCGGGCGCTGGAGGTTTATCGGGTCAGCGGTCAGAGCATGACTGCCCTGCGTCAGCAACAATCTGCGCAAAGTACTGAAGCAGCCGCTTCGGGACGGCAACAATTGCCCTATACTGTCGCGAACTTGGCCATTGCTCCGGCAAATCGCCAGGTACTGCACGAGCGCATTAAACAAAGATTCACAAATATGCTGGAACAGGGGTTCATCGACGAGGTCGTAGCCCTGCGTAAAAGAAGTGACCTGCATTCCGGGTTGCCGTCTATACGTGCGGTAGGCTACCGCCAAGTCTGGGACTACCTGGATGGCAAGCTGTCGTTAGCTGAAATGCAGGAACGCGGCATCATTGCCACGCGTCAATTGGCCAAGCGCCAGTTCACCTGGCTGCGCAGCTGGGAAGAACTGCACTGGCTGGACAGTCTTGATTGCGACAATCTGCCACGCGCCTTGAAATACCTTGGGACCATCTCCATATTGAGCTGAGTCCTTGCAATTGCCGTCTATCCTTGGGGGTGTGGCGGCCAAAGCCATCTGAATTACCTATTTTTATTATTGAATCCTTAAAGGAGTGCGGCACATGTCAAAAGGGCATTCGCTACAAGACCCTTACTTGAATACTTTACGTAAAGAGAAAGTTGGGGTTTCCATCTACCTGGTCAACGGTATCAAACTGCAAGGCACGATCGAGTCGTTCGACCAGTTCGTTATCCTGCTGAAAAACACCGTCAGCCAGATGGTTTACAAACACGCTATCTCGACAGTCGTGCCAGTACGTCCAATTCGTCTGCCTAGCGCAACCGAATCCGATGCAGGTGACGCTGAGCCAGGTAACGCCTGATAGGAGTCTCCTTTGTTCTTTGAGCGCCACGGTGGTGGTGAGCGAGTCATCCTCGTTCACTTGGAAGGTCAGGACCCTGAGGCGCGCGAAGATCCGCAGGAGTTTCAGGAATTGGCTAATTCGGCGGGCGCCGAGACCGTTGCGTTTTTTAACGTACCGCGTCATCGGCCAACCGCCAAATTCCTGATTGGCAGCGGCAAGGTCGAGGAATTACGCGACCTGGTCCATGCCGAAAAGGCCGATCTGGTGATTTTCAATCACATTCTCACGCCCAGTCAGGAACGTAACCTCGAACGTGTTTTCGAGTGTCGCGTGATCGACCGTACCGGCCTGATTCTCGATATCTTCGCCCAGCGCGCCCGTACCCATGAAGGCAAGCTCCAGGTAGAACTGGCCCAGCTTGATCACATGAGCACCCGCCTGGTTCGCGGCTGGACTCACCTTGAGCGTCAGGGTGGCGGTATCGGCATGCGTGGCCCGGGTGAAACCCAGCTCGAAACCGACCGGCGTCTGCTGCGGGTTCGTCTGCGTCAGATCAAGGGCCGTCTGGAAAAAGTGCGCAGCCAGCGCGAGCAATCGCGACGCGGCCGTTCCCGTGCGGATATCCCTACCGTGTCTCTGGTGGGCTATACCAACGCCGGCAAATCCACGCTGTTCAATAACGTGACCAAATCCGAGGTGTACGCGGCCGACCAGTTGTTCGCCACCCTGGACCCGACCCTGCGCCGCCTGGAACTGGACGATCTGGGGCCGATCGTGCTGGCTGACACGGTAGGTTTCATTCGGCACTTGCCGCACAAGCTGGTCGAGGCATTTCGGTCTACGCTCGAAGAGTCGAGCAATTCCGACCTGCTGTTGCACGTGATCGATGCGGCCGAACCGGATCGCATGCTGCAGATCGAGCAGGTGATGGTGGTGCTGGGCGAGATCGGAGCCCAGGACTTGCCGATCCTTGAGGTATACAACAAACTCGATTTGCTTGAAGGCGTTGAGCCACAGATCCAGCGCGATGCCGACGGCAAACCGCAGCGGGTCTGGCTGTCGGCGCGTGATGGCACGGGTCTGGAACTGCTCGAACAAGCCATTGCCGAGTTGCTGGGCAGTGATTTGTTTGTGGGCACATTGCGCTTGCCGCAACGGTTCGCTCGACTGCGTGCGCAGTTCTTCGAACTCGGTGCGGTACAGAAAGAAGAGCATGACGAAGAAGGCATCTGCCTGCTGGCCGTTCGTTTGCCCCGGGTCGAGTTGAATCGACTGGTAAGCCGCGAAGGATTGCAGCCGATGGAATTCATCGAGCAACACACTTTGCAATAAAAGCCTGGCAAAGCGGTTGTGCCGTAACGGCAGGCATTCTGTAGCATTGGTCGGCGCGCCGTGGGTGCGTCTTTGCTTTATCAGATGGAGAGCGCTATGGCTTGGAATGAGCCGGGTGGCAACTCGAATAATCAGGATCCTTGGGGTGGCAAGCGCCGCAATAACGGCGACCGCAAGGGGCCACCGGATCTCGACGAGGCCTTCCGAAAGCTGCAGGAAAGCCTGAACGGGTTGTTCGGTGGTGGTAAGAAACGCGGTGGTGATGACGGCGGTGGTTCGGGCAGGAGTGGTGGCGGCTTCGGCGGTCTGCTCGGCATCGGCCTCGTGGTGCTGGCGGCTGTCTGGCTGTACAGCGCGGTCTATGTGGTCGACGAGCAGGAGCAAGCCGTGGTGCTGCGCTTCGGCAAGTACTACGAGACTGTCGGCCCCGGCCTGAACATCTACTTCCCGCCGATCGACAAGAAGTACATGGAAAACGTCACGCGTGAGCGTGCCTACACCAAGCAGGGCCAGATGCTGACCGAAGACGAGAACATCGTCGAAGTGCCGCTGACCGTGCAGTACAAGATCAGCAACCTGCAGGACTTCGTGCTGAACGTCGATCAGCCGGAAATCAGCCTGCAGCATGCGACAGACAGCGCCCTGCGCCACGTGGTGGGTTCGACCGCCATGGACCAGGTGCTGACCGAAGGTCGTGAATTGATGGCCAGCGAAATCAAGGAGCGTCTGCAACGTTTCCTCGATACCTATCGCACCGGTATCACCGTCACCCAGGTCAACGTACAGAGCGCAGCGGCACCGCGTGAAGTGCAGGAAGCCTTCGACGACGTGATCCGCGCCCGTGAAGACGAGCAGCGTTCGCGCAACCAGGCGGAAACCTACGCCAACGGCGTGGTGCCGGAAGCCCGTGGTCAGGCCCAGCGCATCCTCGAGGATGCCAACGGTTACCGCGACGAGACGGTCTCGCGCGCCAAGGGTGAGGCGGATCGCTTTACCAAACTGGTCGCCGAGTATCGCAAGGCCCCTGAAGTCACCCGCCAGCGTCTGTATCTGGACACCATGCAGGAAGTCTTCAGCAACACCAGCAAGGTACTCGTGACCGGTAACAAGAATGGCCAGAGCAACCTGCTTTACCTGCCGTTGGACAAAATGATCCAGAACAGTTCGGGCAGCAATGCACCGGTCACCGGTTCGGCTGCCGCCAGCAACAACACGGACGTCACGCCGCATGTCACTGACCTGCCGCAGACACGTACAAGGGAGACCCGCTGATGAGCAATAAATCGCTGATCGCCCTGATCGTTGGCGTTGTCGTGGTGCTGGTGGGCTGGAACTGCTTCTACATCGTCGCTCAGACCGAGCGTGCGGTGCTGCTGCAGTTCGGTCGGGTGGTTCAGGCTGATGTCCAGCCGGGCCTGCATGTGAAAGTGCCTTACGTTAACCAGGTGCGTAAATTTGACGCACGTCTGATGACGCTGGATGCACCGACACAACGCTTCCTGACCCTGGAAAAGAAAGCCGTGATGGTCGATGCCTACGCCAAGTGGCGGGTGAAAGATGCCGAGCGCTTCTACACCGCGACTTCTGGCCTCAAGCAAATCGCCGACGAGCGTCTGTCCCGTCGTCTGGAATCCGGTCTGCGTGACCAGTTCGGCAAGCGCACCCTGCACGAAGTGGTGTCGGGTGAGCGTGACGCATTGATGGCTGATATCACCGCGTCGCTGAACAAGATGGCGGAAAAAGAGCTGGGTATCGAAGTGGTCGATGTTCGGGTCAAGGCCATCGATCTGCCGAAGGAAGTGAACCGCAGCGTGTTCGAGCGTATGAGCACCGAACGTGAGCGTGAGGCTCGCGAGCACCGCGCCAAGGGTAACGAACTGGCCGAAGGCATCCGTGCCGACGCCGATCGTCAACGCCGCGTGCTGCTGGCTGAAGCCTATCGTGAATCCGAAGAGATTCGCGGTGACGGTGATGCCCAGGCCGCTGCGATCTACTCCAAGGCCTACGGTCAGGATCAGGAGTTCTACGGTTTTTACCGTAGCCTGCGTGCCTACCGTGAAAGCTTCGCGAACAAATCCGACGTCATGGTTCTCGACCCAAGCAGCGACTTCTTCCATTACCTGGAAAAGTCCAAGCCTTGATACGACGTTGACCTGAATTACTCCGCCCGGCGGCTAAAACCTCGGGCGGGGTGATCCTTTGGGAAAACGTGTGTATGATGCGGCAGCCGGGAAATTCCCGGCTTTTTTGCGTCTGCACGTTTGATTGCTGTTTTTTGTTGCAGGCATCGGGTTGAATGGCCCGAGCGTTTTTCGAGGAAAGTGATGGGCGAAGCCGGTAACAGGCCTTTCGCCGCGTCGTTCATGCGCGTGCGTTTTGAACGGATCGGTCATTTTCTGCTTCACTCAAGGCTCGCCCGCAGGCTGGCCGCCCGGATCAAAGGGGAATGGCGTAATGGCAACGGTAGACCGCTGGCTGCTGCCAGATGGCATCGAAGAAGTACTGCCACCGGAAGCGGCGCGCATTGAAGTCGCGCGTCGTCAGGTGTTGGATCTGTTCCAGAGCTGGGGTTACGAGTTTGTCGTGACTCCCCATATCGAGTACCTGGAATCCCTGCTGACCGGTGCGGGCCAGGACCTGGATCTGCGTACCTTCAAGGTCATCGACCCACAGTCGGGTCGGCAGATGGGGTTCCGTGCCGACATCACGCCGCAAGTGGCGCGCATCGATGCGCACACCCTGCGTCGCGAAGGTCCGAGCCGTCTGTGCTACGCCGGCAGCGTGCTGCATGCCCAGCCGCGTGCACTGTCGTCCTCGCGCAGCCCGATCCAGTTGGGTGCCGAGCTGTACGGCGATGCCAGCCCGAGCAGCGACGTGGAAGTCATCAGCCTGATGCTGGCCATGCTGCAACTGGCCGATGTGCCGGATGTGCATATGGACCTTGGCCATGTCGGCATCTACCGTGGTCTGGCGCGTGCCGCCGGTCTGTCCGGTGAAGTCGAGCAGCAGTTGTTCGATGCATTGCAACGCAAGGCCATCGACGAGGTCATTACCCTGACCGAAGGCCTGCCGGCCGATCTGTCCGGCATGCTGCGGGCGCTGGTCGACCTGTGTGGCGGCCGTGAAGTGCTGACCGCCGCTCGTGAGCGTCTGGCCAATGCGCCGGCGCCGGTGCTGGCGGCGCTGGAAGATTTGCTGGAGATCGCCGATCGTCTGGCGGCGCGTTTCCCGGAGCTGCCGCTGTACTTCGACCTTGGCGAGCTGCGCGGCTACCACTACCACACCGGTGTGGTGTTCGCGGTGTTTGTCCCGGGCGTGGGCCAGTCCATCGCTCAGGGCGGTCGTTACGACGACATCGGTGCCGACTTCGGTCGCGCCCGTCCGGCGACCGGCTTCTCTACCGATTTGAAAACCCTGGTGACCCTGGGGCGTGCTGAGATCGAGCTACCGTCTGGCGGTATCTGGATGCCTGACAGTACGGATGCGGCACTCTGGCAGCAGGTTTGCCAGTTGCGCAGTGAGGGTCAGCGTGTCGTTCAGGCGTTGCCTGGACAACCTTTGGCCGCCGCCCGTGATGCGGACTGCGACCGGCAATTGATTCAGCAGAACGGGCTTTGGCAAGTATCGCCACTGGCTTCTTGAGTTTTCCTGCCGGCCATCGCCGGCACCAAGTTTGCGCGAATGAGGACAAGTGTTATGGGTAAGAATGTCGTAGTCCTGGGCACCCAATGGGGTGATGAGGGCAAAGGCAAGATCGTTGATCTGCTGACCGAACATGCTGCCGCCGTAGTGCGCTACCAAGGTGGCCACAACGCTGGCCACACCCTGGTGATCGACGGCGAGAAAACCGTCTTGCACCTGATCCCGTCGGGCGTGCTGCGCGAAGGCGTGCAGTGCCTGATCGGCAACGGCGTGGTGGTTGCACCTGACGCCCTGCTGCGTGAGATCACCAAGCTGGAAGAGAAAGGCGTACCGGTGCGCGAGCGCCTGCGTATCAGCCCGTCCTGCCCGCTGATCCTGTCCTTCCACGTGGCGCTGGACCAGGCTCGTGAAAAAGCCCGCGGCGAGCTGAAGATCGGTACTACCGGTCGCGGCATCGGCCCGGCTTATGAAGACAAGGTTGCACGCCGTGGTCTGCGCGTGGGCGACCTGCTGAACATGCCGCGCTTCGAAGACAAGCTGCGTGAACTGGTGGATTACCACAACTTCATGCTGGTCGGTTACTACAAAGAGCCGGCCATCGAGTTCGAAAAGACCTTGGCCGAGTGCAAGGAATACGCCGAGCTGCTCAAGCCGCTTATGCTCGATGTGACTGCCGAGCTGCACGACCTGCGTCGCGCCGGCAAAGACATCATGTTCGAAGGCGCCCAGGGTTCGTTGCTCGACATCGACCACGGTACCTACCCGTACGTGACCAGCTCCAACACCACCGCAGGTGGCGTGGCGACCGGTTCGGGCGTTGGTCCGATGTTCCTCGACTACATCCTGGGCATCACCAAGGCTTACACCACTCGCGTCGGTTCGGGTCCATTCCCGACTGAGTTGTTCGACGACGTGGGTGCGCACCTGGCCAAGCAAGGTCACGAGTTCGGCGCTACCACCGGCCGTGCCCGTCGTTGCGGCTGGTTCGACGCCGTTATCCTGCGTCGCGCGATCGATGTGAACAGCATCTCGGGCATCTGCCTGACCAAGCTGGACGTCCTCGATGGCCTGGAAACCATCAACATCTGCACCGGCTACAAGGACGCGCAAGGCAATGCCGTGGCGCCGACCGACGCTGACAGCTACGTGGGCCTGCAGCCTGTGTACGAAGAAGTGCCGGGCTGGACCGAATCGACCGTGGGTGCCAAAACCCTGGAAGAGCTGCCAGCTAACGCTCGTGCCTACATCAAACGCGTTGAAGAGTTGATCGGCGCGCCGATCGACATTATTTCGACGGGCCCGGATCGCAACGAAACCATCGTTCTGCGCCATCCGTTCGCTGGATAAGTCGTTGATGTAAAAAACAAAGGCCCCTTAATCGGGGCCTTTGTCGTTTATGCCTGTTGGACGGCATGACCTTTGCTGTAAATCTTCCTACAAGAGTGCCATCAAATTAATGGCGTCAGAAGTAGAGGGATTCACAGTGTCGGCCGTTCTCTCACTGTTACAAAGCCGTTTGTTGCGGCCCGTGTTCGTTACCCTTGGTATCGCCCTTTTGGTGCAAGTGCTGGTGGCAGTCGCCCTGACACGAAGCACGGTCACGGCGCTGGAAGCCGATCTCGGCACTCGTCTGGGCGCTGACAGCCAAAAGCTCTCCGGCGAGCTGGAGCAGGCCGGGCGTGAAGTCACCTCAAGCCTCGATAACCTTTCCTCAAGTACCCGGCAGCGTCTGACCGCCGGCCTGTCTTCCCGCCTGAAGGAAGAGCAGGCGCAATTGCGTACGACACTGGAAAAGGACCTCAAGGACTCGGCCAATGACATGGCCCAGTTGCTCGCTTCGGTGGCGCCGCGCGCCATGTGGGACAGCGACGTACCGACCCTGTCGGAGTTCGCCCGCCGCGCCCAGCGCAATCCCAACGTGTTGTTCGTGGTTTACGACGATGCCACCGGTCAACACCTGACGCGTTACCTCAACCGCGAAAATCCGATCAACAAGGCCTTGCTGGAAAAAGGCCAGGGCGAGCGCGCGCTGGACAAGGTGCTGGACGCGGCGAAAAACGATCCGTCGGTTTACTACCTCGAAGCCTCGATCAATCCCAACGGCGTGGAAATCGGCAAGGTGTTGATGGGCGTCTCGACCGCTTCGGTGGACACCGATCTGGCCGCGCTCGACCAGCGCTTCTCGGCGCTGATCGCCAGCAGTGATCAACTGGTCGGCGACAGCCTCAAGGGTGCTGCTGCTGACAGCGCCAGCGCGATGCGTGCGCGCCTGCAGTCGGCGCAATCCACCGCTGCCGAAATGAAAGCCAACACCACCAGCACCGTGCAGGACGCCGCCGCAACCTTGCGCTGGCGCATCGGCATGGGCCTGGCGCTGGTCGGCTGCGGCGTGCTGTTGTTGCTGGCCGTGGTGCTCGGGCACCGGGTGGTCAATCGCCTGAAGATGCTCAACGCGGCGATGGACGATCTGGCGGCAGGTGAGGGCGATCTGACCAAGCGCGTGCAGATCAACAGTAAGGACGAAATCGGCGACATGGCCTCGGCGGTCAATCGCTTTGTGGATAAGTTGCAGCCGATCGTGCGCGAGGCGGGCGACGTGGCCCAGCGTACCGGCGTGGAAATCGGCGCCATGACCCTGCGCAATGCCGGTGCCGATGCGGCGGCCGGGATGCAACGCGACGAGGTTGCGGAAAGTTTGCGTGCGTTGTCGCAAATGGCTGATGAGGCACAGTCGGAAAGCCATGCCATGCAGGCGGCGTTGAAGCAGGTGGTGGATATTCGCCAGGCTACCGACGAAAACACCCGCACCTCGGCCAAGGTCGGCAGCCTGATCGAGGCGCTGGCCGGGCAGGTCGACACCGGGGCGAAAGTCATCGAGCGACTGGCGCAGCAGAGCGAACAGATTGAAGTGGTGCTGACGGTGATTCACGGCATCGCCGAGCAGACCAACCTGCTGGCCCTGAACGCGGCGATCGAAGCGGCTCGGGCTGGTGAAACCGGGCGCGGATTTGCGGTGGTCGCTGATGAGGTTCGTGCGCTGGCAAGCAAGACGCAAAGCTCGACCGGTGACATTCAGGCGCACATCGTCGCGTTGCAGCAAGGCGCACGTGAGGCGGTAGAAGCGATCGGCCAAGCTGGGCGTCAGGCCAGCGAAGGTCTGCTGGTGTTACGCGACAGCGCGCGGTTGCAGCAGTCGGTGCAGGCTTCGGTCGAGCAGGTGCACGCGGCGATCGGTCTGGCAACGCAGGCGGCGGCGCATCAGGCGCAGGGCGCGCAAGCGGTGCGTGGGCGGGTCGAGACGATTCATGCCCAGGCCGAGAAAGCGGCGCAAGCGGTGGTGGAGACCACGGCCAGTGGCAAGGTGCTGGATGGGCTGGCGGCGCAGTTGAAGGCGAGTCTGGGGCAGTTCAGGGCTTAAATCAAAAGATCGCAGCCTGCGGCAGCTCCTACATAGGGATTTGCATTTCCCTGTAGAAGCTGCCGCAGGCTGCGATCTTTTAGCGGCTCAGGTACATCCGCGTCGTCAGCAGATACACCGGCAGCCCGGAGACCACAATCAACAGCGCCGCATAAGGCGCTGCCGCCGCAAACTCGACATTCGCGGTATGCGCCCACACTTCCGTCGCCAGCGTGTTCAGCCCGGTCGGACTCAGCAACAGCGTCGCCGTCAGTTCCTTCATCGCATCCAGAAACACCAGCGCAAACGCCGCGCCCAGTGCCGGGAAGATGATCGGCAGGGTCACCCGGCAAAACGCTGTGAACGACGAAGCCCCCAGCGTGCGGGCCGCTTCTTCCAGTTGCGGCGCCGCCTTGTTCAGCGCCGTGCGAATCGGTGCCTGCGCCAACGGCAGAAACAGCAGCGCATAAGCGATCAGCAGCAACGCCGAGGTCTGGTACAGCGCCGGCACGTAGTGCAGGGCGAAATACACCAGCGTCAGCGCGATCACCAGGCCCGGCAAGGCGTGGAGCAGATACGGCAAGCGTTCGGCCCAGATCGCCAGTTGACCTTTGTAACGCACCACCAGCAGCCCGACCGGCACCGCCAGCAGCAGGCACAGCGCCGCGCCACCCAGCGACAAGGCCAGCGACGACAGCAGGGCTTCGGTGATCGCCGCGACCGGGAAGGCTGCCGAAGAGCCGACCGCCAGCCAGTACGCGAGCATGCCCAGCGGAATCCCGCTGCCGATAATCGCCAGCAACAGGCAATACAGCTGCCCGACAACCGCCCACGGCCCCAACCGTACTTGCTCGGCCTGACGTGCCGCGCCCTGGCCAGTGCGCACATGCCGACCCTTGCCGCGCACCCGCAGCTCCAGCCACAACAGCATCAGACACAGCGCGAGCAGCACCGCCGAGAGCATCGCCGCGTTGGCGTTGCTGAATTCCAGTTCGAATTGCTGATAGATCGCGGTGGTGAAGGTTTGCAGGCCGATGATCGACAGTGCGCCGAACTCGACCAGCATGTGCAGGGCAATCAGCAGCGAGCCAGCCAGCAGCGACGGCCAGAGCAGCGGCAGGGTGACGCGGAAAAACACCCCCCAGCGATTCTGTCCCAAGGTGCGAGCCGACTCTTCAAGGGACGGATCGAGGTTGCGCAGGGTCGCCGCGACCGGCAGAAAGATCAGCGGATACTTCGACAGGCTCATCACCAGAATCGCCCCGCCGAGGCCTTCGAACTGCGCGCTCAACGACACCCAGGTGAAGCTGCTAACAAACGCCGGCACCGCAAACGGCAGGCACAGAATAACGCCCCACAGGCGTCGTCCCGGCAGATTGCTGCGCTCCAGCAGCCACGCCAGCGACAGGCCGATTACGCCGCAGGTCAGCGTTACACCAACCATCAGCGCCAATGTGTTGCGCAGCAGACCGAAGACATACGGGCGCCACAGCAAGTGCAGCGCCTCCGCCCAGCCGGCCTGCCAGGCTTTCAGGCCGACATAGGCCAGTGGCAACAGGCTCATGACCACCAGCAATAACACCGGCAGCACCAGCCAGATCGACGGGCGCTTGCGTCGTGGTACGTAACCCCCGCGCGCGGCGGGGGCGGATAACGATGCGGCCATCAGTTCAGGCCAACTTCACGTTCCAGCTCCAGCGCTTCTTCGGCGTTGCCCAGATCGGCCGGGGTCACGTTCGGCGCTTGCAGTTCGCTGAACGGCTTGAGCCCGCGATCCGATTCCATGCCTTTGTGCAGTGGATACTCGGCGGTGGTCTGAGTGATCACGCGCTGACCTTCTTCGCTGGCCATGTAGGCAAGGAATTGTTGGGCTTCTTTTGGATGTTTACTGGATTTGAGGACGGCAGCACTGGACACGGTGATCAGTCCGCCGACGTCGCCGCCGGTAAAGTAATGCAGTTTCGAGTCGAGCTTGCCTTTCTCGCGCTGCAGGGCGAACCAGTAGTAGTTGTTCACCAGCACGGTGGCGACTTCGCCGTTTTCCACGGCTTTGAGGGCGACCATGTTGTTGCTGTAGGTCTTGCCGAAAGCGCGCAGGCCGGTCAGCCATTCTTCGGCGGCGTCGCGACCGTGCATTTTGATGATCGCCACGGCCTGTTCCTGGAATGCGCCGCTGGTCGGGACGAAACCGACTTTGCCTTGCCACTTTGGATCGGAGAATTCCATCACCGACTTCGGCAGGTCTTTCTCATCGACCAGTTTCGGGTTGTAGGCAACCACGCGAACCCGCGCGGTGACACCGATCCAGGTGCCGTTGCCGGCGACGTATTGCTTGGGCAGCACGGCCAGCGTGGCGTCGTCGGTCTTGGCCAGCAGGCCTTGCTCGCCGAGGTTGTTCAGCGGCGGAGATTCTTCGGTGTAGATCACGTCGGCGGGGGAGCGGTCGCCTTCTTCGATGACCTGGCTGGCGAGCTGGTTGCTGCTGCCCTTGCGTACGTTGACGTGAATGCCGGTCTTGGCCTCGAAAGCCTTGGCGATAGCGTCGCCGACTTCCTTGTGTTGACCGTTGTAGAGCGTCAGGGAAACCGCCTCGGCTGCCTGGGTGAGGGGAGTGGCGAGTGCCAGGCCGAGCAGGGTGAAGGTCAAGCCGCGGCGCAGGGTATTTCGAAACATCATTCGCAGGGTTCCTCACTGTCGCATTGCAAAAACTTGCAACAATGATAAACGATATTGTTTCTCAAGTGCGCCTTGCGGGGAGGGCGGAGGTTTGCTAGAGCATGATCTGGTGATCATTTGTGGCGAGGGAGCTTGCTCCCGCTCGGCTGCGTAGCAGTCGTTAATCCTGAGAGGGGCATGACTGAAGTCAAAGCGAGGAATGCTGCGCATCCCAGCGGGAGCAAGCTCCCTCGCCACAGAGGCTTGCAGGTTTTTAAAGGCCAGAAACGCAAAAACCCGCTTTCGCGGGTTTTCGGGAAACTCAACGTCGTAACCTTGAGTTTGAATTGGTGCCCAGAAGAAGACTCGAACTTCCACGACCGTAAGGTCACCAGCACCTGAAGCTGGCGTGTCTACCAATTTCACCATCTGGGCATTCATCGCGAGCGTTGCCGCTGTTGATGTGGCGCACTATACGGAGCGCTTTTTGATCTGTAAACCCCTGATTTAATTTTAATTAATCAGTTTTAACAAACCCGTTTCCTAGAATGCAAAAAACCCGCTTTCGCGGGTTTTGTGTGAGTCTTGAAACTGATCTAGTCTCAAACTCGAAATTGGTGCCCAGGAGAAGACTCGAACTTCCACGACCGTAAGGTCACCAGCACCTGAAGCTGGCGTGTCTACCAATTTCACCACCTGGGCATCTCGTCAACGTGTGTACGTCGTCGATGGCGCGCACTATACGGAGCGCCTTTTTAACTGTAAACCCCTGTCAGCAAAAAAAATGAATTTTTTTACCAGCGGTGTTCAAAAAAGCTTTCAGGCGTCGATACAAGGCTCCAGAAGGGCCTTATAGAGTCGGAAATTTCCCGTTTGATGGCGCCTATGCCAAACTAACCCGCATATAGACAAGGTGAAAACTCTCTAATGGCCGATTGGCAGTCCCTCGATCCCGAGGCCGCTCGTGAAGCGGAAAAATATGAAAACCCTATTCCCAGCCGCGAACTGATCCTGGCGCATCTCGCCGATCGGGGTTCGCCTGCTGCCCGCGAGCAACTGGTCGAAGAGTTTGGTCTGACCACAGAAGACCAGATCGAAGCCCTGCGCCGCCGCCTGCGCGCCATGGAGCGCGACGCTCAATTGATCTACACCCGCCGTGGCACCTATGCGCCGGTGGACAAGCTCGACCTGATCCTCGGCCGCATCAGCGGTCACCGCGACGGTTTCGGCTTCCTGGTGCCGGACGACGGTAGCGATGACCTGTTCATGAGCCCGGCGCAGATGCGTCTGGTGTTCGATGGCGACCGTGCGCTGGCCCGTGTTTCCGGTCTCGACCGTCGTGGCCGCCGTGAAGGCGTGATCGTCGAAGTGGTGTCCCGTGCCCACGAAACCATCGTCGGTCGCTACTTCGAAGAGGGCGGTATCGGTTTCGTCGTTGCCGACAACCCGAAGATCCAGCAGGAAGTGCTGGTTACGCCAGGCCGCAACGCCAACGCGCAGATCGGTCAGTTTGTCGAGGTGAAAATCACCCACTGGCCGACGCCGCGCTTCCAGCCGCAAGGCGATGTGGTCGAAGTGGTCGGCAACTACATGGCGCCGGGCATGGAAATCGATGTCGCGCTGCGCACCTACGACATTCCGCACGTCTGGCCTGAAGCTGTTCTGAAAGAAGCCGCCAAGCTCAAGCCGGAAGTCGAAGAGAAAGACAAAGAGAAGCGTGTCGACCTGCGCCATCTGCCGTTCGTCACCATCGACGGCGAAGATGCCCGCGACTTCGACGACGCGGTCTACTGCGAAGCCAAGCCCGGCAAGCTGCGCCTGTTCTCCGGCGGCTGGAAGTTGTACGTGGCGATCGCCGACGTTTCCAGCTACGTGAAGATCGGTTCGGCCCTGGACAATGAAGCCCAGGTGCGCGGCAACTCGGTGTACTTCCCCGAGCGCGTGGTGCCGATGCTGCCTGAGCAGCTGTCCAACGGCCTGTGCTCACTGAACCCGCACGTCGATCGTCTGGCCATGGTTTGCGAGATGACCATCTCCAAGTCTGGCGAAATGACCGACTACTGCTTCTATGAAGCGGTGATCCATTCCCACGCCCGTCTGACCTACAACAAGGTCAGCGCGATGCTGGAAACCCCGAAAGCCACCGAAGCACGCAAGCTTCGCGGCGAATACACCGACGTGGTGCCGCACCTCAAGCAGCTGTATGCGCTGTACAAGGTGTTGCTGGCGGCCCGTCACGTGCGTGGCGCGATCGATTTCGAAACTCAGGAAACCCGGATCATCTTCGGTTCCGAGCGCAAGATTGCCGAAATCCGTCCGACCACCCGCAACGATGCGCACAAGCTGATCGAGGAATGCATGCTGGCCGCCAACGTGGCCACTGCCGAATTCCTCAAGAAGCACGAAATCCCTGCGCTGTACCGCGTCCACGACGGCCCGCCACCGGAGCGTCTGGAAAAGCTGCGCGCGTTCCTCGGCGAACTCGGCCTGTCCCTGCACAAAGGCAAGGACGGCCCGTCGCCGAAGGACTATCAGGCTCTGCTGGCAAGCATCAAGGACCGTCCGGATTTCCATCTGATCCAGACCGTGATGCTGCGCTCCCTGAGCCAGGCGGTGTACAGCGCCCAGAACGAAGGCCACTTCGGCCTGAATTACGAAGCCTATACCCACTTCACGTCGCCGATCCGTCGTTACCCGGACCTGCTCACGCACCGCGCCATCCGCAGCGTGATCCATTCGAAACAGGACACTCCGCACGTTCGTCGTGCCGGGGCGATGACCATTCCGAAAGCGCGCATCTATCCGTACGACGAAGCGGCGCTGGAGCAACTCGGCGAGCAGTGCTCGATGAGCGAGCGCCGTGCCGACGAAGCCACCCGCGACGTGGTGAACTGGCTCAAGTGCGAGTTCATGAAGGATCGCGTCGGCGAGTCGTTCCCGGGTGTGATCACCGCCGTGACCGGTTTTGGCCTGTTCGTCGAGCTGACCGATATCTACGTCGAAGGCCTGGTGCACGTCACCGCGCTGCCGGGCGACTACTACCACTTCGACCCTGTGCATCACCGCCTGGCGGGCGAGCGCACCGGTCGCAGCTTCCGTCTCGGCGATACCGTTGAAGTGCGCGTGATGCGCGTCGACCTCGACGAGCGCAAGATCGACTTCGAGATGGCTGAAAAAACCATCAGCGCGCCGATTGGCCGCAAGAAGCGTGGCGCCGATACCGCAGCACCTGCGAGCAAGGCTGTGGAAGACAAGGCTCCGGCAAAAACCGCCAGCCGTCGTCCGGCCAAAGAGAAGGCTGTCGAAGCCTATCGCCCGAGCGATGCTGTGGCGAAAAACGCCGAGCTGCGCAAAAGCCGTGAATTGAAGAAGGCCTTGCTGGCCGAAGCCAAAAGCGGTGGTAAAGCGGCGTCTGGGGGAAAGACCGGACGGTCGGCGTCTGATAAGGCCGTCGGCGGCAAGCCAGCCAAACCGAGCAAACACCGTAAAGGCCCGCCAAAAGCGGGTTCGGCTCCAGCCAAAAGTGGCGGGTCGCGTAAACCGAAGGCGAAGTCATGAGTCAGTTGGAAAAAATCTACGGCGTTCACGCGGTAGAAGCGTTGTTGCGTCACCACCCCAAACGCGTCAAGCAGATCTGGCTGGCCGAAAGCCGCAACGATCCGCGCGTGCAGGCCCTGATCGAGCTGGCCAACGAAAATCGGGTGCAGATCGGTCAGGCCGAGCGCCGCGAAATGGATGCCTGGGTTGAGGGTGTGCATCAGGGCGTGGTGGCGGACGTCAGTCCGAGCCAGGTCTGGGGCGAGGCGATGCTCGACGAGCTGCTCGACCGTACCGAAGGCGCACCGCTGTTGCTGGTGCTCGACGGCGTGACCGACCCACACAACCTCGGCGCCTGTCTGCGTTCGGCGGATGCTGCCGGCGCGCTGGCGGTGATCGTGCCCAAGGACAAGTCGGCAACCCTGACGCCGGTGGTGCGTAAAGTGGCCTGCGGCGCGGCGGAAGTGATTCCGCTGGTGGCGGTGACCAACCTGGCACGCACTCTGGAAAAGCTTCAGCAGCGCGGTCTGTGGGTGGTCGGCACGGCGGGTGAGGCCGAGGTCAGCATTTATGAGCAGGACCTGACCGGCCCGACCATCCTGATCATGGGCGCTGAAGGCAAAGGCATGCGTCGCCTGACCCGCGAGCACTGCGACTACCTGGTGAACCTGCCGATGGCCGGTAGCGTCAGCAGCCTCAACGTGTCCGTGGCCACCGGTGTGTGCCTGTTCGAAGCGCAGCGCCAGCGCGGTGCCAAGGCCAAGGCAGCCGCCAAGAAGTAAACCTCGCTGTGTGGCTTGTAGGAGCTGTCGAGTAAAACGAGGCTGCGATCTTTTGATCTTGTTTTTTAAAAAATCAAAGTCAAAAGATCGCAGCCTTCGGCAGCTCCTACAGGTGTCTCCCGGTGATTGTTCAAATAATCACCAATTGCCTTGCGCCTGCGCAGTCCCTTCTCTACAATTGCGCCCCTTGCTGTGACGGCAGGCACGCATGTGCCCCGCGCCAGCAAGTCCATAAGTGTCATTCACTCCTTGTCTGACCGTTTTTGAGCGGCAGGCTACAACCCGTAAGGAGCATTCATGCGTCATTACGAAATCATCTTTCTGGTCCACCCTGACCAGAGCGAGCAAGTCGGCGGCATGGTTGAGCGTTACACCAAGCTGATCGAAGAAGACGGCGGCAAAATCCACCGTCTGGAAGACTGGGGCCGTCGTCAACTGGCCTACGCAATCAACAATGTTCACAAGGCTCACTACGTGATGCTGAACGTTGAGTGCACTGGCAAGGCCCTGGCCGAGCTGGAAGACAACTTCCGCTACAACGATGCAGTGATCCGTAACCTGGTCATCCGTCGCGACGAAGCCGTTACCGGCCAGTCCGAGATGCTCAAGGCTGAAGAAAACCGCAGTGAGCGCCGTGAGCGTCGCGACCGTCCTGAGCACTCCGACGCTGATGGCGTTGAGGGTGATGACAGCGACAACAGCGATAACGCTGACGAGTAATCCACGGACCTTTTAAGGAGCCTATCAAATGGCACGTTTCTTCCGTCGTCGTAAATTCTGCCGCTTCACCGCTGAAGACGTGAAAGAGATCGATTACAAAGATCTCAACACTCTGAAAGCCTACGTATCCGAGACCGGCAAAATCGTTCCAAGCCGCATCACCGGTACCAAAGCTCGTTATCAGCGTCAGCTGGCCACCGCTATCAAGCGCGCCCGCTTCCTGGCCCTGCTGGCCTACACCGACAGCCACGGCCGCTGAGACCGGGCAGTCGACAAGTAGCAAAGGATTGAATGCATGCGCGCCTTAGCTGAGTTCATCATGCGCGGCCGCATGCAGGCCACTCTCGTAGTGGCCGGGTGTGCAACATTGCCGTTGTTGTATTGGTTGGGTGCTGCCGCCGGGAGCCTGGTGCTTCTGCGGCGCGGACTGACGGACGCCCTGGGCGTTCTGTCGCTGGGATTGCTGCCGGCATTGATCTGGTGGCTGTATGCCGATGATCCACGGGCGCTTCTGGTGCTGCTGGGATCTTCGGGGCTTGCGTTGGTGTTGCGCGCAAGCGAATCCTGGGTTCGCACGCTGCTGGTCAGCGTAGTGATGGGAGTGGTGTTTTCAGTGGTGCTCGGGGCAGCGTTTGCGGCCCAGATCGAGATGCTCGCGCAGGCCTTGATAAAGGTCATGCCGGCGCTTCTTGGTGAAACCTACAAGCAATTGTCGGTCGATGAGCAAGCGCGCTTCGCGTCCCTGATTGCACCAGTCCTGACCGGACTGATTGCGGCTTTGTTGCAGATCGTCAGCGTGCTGAGCCTGATTGTCGGGCGGCATTGGCAGGCGTTGTTGTACAACCCGGGTGGTTTTGGTCGCGAGTTTCGCGCCATCCGGATCCCGCTGGGGCCGGCGATGTTGCTGCTGGCGTTGATGCTTCTGGGCCCGAATCTCGGTGCACAGATGGCCATGTTGACGCCGTTGTGCAGTGTACCGCTGGTGTTCGCTGGACTCGCCCTGATTCACGGGCTGGTCGGGCAGAAGCGACTGGCCGGTTTCTGGCTGGTGGGGTTGTACGTGACACTGCTGCTGTTCATGCAGCTGCTCTATCCGTTGCTCGTGGTTCTGGCCATTGTCGACAGCCTGATTGATTTTCGCGGTCGTCACGTGTCGAAAGGCACCGATAACGCGAACGGTGAAGGTTAAAAGTTAAGAGGATTTCCACATGCAACTGATCCTTCTGGAAAAAATCGCCAACCTGGGCAACCTGGGCGACAAAGTAAACGTTAAGGCCGGTTACGGCCGTAACTACCTGCTGCCTTTCGGCAAAGCTACCGCTGCGACCGCTGCCAACCTGGCTGCGTTCGAAGAGCGTCGTGCCGAGCTGGAAAAAGCTGCCGCAGACCGTAAAGCATCGGCTGAAAGCCGTGCTGCCCAACTGGCCGAGCTGGAAGTGACCATCACTGCCACCGCTGGCGACGAAGGCAAGCTGTTCGGTTCGATCGGTACTCACGACATCGCTGACGCACTGACCGCTTCCGGCGTTGAAGTGCAGAAGAGCGAAGTTCGTCTGCCGAACGGCACCATCCGCAACGTGGGTGAATTCGACGTGGCTGTGCACCTGCACGCCGAAGTTGAAGCCACCGTACGCGTTGTCGTGGTAGCAGCTTAAGCAATACTTGTCGGCTGGCACCCTCGGGTGCTTGCCGGTAACATCGGGCACGATCCTGTTTACAGGTCGTGCCCTTTGTCTTTCTGGTAATCCCGTTTTCAAACCTGACTCCAAGTGGCCATGAACGAAATCACCGCTCCCGAGCAATACGATCTGCAAACCGCCGCGCTGAAAGTGCCGCCGCATTCCATCGAGGCCGAACAGGCCGTACTCGGTGGTCTGATGCTGGACAACAACGCCTGGGAACGCGTGCTCGATCAAGTCTCCGACGGCGATTTCTACCGACATGACCACCGTCTGATCTTCCGTGCGATCGCCAAACTGGCCGATCAGAACATGCCGATCGACGTCGTGACCCTTGCCGAACAACTGGACAAGGAAGGTCAGACGTCCCAGGTCGGCGGCCTCGGTTACCTCGGCGAGCTGGCGAAAAACACGCCGTCCGTCGCCAACATCAAGGCCTATGCGCAGATCGTTCGCCAGCGGGCGACGTTGCGTCAGTTGATCGGCATCAGCACTGAAATTGCCGACAGCGCTTTCAACCCCGAAGGTCGCACCGCCGAGGAAATCCTCGACGAAGCCGAGCGGCAGATCTTCGCGATTGCCGAGGCCCGGCCAAAAACCGGCGGCCCGGTGGGCGTGAATGACCTGCTGACCAAGGCCATCGACCGCATCGACACCCTGTTCAACACCGCCGACGCAATCACCGGTCTGTCCACCGGTTATACCGACCTCGACGAGAAGACCAGCGGGCTGCAGCCGTCCGACCTGATCATCGTCGCCGGCCGTCCGTCGATGGGTAAAACCACCTTCGCGATGAACCTGGTGGAAAACGCCGTACTGCGCAGCGACAAGGCGGTGCTGGTGTACTCCCTCGAGATGCCAGGCGAATCGCTGATCATGCGTATGCTTTCGTCTCTCGGTCGTATCGACCAGACCAAGGTGCGTTCCGGCCAGCTCGAAGACGACGACTGGCCGCGCCTGACCTCGGCGGTCAACCTGCTCAACGATCGCAAGCTGTTCATCGATGATACCGCCGGCATCAGCCCGTCGGAAATGCGCGCGCGGACCCGGCGCCTGGTGCGCGAGCACGGCGACATCGGCCTGATCATGATCGACTACCTGCAGCTGATGCAGATCCCCGGATCCAGCGGTGACAACCGGACCAACGAGATTTCCGAGATCTCGCGATCCCTCAAAGCCCTGGCCAAGGAATTCAACTGCCCGGTGGTGGCGCTGTCGCAGCTCAACCGTTCCCTGGAACAACGTCCCAACAAGCGTCCGGTGAACTCCGACTTGCGGGAATCCGGAGCGATCGAGCAGGACGCCGACGTCATCATGTTCGTGTACCGGGACGAGGTGTATCACCCGGAAACCGAGCACAAGGGCATCGCCGAAATCATCATCGGCAAGCAGCGGAACGGCCCGATCGGCTTTATCCGCCTGGCTTTTATCGGTAAGTACACCCGCTTCGAAAACCTCGCGCCGGGCAGTTACAACTTCGACGACGACGAGTAACGTCGAGCACTTGTGGCGAGGGCGCTTGTTCCCGCCGGGTTGCGCAGCAGCCCCCGGAATTCGACTGCTGCGCAGCCGATCGGGAGCAAGCTCCCTCGCCACAGGTAAAGCACAATTTCCGACCACAGCCGTCGGAATTGGTCAAAATTTGTGCTATATTCCGCGCCCGCGAAATTCAATGAAAGCCAACACCGGTTATCGACATGCAAGCAGCCAAGCCGTTATTTGACTATCCAAAGTACTGGGCCGAATGTTTCGGGCCAGCGCCATTCCTGCCGATGAGCAGGGAGGAGATGGATCAGCTCGGCTGGGATTCCTGCGACATCATCATCGTCACCGGTGATGCCTACGTCGATCACCCCTCATTCGGCATGGCGATCATCGGCCGGCTGCTGGAGTCCCAGGGCTTCCGCGTCGGGATCATTGCCCAGCCGAACTGGCAGTCCAAAGATGACTTCATGAAGCTCGGCGAGCCGAACCTGTTCTTCGGCGTCGCGGCCGGCAACATGGACTCGATGATCAACCGCTACACTGCGGACAAGAAAATCCGTTCCGACGACGCCTACACCCCGGGTGGCATGGCGGGCAAACGTCCGGATCGCGCGAGCCTGGTCTACAGCCAGCGCTGCAAGGAAGCTTACAAACATGTGCCGATCGTCCTCGGCGGCATCGAAGCTTCGCTGCGCCGCATCGCCCACTACGACTACTGGCAGGATCGCGTGCGCAACTCGATCCTGATCGACGCCAGCGCCGATATTCTGCTGTACGGCAACGCCGAGCGCGCCATCGTCGAAGTGGCCCAGCGTCTGTCCTACGGGCACAAGATCGAAGACATCACCGACGTGCGCGGTACCGCGTTCATCCGTCGTGACACGCCGCAGGGCTGGTACGAAGTCGATTCCACGCGCATCGACCGTCCGGGCAAGGTCGACAAGATCATCAACCCGTACGTAAACACTCAGGACACCCAGGCCTGCGCCATCGAGCAAGAGAAGGGGCCGGTGGATGATCCCGAGGAAGCCAAGGTCGTACAGATCCTGGCCAGCCCGCGCATGACCCGCGACAAGACCGTGATCCGCTTGCCGTCGATGGAAAAGGTGCGTAACGATCCGGTCCTGTACGCCCACGCCAACCGCGTGCTGCACCTGGAAACCAACCCGGGCAACGCCCGCGCGCTGGTGCAGAAGCATGGCGAGATCGACGTCTGGTTCAATCCGCCGCCGATTCCGATGACCACTGAAGAAATGGACTACGTGTTCGGCATGCCTTACGCACGGGTTCCGCACCCGGCGTACGGCAAGGAAAAGATCCCGGCCTACGACATGATCCGTTTCTCGGTGAACATCATGCGTGGCTGCTTCGGCGGCTGCACCTTCTGCTCGATCACCGAGCACGAAGGCCGGATCATCCAGAACCGTTCCGAAGAATCGATCATTCGCGAAATCGAAGAGATCCGCGACAAGGTCCCGGGCTTCACCGGCGTCATCTCCGACCTCGGCGGCCCGACCGCGAACATGTACCGCATCGCCTGCAAGAGCCCGGAAATCGAGTCCGCGTGCCGCAAGCCGTCCTGCGTGTTCCCCGGCATCTGCCCGAACCTGAACACCGACCACTCGTCGCTGATTCAGCTGTACCGCAGCGCCCGTGCCTTGCCGGGTGTGAAGAAGATTCTGATCGCCTCCGGCCTGCGTTACGACCTCGCGGTCGAGTCGCCGGAGTACGTCAAAGAACTGGTGACCCACCACGTCGGCGGGTACCTGAAGATCGCCCCGGAACATACCGAGGAAGGTCCGCTCAACCAGATGATGAAACCGGGCATTGGCAGCTATGACAAGTTCAAGCGCATGTTCGAGAAGTACACCAAGGAAGCAGGCAAAGAGCAGTACCTGATCCCGTACTTCATCGCCGCGCATCCGGGCACCACCGACGAAGACATGATGAACCTGGCGCTGTGGCTCAAGGGCAACGGCTTCCGTGCCGACCAGGTGCAGGCGTTCTACCCGTCGCCGATGGCCACCGCCACCGCGATGTACCACTCGGGCAAGAACCCGCTGCGCAAGGTCACCTACAAGAGCGACGGCGTGACCATCGTCAAGAGCGAAGAGCAGCGCCGCCTGCACAAGGCGTTCCTGCGTTATCACGATCCGAAAGGCTGGCCGATGCTGCGTGAAGCGTTGATCCGCATGGGTCGTGGTGATCTGATCGGTCCAGGCAAGGATCAGTTGATTCCGCTGCATCAGCCGGCCACCGACAGCTACCAGAGCGCTCGACGCAAAAACTCGACGCCGGCCGGCAGCCACAAGGTCGCGAAAGAGAAGACCACCAAGATTCTCACTCAGCACAATGGCCTGCCACCGCGTGCCAGCGACGGTGGCAATCCTTGGGACAAGCGTGAGCAAGCCAAGGCTGCGGCGTTTGCCCGCAACCAGCAGGCGGCCAAGGAGCGCAAGGAAGCAGCCAAGGGCAAGGGGCCTAAACCGGCTCGCAAGCCGGTCGTACCGCGCTAAACCGCTTTTTGTTTCAACAGAACGCCAACCTTCGGGTTGGCGTTTTGCATTTCAGGTGTCAGGAAATTTGCTGAAGTCACTGCCCTCATCGCTGGCAAGCCAGCTCCCACAGGTTTATCTGTCGCTCACAAAACTGTGGCCACCGAGGAACCTTGTGGGAGCTGGCTTGCCAGCGATGGGGCCAGATCAATCACCTCATCAATCACTGCCCGCCACATTTAGGCGCAACTTCCTCGAACCATTTCCCCGCATCGCCCGATTTTGGTGCTGTACTGCCCTGAGCATTCCGGGAAAGCGCCCAAGCCCCTGCATGGCATAAGTCTTGCGCGCTTTCGAATACGCTTAGGCTCGCAGGAGGCACGCCGTGTCGATTCATGTCGCATTGCATCACGTCACGCATTACCGCTACGACCGCGCTGTCGAACTCGGCCCGCAGATCGTTCGCCTGCGCCCGGCCGCCCATAGCCGTACGCGGATTCTCTCCTATGCGTTGAAAGTCTCGCCCGAGCAGCATTTCATCAACTGGCAGCAAGACCCGCAGGGCAACTACCTCGCGCGTCTGGTATTCCCCGAGAAAACCGACGAGTTGCGCATCGAAGTCGACCTGCTGGCCGAGATGGCGGTGTTCAATCCGTTCGACTTCTTCCTCGAACCCTACGCCGAGAAAATCCCCTTCACCTACGCCGCCGATGAGCGCAAGGAGCTGGCGCCGTACCTCGAAACCCTGCCGCTGACCCCGGCATTCAAAGCCTATCTGGACGGGATCGACCGCACGCCACTGCCCGCCGTGGATTTCCTGGTGATGCTCAACCAGCGCCTCAGCGAAGACATCCGTTACCTGATTCGCATGGAACCGGGCGTGCAGACTCCGGAACATACCCTCGAACATGCGTCCGGCTCCTGTCGCGACTCGGCGTGGCTGCTGGTGCAACTGCTGCGTAACCTCGGGTTGGCCGCGCGGTTTGTCTCTGGCTACCTGATTCAACTGACCGCTGATGTGAAGAGTCTCGACGGCCCATCCGGTACCGAGGTGGATTTCACCGACCTGCATGCCTGGTGCGAGGTGTACTTGCCCGGTGCTGGCTGGATCGGTCTGGATGCCACGTCCGGGCTGTTCGCCGGTGAAGGGCATATCCCGCTGGCCTGCAGTCCCGATCCGTCTTCGGCCGCGCCGATCAGTGGCCAGGTCGAGCCGTGCGAATGCCAGTTCAGCCACGAAATGTCGGTGGAGCGCGTCTGGGAAGCGCCACGGGTGACCAAGCCCTACACCGATGAGCAGTGGCTGGCGATTCAGGCGCTGGGGCGACAGATCGACGCCGATCTGCTCAAAGACGATGTGCGCCTGACCATGGGCGGCGAGCCGACCTTCGTCTCCATCGACGACCCCGATGGCGCCGAATGGAACACTGCGGCGTTGGGGCCGGACAAGCGCCGACTGTCCGCCGAACTGTTCCAACGCATGCGCCAGCACTATGCGCCGAAAGGTCTGGTGCATTTCGGTCAGGGCAAGTGGTACCCGGGCGAGCAATTGCCGCGTTGGTCGCTCAACTGCTACTGGCGCCGCGATGGCGTGCCGATCTGGCACAACAGCGCGCTGATCGCCGATGAGCAGCGGGACTACGGTGCCGATGGCGAACTGGCCGGGCGTTTTCTCGCGAGTGTTGCCGAACGCCTGAAACTGCCGGCACGTTTCGTGTTCCCGGCCTACGAAGACAATTTCTATTACCTCTGGCGCGAAGGCGCATTGCCGAGCAACGTCAGCGCCGAAGACTCGCGTCTTGAAGAACCGCTGGAGCGTGCGCGGTTGCGCAAGGTTTTCGCTCAAGGTCTGGATAAAGTGATCGGCCAGGTACTGCCGCTGGCGCGCACGGCCAAAGGTGATCAATGGCAGAGCGGGCGCTGGTATCTGCGCGACGAGCATTGCCGGCTGGTGCCGGGGGATTCGCCGCTAGGTTATCGCCTGCCGCTCGGCTCGCAGCCGTGGGTGAAGGCGGCGGAGTATCCGTTCATTCATCCCAACGATCCGAATCAGGACTTCCCCGAGCTGCCGGATACCACGCAGCTCAACAGTCATGCCGAACCCGCCGCGGCCGACGAACGTGCGCCGACAATCGACGAGTCAGCCGACTGGCTGACCCGCACCGCCTTCTGTGCCGAGGCCCGCGAAGGGCGTCTGTATCTGTTCATGCCGCCGCTGGAGCGGGTCGAAGCCTATCTGGAACTGGTGGCGGCGATCGAAGCCACCGCCGAAGAGCTGCATTGCCCGGTGCTGCTGGAAGGTTACGAGCCGCCGAGCGATCCGCGCCTGAGCAACTTCCGCATCACCCCGGATCCGGGCGTGATCGAGGTCAACGTGCAGCCGTCCGCGACCTGGGACGAGCTGGTCGAACGCACCGAGTTTCTCTATGAACAGGCGCGACAGACGCGGCTGACCACCGAGAAATTTATGATCGACGGGCGCCACACCGGCACCGGCGGCGGCAACCATTTCGTCCTCGGTGGTGCGACCCCGGCGGACTCACCGTTTCTGCGTCGCCCGGATCTGCTGCGCAGCCTGATCAGCTACTGGCACAACCATCCGTCGCTGTCCTACCTGTTTTCCGGCTTGTTCATCGGCCCGACCTCGCAGGCGCCGCGGGTCGATGAAGCGCGCAACGACGCCCTGTACGAACTGGAAATCGCCTTCGCGCAGATGCCTGAACCGGGCGAGGCGTGCGCGCCGTGGCTGGTGGATCGACTGCTGCGCAATTTGCTGATCGACGTCACCGGCAACACTCACCGCGCCGAGTTCTGCATCGACAAACTGTATTCGCCGGATGGCGCTACCGGGCGCCTTGGCCTGCTGGAGCTGCGCGCCTTCGAAATGCCGCCGCATGCGCGGATGAGCCTGGCTCAGCAGTTGTTGCTGCGTGCACTCGTTGCGCGATTCTGGCGCGAGCCATATGCGCCGCCGAAACTGGCGCGCTGGGGCACCGAGCTGCACGACCGCTTCATGCTGCCGCACTTTATCGAGCAGGATTTCGCCGACGTTATCGTTGAACTGAACAACGCCGGTTATCCATTGCGCGCCGAGTGGTTCGCTGCGCATCTGCAGTTCCGTTTTCCCAAGATCGGCGATTACGCGGTCAGCGGCATCGAGATGGAGCTGCGCCAGGCGCTGGAACCTTGGCATGTGCTGGGCGAGGAGTGTACGGCGGGTGGCACGGTGCGTTATGTCGATTCGTCGCTGGAGCGTTTGCAGATCAAGCTCAGCGGCTTGCCGCCGCAGCGCTATCTGCTGACCTGCAACGGCATTCCGCTGCCGCTGCAACCGACCGGGCGCATCGGTGAGTTCGTCGCCGGCGTGCGCTTTCGGGCCTGGCAACCGGCCAACTGCCTGCAACCAACCATCCCGGTGCATGCGCCGCTGGTGTTCGACCTGCTCGACACCTGGATGCAGCGTTCGCTGGGCGGTTGCCAGTACCACGTTGCACACCCGGGTGGGCGTAATTACGAGACGCTGCCGGTCAATGCCAACGAGGCGGAGAGCCGGCGCATGGCGCGGTTTTTCCGCATCGGACATACACCGGGGAAACTTCCGATACCGAACCTGACAATCTCCGACGAGCTGCCGATGACGCTCGATTTGCGACGTTTCTAAGTCCTGCACGACATGCGGATTTTTCGTATATCCGCACGTCATGTGCCTGCGTTAGTCTGACCGTTCCCTGCTGTCTGCCGAGCTTTCCATGCCTGACCTGCTAGACCGCTACCCGCTGACGGCGGGCACTTATCACGAACTGCTGAACGACAGCGGGGAAGTGCGCCCGCACTGGCGGCGGCTGTTCGATCAATTGCAGCGCAGCACCCCGGCGCAACTGGTGCAGCGGCAGGCGTTGCTGGCCCGGCAGATTCAGGAAAACGGCGTGACCTACAACGTCTATGCCGATCCCAAGGGCGCTGACCGTCCGTGGGAACTGGACCTGCTGCCGCACGTGATTGGTGCTGATGAGTGGCAGCAACTGTCGGCGGGAATTGCCCAGCGAGCACGCCTGCTCAACGCGGTACTGGCCGATCTGTACGGGCCGCAGCGGCTGATCAGCGAAGGGCTGTTGCCGGCGGAGCTGGTGTTCGGCCACAACAATTTTCTCTGGCCTTGTCAGGGCATCGCGCCACCGGAGGATGCCTTTCTGCATCTGTATGCCGTGGATCTGGCGCGGGCGCCGGACGGGCGCTGGTGGGTCACGGCCGATCGTACCCAGGCACCGTCGGGGGCGGGTTATGCGCTGGAAAACCGCACCATTGTTTCGCGGGCGTTTCCCGAGCTGTACCGGGATCTGAAAGTGCAGCACCTGGCGGGATTCTTCCGCACCCTTCAGGAAACCCTCGCGCGACAGGCGCCGTGTGACGACGATGCGCCGCTGGTGGTGTTGCTCACGCCGGGGCGCTTCAACGAAAGCTACTTCGAACATTTGTATCTGGCGCGCCAGCTCGGTTATCCACTGGTGGAGGGCGGGGACCTGACGGTGCGCGACGCCACGGTGTACCTGAAAACCCTCAGCGGTCTGCGCCGGGTGCACGCGATCATGCGCCGGCTCGACGATGACTTCTGCGATCCGCTGGAGTTGCGCACCGACTCGGCACTCGGTGTGCCCGGCTTGCTGGAAGCGGTGCGTCAGGGTCGGGTACTGGTGGCCAATGCCTTGGGCAGCGGCGTGCTGGAGTCGCCGGGATTGCTCGGATTTTTGCCGAAGATCAATCAGTACCTGTTCGGCGAAGAACTGCTGCTGCCGTCCATCGCCACTTGGTGGTGCGGCGAGGCGCCGGTATTGGCGCAAGCGCTGGAAAAGCTTCCGGAGCTGCTGATCAAACCGGCGTTCCCCTCACAAAGCTTCGCCCCGGTGTTCGGCCGCGATCTGAGCGAACAACAGCGTCAGGCGCTCGCCGAGCGGATGCAGGCGCGGCCATACGCCTATGTCGCACAAGAACTGGCGCAGCTGTCCCAGGCGCCAGTCTGGCAGGCTGAAGACGGCCAACTGCAACCGCGAGCGATCGGCATGCGCGTGTACGCGGTGGCCGCTGGAGACGGTTATCGCATATTGCCCGGTGGGCTGACCCGGGTCGCCGCCGAGGCTGATGCCGAAGTGGTGTCGATGCAGCGCGGTGGTGCGAGCAAGGACACCTGGGTGTTGGGCGAGCGTGCGCCGAGTGGCGAGCAATGGAAAACCCAGCGCAATGTCGGCTTGCACGATCTGGTGCGCCGCGATCCGTACCTGCCCTCGCGGGTGGTGGAGAACCTGTTCTGGTTCGGCCGTTACTGCGAGCGTTGCGACGACAGTGCGCGACTGCTGCGGATCATGCTTGCGCGGTATGTCGATGGCGATGACCCGCAAGCCTTGCAGGCCGCCGTGGAGCTGGGCGAGCGGCTGAATTTGCTGCCGGAGGAGGGCGAGTTGCCGGAGCGGCTGCTGGCGGCGCTGCTCGGCGAGGACTGGTCGTTCAGCCTGCGCTCCAACCTGCAGCGCCTGCAGTGGGCGGCCTCGCAGGTGCGCGGCAAGCTTTCGCGGGAGAACTGGCAGGCGTTGGTCGAGTTGCAGCGCGAGGCGCTGGAACTGGACACCGAAGAGCCGGACTTCGGCGAGTTGCTGGATTTCCTCAATCGGCTGGTGATGTCGCTGGCGGCGCTCTCGGGTTTCGCGCTCGACGACATGACTCGCGACGAGGGCTGGCGCTTTCTGATGATCGGCCGGCGCATCGAGCGGTTGCAGTTTCTCAGCAGCAGTCTGGCGGCGTTTCTGCGCGGCGCCGGGGCGTTCGATCAGGCCGGGCTGGAATGGCTGCTGGAACTGGGCAACAGCAGCATCACCTACCGTTCGCGGTATCTGGCGGTGGCGCAGTTGATTCCGGTGCTCGACCTGTTGCTGCTGGACGAGCAGAACCCGCATGCGGTGCTGTTTCAGTTGAAACTGGTGACCCGCACGCTCAAGCGATTGAATGATGATTTCGGCGTGCCTCGCGAGGCCGGGTTGCCGCAACTGGTCGAGCGTCTGGCGCGGTTTGATCTGGGGTGTCTGGAGAACCCGCTGTTCGGGGAGAACAGCGTGCGTGCTGCGCTCGATGGTCTGGCGGATCTGCTGCAAGAGATTGCCGAGGCCAGCGGGCAAGTATCGGATCGTCTGGCGCTGCGCCACTTTGCCCATGTCGATGATGTCAGCCAGCGCACGGTGTCCGTCTGATGAGCTCGCATTACCAGATCTTTCACGACACCTGTTACCACTACGACAGCCCGGTGTCGCTGGCACAGCAGTTGGCGCACCTGTGGCCGCGTGAATGCACATGGCAGCGCTGCACCGAGCAGCAATTGCTGATCAGCCCGGAGCCGACCACGCGGCGGGATGAACTGGATGTGTTCGGCAATCCGCTGACTCGACTGGCCTTCGAGCGCCCGCACGATGAGTTGCAGGTCAACGCCCGGCTCACGGTCGAGGTGCTGGCGCGGCCACTGGCGGATTTCAGTCTGTCCCCAGCGTGGGAGCAGACGCGCAATGCGCTGACCTACAGCAGCCAGCCGTTGTCCGCAGAAATGCTGGAGGCTTGTCGCTATCGCTTTCAGTCACCCTACGTGCATCTGAAACGCAGCTTCGTCGAGTTTTCCGAGAGCTGTTTTCCGCCGGGCCGCCCGTTGCTGCTCGGTGTGCAGGCCTTGATGCAGAAGATTTTCAGCGAGTTTACCTTCGATGCCGAGGCGACGCAGGTGGCGACGCCGCTGGTCGAGGTGCTGGAGCGCCGGCGCGGCGTGTGTCAGGACTTCGCGCATTTGATGCTCGCTTGCGTGCGTTCACGGGGGCTGGCGGCGCGCTACATCAGTGGCTATCTGCTGACCCAGCCGCCACCGGGGCAGCCACGCCTGATCGGCGCCGATGCGTCGCATGCCTGGGTGTCAGTGTTTTGTCCGGTGCTGGGCTGGGTGGATTTCGATCCGACCAACAATGTGCAGCCGGCGCTGGAGCACATCACCCTGGCGTGGGGCCGGGATTTTTCCGATGTGTCGCCGTTGCGCGGGGTGATTCTGGGGGGCGGTTCGCATGATCCGGAAGTGCGGGTCACGGTGATGCCATTGGAATAAGGAAATTTCACTGGCGGGAGCCAATGTGGCGAGGGAGCTTGCTCCCGCTCGACTGCGAAGCAGTCGCAAAACAATTTGAGGTCGCTGCGCAACCCAGCGGGAGCAAGCTCCCTCACCACAGATCGCTCCCGCAGGGAGCGAATCAGCAATCAGCTCAGGCGTCAGGCGCCTGGTCTTTCGGTGCATCAACATCAACATCGTCGTCAGTCGCCACTTCCCCGTCTGGGTTCAGTGCCGCTTCTTCAGCCTGCTGTTTCTTGCGCTGAAGCTTTTCCTCTTTCTTCTTTTCCTTTTCCAGGTCTCGTTGACGTTTGGCGAAGGAGTAGTTGGGTTTGGCCATGGGCGATCCTCTGGGGTCGAAGGTGAGGTTGAGCGGCGCGTATTCTGCCCTGTATCGGTGCCCGGCGGTTAGCCGGGTTTTTGGTCGACCCACTTGGGCGTGACGGTCGGCTGCCACTGGTCCAGGGCGTCGAGCAGGATTTGTGGCGATTCGCTCACTTGCAGCATGTCACGGTGTGGCGCGCGAACGAAGCCTTCGCCGACGATATGGTCGAGAAATGCAGTGAGTTTGCTGTAAAAATCGTTCACTTCCAGCAACCCCAGCGGCTTGCCGTGGTAGCCGAGCTGGCCCCAGGTCCAGACTTCGAACAGCTCTTCCAGCGTGCCAAGACCGCCGGGCAACGCAATGAACGCATCGCTCAGCTCGGCCATGCGTGCCTTGCGCGCGTGCATGCCATCGACGACTTCGATACGGCTCAGGCTTTTGTGGCCGATCTCCTTGTCCATCAGGCTTTGCGGAATGATCCCGATCACTTCGCCGCCAGCGGCCAGTGCGGCGTCGGCGACAAGGCCCATCAATCCCACGGCACCACCGCCGTAAACCAGCGTCAGCCGGCGCTCGGCGAGAGCCCGGCCAAGGGCTTGGGCGGCTTCGGTGTAAGCCGGGTCAGTGCCGGCGTTGGCACCGCAAAATACACAAACGGATGTGAGAGACATGCCTTCCTCCTGGGTCAATCCGTCACAGGGTAATGGCTGGCACGCCTTGATCCAAGGGCTAAGCTTCGCGTTCTGGCGATTCAAAGGTACCGCTGGCGCCACAGGCGTAGGCGGCGAGCAAACTGCACAACAGACCGTTAAAGAACATGACACGAACTCCGTTCAGTAGATGCGCCGATCATAGGCCCGGCCAGGGAATCTGGCCGGTAGATTGTTTCGATGAGTGCCATAGCCTGAAAGTTGTATACAATTTTTGACTCAAGTCATAGGAACTTGCGAAGATTTCAGGCAGTCTTTCCACCATTAGTGTTTTTGTTAACCCTGCCTTGGAGATTCACCATGTTTTCCAAAGTTGTTGCGGTATCCCTGCTGGCGCTGGCCAGCAGCCAATTGATGGCTGCCGAGTGCAAAACCACCGTTGATTCCACCGACCAGATGTCCTTCAACACCAAAGCCATCGAAATCGACAAGAGCTGCAAGACCTTCACCGTCGAACTGACCCACTCCGGCAGCCTGCCGAAGAACGTCATGGGCCATAACCTGGTGATCAGCAAAACCGCTGACATGCAGCCGATCGCCACCGACGGCCTGGCCGCGGGCATCGACAAGAACTACTTGAAAGACGGCGACGAGCGCGTTATCGCTCACACCAAGATCATCGGCGCTGGCGAAAAAGACACGCTGACCATCGACGTATCGAAGTTGGCCGCAGGTACCGATTACGGCTTCTTCTGCTCGTTCCCGGGCCACATCTCGATGATGAAAGGCACCATTGCTGTGAAGTAATGGCTGCAGGCATAAAAAAAGCGTCCCTCGGGACGCTTTTTTCGTTTCTGTAGGAGCTGCCGCAGGCTCGGGCCGCGATCGGACGATCTTTTGATCTTGATCTTCAAAGCCAGATCAAAAGATCGCAGCCTCGTTTCACTCGACAGCTCCTACAGCGGCTTTCAACTTACGGGGCGAACGGCATCACGCGCTTGTGATGGGTTTTGTTGTAGGTGTTGACGATGATGTCGAACGCTTCCTGGCGCACCGGCTCGCCGTGCAGGAAGGCGTCGATCTCGGCGTAGGTGACGCCGTGGGAGGCTTCGTCCGGTTTGCCCGGTGACAGGTCTTCCAGATCCGCGGTCGGCACTTTTTCCACCAGCGATTCCGGTGCGCCGAAGCTGCGGGCGATCGCCCGGACCTGGTTTTTCACCAGACCGCTGAGCGGGGCCAGGTCGCAGGCGCCGTCACCGAATTTGGTGAAGAAGCCCATCACCGCTTCCGCCGCGTGGTCGGTGCCGATCACCAAACCGTGCGCCGCGCCGGCGATGGTGTACTGGGCGACCATGCGCATCCGCGCCTTGGTGTTGCCGAGCACGAAATCCACCGACACCGCATGTTTGCCTTCGAATGCCGCCACTTCACTGGCCAGGGATTTGACCGCCGGGCCGATGTTCACGGTGTGGCGTTCGTCCGGGGCGATGAAATCCACCGACGCTTGCGCATCGTGCTCATCGAACTGGGTTTCGTACGGCAGGCGCACGGCGATGAACTTGTAGCTGCTGTCGCCGGTGCGCTCGCGCAGTTCACGCATGGCGCGCTGTGCCAGCAGGCCGGCGGTCAGCGAGTCGACACCGCCGCTGATGCCCAGCACCAGGGTCTTGAGTCCGGAATTGACCAGGCAATCCTGGATAAAGGTGATGCGCCGGGCGACTTCCGCTTCGAGGGCCTGATGCCCGGCGAATGGCGGTTGCACCTTGAGCTGTTCAGCAATCTCACGCTGTACGGCTTGCATGAATTCACTCCTTGCTAGATAGACTGGAATCGGCAGGAACCTGGAACACGTGTCGCAAATAGGCGACGAAATTCGGATCTTTGCAGTGGGTCTTGCCGGGCTCGTCGGAGATCTTCGCCACCGGCTGGCCGTTGCAGGCGGTCATTTTAAGCACGATGCTCATCGGTTCGACACCCGGAATGTCACAGGTCAGGTTGGTACCAATGCCAAAGCTGACGTTGATTCGTCCGTGCAGCGCGCGGAAGATCTCCAGCGACTTGGGCAGGGTCAGGCTGTCGGAGAACACCAGGGTCTTGCTCATCGGGTCGATGCCGAGCTTGTGGTAGTGGGCGATGCACTTTTCACCCCACTGCACCGGATCCCCGGAATCGTGGCGCAGGCCATCGAAGAGCTTGGCGAAGAACAGGTCGAAATCGCCGAGGAAGGCGTCGGTGGTGATGCAATCGGTGAGCGCAATCCCGAGCAAACCACGGTACTCGCGCACCCAGCAGTCGAGGGCGGCGATCTGGCTGTCGATCAGCCGTGGGCCGAGTTGCTGGTGGGCCATGATCCATTCATGGGCCATGGTGCCCAGCGGTTTCATGTCCAGCTCCCGGGACAGGTGCACGTTGCTGGTGCCTACGAAGCGCCCGGGGAAATCGTGCTTGAGCACGTTGACCACTTCTTCCTGCACGCGATACGAAAAGCGCCGGCGGGTGCCGAAATCGGCGACCTGCAACTGCGCCAGTTCGTCGGCCGAAGCGTTGGCGCTGAGCCAGTCGAACTTGCGATACAGCTGTTCCCGCGCCTGCACCAGTTCGATTTCCCGGTAGCGATAGCGGTTGCGCACTTCGCTGACGATCGCCAGCAGCGGCACCTCGTAGAGAATCACATGCAGCCACGGGCCGCGCAGACGGATGAACAGTTCGCCGTTCTCGATGCCAGTGTGCAAGTAACGCAAATTGAAGCGGAACAGGCCGAGAAAGCGCAGGAAATCCGGCTTGAGGAAGGTGATGCGCTCGAGAAAACTCAACTGGTCGGCACTCAGGCTCAGCTCGGCCAGGCGCTCGATCTGGTAGCGAATCTCGGCCAGATACGGCCGCAGATCCTCGCTGTTACGGCAACGGAACTCCCATTCGACTTCGACGTTGGGGTAGTTGTGCAGCACCGCCTGCATCATCGTCAGTTTGTAGAAGTCGGTGTCGAGCAGGTTCTGCACGATGCGATCGGCAAATACACTCTCGCTCATAAACGGGGTCTCCAGGTGCACCGCGCGGTTGCGCGGGATCAATCAATGACGCTAGTGGCGCATATCAATGGTGGGGATTGCCAGCAATTTTTGCGCTGAATGAAGGCAACTGTGGCGAGGGAGCTTGCTCCCGCTGGGTGGCGAAGCCGCCCCGATGTCGATATCCCCGATAATGTCAGTTACAACGCGTCTGTCGCCTTACGACGGCTGCGCCGCCGAGCGGGAGCAAGCTCCCTCGCCACAGAGATAGCAAACGTGCCTCGGTTACGCATCCGGGCTATCGATCTGCTCCAGCATCCACTTCACAAAATCCCGCACCTTCGGCACTTCCGCCGCATGTTCCGGGTAGGCCAGGTAATAGGCGTCGGAGCTGGGCATTGCATGCTGCCAGGGAATGACCAGTTTGCCGTCGGCCAATTCCTCTTCCACCAGAAACCGTGGCAGCAGCGCCACGCCGCAGCCGACCTGGGCGGCGCGGATGCACATATAAAAGGTTTCGAAACGCGGCCCGTGATAGCTGTGTTCGGTGTGGTAGCCCTGACTGTCGAACCAGTCATGCCAGGCCTGTGGGCGCGAGGCATTTTGCAGCAGCACCAGATCGGTCAGTTGCGTCGGGTCGGTGAACGGCTGATCCGGCAGGCTGCCCGGCGCGCAGACCGGCACCAGTTCTTCGCCGAACAGCTTCAGGCATTCGGTGCCGGGACGTGAGCCTTGGCCGAAATAGAACGCCAGATCGCTGCGCCCCTGCAGCAAGTCATCGGCCTCCTGCTCGTTGCACAGGTCCAGATGGATCGACGGATGGCGCAGGCGCCAGCCCTTCAGACGGGGCACCAGCCAGCGCGCGCCGAAGGTCGAGGGCGTGGAGACGCGCAGGACTTCGGTCTCGCCGCCGTAGGAACGCAGGTAATGCGTGGACATTTCCACCTGCGTGAGGATTTTTCGGACTTCCACCAGGTACAAATCCCCGGCCGGGGTCATCTGCAAACGCCGACGCACCCGGCGAAACAACAAGTGCTGCAACAGTTCCTCAAGCTGCGCGACCTGTTTGCTGACCGCGCTCTGGGTCAGGTTCAGTTCTTCGGCGGCCCGGGTGAAGCTCAGGTGCCGGGTCACGGCTTCGAAGCACTGCAGCGCGGTGATCGACGGCAAGTGGCGTTTGTTCAGCATGGGTGATCCCTTTTTCTTGTCTTTCTAGGCGCAGCATGAATAAACGGAATGATATCTCGCGTAAAGGTCGTTTGTTGCCTTGCCCTCGGGAAGCTACAACTAAAGGCCTGCCCGGTCGTGAACGTTCGGCCGCACACATTCAGTTTTTCGCTTGAGGAGTGACCCATGGTTGCCGCATTGCTTGATCGTCTTGGTGTGAACCCGGCCCTGTACCAGAACGGCAAAGTGTCGGTGCATTCGCCCATCGACGGCAGCCGCATCGCCGCCGTGAACTGGGAAGGCCCGGCCGAAGTCGAGCAGCACATCAGTCGCGCAGATCATGCGTTCGAGCAGTGGCGCAAGGTGCCGGCCCCGCGTCGCGGCGAACTGGTGCGTCAGTTCGGCGAAGTGTTGCGCGAATACAAGGCTGACCTCGGCGAGCTGGTGTCGTGGGAAGCGGGCAAGATCACTCAGGAAGGCCTCGGTGAAGTGCAGGAGATGATCGACATCTGCGACTTCGCTGTCGGCCTGTCCCGCCAGTTGTACGGTTTGACCATCGCCTCCGAGCGCCCGGGCCACCACATGCGTGAAACCTGGCATCCGCTGGGCGTGGTCGGCGTGATCAGTGCGTTCAACTTCCCGGTCGCGGTGTGGGCGTGGAACACCACGCTGGCGTTGGTCTGCGGCAACCCGGTGGTGTGGAAACCGTCGGAGAAGACGCCGCTGACCGCACTGGCCTGCCAGGCACTGTTCGACCGTGTGGTGAAGAATTTCAGCGATGCGCCGGCGCACCTGTGCCAGGTGATCATCGGTGGCCGTGACGCCGGCGAAGCGCTGGTGGACGACCCGCGTGTGGCGCTGATCAGTGCTACCGGCAGCACCCGCATGGGCCGCGAGGTGGCGCCGAAAATCGCCGCGCGTTTTGCCCGCAGCATTCTGGAGCTGGGTGGCAACAACGCGATGATCCTCGGCCCGAGCGCCGATCTGGACATGGCCGTGCGCGCCATCCTGTTCAGTGCGGTCGGTACCGCCGGGCAGCGTTGCACCACGTTGCGTCGCTTGATTGCCCATGAGTCGGTGAAGGAAGAAATCGTCACCCGCCTCAAAGCCGCCTATTCGAAAGTGCGTATTGGTAACCCGCTGGAAGGCAATCTGGTCGGCCCGCTGATCGACAAACACAGCTTCGAAAACATGCAGGACGCGCTGGAGCAGGCGCTGAGCGAGGGCGGTCGGGTGTTTGGCGGCAAGCGCCAACTGGAAGACCAATTCCCGAATGCCTACTACGTGTCGCCAGCCATCGTCGAAATGCCGGAGCAGAGCGACGTGGTCTGCAGCGAAACCTTCGCCCCGATTCTCTACGTGGTCGGCTACAGCGACTTCCAGGAAGCGCTGCGCCTGAACAACGCGGTGCCGCAAGGTCTGTCGTCGTGCATCTTCACCACCGACGTGCGCGAGGCCGAGCAGTTCATGTCGGCGGTCGGCAGCGACTGCGGCATCGCCAACGTCAACATCGGCCCGAGCGGCGCGGAAATCGGCGGCGCATTCGGTGGCGAGAAAGAGACCGGTGGCGGTCGTGAATCGGGCTCCGACGCCTGGCGCGCCTACATGCGTCGCCAGACCAACACGGTGAACTACTCGCTGGAATTGCCGCTGGCGCAGGGCATCACCTTCGACTGAAATTGAGCAAAAGCTGAAAAGATCGCAGCCTTCGGCAGCTCCTACAGGGCTGCGGTTGGCTGCGGTTTTGTAGGAGCTGCCGAAGGCTGCGATCTTTTTAGTGCCCACAACGCAATTGGTTAGGTTTCTGTTGGAGTCTGGCAATGCCGTTACGCGAAGAATGTCTGTGGGAAAAACTCACGCCGCAGCGCCCGGATAACACCGCGCTCAGAGGCGAAGTCAAAGTCGATGTCTGCGTGATCGGCGCCGGGTTTACCGGGTTGTCGGCGGCGCTGCATCTGTTGGAAAAAGGCAAAAGCGTCTGCGTGCTCGAAGCGCATCGCGCCGGGCATGGCGGTTCCGGGCGCAACGTCGGGCTGGTCAACGCCGGCATGTGGATCCCGCCGGACGAGATCGAGGCCGGATTCGGCGAAGCCGTCGGCAGTCAGCTCAACCGCATGCTCGGGGCGGCGCCGGCGCTGGTGTTCAGCCTTGTGGATAAATACAACATCGATTGCCAGCTGCGCCGCGAAGGCACCCTGCACATGGCGCACAACGCCAAGGGCGAGGCGGATCTGCGCAGTCGCGAGCAACAATGGAAGCGTCGCGGCGCGCCGGTCGAGTTGCTCACCGGCAAGGCCTGCGAGCAAGCCACCGGCACCCAGAAGATCGCCGCCGCATTGCTCGACCGCCGCGCGGGTACGCTCAATCCGATGGCTTATGTCACCGGACTGGCCAACGCGGTGAAAGGCCTGGGCGGGCAGATGTTCGATCACTCGCCAGTGACCCGACTCGAACGCGTGGGCCAGCAATGGTCGGTACAGACCGAGCAGGGTTCGGTGCTCGCCGAACAAGTGGTGATCGCCTCCAACGCTTACACCGAGGGCGACTGGACCGAACTCAAGCGCAACTTCTTCCCCGGTTACTACTATCAGGTCGCCTCGGTGCCGCTGACCGAAGACGCCGCCCATGAAATCCTCCCCGGCGGGCAGGGCTCGTGGGACACGCGGCAGGTGCTGAGCAGCATCCGTCGCGACAAGGACGGCCGCCTGTTGCTCGGCAGTCTGGGCAACGGCAACCAGAAGCCGACGTGGTTCCTCAAGGCCTGGGCCGACCGGGTGCAGCAGCATTACTTCCCCAACCTGAAACCGGTGGAATGGGAATGCACCTGGACCGGGCGCATCGCCTTCACCCCCGATCATTTGATGCGACTGTTCGAGCCGGCACCCGGACTGGTGGCGGTCACCGGTTACAACGGTCGTGGCGTGACCACCGGCACCGTGGTCGGCAAAGCCTTCGCCGACTATCTGTGTAACGGAAATCCTCAAGCCCTGCCGATCCCCTTCGCACCGATGCAGCCCCTGGCCGGCGTCGGCCTGCGCAGTTGCCTGTACGAGGCCGGGTTCTCGCTGTATCACGCGGGCCAGTGCCTGCGCATCGTCATTTGAGTGTTGAAATATGTTGCCGGAAGCGGCGCTTTTCGATGCAGCGACTAGCCTGTAATGGTGCGGGTTGTAGCAGTCCCGCACCAGCAGTGTGCAGTTCGGTGACGCGAGCTGTTACAGGCTGGTTGCACATCGTTTGGTGCCGCGGTTGCAATGATGGCGCAAGCGGGTTGCGCCTGAGGTTTAAAAAGGTTTCACCTTCCGCGGTTTAGACGGTTGCACGCCCAATGAAAATGGGAACGAAACAGTCGAAATAACAAGAAAGCAGCGACTTTTTGAAGAATAAAAAACCGATGGCACGGCGCTTGCTCAGAGCATTCAGTGAAGTGAAGTCGCAGTGCCAACTAAAAAAAACCTTGGAGCACCACCTCATGTCCCAGACGTTTTACAAGAAAGGCTTTCTGGCCCTCGCAGTAGCTACTGCGCTGGGTGTTTCTGCGTTTGCTCAAGCTGATGTGAAAATCGGTGTAGCGGGTCCAATGACTGGCGCCAACGCGGCATTTGGCGAGCAGTACATGAAGGGTGCACAGGCAGCGGCGGACGCGGTCAATGCGGCGGGCGGCGTCAATGGCGAGAAAATCGTACTGGTCAAGGGCGATGACGCCTGCGAACCGAAGCAGGCAGTGACAGTCGCCAAGGACCTGGTCAACCAGAAAGTCGCCGGCGTGGTCGGGCACTTCTGCTCCTCTTCCACCATTCCAGCCTCGGAAATCTACGACGAAGCCGGCGTTATCGCGATCACCCCGGGTTCCACCAACCCGCAGGTGACCGAGCGCGGCCTGAGCGCCATGTTCCGTATGTGCGGGCGTGATGACCAGCAAGGCATCGTCGCGGGCGATTACATCGTCGACGTGCTCAAGGGCAAGAAAGTCGCCGTGCTGCACGACAAGGACACCTACGGTCAGGGCCTGGCCGATGCGACCAAGGCTCAACTGGAAAAACGTGGCGTGAAGCCGGTGCTGTATGAAGGCCTGACCCGCGGCGAGAAAGACTTCAGCGCCGTGGTCACCAAGATTCGTGCAGCCGGTGCCGACGTGGTCTACTTCGGCGGCCTGCACCCGGAAGCCGGCCCGCTGGTCAAGCAACTGCGTACCGAAGGCCTGAAAGACGTCAAGTTCATGTCTGATGACGGCATCGTCACTGACGAACTGGTGACCACCGCCGGTGGCCCGCAATACGTTGACGGCGTGCTGATGACCTTCGGCGCGGACCCACGCCTGCTGCCAGACAGCAAGACGGTAGTGGATGCGTTCCGCAAGGCCGGCACCGAGCCTGAGGGCTACACCCTGTACGCCTACGCGTCGGTTCAGACCCTGGCGGCCGCCTTCAACGGCGCCAAGTCCAACAGTGGCGAAAAAGCCGCCGAGTGGCTCAAGGCCAACCCGGTGAAAACCGTCATGGGCGAGAAAGCCTGGGACAAGAAGGGCGACCTGAAAGTGTCCGACTACGTGGTTTACCAGTGGGACGCGAGCGGCAAATACCATCAGCTGGAAAAACAGAAGTAAGGGCTGACGCGATTCGCTTAACCCCCACCAATACCTGTGGGAGCGGGCTTGCCCGCGATGGCGTCAGGTCAGTCGACACACAGGTTGGCTGATCCACCGCTATCGCTGGCAAGCCAGCTCCCACAGGAGCCTGGGTGGGGATGGGCTGATCGCGCTCTGACATTGCTCCGACGTAAATCTGTATTTTCCCTGGAAGAACCGCCCGCTCCGGTGGGCAGGTTCTCATTGCGTGAGATTGCGTTATGGATGGTATTTTCCTGCAGCAACTGGTCAACGGCCTGACCCTCGGGTCGGTCTATGGCCTGATCGCCATCGGCTACACAATGGTCTACGGCATCATCGGCATGATCAACTTCGCCCACGGCGAGGTTTACATGATTTCCGCGTACCTCGCGGCAATCAGTCTGGCTCTGCTGGCTTATTTCGGTATCGAATCCTTCCCGCTGTTGATGCTCGGCACGCTGGTCTTCACCATCGTCGTCACTGGCGTTTATGGCTGGGTAATCGAACGCGTCGCCTACAAACCTCTGCGCAACTCCACCCGACTGGCACCGTTGATCAGTGCCATCGGTATCTCGCTGATCCTGCAAAACTATGCCCAGATCAGCCAGGGCGCCCGCCAACAGGGTGTTCCGACGCTGCTCACCGGTGCCTGGCGTATCGACGTTGGCAGCGGTTTCGTCCAACTGACCTACACCAAGATCTTCATTCTGGTCGCCGCATTTGTCGGCATGGGCCTGCTGACCTACGTGATCAAGTACACCAAGCTCGGCCGCATGTGCCGCGCCACCCAGCAAGACCGCAAGATGGCTTCGATCCTCGGGATCAACACCGACCGGGTGATTTCCTACGTGTTCATCATCGGTGCAGCGATGGCGGCGCTGGCCGGCGTGCTGATCACCATGAACTACGGCACGTTCGACTTCTACGCAGGCTTCGTCATCGGCATCAAGGCGTTCACCGCCGCCGTGCTTGGCGGGATCGGCTCACTGCCCGGCGCGATGCTCGGCGGGATCATTCTCGGGATCTCCGAGTCGCTGTTCTCGGGCCTGGTCAACTCCGACTACAAAGACGTGTTCAGCTTCTCGCTGCTCGTACTTGTTCTGGTCTTCCGGCCTCAGGGCCTGTTGGGCCGTCCTCTTGTGTCGAAGGTGTAAGCGATGTCTTCAACCACCCAAAAATCCATCGATATCAAAAAAAGTCTGGTTGAGGCGATTCTGGCCGGCCTCATTGCCCTGATCGTGTTCGGCCCGATTGTCGGCGTCGTGCTCGAAGGCTACAGCTTCAATCTTGAGCCGACCCGCGTCGCGTGGCTTATCGGCATTGTGATGATCGGCCGCTTTGCCTTGAGCCTGTTTCTGCAGACGCCCAGGGGCCTGAAGATTCTCGACGGCTTCGAGAGCACCGGTTCCGGTGTGCACGTGCTGCCTGCCGACCATAAATCCTCGCTGCGCTGGATCATCCCGCTGCTGATTGTGCTCGCGGTCATCGTGCCGTTTGTCTCCAACTCGTACCTGCTGGGCGTGGTCATCCTCGGGTTGATCTACGTGCTGCTGGGGCTGGGGCTGAACATCGTGGTCGGTCTGGCCGGCCTGCTCGACCTCGGTTACGTGGCGTTCTACGCCATCGGCGCCTACGGTCTGGCGCTGGGTTATCAATACCTCGGGCTGGGCTTCTGGACCGTGCTGCCACTGGCGGCGATCACCGCTGGCCTGGCCGGCTGCATCCTCGGCTTCCCGGTTCTGCGTCTGCACGGTGACTATCTGGCGATCGTGACCCTGGGCTTCGGTGAAATCATCCGCCTGATCCTCAATAACTGGCTGTCGCTGACCGGCGGTCCGAACGGGATGCCGGCGCCACTGCCGACGTTCTTCGGCCTGGAATTCGGCAAGCGGGCCAAGGATGGCGGGGTGCCGTTCCATGAGTTCTTCGGCATCGCCTACAACCCGGACGTGAAGTATTACTTCATCTACGCGGTGTTGTTCCTGGTGGTGCTGGCCGTGCTGTACATCAAGCATCGTCTGGTGAAAATGCCGGTGGGCCGCGCCTGGGAAGCCCTGCGCGAAGATGAAATCGCTTGCCGCTCGATGGGCCTGAACCACGTGTTGGTCAAGCTCTCGGCGTTCACCATCGGTGCGTCGACCGCGGGCCTGGCCGGGGTGTTTTTCGCCACCTACCAGGGCTTCGTCAACCCGACCTCGTTCACCTTCTTCGAATCGGCGCTGATCCTCGCCATCGTCGTGCTCGGCGGCATGGGCTCGACCATCGGCGTGGTGATCGCGGCGTTCGTGCTGACGGTAGCTCCGGAATTGCTGCGCGGCTTCGCCGAATACCGCGTGCTGCTGTTCGGCATCCTGATGGTGTTGATGATGATCTGGCGACCACGCGGGCTGATTCGCATCAGCCGTACCGGGGTCACTCCACGCAAAGGTGCCATTCACTATGAGAGGACTGCGCCATGAGTGAAGTCGTACTCTCTGTGGAAAAACTGATGATGCACTTCGGTGGCATCAAGGCTCTGAGCGATGTCAGCCTCAAGGTCAAACGCAACTCGATCTTCGCCCTGATCGGGCCGAACGGCGCCGGCAAGACCACGGTGTTCAACTGCCTGACCGGGTTCTACAAGGCATCCGGCGGCAAGATCGAACTCAACGTGCGCGGCCAGCAGACCAACGTCATTCAATTGCTGGGCGAGTCGTTCAAACCGACCGACTTCGTGTCGCCGAAAAGCTTCCTCAGTCGCCTGTACTACAAGATGTTCGGCGGCACGCATCTGGTGAACCGCGCAGGCCTGGCCCGAACCTTCCAGAACATTCGTCTGTTCAAGGAAATGTCGGTGCTGGAAAACCTGCTGGTGGCGCAGCACATGTGGGTCAACCGCAACATGCTGGCCGGCATCCTCAACACCAAGGGCTACCGCAAAGCGGAAAGCGATGCGCTGGATTGCGCGTTCTACTGGCTCGAAGTGGTGGATCTGGTGGACTGCGCCAATCGTCTGGCCGGTGAGCTGTCCTACGGTCAGCAACGTCGTCTGGAGATCGCCCGGGCCATGTGCACCCGCCCGCAGATCATCTGCCTCGACGAACCGGCCGCCGGCCTCAACCCTCAGGAAACCGAAGCGCTGAGCGCGATGATCCGGCTGCTGCGCGACGAGCACGATCTGACCGTGGTGCTGATCGAACACGACATGGGCATGGTGATGAGCATTTCCGACCACATCGTGGTGCTGGACCACGGCATTGTCATCGCCGAGGGCGGGCCTGAGGCGATCCGCAACGATCCGAAAGTGATTGCCGCCTACCTGGGCGCCGACGAAGAGGAGCTGGTATGAGCAAACCGATCCTCGAACTCAAAGATCTGGACGTGTTCTACGGCCCGATTCAGGCCCTCAAAGGCGTGTCGCTTGAGATCAACGAAGGCGAGACCGTCAGCCTGATCGGTTCCAACGGCGCGGGTAAATCGACGCTGCTGATGTCGATCTTCGGCCAGCCACGGGCGGCGGGCGGGCAGATCCTCTATCAAGGTGTCGACATTACCCACAAGTCCTCGCACTACATCGCCTCCAACGGCATTGCGCAGTCGCCGGAAGGGCGGCGAGTGTTTCCCGACATGACCGTCGAGGAAAACCTGCTGATGGGCACCATCCCGATTGGCGACAAGTACGCCAAGGAGGACATGCAGCGCATGTTCGAGCTGTTCCCGCGGCTCGAAGAGCGCCGTACCCAGCGGGCGATGACCATGTCCGGCGGCGAGCAGCAAATGCTCGCCATTGCCCGCGCCCTGATGAGTCGGCCGAAATTGCTGCTGCTCGATGAGCCAAGCCTGGGGTTGGCACCGATCGTGGTGAAACAGATCTTCGCCACCCTGCGGGAACTGGCGAAAACCGGCATGACCATTTTCCTCGTCGAGCAGAACGCCAACCATGCGCTGAAACTGTCAGACCGGGCGTACGTGATGGTCAATGGCGAGATTCGCCTGACCGGTACCGGTAAAGAGCTGCTGGTGAATGAGGAGGTGCGTAACGCTTATCTGGGCGGGCACTGATTCTTCCTGAGTTGTCCACAAAGCCCCGCGACGAAAGTACCGGGGCTTTTTCATTCCTCAAATTCACCAAGGCCCCTGTGGGAGCTGGCTTGCCAGCGAAAGCGGTTTGCCATTCAGCAATGATGTTGGCAGTGACTCCGCCATCGCTGGCAAGCCAGCTCCCACAGGTAAAATTGTGACCTTCGGCAGAATTGTGGAAAACAAATTCCCATAGCTGCCAAAGCGCGACATATAGACGCTGCAAATGGCTGTTTTTCCACAGTTTTGACTTGTCCCCGTTTGCTGTGGAGCTGGCTGTGAATAACGTGGGAGTAGCTGGCTGCAGCCCTTGTTAACCGTGGCTTGCAGGCCGGTGGTTGATTATTGATCAGGCATTTTTGCGGAGGCTGAAGACGCTGTTGTCAACCTTTTTCTAGGCTGCACTGCAGTGACAAATTGGTGTGAACAAGCCTGTGGATAAGTCTGTGATTAAACTCTGGAAAGACCGCGCTGAGGGCCGTAATTACTGGCCTCGCGCAATCACTGCTCTGACCGGTAGGTCGTGCAAAATGCCATCTCCGGCACAACAGCCGCTTCAGGGTCAAGCAAAAAACTTTCTATTTCCTGCGCAAAGCCTTGTGTGGCGCGGCTTTGCGCGTTTCCACTTGCCCCCGGAAACTGTGGAAGGGACTGTGGATAACGTGCGTGCACATGGCTACAGGCCACGCCCCACATGGCGTAGCAACGGTTGATCAATTTTTGATCTGGAGTGCGCTTATGTAGGAGCTGCCGCAGGCTGCGATCTTTTGATCTTGTCCCTAAAAGTCAAAAGATCGTCCGAACGCGGCCCGAACCTGCGGCAGCTCCTACATGGGTTGATGTTGCTCGTCCGTGCCGGGCCGGGCATGCTGGCTGCTGATTTTCTATTCCAATGGCCGCACTCGTGGCCGACGCAAGGAGAACACGATGTCCAACACCCTGTTTATTACCGGCGCAACCTCCGGTTTTGGTGAAGCCTGCGCCCGTCGTTTTGCCGAGGCTGGCTGGAAACTGGTGTTGACCGGCCGTCGTGCAGAACGTCTCGACGCGCTGTGCGCCGAACTGTCGAAGCAGACCGAAGTGCATGGTCTGGTACTCGACGTGCGTGACCGCAAGGCGATGGAAGAGGCAATTGCCAATCTGCCGCCGTCGTTCGCCAAACTGCGCGGCCTGATCAACAACGCCGGGCTGGCGCTGGGCGTCGACCCTGCACCGAAATGCGACCTCGACGACTGGGACACCATGGTCGACACCAACGTCAAAGGCCTGATGTACAGCACCCGCCTGCTGTTGCCACGGTTGATCGCTCACGGCCGTGGCGCCGGCATCGTCAACCTCGGCTCCATTGCCGGCAACTACCCGTATCCGGGAAGCCACGTGTATGGCGCGACCAAGGCGTTCGTCAAGCAGTTCTCGCTGAACCTGCGTTGCGACCTGCAGGGCACCGGCGTGCGCGTCAGCAACATCGAGCCGGGCCTGTGCGAAAGCGAGTTCTCGCTGGTGCGCTTTGCCGGTGACCAAGAGCGTTACAACGCCACTTATGCCGGTGCCGAGCCGATCCAGCCGCAGGACATCGCCGAGACCATTTTCTGGGTGCTTAATGCCCCGGCGCACATCAACATCAACAGCCTGGAGCTGATGCCGGTGAGCCAGACCTGGGCCGGTTTTGCCATCGAGCGTAACAAGGCGTAAGACCCTGTGGCGAGGGAGCTTGCTCCCGCTGGACTGCGCAGCAGGCCCGCTTTTTTGAACTGAAGAGCGGGGGCGCTCCGCACCCCGGCGGGAGCAAGCTCCCTCGCCACAAAACCGGGCATAACCGGCGATAAGGTAAACTCAACTCCGACAAACCCCACCGCACCCCGCGGTTCAAAGGTTTTTAGAGGAGGCTACGTGAGTAACCGAGGTGAGCAGTCACTGCTCAAACAATCGACCATCCTGATGTTCGCGGTGTCGATTGCCGGGATCGTCACCGGTTTTGTTTCAGGTTCGCAATCCATCCTTTTCGATGGTTTTTTCTCGCTGATCGCAACGTTCATCAAAGTGCTGATGCTGATCACCGCGCGGCTGATCGCCAAAGAAAGCAATCACCGTTTTCAGTTCGGCTTCTGGCATCTGGAGCCGATGGTGCTGCTGATCGAAGGCAGCTTCCTGCTGTTGATCGCCATCTATGCGTTTCTCAACGGCGTGTTCGGCATCATCAACGGTGGCCGCGAGATCGAGCTGGGGCTGGTGATCATTTATGCGGCGGTGTTCACCGTCGTTGAGTTCGCCTATTTCTTCTACGTGCGTCGGCGCAATCGCAAGCTCAAGTCCAGCCTGATCCAGTTCGACAACATCAGCTGGCTGGTGGACGCGATGCTTTCGGTCGGCCTGTTGATCAGTTTTCTCGCCGCGTTGCTGCTCAAGGCCCAGGGCTTTGACGAGTGGGCGAAGTTTGTCGACCCGCTGATCCTGATCGTGCTGGCCCTGACCATGTTGCCGCCGGCGTTCAAGATCCTTGGCCCGGCGCTGCGTGATGTACTGGGTATTGCCCCGGACACCCTGAATGATCTGGTGCGTCAGGTCATGGAAGCGGCAAAGGTCGAGCATGGTTTCGACGACTACGTGACCTACGTGCAGAAGCATGGGCGGGCGCGGTTCATCGAGATTCATGTGGTGTTGCCGGCGGATTACCGGTTGCAGAGCGTTGGGCAACTGGATGCGTTGCGTGAGGAGATTTCGGCGCAGTTAGGTGAGCCGGATGCGGCGCGCTGGTTGACCATCAGCTTTACCGGTGACAAGAAGTGGATTGCCTGATTCTGGGCTGCTGAATTTCCTGTGGCGAGCGAGCTTGCTCGCGCTGGGCTGCGAAGCGGCCCCGGATTTTTGTAAGTGCTGCGCACTCAAGCGGGAGCAAGCTCCCTCGCCACAGGATAAGTTCAGTCAATCAGTTCAGGTATTCAGCCAGCCCGCTGTAGCACGTCGCCAAGTGATAAGGCGTCGTCGAAGGCATGTCCTTGCGGCTGACCTCTCCCAGCTCATCCCGGCATTCATGCCACCCGCCCGCATGCAGAAACCGCTGCTGCAGCGCCTGCAACTGGCGCAGCACTGCGGCTTCGCTGTCCGGGCGCAAGGTCAGGGCGCGCAAGTATTCCGCTTGCGCCCAGATCCGTTGCGTCGAATCCTTCGGGCGACCGTCCAGTTGCAGATCGAGCATCGCCCGCACGGCGCCGGACGGCTGTTCAACCCCGAATTGCTCAGTGAAAGCGAACGCCCGCTCCAGCGCAGCGTGCAGTTTCGAGCCGCGCAGCAGGGCTGAAGACTCAAGCAGGAAATACCACTCGAACTGATGCCCCGGTTCGTACCAGTTATCCACAGCCCCCAGCGGTTTCTCCATCAACACCCCGTGTTGCGGATCGACGAACTGCTTGTGCATGGCTGTGCATAACTCGACCAGCGCTTGCTGCGTCGCCGCGTCTTCACGTACCGCCAAGGTGGCGAGGAACGCTTCGGCCAGGTGCATCAGCGGGTTTTGCAGCGGGCCGGTTTGCAGGGTGATCCAGTCGCGGTCCAGGCAGGCTTCGTACAGCCCGTCGCCGGTGGCGAAACGCCGACCGATGATTTCCAGTGCGGCGTTGAGCGTGGATTCCACCAGCGGCTCCCGGGACTTGGCCCAGTAATGGGCGCAGGCGAACAGGATGAAGGCGTGGGTGTAGAGGTCTTTGCGCTGATCCAGCGGCTTGCCTTGCGCGTCGATGCTGTAGAACCAGCCACCATGCTCGGCATCGTGGAAATGCCGTTGCAGCGAGCGGAACAGCGCGGCGGCGCGTACGTCGGCGTTATCCACAACCCCGATCAGGCTGGAAAACAGGTACAGCTGCCGTGCGCAGGCCATCGCCCGATAGCGTTGCGGTGGCAAGGGTTGATGCGCCGCGTCGAGTGCCTCATAGGGCAGCGCCATGTCGGCATTCCAGCCCGGGCCTTGCCAGAGCGGCACGATCACGTTCAGAAAGTGCTGTTGCACGTCGCTGAACAGGGCGGTCAATTCGGGCAGGGAGGTGGAGCGGGAAGCATGGGGCATTGGCGGACGTCGTCACGGCTGGGGCGATTGCGCGACATGGTAGCAGAGCCGCGTCCTTTAGAGACGCGGTGTCTGTCAGACCGCCTTCGCGAGCAAGCTCGTTCCCAAAGTTGAACCGGGTTCGCGGCTTGATTCTGTAGGAGCTGCCGCAGGCTGCGATCTTTTGATCTGGCTTGTAACCGCCAAAGTCAAAAGATCGCAGCCTGCGGCAGCTCCTACAGGAGGATGCATTCCAATTGTGGGAGCTGGCTTGCCAGCGATGGGGCCGGTTCAGGCGATAGAGATCAGCCAGCCAGCAACCACGCGCCAGTCACCGCCGAAGCAGCACCTGCCACTCGCACCAGCGGCGCAGCAGCCTGAGGCAACGCGCGCACCAAGCCATAACCCGCAGCATGCAGCACCGCCGTCGCCGCGACAAAACCGGCGGCATATGCCCAAGGGCTGCTCATGTCCGGCAATTCCAGACCATGGGCCACACCGTGGAACAGCGCAAACAGCGCCGTTGCGGCCACCGCCATCACCAGCGGCGGACGCACCGCCAGCGCCACCGCCAGACCCAGCGCCAGTACCGAAGCTGCAATCCCGCTTTCCAGCGCCGGCAGCTCCAGCCCTTCAAAGCCGAGCATGCCGCCGATCAGCATGGTGCCGACAAACGTGCACGGTAGCGCCCAGCGCGCCGCGCCTTGTTGCTGCGCGGCCCACAGGCCGACCGCGACCATCGCCAGCAAATGGTCGAGGCCACCGATCGGGTGGCTGATACCGGCGACCAGCCCACTGTCGCCGTGGCCCGGGTGGGCGAAAGCGAGGGCCGGGGTCAGCAGCAGCGCCACGGCGCCGAGAATGCGTTTGAGTGTCATGGATAAGCTTCCTTGTTGGTCAAAAAGTCAGGCGGCGTTCAGCAGGCCCTGGCGTTCGATGAAGGCGATGATCTCTTCCAGGCCCTGACCGGTTTTCTGGTTGCTGAAGACGAATGGCTTGCCGTTGCGCATGCGTTTGGTATCGCTATCCATCATCTCCAGTGAGGCGCCGACCAGCGGCGCCAGGTCGATCTTGTTGATCACCAGCAGGTCGGACTTGCAGATCCCCGGCCCGCCCTTGCGTGGCAGCTTGTCGCCGGCGGAGACGTCGATCACGTAGATGGTCAGGTCCGACAGTTCGGGGCTGAAGGTCGCCGACAGGTTGTCGCCACCGGATTCCACCAGAATCAGGTCCAGCCCCGGAAAGCGCCGGTTCAGTTGATCGACCGCTTCGAGGTTGATCGAGGCGTCTTCGCGGATTGCCGTGTGCGGGCAGCCACCGGTTTCCACGCCGATGATTCGCTCGGGTGCCAGCGCTTGGTTGCGCACTAGAAAGTCGGCGTCTTCGCGGGTGTAGATGTCGTTGGTGACGACAGCCAGGTTGTAGCGATCACGCAGGGCCAGGCACAGGGCCAGGGTCAATGCGGTCTTGCCGGAACCGACCGGGCCGCCGATGCCGACGCGCAGGGGTTGTGTGTTCATGTGCTTCTCCAAAATGACAGGCTCTAAGAGCGAAACAGACGGCTGTACTGGCGCTCATGGGCCATGCACGCCAGGGACAGGCCGAACGCGGCACTGCCGATGTGTTCGGGATGGATGCGGGTGGCGTCCTGCTGCGCCTGTTGCAGCAGCGGCAGCAGTTCGCTGGTCAGGCGCTGGGCGGCTTGCTGGCCCAGCGGCAGGGTTTTCATCAATACCGCGAGCTGGTTTTCCAGCCAGCTCCACAGCCACGCGGCGAGCGCATCCTGCGGGTTGATGTGCCAGGCGCGGGCGGCGAGTGCCCAGCCGAGGGCCAGGTGTGGTTCGGCGCATTGTTCAAGAAAACTGCGGGCCGGCGCGTCGAGTTCCGGCAGACCGTTGAGCAACTGCTGCAGCGAGTAACCCATCTGCCGGCTCTCCAGATGCAACTCGCGGGTCTCGCGGCTGGCCCGGTGGGTTTCGCAGATGCGCGCCAACTCGGGCCAGTTTTCCTCGGCAGCGGCCTGACAATGGGCAAGCAGCAGCGGCGCTTCGAAGCGCGCGAGGTTGAGCAGCAACTGATCGCTGATCCAGCGGCGGGCGCTGTCCGGGTTGTTCACGCGGCCGTTATCCACCGCCATTTCCAGGCCTTGCGAATAGCTGTAGCCGCCAATCGGCAGTTGCGGACTGGCCAGGCGCAACAGCGCCCAGGCCGGATTCACAGGTGTACGCCGAACTGATGGAGTTTGGGCGCGTAGTTGAAATCTTCGTCGCCATGCCGCGAATGATGATGGCCGCCGCCGTAGGCCCCGTGTTCCGGCTGGAACGGCGCTTCAATCGCCTCGACCTGTGCGCCAAGCTGTTCGAGCATGGCCTTGAGCACATAGTCGTCGAGCAGGCGCAGCCAGCCATCGCCGACTTGCAAGGCGACGTGGCGGTTACCCAGATGATAGGCGGCGCGGGTCAGTTCGAAAGCATTGGCGCAGGTGACATGCAGCAGTTGCTCGGGGCGGGCGCAGACGCGGACGATGCGGCCGTCCTCGGCCTGCAGGCATTCGCCGTCATATAACGGTGCCTGACCGCGCTCCAGAAACAACCCGACGTCTTCGCCATCGGCACTGAAACAGCGCAGACGGCTTTTGCTCCGCGCTTCGAAGGTCAGGTGCAACTCGGCGGACCAGACAGGTTGAGGGTCGATTCTGCGATGAATCACCAGCATCGGAAAGCTTCCAGCAGTGGACTTGTAGATAGGGCTAGAGCAAGGGGCTTGCCAACCGGACCAGATGTAGGAAATCCCTGTCGGAGCGTAGAGGATGTTTCAAGATGTTGCAGAATTTTGGAAGGTTTTGGTGCGTGAAGATTTTTACATGCACCAATTTGTGGCTCATAAAAAAGATCGCAGCCTTCGGCAGCTCCTACAGGGAATGGGTGTAGGAGCTGCCGAAGGCTGCGATCTTTTGTTTTTTACTCGGTACTGCCCAGCCCTTGCCAGTGCTTGAGGCCGATAAAGATGAAGCGTAGCTGCTGAGTGATCTTCGCCTGTGGCGTCAGATGCTCCGGCAAGGCTTCGGCGGGTGGGTCGATAATGTCCGGCAGGGTGGCGAATACCGACTTGACGATCAGGTCGGCGATCACGCTCAGGCCGGCCGCATCCAGATGTTGCAGCTTGGGCATCAGCGTCAGGTCGGCCGCAAGGTCGGCGCTGATGTTTTCGCGCAGACGGCCAATCGCCTGACGCACCGGCAGCGAGCCGCCGTACTGCTCGCGCGCCAGAAACAGGAATTGCGAACGGTTGGCGCTGACCACGTCGAGGAAGATCCGCACCGAGGCATCGATGATGCCGCCCATGACGAATTCGTTGTGGCGGACCAGGCGGATGGTTTCGCGGAAGGTCTGGCCGACTTCACTGACCAGCACCAGACCGAGTTCGTCCATGTCGGCGAAATGCCGGTAGAAACCGGTGGGCACGATGCCGGCGGTCTTGGTCACTTCGCGCAGGCTCAGGCTGCCGAATCCTCGGCCGCTTTCCATCAAATGGCGGGCAGCGTCCATCAGGGCGTTGCGGGTCTGTTGTTTCTGTTCGGCGCGGGGCAGCATCGCAAAGGCGTTTTCTTAGGCAGGACAAGCGCCGCACTCTAGCAAATCGGCTTTGCCGGCGTCGAACGGCAGGGGGAGGGAGGTGAGCGGGGAAACGGGTTTTTGCGGATTGCAGTGCTGAAAAAATCAAAAGCCCAATCCGCTGATTGGGCTTTTTTTCCAGGCCGCCATGGGCTTAGCTCAAAGCGCTGTTGCGTTCGATCACACGGTCACCACCGCCTTCGGCAACGGCCTGGCCCAGTGGGGTTTTATCGAAACCGTCTTCGGCGAGGGTCTGACCTTGTGGGGTACGGTCACCGCCACCTTCAGCGAGGGTTTGGCCCTGTGGAGTGCGGTCGCCGCCATCGGATGCCAGAGTCTGACCTTGTGGCGTCTTGTCATAGCCGTCTTGCACCAGACCTTTCTCTTCCAGGCGATCACGGCCGCCTTTTGCTACAGCTTGACCTTGTGGGGTCTTGTCGTAGCCATCTTGTACCAGGCCTTTTTCTTCCAGACGATTACGGCCGTTTTCAGCCAGTGTCTGACCTTGTGGAGTACGGTCGCCGCCGTCCGCAGCAACAGTCTGGCTGAACACCGAGTGGCTGGCTTTCACTTGTGGGGTAGCCTGATCGGCAGCGGGCAGGGCGAAAGCAGTGCTGGCTAGCATCGACAGGGTAAGGCTGAGCAGTAATTGGCGTTTCATGATGGGTTGCTCCTTGGGAGGGCGATAAAGTGGGTACGAAGCCAATGCTACTCTCGATAAGTCGATATAAAAGTTCATAAACGCAATGGTAATAATCAACAGAATTGATTGTTCTGCCGAGGCGCTCTAGCTCGGGCGTTTGCGGACGGTGGTTTTGCACTGCAGTGGGTATTTTCGACTCACTCGCGCCTCGCAAATGTGCGGGCAGCGGTAACGCTGTTCGACCAATCGGTCAGCATTCGGGCGATTTTTTGCCGCGGAATCTATATTCCGATTAAACCTGCGCACTGTTTGCCAGTCGTAGATTTCATGAGGGCCGCTTTGGCCCGCCGTTTCAGCTGTACGTCGCGAAGTCGGCGTGCGGTCGTCATCAGGAGTTTTGTGCATGACGCGCACCGGAAAAATCTTCAGTTGGACCCTCGCCATCCTCGTACTGCTGCTGGCGGTACTGGTTCTGATCATCGTGTTCTTCGACTGGAACCGGATCAAACCGCCGCTCAACGCCAAAGTCTCGGAAGAACTGCATCGACCGTTCGCCATCAATGGCAACCTCGCGGTGATCTGGCAGCGCGAGCCGGAAGAGGGCGGTTGGCGCGCCTGGGTGCCGTGGCCGCACGTGGTGGCTGAGGACCTGACGCTGGGCAACCCGGACTGGTCGAAGCAGCCGCAGATGGTCACGCTCAAACGCGTGGAACTGCGCATCTCGCCGCTGGCCCTGCTGGCGCAACGGGTGACGATCCCGCGTATCGACCTGACCGAACCCAACGCGCAATTGCAACGCCTGGCCGATGGCCGCGCCAACTGGACGTTCAAGTTCGACCCGAAAGACCCGAATGCCGAACCGTCAAACTGGGTGGTGGACATCGGGGCGATCGGCTTCGACAAGGGCCACGTCACCCTGGATGACCAGACGCTGAAAACCAACCTCGACGTGGTGATTGATCCGCTGGGCAAGCCGATTCCGTTCAGCGATATCGTCGGTGACAAAGCCGCGAAGACTGCCCAGGACAAGGGCGCCGCGCCGCAGGACTATGCATTTGCGCTGAAGGTCAAAGGCCAGTACCACGGCCAGAATCTCACCGGTCAGGGCAAGATCGGCGGGCTGCTGGCGTTGCAGGACGCGAACAAACCGTTTCCGCTGCAGGCCCAGGCGAAGATCGGCGCCACCAGCATCGAACTGGCCGGCACCCTCACTGACCCGCTCAACCTCGGTGCCCTCGACCTGCGCCTGAAACTGGCCGGCGCCAGCCTCGGCAACCTCTATCCGCTGACCGGCGTGACCCTGCCGGATACGCCGCCGTATTCCACCGACGGTCACTTGATCGCCAAATTGCATGACGCCGCCGGGGCGAAATTCACCTACGAGCAGTTCAACGGCAAGATCGGCAGCAGCGATATTCATGGTGATCTGACCTACGTTGCCAGCCAGCCACGGCCCAAGCTCAGCGGTGCGCTGCTGTCCAATCAACTGCTGTTCGCCGACCTCGCGCCGCTGATTGGCGCCGACTCCAATGACAAGCAAAAGGCCCGCGGCGGCGAGAGCAAACAACCGACGGACAAAGTGCTGCCGGTGGAAGAGTTCAAGACCGACCGCTGGCGCGCCATGGACGCTGACGTCGAGTTCACCGGCAAGCGCATCGTCCACAGCGAGAAGCTGCCGTTTACCGACCTCTATACCCACCTGAAACTCAACGATGGCGAACTCAGCCTTGAGCCGCTGCGCTTCGGTGTGGCGGGTGGCAATCTGGACGCGCAGATCCGCCTCAATGGTCGCGCCGAACCGCTGGAAGGCCGGGCGAAACTGACCGCGCGCGGCTTCAAGCTCAAGCAGTTGTTCCCGACCTTCGAGCCGATGAAAACCAGCTTCGGTGAACTCAATGGCGACGCCGACATCAGCGGTCGCGGCAACTCGGTGGCCAAGCTGCTCGGCGGCGCCAATGGCCAGTTGAAGATGCTGATCAACGACGGTGCGATCAGCCGTGAGCTGATGGAACTGGCCGGTCTCAACGTCGGCAACTATGTGGTCGGCAAGATCTTTGGCGACAAGGAAGTGAAGATCAACTGCGCGGCGGCGGACTTCGACATCAAGACTGGCCTGGCGACCACGCGGCTGTTTGTGTTCGACACCGAGAACGCCATCATCTACATCGACGGCACGGCGAACATGGCCACCGAGCAACTGGACCTGACCGTAACGCCGGAATCCAAGGGCTGGCGCCTGATTTCGCTGCGTTCACCGTTGTACGTGCGCGGCAAGTTCATCAAGCCGGATGCTGGCGTGAAGGCCGTGCCGTTGATGCTGCGTGGGGCGGGGATGGTCGCGCTGGGCGTGATTGCCGCACCCGCGGCGGGGCTGCTGGCGCTGGTGGCGCCGAGCGGTGGGGAGCCTAATCAGTGCGCGCCGCTGCTTGAGCAGATGAAGGCGGGCAAGGCGCCCGTGACCGTCAAGCCAACCAAGTAAGGCAAGAGCAAAAGATCGCAGCCTGCGGCAGCTCCTACAGTGGATTGTATGAGCTGCCGCAGGCTGCGATCTTTTTGCTTCTGTTGCGGCCCCTTCGCGAGCAGGATCGCTCCCACATTTGAAATGGATTCCAGTGTGGGAGCGAGCTTGCTCGCGAAGGCGGTTTTGGAAGGCTTACAAGTCTTTCAAAATGTCGGCCATATCATCCGCATGCTCTTCTTCCTGGGCGAGGATGTCTTCGAAGATGCGCCGGGTAGTCGGGTCTTTTTCGCCGATGTACTGAATGATTTCGCGGTAGCTGTCGATGGCGATCCGTTCGGCCACCAGGTCTTCGTAGACCATTTCCTTCAAGGTGTTCCCGGCCACGTACTGGGCGTGGGACATTTTCGACAGCAGGTCCGGATTGAACTCCGGTTCGCCACCCAGTTGCACGATGCGCTCGGCCAGACGGTCGGCGTGTTGTGCTTCCTGGGTTGCATGTTCGAGGAATTCTTCGGCGGCCACGTGAGCCTTCACGCCGTTGGCCATGAAGTAGTGACGTTTGTAACGCAGCACGCAGACCAGTTCGGTGGCCAGCGACTCATTGAGCAGGCGCAGCACCTCGTCACGGTCGGCGCTGTATCCCTCGGTTACCGCGCCGTTCTCGACGTGTTGCCGTGCGCGTGCGCGCAGGGTTTGAACATCAGACAAATGCAGGTCATCGCTCATTTCGATCTCCAGGAGGCTAATCCAATGGGCGCCACGCTCTTCAGGCGTGATCGCATACCCTGGTTGTGAGTCCTGCGCGATCGAAAAAGTTTTATCAGATTTCCAGCGTCCCCCCTGCAGGCGCTGCCGAAGGCTGCGATCTTGGCGTGAGCCCCGACAACACGGCCTCCTCCTGTAACCAGGCAAAAAACGCCCGCACCGGCGGATGCCGCTCGCGCCCTGGCACACACAAAGCGCTGTACCCGGCACCATCGACCTGCACCTGCCCTTTGTACGGCACCAGCAACCCGCTGGCGACGCTTTGCGACACCAGAATATTGCTCGCCAGCACCAGACCTTGCCCGGCAATCGCCGCTTGCAGGGCGTAATGTTCCTCGTCGTATTCACGGATCGCCGGATGCTGATTCAGCCACGACTCGCCGGAGCGGGCGCACCAGGCTTCCCAGCCGTGGGCATATAGCTTCGAGTTGTGCCAGCGCACGCTGATCAGCGCCGGCGTGCGTCGGGCGGCCAGCGCCACCTGCTCCGGCGAGCCATATACACCGAAGGACTCATCGAACAGGCACAGACCGTAGAGATTGGGGTAATCGTCGAGGCTGTAGCGCAGCACCAGATCGACGCTGGCGTCCTGATGCAGGTCGATGACTTCGCAGTGGGTATCGAGGCGCACGTTGATGTTCGGGTGTTGCGCATAAAAACGCCCGAGGCGCGGCACCAGCCACAGCGCGGCAAACGCGGCGGTGGTCGATAACGTCAGGCTGGCGCCACTGCGTTGCGGACGCAGGGTGTCGACGCTTTGCGCCACTTCCAGCAGCGCGCCGTGCAGGCTGCGAAACAGCCGCTCGCCACCTTCCGTCAGGCGCACCTGACGTGGCAAGCGTTCGAACAGCGCCACGCCGAGCCAGTCTTCCAGCGCGCGAATCTGATGAGAAATCGCCGTCGGTGTGACCGACAATTCCTCGGCGGCGGCCTTGAAGCTCAGCAGGCGCGAAGCGGATTCGAAGGCGCGCAGGGCGGTCAGCGGCAACGAGGCGAACATTGAGAACTCCATGGATGAAATGAATTCATCCCGACTGATTTTTGCTCATTTGAATGGACGCGGCCACGCGTTTCAAGCTGCAAGCCACAAGCCGTTTGATTCTAGTCCGGAGGAAATACAGATGAGCAAAATTCTTGCGATCCATGCCAGCCCACGGGGTGATCGTTCGCATTCACGGCGCCTGGCAGAAAGCTTTCTCAGCGCCTGGCAAGTGCGCCATCCCCAGGCGCAGGTCACCCGCCGCGAAGTCGGGCGCGTCTTGATCCCGCCGGTCAATGAAGCCTTTGTCGCGGCTGCGTTTCATCCTGAACCCGAGGCGCGTCCACTGTCGATGCAGGCCGATCTGGCGCTTAGCGATCAGTTGGTCGGCGAGTTGTTCGAACACGATCTGCTGCTGATTTCCACGCCGATGTACAACTTCAGCGTGCCCAGCGGCCTCAAGGCCTGGGTCGATCAGATTGTGCGTCTGGGCCTGACATTCGACCACACCCTGGACAACGGCGTGGCCCAATACACCCCGCTGCTGCAGGGCAAGAAAGCGCTGATCGTCACCAGTCGCGGCGGTTTCGGCTTCGGTCCGGGAGGTGAGCTGGAGGCCCTGAACCACGCCGATCCATGGCTGCGTACGGCGTTGGGGTTCATCGGCATCAACGACGTCACCGTGGTCGCGGCCGAGGGCGAAGAGTCTGCCGAGCGCACCTTTGCAGTGTCGGTGGCCGAGGCCGAGCAGCGTTTGCTCGACCTCGCCCGGGCGTTCTAGATGGCCTGGCTGTTCTTGCTGATCGCCGCCGGGTTTGAGGTGACCTTCGCCATGGGCATGAAGTACGCCGAAGGCTTCACCCGCCTGTGGCCGTCGCTGATCACGGTGGTGGCGGCGATTGGCGGAATCTACTTCCTGACGTTGGCGCTGCGCGAGTTGCCGGTGAGCATCGCCTACCCGATCTGGACGGCCATCGGCTCGCTGGGCACGGTGTGTCTCGGTTTTGCCCTGCTCGGCGAGAGCCTGACTCTGGTCAAACTGCTGTCGGTGGGGCTGATTGTGGCGGGGGTGGTGGGCCTGAAGTAGGCTGATGGTGCAGTTGTCATCATCAGGGAGGAGGCTTGGCGGGCGTTTTGCACGTCTGGCATCCACTCAGCGACCACAAGGATGTTTGCCCATGTCACAAGGTTCGGCGACACGTTATCCACTGGTGCTGGTGCCGGGCATGCTCGGGTTTATCCGGCTGCTGCTGTATCCGTACTGGTACGGGATCATCAAGGCGTTGCGTCGTGGCGGGGCGACAGTAATTGCGGTGCAGGTGTCGCCGCTCAATTCCACCGAGGTGCGTGGCGAGCAGTTGCTGGCGCGCATCGACGAGATTCTGCGCGAGACCGGCGCTGCCAGGGTCAATCTGTTCGGCCACAGCCAGGGCTCGCTGACCGCGCGTTATGCCGCCGCGAAACGGCCGGATCTGGTCGCTTCGGTGACGTCCGTGGCCGGGCCCAATCATGGTTCGGAACTGGCCGACTATCTGCAGCAACACTACCCGGCGAACACTGCCAAGGGGCGTCTGCTCGAAGCGCTGCTGCGGGTTGTCGGCTGGCTGATGGCATTGCTGGAAACCGGTTACCACGGGCCGAAACTGCCGGTGGATATCCACGCCTCGCATCAATCGCTCACCAGCGAAGGGGTGGCGCTGTTCAATCAGCGTTATCCACAGGGCCTGCCCGAAACCTGGGGCGGACACGGGCCGGAGGAGGTCGACGGCGTGCGCTATTACTCGTGGTCGGGGACGTTGCAACCGGGCAAGTCCGATCGCGGTGGCAACCTGTTCGACGGCACCAACCGCAGCTGCCGCTTGTTCGCGAAAACCTTCGTGCGCGAGCCAGGGCAGTGTGACGGGATGGTCGGGCGCTACAGCTCGCACCTCGGCACGGTAATTGGCGATGACTATCCGCTGGATCACTTCGACATCGTCAATCAGTCGCTGGGGCTGGTGGGCAAAGGGGCGGATCCGGTGCGGCTGTTTGTCGAGCATGCGGCGCGACTCAAGGCTGCTGGCGTTTAACCTGCTCTTGTGGCGAGGGAGCTTGCTCCCGCTGGACTGCGCAGCAGGCCCCGGCTTTAAAAGGGGCCGCTTCGCGCCCCAGCGGGAGCAAGCTCCCTCGCCACAGGAATTTGTCAGGCAACGCTGATCCGGCGGCCCAGCACCGTGGTCCAGCGCTCAGACAAAATCACCCCACCCAACGTCAACACCCCACCCACCAGGTGATACATCGCCAACTGCTCCTTCAACACCACCGCCGCAATCAGCGCGGTGATCAGCGGCAGCAAGTTAAAGAACAACGTGGTGCGGCTCGGCCCCAGACGCTGCACCGCCTGCATCCACGCCAGCGGCGCAAGCATTGACGCCAGCAGGCACGCGTACAGCACCAGCGGAATGTTCTGCGCGGTGAAGCCGGTTTTCGGCGAGGCGGCGTACAGCGGAAACAGCACCACAATCGCCACCAGCACCTGCAGGTACAGCAACACCAGCGGCGGCAAACGCAGCTGCCATTTTTTCAGCAGGGTGCTGTAGATCGCGTAGGCCAGGGTGGCGATCAGCATCATCGCGTCACCCAGGTTCACCCCGTGTTGCAGCAGCGCGCCGAGGCTGCCGGACGACACCACCACCAGCACCCCGGCGAACGACAGCACTGCGCCGAACAAGGCCCCGGCGGTCAGGCGCTGGCCGAGACTGATGATCGCCATGGCCAGCGACATCAGTGGCATCAGCGACAGGATGATGCCCATGTTGGTCGCGGTGGTCAGGGTCGCGGCGAAGTAGGCCAGGCTTTGATAGACCGCCATGCCCAGCACGCCGAGGATGAAGATCTTGCCCAGGTTGGGGCGGATCTGCGGCCAGTGCGCGATCACCGCTTTGAGCATGAAAGGCGTGAACAACAGGCCGGCGAGCAGCCAGCGGTAGAAACCGATCTCGGCGGGGAAGATCGCCCCGACCGCCAGTTTGTTGATCACGGTATTGCCGGCCCAGATGAAAATCGCCAGCAGGGGAAACGCGTATTGCATGGGTTAAAACCAGAACGTTGATGAACGCTGATTATCCCTTGTCTGGATGCAGGCCTATACTGCGAACCGGACAACCTGCCTCTGCAACCGGACAGCATGAACAGTAAACACATCGATTTGCTGGATTTCAGCGAACTGCCGTCAGCGGTGTACTTCCGCTATGCCGACTTCAACGCCCATGAATACGCCGCGCCGCACCGCCATCCGTGGGGCACGCTGGAGTACGCGGCCCACGGTGTGCTGCACATGGACGTCGACGGCAGTCGCTTCATGTCGCCGCCGCACTACGCGGTGTGGGTGCCGCCGCAGGTCGAGCACAGTTTCTACAGCCATCAGCCGGTCAACTATCGTGCGGTGTGCCTTGATCCGAAGGTCTGCGCCGATCTGCCGACGCGCGCTTGCACCCTGGCGATCAGCGACATCCTCAAGGCGATTCTCAAGGACTTCGCCGCCCGCGACGTGAAAATCCCCGAACTCGACGCTGACCAGCGTCTGGCCCAGGTGCTGGTCGATCAACTGCAACAGGCGCCGGTGCATGAGTGTTATCTGCCGTACGCAAGCAATCCCGGCTTGCTGGCGATTCTCGACGCCTTGCAGGCCGATCCAGGGAACAACCAGCCGCTGGCCCACTGGGCGGCGCAGGTACACGTCAGTGAACGCACGCTGGCCCGGCAGTTCGTGCGCGAACTGGGACTGAGTTTCGGCGAATGGCGTCAGCGCCTGCGTTATCTCGCGGCCATCGAGGCGCTGGAAGGTACCCGCAGCGTGCAGGAAATCGCCTTCGATCTCGGCTACAGCAGCGGCTCGGCGTTCATTGCCATGTTTGCCCGGCAGGCCGGGTGTACGCCGGAACAATACCGACGTAGCCACCTGGAAGGCAGGAAGGTGTAACAAGATTTGGCTACACTTCAGCGGAGGTCGCATCCATCGATGCGGCGACAAGGAGAAAACTCCATGAAGATGTTGCGTGTGCCTTTGTTGATGATCGGTCTGCTCCTGTGTTCCCAGGGTTTCGCCGCCACGGCGCAACAGAACAAAATGACCACCTGCAATGCTGACGCTACCGCCAAAAGCCTCAAGGGCGACGAGCGCAAGACTTTCATGAGCACCTGTCTCAAGGCTGCACCGGCCGCCAATGACGGAAAAGTGCTGACCCCGCAGCAGGAAAAAATGAAAACCTGCAACGCCGACGCGAAAACCAAGGCGCTGACCGGCGATGCGCGCAAGACCTTCATGAGTGATTGCCTGAAGAAAAAGTAAGCACTTGAGTCTTGTGGTGAGCGGGCTGGCGTCTTCGCGAGCAAGCTCGCTCCCACAGGAGTGCGCATTCCAATGTGGGAGCGAGCTTGCTCGCGAAGGGGCCATTGAGCGCGACAATAGCCCCTGCATATCCCTAGTGCTCTCCCCGGATCGCTGGCAGACTGCCAATCCTTTTACGCCGTTCGTTTTGAGGCTGTATGCCAACGTTTTCTGAGCGTCATGTTGTGTTCTGGGTCAGTTGCATCATCATTTGTGGCGGTCTGCTGCTGGCGTTGCCGCTGCGCTTGTTGCCCAGCCTGCTGGCCGGTCTGCTGGTGTTCGAGCTGGTCAACATGCTCACCCCGCAACTGCAACGGCTGATCGAAGGCCGGCGTGCGCGCTGGCTGGCGGTGGCGCTGCTGGGCACGCTGGTGGTCAGTGTGCTGGCGCTGATCTTTGCCGGCGCCATCAGTTTCCTGCTGCACGAAGCGGAAAACCCCGGCGCCTCGCTCGACAAATTCATGGGTGTGGTGGACCGCGCGCGCGGGCAACTGCCGCCGTTCCTTGATGCCTACCTGCCGGCCAGCGCTGCGGAATTTCGCGTGGCCATCGGCGAATGGGCGAGCAAGCATCTGTCCGAGCTGCAACTGGTAGGCAAGGACGCGGCGCACATGTTCGTCACCCTGCTGATCGGCATGGTCCTCGGCGCGATCATTGCCCTGCAGCGAGTACCGGACCTGACCAAGCGCAAACCGCTGGCCGCCGCCCTGTTCGACCGTCTGCACCTGGTGGTTCAAGCTTTTCGCAACATCGTCTTCGCGCAGATCAAGATTTCTCTGCTGAACACGTTCTTTACCGCGATTTTCCTGGTGGTGGTCCTGCCGCTGTTCGGCATCAAGCTGCCGCTGACCAAGACCCTGATCGTCCTTACCTTCCTGCTCGGCCTGCTGCCGGTGATCGGCAACCTGATGTCGAACACCTTGATCACCATCGTCGGCCTGTCGCTGTCGATCTGGGTGGCGGTGGCGGCGCTGGGTTACCTGATCTTTATCCACAAGCTCGAATACTTCCTCAACGCGCGCATCGTCGGCGGGCAGATCAGTGCCAAGTCGTGGGAATTGCTGCTGGCGATGCTGGTGTTCGAAGCCGCGTTCGGCCTGCCGGGAGTGGTGGCGGGGCCGATTTACTACGCGTATCTGAAGAGTGAGTTGAAGCTGGGCGGGATGGTGTAGGGCGATCCACTGTGGCGAGGGAGCTTGCTCCCGCTGGGGCGCGAAGCGCCCCCGCTCCTTGAATCAAAAGCCTGGGCCTGCTGCGCAGTCCAGCGGGAGCAAGCTCCCTCGCCACAAGGTGTGTGATCAGACCATTACAGGTTGTGTGATCAGGCCATCGAGCCGTAACGCTTCATCGCCTCAATCGCCAGACCGCTGCCAATGCTGCCAAAGATATTCCCTTCCACATGCCGTGCATTCGGCAGCATCGCCGAAACACTGTTGCGCAGCGCCGGAATGCCGCTCGAACCACCGGTGAAGAACACCGTATCGACCTGAGCCACCGACACGTTGGCATCGTTCAACAGCTGCGTGACGCTGCCGCGCACGCGTTCAAGCAGGGCGTCGATCGACGATTCGAACAGGGCGCGGCTCAGTTCCACGCTCAGGCCCGGCTCGATACGGTCCAGCGGCACGTGGCGGCTGTCGGCGTGGGTCAGCTGGATCTTGGTTTCTTCGACTTCCATCGCCAGCCAGTGCCCGGCGCGCTGCTCGATCAGCTTGAACAGACGGTCGATACCGCCGGTGTCTTCGATGTCGTAGCGCATGCTACCCAGCGCCAGGGTGGATTTCTGCGAGTACACCGAGTTGATGGTGTGCCAGGTCGCCAGGTTCATGTGGTGGCTGGTCGGCATGTAGGCGCCGCTCTTCATCCGGCTGCCGTAGCCGAACAGCGGCATCAGGCCTTGCAGGCTCAGCTGTTTGTCGAAGTCGGTCCCGCCGATGTGCACGCCGCCGGTGGCGAGGATGTCATCGTGGCGGTTGTCCATGCCGCGACGCTCGGGCGACAGGCGCACCAGCGAGAAGTCGGACGTACCACCGCCGATGTCGACGATCAGCACCAGCTCTTCTTTTTCGATGGTCGACTCGTAGTCGAATGCCGCAGCGATCGGTTCGTACTGGAACGACACGTCTTTGAAGCCGAGTTTGCGCGCCACTTCCACCAACGTGTCTTCGGCTTCCTGGTCGGCCAGCGGGTCGTCATCGACGAAGAACACCGGGCGGCCCAGCACCACTTGTTCGAATTCCCGACCGGCGGCGGTTTCTGCGCGGCTCTTGAGCTGACCGATGAACAGCCCCAGCAAGTCCTTGAACGGCATCGCGGTGCCGAGCACGCTGGTGTCGTGCTTGATCAGCTTGGAACCGAGCAGGCTCTTGAGCGAGCGCATCAACCGGCCTTCGTAGCCTTCCAGGTATTCGTGCAGGGCCAGGCGACCGTACACCGGACGGCGCTCTTCGATGTTGAAGAACACCACCGACGGCAGGGTGATCTTGTCGTCTTCCAGCGCGATCATCGTTTCCATGCCGGGGCGCAGCCAGCCGACGGTGGAGTTGGAGGTGCCGAAGTCGATGCCGCAGGCACGGGCTGGAGAGGCGTTGTTCATGTCTTTCGGGTTCCGGTCAAAAAACGGCCGCGCAGTGTATGTCAGTGCGCGGCAGATTCGAAGGCCGGTCATCTGCTATTTCACGACTAAGCTTCTTGAAAGTCGCAGCTTCGCCCCAAACTTGCTGGCATGGGCCGGCAGACATACCGGCGGTCGCAAGAACCGTCGTCCACTGCCGATAAACTTCTGCTGCGCCACCCGGTCACAAAGTTGAGATCGGTCAACCCGGCACGCGCGAATGAGCGCATGCTGGCCTCGGCGCGAAATCGATAACGGATGGTGATTCCTTCGATGGACTTCAAAGACTATTACAAGATACTCGGCGTGGAGCCGACAGCGGACGACAAGGCGATCAAGGCTGCCTATCGCAAGCTGGCGCGCAAATACCACCCCGATGTCAGCAAGGAAAAAGACGCCGAGGCCAAGTTCAAGGACGCCTCGGAAGCCTATGAAGCGCTGAAAAGCGCCGACAAACGCGCCGAATACGACGACCTGCGCCGCTATGGCCAGCACGGTCAGCCGTTCCAGGGCCCACCGGGCTGGCAGAGCCGTGGCGGCTTTGGTGGCGGCGGTGGCGACACCGGCGATTTCTCGGACTTCTTCAGTTCGATCTTCGGCAATCGCGGCCCCGGTTTCGGTGGCGGCGAGGGTCGGCAATCACGCAGTGCAGGGCGCCGAGGGCAAGACGTGGAAATGGAACTGCCGATCTTCCTCGAGGAAACGCTCTCGAATGAATCGAAGAAGGTCAGCTTTCAGGTCCCGCAATACAACGCCAACGGTCAGCACGTCAGCAACACCAGCAAGAGCCTGAACGTGAAGATCCCGGCGGGCGTGACCGACGGCGAGCGCATCCGCCTCAAAGGCCAGGGCGCACCGGGCATCGGTGGCGGGGCCAATGGCGATCTGTACCTGACCATTCGCTTTGCGCCGCACCCGAAATTCGATGTCGAAGGCGAAAATCTGATCATCACCTTGCCATTGGCACCGTGGGAGCTGGCGCTGGGCGCTGAAGTCGCCGTGCCGACCCTGACCGGCAAGATCAACCTCAAGGTTCCGGCCGGCAGCCAGAACGGCCAGCGCATGCGCGCCAAGGGTCATGGTCTGAAAAACAAGGCCGGTGAGCGCGGTTACCTGTTCGTGCAGCTCAAGGCCGTGATGCCGAAAACCTCCGACGACGAGGTCAAGGCGCTGTGGCAGGAACTGGCGAAGAAAGCCGCGTTCAACCCGCGAGAGAACTTCTGAACCCGACGACGGAGTAGCCCATCATGAGCAGCCCCCTGATCGTTCAACTGGACATGGCAGAATTCTGTGAGGCGGCCGATCTGTCGGACGTCTACGTGATCGAAATCGTCGAACACGGCATCCTCGAACCTCAGGGCGCGCAGCCCCGGGAATGGCGGTTCACCGACTACGAGCTGAGCCTGGCCAAGCGCGCCGCGAAGTTGCGGCGCGAGCTGGAGCTGGAGTGGGAGGGCGTCGCGCTGGCACTGAATCTGCTGGAGGAAGTGCATGAGCTGCGGGCGGAGAACCGCATGCTCAGGCAGCGCTTGGGGCGGCTGGTGGTCGAATAGGTTATCGGTGGTATTGGCCGGCCTCATCGCTGGCAAGCCAGCTCCCACAAGGAACCCTGTCGTACACAAAGTTTGTATTCGACGCCGGACCTGTGGGAGCTGGCTTGCCAGCGATGAATACTCCGTAGATTTCCCTGCTTAAACCGTTCTGGGCAACACCACACTGAACAGCGTCCCGTCAGCCTCACTCGAGCTGACATCGATCGTCCCGCCATGGGCGGTCACCACTTCCTTGACAATGAACAAGCCCAATCCGAGGCTGGTCGACGGCTGCCCGAGTTCTTCGTCGGCGCTGCGTACCAACGGGTCGAAAATGGTGCCGATAGCCTCTTCGGAAATCGGTGTGCCGTAGTTGTGCACCGACAGGCACACACAGTCGCCCTCGCCACGCAGATCGAGCGTCACGTCACGCTGGCTGGCACCGTGCTGCAAGGCATTGCCGATCAGGTTCTGCAGTAACTGGTCGATTCGCCCGGCGTCCCACACCCCGCGGGTGTCACCATGCACCGTGAGCCTGGGATCGGATTGCGGATGACCGGCGCAGGCTTCGGCAATTGCCGCTCGCGCTGCAACGGCCAGATCCATCGGGGCGGGCTCGATCGGCAGGCTACGGCCCAGACGACTGCGCACCAGTTCCAGCAGATCACTGACCATCGCCGCCATGTGCCGCGCGCCACGCTTGATATGCAGAGCACAGGCCAATGCATCGCCCTCAAGACTGGATTTGCGCAGCAGCAGTTCGGTGGACATGCTCACCGCCTGCAGCGGCGCGCGCAGGTCATGGCCAAGAATGGCGAGGAAAATGTCCCGCGAGCGGTTGACCTGCTCGGCGTAAGCCGCAGTGGATTCGGCGAGGGCTTCGTCGATGGCCTCATTGAAGCGGATCATGTCCTGGAAATAGGTCATGTCCGGCGATTCAAGGCTGTTGGCCCACAGGCGAATCACGCAGGCGCGCAAATGGCGGAATTCGCTGGTCATCTGCACCAGGTCAAAACCGACGGTGTGGCGCAGTTCGCCATGGCTGGCGCCGGCCTCGTCCAGGCTCGGGGTCTTTTCCGGGCCTTCGCCCTTGGCTTTGGCAGCCTGTTCGGCGGGGCTTTGCGGTTTGTTCATGTCGCGGGCGGCGGCCCGCAGAATCTCGCTGGCGTGATCGCGCAGCGCAGTGGAATCCAGATAGTCGGCGGCCGGCGTGATGGTCGCGGCGAACTGTTCCCACTCATCGACGATAGGGTCGATATTGGCCACGATGAACTCGGAAAGACGCATGGGCAGTTCCTGAAAAAAGGCGGAGCGAATCGAATATTAGTCCCTTTGGCGGGAAATACACGACCGTTTGCACGGTGCTTTTCCAGCACCATGAAAAAGGCCCCGGGAGCGTGCGCAAGACACAACCCCGGGGCCTTTTACCGTGCGTCAGAACAGGAAGTAACGCTGGGCCATCGGCAGGGTCTCGGCCGGTTCACACCACAGCAACACACCGTCGGCCTTGACCTGATAGGTCTGCGGATCGACGTCGATGCTCGGCAGATAATCGTTGTGGATCAGGTCGGTTTTCTGCACGTCGCGGCAGCCTTTGACCACGCCGATTTTCTTCTTCAAACCCAGCGCTTCAGGCAACCCGGCCTCCTGCGCGGCCTGACTGATGAAGGTCAGGCTGGTGGCGTGCAGCGAGCCGCCGTAGCTGGCGAACATCGGGCGGTAGTGCACCGGTTGCGGGGTTGGAATCGAAGCGTTGGCGTCGCCCATCAGGCTGGCAGCGATTGCTCCGCCCTTGAGGATCAGCGTTGGTTTCACACCGAAAAACGCCGGACGCCAGAGCACCAGATCGGCCCATTTGCCGACTTCGATCGAACCCACTTCATGGCTGATGCCATGGGTGATCGCCGGGTTGATCGTGTATTTGGCGATGTAGCGCTTGGCGCGGAAGTTGTCGTTGCCTGCGCCGTCCTGGGGCAGCGGGCCGCGCTGCTTTTTCATCTTGTCGGCGGTCTGCCAGGTGCGCGTGATGACTTCGCCGACACGGCCCATAGCCTGGCTGTCGGAGCTGATCATCGAGAACGCGCCGAGGTCGTGAAGGATGTCTTCGGCGGCGATCGTTTCGCGGCGGATACGGCTTTCGGCGAACGCCACGTCCTCGGCGATGCTTGGGTCGAGGTGGTGGCAGACCATCAGCATGTCGAGGTGTTCGTCGATGGTGTTGCGGGTGAACGGTCGGGTCGGGTTGGTCGAGCTCGGCAGCACGTTAGGGAAACCGCAGGCCTTGATGATGTCCGGCGCGTGGCCGCCGCCGGCACCCTCGGTGTGGTAGGTGTGGATGGTGCGGCCCTTGAACGCGCCGAGGGTGGTTTCGACGAAACCCGATTCGTTGAGGGTGTCGGTGTGGATCGCCACTTGCACGTCGTACTGGTCGGCGACGCTCAGGCAGTTGTCGATGCTCGCCGGGGTGGTGCCCCAGTCCTCGTGCAGCTTGAGGCCGATGGCGCCGGCCTTGACCTGTTCGATCAACGGCTCCGGCAGGCTGGCGTTGCCCTTGCCAGTGAGACCGATGTTCATCGGGAACGCGTCGGCGGCCTGGAGCATGCGCGCCAGGTGCCACGGGCCGGAGGTGCAGGTGGTGGCGTTGGTGCCGGTGGCCGGACCGGTGCCGCCGCCGATCATGGTGGTGACGCCGCTCATCAGTGCTTCTTCGATCTGCTGCGGGCAGATGAAATGGATGTGCGTGTCGATGCCGCCGGCGGTGAGGATCATGCCCTCACCGGCGATGACCTCGGTGCTGGCGCCGATGGCGATGGTCACGTTCGGTTGCACGTCCGGGTTGCCGGCCTTGCCGATCGCGGCGATGCGCCCGTCCTTGAGGCCGACGTCGGCTTTGACGATGCCCCAGTGGTCGATGATCAGCGCATTGGTGATCAGCGTGTCGACCACTTCGGCGGCGAGCAACTGGCTCTGGCCCTGGCCGTCGCGAATGACTTTGCCACCGCCGAACTTCACTTCTTCGCCGTAGGTGGTGAAGTCCTTTTCGACTTCGATCCACAACTCGGTGTCCGCCAGGCGCACCTTGTCGCCGACGGTGGGGCCGAACATGTCGGCGTAGGCTTGCCGGGAAATCTTCATTTCAATTCCTTGCAAAAATTTATTGTGGCGAGGGAGCTTGCTCCCGCTGGGCTGCGCAGCAGCCCCAAAACCTGCCAATGATTTCTTACAGACACACCGCGTTCCCCGGGTTGGCGAGTGCTACGCACTCGAGCGGGAGCAAGCTCCCTCGCCACAGGATTGTGCGCATGTCAGTCGAGCTCACCCATCACCCGCCCGGCAAAGCCGAACACCCGCCGATGCCCGGCGTATTCCACCAGCTCGATTTCGCGGCTCTGCCCCGGTTCGAAGCGCACGGCGGTGCCGGCCGGGATGTTCAGGCGCATGCCACGGCTGGCCGCGCGATCGAAGGTCAGCGCATCGTTGGTTTCGAAAAAGTGATAGTGCGAACCGACCTGGATCGGCCGGTCGCCGCTGTTGGCGACTTTCAGGCTGAGGGTGCGGCGGCCGACATTCAGTTCGATGTCGCCAGGCTGAATCTGGTACTGGCCGGGAATCATGGCCGGGCTCCTTGCAGAATCTTGTAGTAGAGGGCTGTCGGTCGATACGTGCCATGCGGGTCGCAGGCGTAGTCGGGAATTTCGCCGGCGCGGGTGTAACCCAGGGCCTTGTAGAAATCTTCGGCGGGCGAACCGGCCTCGGTGTCGAGGTAGAGCATGCCGCGTTTGTGCTTGGCTGCTTCAAGTTCCAGCGCATTCATCAATTGCTGGCCGAGGCCGCGTCGGCGCGCCTGTTCGCGCACCAGCAGTTTTTGCACCTCGGCACGATTGAGGCCGTTGGCCTTCTGGCACAGACCCAACTGCACGCTGGCCTGCACCTCTTCATCCTTGACCACCACCCAGAGCAACACGTTGCCCTTGTTCACTTGTTGCTGCACTTCATCGAAATAGGCGCGGGCTTGCGCGGCATCGAGGTCGGCCATGAAACCGACGCTGGCGCCATAACCCACGGCGTCGAGCAGCAGATCAATCAGGCCCTGACGATAGTGCGCAAAACTTTCCGCATTGACGCGTCGCAGTTGGGCGGGGTTCATCGCGTGTCACTCCTTGTTGGCGACCGGCGGCTGGGCGCCAGGATTGAGGGTCAGTTGCATGAAGGTCAGATCGAGCCAGCGACCGAACTTGGTGCCGACTTGCGGCATCTGCCCGGTGATGCTGAAACCGGCGCGTTCATGCAGACGAATGGAAGCGGCGTTGCCACTTTCGATGGCGGCGACCATCACGTGCTTGTCGCAGGCTTTGGCCCGCTCGATCAGCACGCTCATCAATTGCGGGCCAAGGCCATTGCCGCGCTGGTCGCTGCGCACGTAGACCGAGTGCTCGACGGTATGGCGGAAGCCGTCGAACGGCCGCCAGTCGCCAAAGGAAGCGTAGCCGAGCACCACGTTGTCGGCGTCGACGATCACCAGAATCGGGTAGGCCTGGGCCTGACGGGCGCTGAACCACGCCTGGCGGTTGCCGAGGTCGACCGCCGATTCGTTCCAGATCGCCGTGGTGTTGAGCACCGCGTCGTTGTAGATGTCGCGGATCGCCGGCAGGTCGGCATGCAGGGCATCGCGAATGGTGTAAGTCATGGCGCGGCCTCAGACGATTGGCTGGTGGACGGTGACCAGTTTGGTGCCGTCGGGGAACGTGGCTTCGACCTGGATCTCCGGGATCATTTCCGGGATGCCTTCCATCACCTGTTCACGGCTCAGCAGGGTAGTGCCGTAGTGCATCAGCTCGGCCACGGTCTGGCCGTCTCGGGCGCCTTCGAGCAGGGCGGCGGAGATGTAGGCCATCGCTTCCGGGTAGTTGAGCTTCACGCCACGGGCCAGTCGGCGCTCGGCGACGAGGCCGGCGGTGAAGATCAACAGCTTGTCTTTTTCGCGTGGGGTCAGGTCCATTTGTCTTTCAGGTCTCGGCAGAAGAAAGTTAAGTCGTACACCCTGTAGGAGCTGCCGCAGGCTGCGATCTTTTGATCTTGCTGTAAAAAATCAACATCAAAAGATCGCAGCCTGCGGCAGCTCCTACAGGGGAATGCATTTCAGGTGTTCCAGATTCGGGGTGGCTGGGCTTCGCGGCCGAGCAGGGCCGGGCGCAGCAGGCGCCACAGGTCGATCAGCCAGGCGCGGGCCAGTAGTGCCTCGCTCGCCAGGCAACGGGCGACCAAAAGCCCCGGCAATTGGGTCAGATCACCGCGCACCTCATGGCCCAGCGAACGACACCGCTCCAGCAGCTCGGCATCAATCTCGCCGGTGACCAGCAGCGTGGCGAACACCGGTTTGCCATCCAGCCCGATTGGCGAATCGAGCAAACCATCATTGCCGCTGATGCGCTGGCGCTCATGCCAGAGCAATCGCCCGTCACGGCGGATATCCAGATGCGCCTGAAAGTGTCCGAGGTCGAAGCGCTCGCCACTGGCCGGTCGGCCCAGCGCCACCACGTCCCAGTAGAACAGCCGCGCATCGCCTTCAAGTTCGATCGAGGTGCTGAGTTCAGCCTGAGCGGCGCTGTAGACGATGGTTTCCTGCGGCAGCCATTCCAGCGTCGCGCCGGCCGCGATTTTCAGATCGAGTTGCTGATACGCCGGCCCCGCTGCGCGATACCACTTGGCCGCGCCAGGACTGGTGATCTGCGCCCAGGCGTCCTGTTCGACGCGCGCGCTGATGTTCAACCGGTCACCGCCGGCGATCCCGCCCGGCGGGTGGACGATGATGTGCTGGCAGACCTCGGGGCCTTCGGCATACAGATGCTTTTGCACGCGCAGCGGGCCGAGATGCCGGCGTTGAACCGGGCGCGTGCATTCGCCGAAGCGGGCGTAGGCCAGCTCCAGCTCGGCGTGCCAGCTCGGGGTAAACAGGGCAGTGGGAAGCGCTAAGTTCATGGTTTGTAATTATCGTTAGGAAGCTACAGATTAAATTGTTACCAGACCTCGTACACCCTCGGCCTCCATATTTTCACCGCGACCCTGCTGCACGATCTCGCCCCGGGACATCACCAGGTACTGATCGGCCAGCTCCGCAGCGAAATCGTAGAACTGTTCCACCAGCAAAATCGCCATGTCGCCGCGCGCCGCGAGGGTCTTGATCACCGCGCCGATCTCCTTGATCACCGAGGGCTGGATGCCTTCGGTGGGTTCGTCGAGGATCAGCAAACGCGGACGACTGGCCAATGCGCGCCCGATTGCGAGCTGCTGTTGCTGACCGCCGGACAGGTCGCCGCCGCGGCGCTGCTTCATTTGTAGCAGCACCGGGAACAATTCGTAGATGAAACTTGGGACTTCTTTCGCTTCGCTGCCGGGAAACCGCGACAAACCCATCAGCAGATTCTCTTCCACCGTGAGCCGGCCGAAGATTTCCCGGCCCTGCGGCACATAGGCGATCCCGGCGTGTACGCGCTGGTGCGGCTTGAACGTGGTGATCGCTTTGCCCTCCCAGTTCACCGCCCCTTCCCTGGCCGGCAGCAGGCCCATCAGGCACTTGAGCAGGGTGGTCTTGCCCACGCCGTTGCGCCCGAGCAGGCAGGTGACTTCGCCGACGTTTACGTCAAAGCTCAGGCCGCGCAGGATGTGGCTACCGCCGTAGTACTGGTGCAGCTTGTCGACTTGCAGCATTCTCAAAATCTCCTCAAATCCCTGTGTAGGAGCTGCCGAAGGCTGCGATCTTTTGATCTTGATCTTAAAAACAAGATCAAAAGATCGCAGCCTTCGGCAGCTCCTACAGGGGATGGATCGTCAGCGGCCGAGGTAGACCTCGATCACCCGCTCGTTTTCCTGCACCTGCTCCAGCGAGCCTTCGGCCAGCACGCTGCCCTGATGCAGCACCGTCACGTGGTCGGCAATCGAGCCGACGAAGCCCATGTCGTGCTCCACCACCATCAGCGAATGTTTGCCGGCCAGCGACTTGAACAGCTCGGCGGTGAATTCGGTTTCGGCATCGGTCATGCCCGCCACCGGTTCGTCGAGCAGCAGCAGTTGCGGGTCCTGCATCAGCAGCATGCCGATCTCCAGAAACTGCTTCTGCCCATGGGACAACAGGCCCGCTGGGCGATTGACCGACGTCGTCAGGCGAATGGTCTCCAGCACTTCGCTGATGCGATCACGCTGCTCACCGCTCAGGCGTGCGCGCAAACTGGCCCACACCGATTTGTCGGTTTTTTGCGCCAGCTCCAGGTTTTCGAACACGCTGAGGGCTTCGAACACCGTCGGCTTCTGGAACTTGCGCCCGATCCCGGCCTGGGCAATCTGCACTTCGCTCATCTGCGTCAGGTCGAGGGTTTCGCCGAACCAGGCCTTGCCGTGGCTGGGGCGGGTCTTGCCGGTGATCACGTCCATCAGCGTGGTTTTGCCCGCGCCGTTGGGGCCGATGATGCAGCGCAGTTCGCCGACGCCGATGTACAGGTTCAGATTGTTCAGGGCGCGGAAGCCGTCGAAGCTGACGCTGATGTCTTCCAGAGTCAGGATCGTGCCGTGGCGGATGTCGAGGCCCGGGCCGGCGCGTTGGCCGAGGCCGATCGAGTCGCGGCTGGTGCCTTCGTCCTTGTTCGGTTCTACGGGGAAAAACGCCGGTTCGAGCATGAATTCAGCACTCGCAGTGACTCTCATTGTTCACCTCGTTTCTTCAGCAGGCCGATCACGCCTTTGGGCAGATACAACGTCACGACGATGAACAGCGCGCCGAGAAAGAACAGCCAGTATTCGGGGAAAGCCACGGTGAACCAGCTCTTCATGCCGTTGACCACACCGGCGCCGAGCAGCGGCCCGACCAACGTGCCACGGCCGCCAAGAGCCACCCACACCGCCGCTTCGATGGAGTTGGTCGGCGACATTTCGCTGGGGTTGATAATGCCGACCTGCGGCACATACAACGCCCCGGCCAGACCACACAGCACCGCGCTCAAGACCCAGACGAACAGCTTGAAACCACGCGGGTCGTAACCGCAGAACATCAGGCGGTTTTCCGCATCGCGCAGCGCCGTCAGCACCCGGCCGAACTTGCTCTGTGCCAGACGCCAGCCGATGAACAGGCTCGCCACCAGCAGCAACACCGTAGCCAGAAACAGCACCGCGCGAGTACCCGGTTCAGTGATGCCGAAACCGAGAATCGTGCGGAAATTGGTGAAGCCGTTGTTGCCGCCAAACCCGGTCTCGTTGCGGAAAAACAGGAGCATGCCGGCGAAGGTCAGGGCCTGGGTCATGATCGAGAAATACACGCCCTTGATCCGCGAGCGAAAGGCGAAGAAGCCGAACACCAGCGCCAGCAGACCCGGCGCCAGCACCACCAGACACATCGACCAGATAAAACTGCTGGTGCCGCTCCAGTACCACGGCAACTCCGTCCAAGACAGAAAAGTCATGAACGCCGGCAAGCCATCGCCGGCGGCCTGACGCATCAGGTACATGCCCATCGCATAACCGCCGAGGGCGAAGAACAGGCCGTGACCCAGCGACAGCAGCCCGGCGTAACCCCAGACCAGATCCAGCGCCAGGGCGACGATGGCGTAACAGAGGATTTTGCCGACCAGCGTCAGCGTATACGCCGACACATGCAGCGCGTTGTCCGGCGCCAGCAGCGAGAGCAGCGGCAGGGCGATCAGCAGCGCGAGGATCACCGCGCCGATGGCGAGGGTGAGTTTCGGGCCGGCCTTTTGCGTGGCCGTGACAAGTAGAGGCTGGTTCATCAGTCGATCACCCGTCCTTTTAGTGCGAAGAGGCCTTGCGGACGTTTCTGGATGAACAGAATGATCAGCGCGAGGATCAGGATCTTGCCCAGTACCGCACCGATCTGCGGTTCGAGAATCTTGTTGGCGATGCCCAGCCCGAACGCAGCGAGCACGCTGCCGGCGAGTTGACCGACGCCACCGAGCACCACCACCAGGAACGAGTCGATGATGTAGCTCTGGCCGAGGTCCGGGCCGACGTTGCCGATCTGGCTCAGCGCCACGCCACCGAGGCCGGCGATGCCCGAGCCGAGGCCGAACGCGAGCATGTCGACGCGCCCGGTGGGCACGCCGCAGCAGGCGGCCATGTTGCGGTTCTGCGTGACCGCACGCACGTTAAGGCCGAGGCGGGTCTTGTTCAGCAGCAGCCAGGTCAACACCACGACAAACAGTGCGAAGGCGATGATCACGATGCGGTTATACGGCAGCACCAGATTGGGCAGCACCTGAATGCCGCCGGACAGCCACGCCGGGTTCGCCACTTCGACGTTCTGCGCACCGAACAGCAGGCGCACCAACTGGATCAGCATCAGGCTGATGCCCCAGGTGGCGAGCAGGGTTTCCAGCGGTCGGCCGTAGAGATGACGAATCACCGTGCGTTCCAGCGCCATGCCGATCGCCGCTGTGACAAAGAACGCCACCGGCAGCGCGATCAGCGGATAGAACTCGATGGCTTGCGGTGCGTAGCGCTGAAACATCAGCTGCACCACGTAGGTCGAGTAGGCGCCGAGCATCAACATCTCGCCGTGGGCCATGTTGATCACCCCGAGCAGGCCGAAGGTGATCGCCAGACCGAGGGCCGCGAGCAACAGAATCGAGCCGAGCGACATGCCGCTGAAGGCTTGACCGAGTACTTCGCCGATCAGCAGTTTGCGCTTGACCTGAGCCAGGCTGGTTTCGGCGGCGGTGCGCACGCCGGCATCGCTTTCAACGCCGGGTTCGAGCAGTCCTTCCAGGCGGGTGCGGGCCAGCGGATCGCCGGTTTCACCGAGCAGGCGCACGGCGGCCAGACGCACCGCTGGGTCGCTGTCCACCAGCTGCAGGTTGGCCAGCGCCAGGCTCAGTGCGGCGTGGACGTTCTCGTCTTTTTCGCCAGCCAGTTGCTGGTCGAGGAATTTCAGCTGCGCGGGTTTCGCGCTTTTCTGCAATTGCTGCGCAGCAGTCAGACGGGTTTTGGCGTCGGCGGCGAGCAATTGGTGGCTGGCCAGAGCGGTGTCGATCAGACCCCGCAGGCGGTTGTTCAGGCGCAGGGTTTTGGGTTGTCCGTCGACGGTCAGTTCGCCTTGTTGCAGGGTGTTGATCAGCTCGATGCGGGCAGGCTCGGGCTGCGCGGCCCAGGCTTCGAGCAATTTGGCTTGTTGCACCGGGTTGGCGGCGACGAAGTCTTCGGCGTCGCCGGCAAAGGCAGTCATCGGCAACAGCAGTGCCAGGGCCAGGATGAAGCGAAAAAGGGCGGTGGGCATATGCTTGGCCTTGCGCGAACTTTATGTGAGGACTGGCTTTTGTGGCGAGGGAGCTTGCTCCCGCTCGGCTGCGTAGCAGTCGTAACCTGATACACCGCAGTCGACGGTTTTGGGGCTGCTTCGCAACCCAGCGGGAGCAAGCTCCCTCGCCACAGAAAACCATTTCAACAGGCAGTTACCGGGCTTGATTAATCGTCAAGCCCAATGGCTCAGTTGCTCTTCACCGCATAATCCGGCTTCTTGTCGTTGCCATCGATAAACGGACTCCAAGGCTGGGCGCGGATCGGGCCTTCTGTCTGCCAGACCACATTGAACTGACCGTCGTTCTGGATCTCGCCGATCATCACCGGTTTGTGCAGGTGGTGATTGGTCTTGTCCATGGTCAGGGTGTAGCCGGACGGCGCGGCGAAGGTCTGGCCGGCCAGTGCTTCGCGGACCTTGTCGACGTCGGTGGACTTGGCTTTTTCTGCTGCTTGCGCCCACATGTGGATGCCGACGTAAGTGGCTTCCATCGGGTCGTTGGTCACCGCTTTGTCGGCGCCCGGCAGGTTGTGTTTCTTCGCGTAAGCCTTCCAGTCAGCGACGAACTTCTTGTTCACCGGGTTCTCCACGGACTCGAAGTAGTTCCACGCCGCAAGGTTGCCCACCAGCGGTTTGGTGTCGATGCCGCGCAGCTCTTCTTCACCCACCGAGAACGCCACCACCGGTACGTCGGTAGCCTTCAGGCCCTGGTTGGCCAGCTCTTTGTAGAAGGGCACGTTGGAGTCGCCGTTGACCGTGGAAATCACCGCAGTCTTGCCGCCGGCGGAGAATTTCTTGATGTTGGCGACGATGGTTTGATAGTCGCTGTGACCGAACGGGGTGTAGACCTCTTCGATGTCCTTGTCGGCCACGCCTTTGGAGTGCAGGAACGAGCGCAGGATCTTGTTGGTGGTGCGCGGGTAGACGTAGTCGGTGCCGAGCAGGAAGAAGCGCTTGGCGCTGCCGCCTTCTTCGCTCATCAGGTATTCCACCGCCGGGATCGCTTGCTGGTTCGGCGCGGCGCCGGTGTAGAACACGTTCGGCGACATCTCTTCGCCTTCGTATTGCACCGGGTAGAACAGCAGGCCGTTGAGTTCTTCGAACACCGGCAGCACCGATTTGCGCGACACCGAGGTCCAGCAACCGAATACCACCGCGACCTTGTCCTGAGTCAGTAGCTGCCGACCCTTTTCGGCGAACAGCGGCCAGTTCGACGCCGGGTCGACCACCACCGGTTCGAGCATCTTGCCGTTGACCCCGCCCTTGGCGTTGATCTCGTCGATGGTCATCAGCGCCATGTCTTTGAGCGACGTTTCGGAGATCGCCATGGTCCCGGACAACGAATGCAGAATCCCGACCTTGATGGTCTCGGCAGCCTGGACAGTCCAGGTCATGCCCATCGCGGCAATGGATGCCGTGAGAGTGAAAGCCTTGATCAAACTGCGACGCTTCATTGTGCGATCTCCATGGACGTTAAAGTTTTTTATGGTTGGCAGATGCGGACGACTGAAGGGTGTTTTGCAAGGGCTGTGCCCGGTCGGGATCGGGCAGGGAAATGTCGGTTTAGAGCGGTTGTGCGTTGGCGGGGTGCACCACAAAGGCACGCGCACATAGCGTTGGTGCAGACAACCGCGCCAGATTGGGGCGCCCACAATTCCTGTAGGAGCTGCCGCAGGCTGCGATCTTTTGACTTTGGTTTTTAATGATCGAAAGCAAGATCAAGAGATCGCAGCCTTCGGCAGCTCCTACAGGGGGATTGTGTTGTGTCAGCGGCGGCGCATCAGGCCTATGAAAAAGAGGCCGCCGATGGCTGCGGTGGCGACGCCGATGGGCAGGTCTTCCGGGGCGATCATCGTGCGTGCGGCGACATCGACCCACACCAGGAACAGGCTGCCGAGCAGTACGCAGGCCGGCAGCAATCGCCGGTGTTCGGCACCGACCAGACGCCGGGCGATGTGCGGCACCATCAGCCCGACGAAACCGATTGAGCCACTGATCGACACCAGCACCCCGGTCATCAACGAGGCGATCACAAACACCCGCAGGCGCACCGCCCGGGCATTCAGGCCGAGGGTCACGGCGGTCTGTTCGCCGGCCATCAGTGCGTTCAGCGGCCGGGCCATGCCCAACAGCAAAACCAGGCCAAGCAGCACGCTCAGCGCGGGTATCGTCAGCAGCTCCCAGCGCGCCAGACCGAGGCCGCCGAGCATCCAGAACATCACCGCCGAACTGGCGCGGTGGTCGCCCATGAACAGCAGCAGGTTGGCGATCGCCATCATCACGAACGACACTGCCACGCCGCACAGCAGCAGGCGATCGCTGTCGAGGCGACCCTGGCGGTTGGCAATCCCCAGCACGAGAAACATGCTCAGCAGCGCACCGATGAACGCGGCAATCGGCAAGGTCAGCAGGCCGACGATCTCACCGATGTGCAGCACCACGATCACCGCGCCCAACGTCGCGCCGGAGGTGACGCCGAGCAGGTGCGGATCGGCAAGAGGATTGCGCGTCACCGCTTGCAACACCGCGCCGATCAATGCCAGCCCGGCCCCGACCAGCGCACCGAGCAACATGCGCGGCACGCGAATCAGCCAGACGATGTGTTCCTGGCCAGCGCTCCAATCCGGTACGCCGAGGCCGAACAACTTGTGCAGCAGAATCCGCCACACCACGTCCACCGGCACCCGCGCCGGACCAAAGCCCAGCGACACCACGCACGACACCAGCAACACGGCACCGAGGGCAATCAGCAGCAGGGTGTAGCGACGGTCGATCATTCGCCGTGGAACCCCTTGGCCAGGGTTTCCACCGCCAGCACGTTATCGATCCCCGGCGTGGCCTGCACGTAAGGGATGACGATGAAGCGCTGGTTCTTGATCGCGTCCACCGATTGCAGCGCCTTGTTTTTCAGCAGAAATTCGATCTTCTGCTCGGCAGTGATTTCGCTGTAGTCGACGATCACGATCACCTGCGGGTTGCGTTCGACCACGGTCTCCCAGTTGACCCTCGTCCAGCTCGCGTCGACGTCGTCGAGAATGTTGCGCCCGCCTGCAGCATCAATCAGCGCCTGCGGCATGCCGAGACGCCCGGAAGTCATGGCGCGGTCTTCGCCGCTGTCGTAGAGAAACACGCGCGGCTTGTCGGCGGGCAGGTCTTTGCGGATCTCGGCGACCTGATTCTGCATGTCGGCGATCAGTGCGTTGGCGCGATCCTGCACGTCGAAAATCTTCCCCAGATTGCGCAGGTCGTTGTAGGTGTCGTCCAGCGTCGCCGCCGGACGCTTCATCACGAAGGCGCAGGATTCGGTCAGCTCATACACGTTGATGCCCAGCGGTTGCAGGGTCTGCGGCGTGAGGTCGCCACCGACGCGCATGCCGTAATCCCAGCCGGCGAAGAAAAAATCGACGTTGGCGTTGAGCAGGGTTTCCACCGATGGATATTTCGCAGCCAGCTCCGGCAAGCCGTCGAGCAACGACTGCATCTCGGGCGTCACCGACTTCCAGCCGCTGACGCCGCTGTAACCGGCCATGCGCGATTTGAGGCCGAGGGCGAGCATCATCTGGGTCATGTTGATGTCGTGGCTGACCGCGTGTTTCGGCGCTTCGTTGAAGGTCACTTCGCGGTTGCAGCTGTGGATGGTCAACGGGTATTTCGTGGCTTCGGCGAAGGCCTGGGCACTGCACAACAAAAGAGCGACACAAAGCAGGGAACGCACAGTCATGGTCGGGTTATCCAGGTGATTCGCGGGTAGCCGTGAAGAGGGTGGGAGTCGATCAACGCCTCGACGCCGAACACGTCGCGCAACAGCTCGGTGGTCAGTACATCTTGCGGCGTGCCGCTGGCGACGATGCGCCCGTGGTTGATCACGTACAGTCGGTCACAGAATGCGGCGGCCAGGTTCAGGTCGTGGATGCTGGCGAGGGTGCCGATCTGCAGGCGTTTGACCAGTTGCAGCAGTTCGAGCTGATAGCGCGGGTCGAGGTGGTTGGTCGGTTCGTCGAGGATCAGCAGTTGCGGTTGCTGGGCCAGGGCGCGGGCGAGGATCACCCGCTGTTTTTCACCGCCGGAGAGGGTGGCGAACGCGTGGTCTTCGAAGCCGTCGAGGCCGACGGATTTGAGCGCTTGCGTCGCCAGATTGCGATCTTCCAGCGTGTCGCCATCGAACAGGCCTTTGTGCGGCGTGCGGCCCATGGCGACCACTTCCTCGACGGTCAGGCCAAAGGCATCGGGGAATTCCTGCAGGACCACGGCGATGCGTTGTGCGCACCAGCGTGAGGACTGTTTCCACACATTGTGGTGATCGAGTCTGACCTCACCGCTTTCCGGTTGACTGAAGCGATATGCGCAGCGCAGCAGGCTGGTCTTGCCGCTGCCGTTCGGGCCGATCAGCCCGACAAACTCACCGGCGGCCACCTGCAACGAGGCGTCACGCAGTTGGAACTGGTGATGGCAGTGGCCGTGGCCCAGAGGTGTCCAGGCGAGGTGGGTGAGGGTGAGCGAGGTCATCAAATGCTCATGATGCTTGCCCCTGTAGGAGCTGCCGAAGGCTGCGATCTTTTGCTGTTGCTTTTAAAGATCAAGATCAAAAGATCGCAGCCTGCGGCAGCTCCTACAGGGGTTGGGTTAGAAAGTGTAATCAGCGGTGACGAAGAACGATCTCGGCTCGCCGAGAATCCATTGCTGGCCCTCATTGTATTGGCTTTGCGCGTACCGGCGGTCAAACAGATTGTTCACCTGCAGACCGAGCGTGGTGTTGCGCAGGGCCTGCCACGACAGCGTCGCATCGACCACGGTGTAACTCGGAAGCTCATTACGATTAGCCATGTCGGCATAGCGCGCGTCGACATAACGCACGCCGGCGCCGGCCTTCAGATCATCGCTGAGGTTTTTGTTCAGCCACAGATTGGCGGTTCGACGCGGCACATCTACCGGGCGATTACCGTTGTACGACAGCGTCTGCCCGTTGACCACTTCGGAGAAGTCATCGTACTTGGCCTTCACAATCGCCGCGTTGGCCTGCAGTTGCCAGGCGTGCGGCAGTTGCAGGTCGAGGCTGGCTTCCAGACCATTGGACGATTGCTGGCCGACTTGCTGCTTGAGCGTCGGGTTGCCCGGATCGTCGGTCAGCAGCTTCTTTTTGACGATGCGATAGGCCGACAGGGTGAACTCGCCACGCTGATCCCAGAACAACTGCTTCATGCCGACCTCGGTCTGGCGAGCGGTCGAGAGGTCGTATTGCTGCTGGCTCGGACTCAGGGAAATCAAGCCGCCGATGCCATCGGTACTGGTCGCGACTTGGCCGTAAAACGAGGTCTGCGGCGTCAGGGCAAACAGCAGTCCGGCCTTCCAGTTGTTGCCGGTCAGGGTCTTGTCGCTCTGGCTGTCATCGACCAGGTTGTTGCGATCCACATGCACATAATCACGGCGCACGCCGGTCACCAGCGACCAGCGTTCGCTCAGTTGCGTGCGGTTTTCAGCGAACACTGACATCTGTTTGGTGGTGCTGTCGAACTGGTCGCGGTACGGGTTGGCGCTTTCGAAATAGCCCGGTTGCGGGTGATACAGATCCAGCGCCTGACCATTCGGTAGCACATCGTTGAACGGCGAGTTGCTGTTGAGCTGGAAGCGGATGCGGTTGTAATCGACGCCGGTCACGGTCTGGCTGTCGAGGCCGAACAGCGAGTGCTTGAAGGTGAAGGTCTGGCGGTCGCCGACCTGCTCCTGCTGGTGGCCGATGCCGAAGTAGCCACTGCGGCTGAGTTGCTGGCTGTCGCGGTCGAAGTTGTAGTTTTCGGCGTTCTGCCAGCGGCGCTGGGCCTTGAGGTAGTACAGCTCGTTGCTGGCACTGACGGCGTCGTTGATCTGCCAATCGGTGGTCAGGCGCGTCCACTGATCGTTGTAGTGCTGCTGATCGTCACGCACGTTGTAGTTCTTGTTGCGCAGACTGTCGCGCAATCGGCCGTTGATCAGTGGCGTGCCGAAGTAGTTCTGCGGACGCTGGTCGCCGTAGTCGTGGGCGAGGGTGAACGCCAGATCGTCGGTGGCCTGCCAGCGCAGCGCGGCGCTGATGAAGTCGCTTGATGAGTCACCGCGATCGATCCAGCCGTTGCTGCGCAGACGATTGAGATTGAGGCGATAGCTCAGGGTGTCGCTCAGCGAACCGCCGCTGTCGAACGCCTGCTGCTGGCTGTCGTAGGAACCGTAGCCGAGGCGCAGGTGGTTTTCGATTTCGCCCTCGAACGGCTTCTTCGGAATCACGTTGACCACCGCGCCGGTCGCGCCTTCGCCGTACAGCACCGAGGCCGGGCCGCGCAGCACGTCGACGCGCTGCACCGACCAGGTGTCGACCGGAAAGGTCACGGTGCCCATGCCGGTGTACATGCGGTTGCCGTCATACAACTGCATTACCGAACTCTGCCCGGTAAAACCGCGTGCCTGCAACGAGGTGCCGCCATCGCCTGGGGTGCCGGTGCGGCTGATGCCGGTGCTGCGCGACACCGCGTCCTGCACGCTGCGATCGCCACGGGCACGCACCTGCTCGCCGCTGAGGCTTTCGACGCTGGCCGGAGTTTCCATGGCCGTCAGGTTCAGGCGCGAGCCGGCGGAGGTCGGCGTGGTCAGGCTGACACTTTCTTCGTCAACTGCAGGCGCGGAGATGGTGCCGGTGGGCAGCGTCAACGGTTGGCCATCGGCGTTGGCATTGTTCAGGGCAAGCAGGCAGAGGCTGGACAAGAGGTACTTGTTCATCGGGACGGTGAATCACTTCTTCAAAAGAAAGCCCGCAACGTGTGGTTGCGGGCAGAGCGGCAAATTTGCGTTATACAGTAACACTAAAAAATGCCGGAGTTTAAGTCCCGGCAGTTTAAAGATCTGTCTGAAACGCGCATCTCGCCTGCTTCACGATCAAGTTGAGGCAGATTCAGCTTGGCGGCCCAGACGCGACAACAGCAGCCGATCAAGCAGCCAGACCAGCACCAGCGAAGCGCCCACCAGCGGAAAAATCACCGCCAGCACCAGCATGATCGCCACGCCGGTTTTCCATTTCGGCAGGTCATGACGCAGCGGCGGTACGCCGAACTTGCCCTGCGGGCGACGCTTCCACCAGATCACCACACCGCTGACGGCGCTGAGCAGAATCATCAGGCAGATCAGCAGCACGATGATCTGATTGAAGGCGCCGAACATCTTGCCTTCGTGCAGCATCACACCGATTTCCGTGGCCCGCGCCACCGCGCCGTACTGCTCGAAACGCACATCGGCGAGGACCTTGCCGGTGTACTGATCGACATGCAGGGTCGCGTCGTTGCGCGGGTCGTCGGCGAACACGGCGATGGTGAACACACCGGTCGCGGTGGTCGGCAAGGTGATGCTGTAGCCGGGTTCGACCTTGCGCTCGACGGCGATGTTCTGCACATCCTGCAGGCTGATGGCAGGCGCGGCGGGACCGTGCTGCATGCCGCCGTGAGCCATGTGTTCGGCGTGGTCGCCGGACATCGGCATCGGCGTGTTTTCCATCGCCCATGGCACGGTCTGGCGCGCGGCGTTGTTGAGGCTGCCGGCCTCGACGTCGGAGGTCGGCACGCTGTTCCACATCGCAGCCGGGAATACGTTCCAGACCTGGGCGTACTGCTTGCCCCAGAAGCCGGTCCAGGTCATGCCGCTGAGCAGCATCACCAGCAGCAATGCGGCGCCCCAGAACCCGGTGACCGCGTGCAGATCTCGCCATAACACCCGACCACGACTGTTCAGCCGTGGCCACAAAATCCCGGCGGCCTGACCGCGCGGCCACCACAGGAACACCCCCGACACCACCAGCACCACGCCCCAACCGGCGGCGAGTTCGATCAGGCGGTCACCGAGCGTGCCGATCATCAACTCGCCGTGAATGGCGCGGGCGATGGCTTGCAGATTCTGCTTGGCATCCTGCTCGCCGAGGATGTCGCCGTGGTACGGATCGATGAACACGTTGAGTTCGCGATCTGCATTCTTGACGACAAATTGTGCGCTGCGTTCGGCGTTGGCCGGCGGCAGGTACTGGGTGATCTGACCTTGTGGATAGGCGTTCTTGACCCGTTGCAACAGGTCATCGGCCGGCACCGTGTGATGCCCGGCCGGAACCTTGAGCAGGCTGCTGTACATCAGCGAATCGAGTTGCGGTTTGAACAGGTAGACGATGCCGGTCAGGGCCAGCATCACCATGAACGGCGCGACGAATAATCCGGCATAGAAATGCCAGCGCCAGGCCAGGTTGTAGAAATTCGGTTTGGGCTTTTGCATCACGTTTGCTCCGCTTGGCTTGGATCTTTTAGTGTTTTGCCTGACATGCACACCTGTGGCGAGGGAGCTTGCTCCCGCTGGACTGCGAAGCAGGCCCATACTCTTTCAGCTAAAGAGAAGGGCCGCTGCGCGCCCCGGCGGGACGGTGCGACGACTCGACAAGCTCCCTCGCCACAAGGGCAGTGTTCACACCGGGAAAATCGCGGTGTTCTAGAAACTCATATCGACCTTGGTCCAGAGCGTGCGCCCCGGCTCATTGATCGCTTGCGGGTCGTTGGCCGGGTAGCCGAAGCCGGCGTTACCGGCCAGGTTCAAGTGCTCGGCGTAAGCCTTGCCGAACAAGTTGTCGACGCCGGTGCTGACCTTCCAGTTTTTGTTGATCCGGTAGGCGCCGTTGAGCGAGAACACGCCAAAGCCGCCGCTCTTGTCGTAGTCCTTGCCGACCACGTTGCCTTTGTTCTGGTCGATGCGGTTTTGCGCCGCGACCACGCGCCACAGCGCCCCGGCGCTCCAGTTGTCTTCGCTGTAGGTCAGGCCGAAGCGCGCATCCAGCGGCGGCATTTGCGGCAGGGCTTTGCCGTCGCTGCTGTTCTTGCCCCAGGCGTAAGCCAGGGTCGCGTCGGCTTTCCAGTTATCGGTGAGTTTGTAGGCGGCACCGAGCTCGCCACCCATGATCCGCGCGTCGATGTTTTCCGCGCGCGAAGTGCTCATGCCCATCATCGTCGGTGTGTAGTCGAACAGGATGTAGTCGCGCACCACACCGATGTAGCCCGAGGCCCAGGCTTCGAGTTCGGCAGTCTTGTAGTTCACGCCGAAGTCGAACTGGGTAGTCTTCTCCGGTTTGATCGAGTCGAACGCATTCAGCGAGCCGGCCGGGCCGGACTTCGGTGAAAACAGCTCCCAGTAATCCGGGAAGCGCTGCGCGTGACCGAGGCCGGCGTACAGCGTTGCCGGGCTGTCAGCGAGGTCATGCTCGTAACGCACGAAGCCGCTTGGCAGAGTGTCGGCGCGGGTCTCGTCGGCGGTCGGATTTGGCCTGCTCATCATTCCCGAACCAATGCTCTGCCGGTAGTCCCTGGCCGAGGCACGGTCGAGCCGGGCGCCGGTGATCAGTCGGTCACGGTCGGCGGCGTACCAGGTCATTTCGCTGAACACACCGTAGTTATGGAAATCGGCGTCCTTGGTGTACGGCTGATCCTTATAGGTGTCGATGCCCATGCCGCTGCGCTGACGATGCTCGTTGGTCTGCGCGTCGAGACCGGTGATCAGCTGGATGTCGGCCCAGCGCCAGGTGGCCTTGATCCGCGCGCCGAGGGTGCGCCGGTCGACGTTGGAGGCCATGGGCCCGGCCATCATCCCGGTGCCGGACGGTGTGCGCAGGGTGTAGTTGTCCATCACGTGGTCGGCGTAGTTGTAGTAGACCTGCGCTTCGAGTTTCTCCAGCACGTCGGTGATGTTGGATTTTTCGAAGCGTAGCCCGAGGCTTTCGCGCAGGAACTGCGAACCGTCCATGCCGCGTCCGGCGTAGCGCGCTTCGCCATCGCCCTTGCCGGCGGTGAGTTCAATCAGGGTGTCGGCGTCCGGGGTCCAGCCGACGGCGATGTCACCGTTCCACTTGTCGTAGCGCGACGGCACGGTGTCGTTGTTGCCGTCGCGATAGTCGTCGGAGTGCGCGGTATTGCCGATCACCCGCACGTAGCCCAATGGTCCACCGGCAGCGGCGTCGACAACCTTGTCGAAGCGGCCGTTGGAGCCGGCCAGCACGCTGGCATTCACCCGCGTGCCGAGTTCGCCGAAGCTTTCCGGTTCACGGTCGAAGAGAATCGTGCCGGCCGATGCGCCTGGCCCCCAAAGTACGGTTTGCGGGCCTTTGATCACCGTGAGTTTGTCGTAGGTTTCCGGCGAGATGTACGAGGTCGGCGCGTCCATCCGTCCCGGGCAGGCGCCGAGCAGCATGCTGCCGTTGGTGAGAATGTTCAGTCGCGAACCGAACATCCCGCGCAGCACCGGATCGCCATTGGTGCCGCCATTGCGTACCAGGGCGAAGCCGGGAATGGTCTTCAGGTAATCGCCGCCATCGCTGGCCGGCACCGGTTGGCGTGGGTCCTTGGGATTGGTGACGATCGTCAGTGGCGAGCTGGGAGCGATGGCAGTGATCACCGTCGGACTGAGTTCATCAACGTGACCGGCGTGGTCGTCGGCCAGCACCAGCGGCGACAGCAGGACGCCGCAAAGGACGGCAGTAGCGTGCGAGAAACCAATGCGCGATGCGCTCAGCGCGAAAGACGCCTGGGCAGAACCCGAGCGTGGAACAGCAGAAAACCTGGACATGACAATTTCCATCAAACAGTCGTAAACGACACGGCCGGCAGCCTGAAGCTGTCTTCTCAACCGTGTGCAATCAAAGGTGCGGTGTTTACGCGTTGACGGGCGGGGCGCGGGTGCGGGCGCCGGGGAAGAAGGTCTGCCGGGCATGGCCCAGACGCGGGGAGGGCGGGGTGAAGGTGTTGACGTGGGCAATGCTGAACGTGGCGAACGTGCCGCCACCGGTCAGCGCCGGGCAATTGAACAGCAGGCTGCAATAACCGCATTTTTCCCACAGGGCGTGGTGCGAGGATTGCGGCGGGCAGTGTTCGGCAGCCGATGGTGCACCGTGCGCGGCATGATCCATGCCCGGCATGTCCATCGCCATGTCCATGCTCATCGGCATGGAAGTCGAGACGTGCTGATCCATCGGCATCGACTGAGAAATCAGCGGGCCGATGAAGATCATCAACATGGCGAACAGGGCGATCCAGCTACCGCGGGTCAGAGTCTGGCTCTGGCGATGCAGGCGGGAGGCCCCGGCACGTTGCGGGCGCACGGGCGTGGTCAGCCGGATCGGTTACTGGGCGTGATCGTGTGCCTGGGTGTCTTGAGGTGGTTTCTTCTGCACCGCGACTTCGACGGTCACGTCACCGGCCTTCTCGAAATGCAGGGCCAGCGGGAAGCGTTTGCCGTCGCTGAGCAGGCTGCGGTCTTTCGGGTTGAGCAGCATCACGTGATAGGCCATCGGCGCGAACGTCACCTTGCCGCCGGCCGGAATCACCACGTTGGGCACCTGCTGCATTTTCATCAGGTCGCCCTGCATCACATGCTCATGCAGTTGCGCTTGGTCGGTGATCGGCGAATCGACGCTGAGCAGGCGGTCGTCGGTCTTGCCGGGATTGCTGATCACGAAATAAGCCGCAACGGTCGGCGCGTTGGGCGGCAGCTCCTGCGACCACGGGTGAGCGATTTCCAGCTCGCCGGCCTTGTATTCGTGGGCATGGGCGAAGCACGCCGGCAGCAACAGCGCAGCGATGACAAAGAGTTTGTTCAACATGGCAGTTCTCCAGAACGATTTGATACGCAGGTCAATTGCGAGAACAAATCAAACCAGAGGCGAGGCGCGGGGATTGAGGCTCGGCCATTGCTGGCGCGGTGTCGGTGTCTGCAACGAGGGCGGCGCCACGCTGCGATTGCTTGCGTAGCGGGCGAAATACAGCTGCGGTGTATGGCCCGGCAACGCCACCAGCGGCGCTGAACCCGAGCAGCACCAGCAATGCTGCATGTTGGAATGGCTGTCGTTGGACGGGGCTTTCTGCTCCGGGGTGCCGATGTTGATCGCCACCATTTTCGTCCCGCTGCCGGTGCAGAAACTGCTCCACAGCAACTGTTCGGCCGGTGAATTGGCCGCCTGCGCCATCGCCCCGGTCATCGGCATGGCGAGCATGTTGAACAGCACTGCGAAGCAGGCGATCCAGGCAAATGCGAGCCGGTGTCGGTTCATGGGACAGATCCGTTGGGTGGGCGATCAGGCGCGGCTATTTAGCCTGATCAGGGCCGATAAGTAAAAAGGCGTCGTGCGGTTTGGTGTCGCAGATCAATCAAACCGCGACGGCGTGCAATCTCAAACCCAAAGCCTTCATGACCTTCATGATAGTTGCGAATTCGGGGTTACCCGTGCTGCTCAGCGCTTTATAGAGACTTTCACGACCCAGGCCGGCATCACGTGCCACCTGTGTCATGCCCTGAGCTCGGGCTATGTCATTCAATGCTGCACGGATGAGCACGCCATCGCCTTCATCATCATCAAAGCAGGCGTCCAGATACGCCGCCATATCTTCGGGAGTTTTGAGGTATTCGGCGGCGTCGAAACGGGTGAATTTTTCGGTCATCGCAATGTTCACCTTTGGGCTCAAAAGCGGTGAGCATAAAACCAGGCATTTAGTGCAGACAGTCAGTGGTTCTTTAAGTGGTTGTACGTAGCATCCGGTTTAGCTGTAGGGCGCTGGAGAGAGGATTACAGTACCGGCGCCTTCGCGGGCAAGCCCGCTCCCACAGGATCCGTGGCATACACAAACTATGCGGTCGCCGCCGACCACTGTGGGAGCGGGCTTGCCCGCGAAGGCGTACTCGAGATCTGCGCTTGGTTAAAGTCGAGTGAAGGAGGCAAGGGCAGCGAGGACTTCAGCCGTCGTCACAAACTCCCGATCAACCCCCGCCAACTCCGGCCGCTTCAACACCATCACCGGCACCCCCAACTCCCGCGCCACTTCCAGCTTCGGCTCGGTCGCGGTGCTGCCGCTGTTCTTGCTGATCAGCACATCGATCTGCCGGCGTTCGAACAGTGCGCGTTCATCTTCAAGCAGAAATGGCCCTCGAGCGCCGATCACTTCGCAGCGTTCGTTGCCGGGGTAGACGTCGAGGGCGCGCAGGGTCCAGAACTGGTTGGCAGGGATTTCGTCGAGGTGTTGCAGCGGTTCGCGGCCGAGGGTGAACAGCGGGCGGCGGAACGGTTTGAGGGCTGCGGTCAGTTCGGCCCAGTCGCTGACCTCTCGCCAGTCGTCGCCCGGCTGCGGCTGCCATGCGGGGCGGCGCAAGGCCCAGCAGGGAATGCCGTCGAGTTGCGCGGCGCGGGCGGCGTTGTGGCTGATTTGTGCGGCGTAAGGGTGGGTCGCGTCGAGTAGCAGTTCGATGCCTTCAGCGCGAATGAATTGCGCCAGACCTTCGGCCCCGCCGTAGCCGCCGACGCGCACCTGGCAGGTCAGGTCGGTCGGCACCCGGCCCACGCCGGCCAGACTGTAAATATGTTCTGGCCCCAGCGTGCGAGCGATGGCCAGCGCCTCAGTGACGCCGCCGAGCAACAAGATCCGCTTCATGCAAAACCTCCGGCATGGCCGACAATGCCGCCCTGGCGATCAATCGCAAACACCTCGACCTTTACCTGCGCCGGCACCACGCTGCGGGCGAAATTCAGCGCATGGCGGCAGACTTCATCGCCGAGGGCGACGCCCGCCGCGCTGGCCATCGCCAAGGCCTGCTGACTGGTATTCGCTTCACGAATGCTTTGCTGCAACGCCTGATCGGCGCCAATCGCTGCTGCCCATTCAGCCAGTTGCGGCAGGTCGATACTGGAATGCCGTGAGTGCAGATCCATGTGCCCGGCCGCCAGTTTGCTGATCTTGCCGAAGCCGCCACACAGGCTGAGTTTATCCACAGGCACTTTGCGCAGGTGCTTGAGCACCGCGCCGACAAAATCGCCCATTTCGATCAAGGCGATTTCCGGCAGGTCGTAGACCCGGCGCATGGTGTCTTCGCTGGCATTGCCGGTGCACGCGGCAATGTGCAGATAACCGTTGGTTTTCGCCACGTCGATACCTTGGTGAATCGAGGCGATGTAGGCCGCGCAGGAAAACGGCCGGACGATGCCGCTGGTGCCGAGGATCGACAGCCCGCCGAGAATGCCCAGACGCGGATTCATGGTTTTAAGCGCCAGCGCCTCGCCGCCCTCGACGTTGACCGTCACCTCGAAACCGCCGGCATATCCGCTTTCGGCGGCGAGCAGGTTGAGGTGGTCGCTGATCATCTTTCGCGGCACCGGATTGATCGCCGGCTCACCGACGCCGAGCACCAGCCCCGGGCGGGTGACAGTGCCGACGCCTGCGCCTGCGATGAAGCGAATCCCCGGTTCGGCCTGCAAGCGCACGCGGGAATAGAGCAGCGCACCGTGGGTCACGTCCGGGTCGTCGCCGGCGTCCTTGATCGTCCCGGCTTCGGCACCATCCTCGGTCAAGCGGCAGAATTCCAGACGCATCTGCACCTGCTTACCCTTGGGCAGGACGATCTGCACGGCGTCCGCCGACGTGCCGCCCAGCAGCAGTCGCGCGGCGGCGAGGCTGGTGGCAGTGGCGCAGCTGCCAGTGGTCAGACCGCTGCGCAGCGGGGCGGGTTGTTCGGCGGTTTCGTCACGCATCGAGGGGTTTGACCAGATCCAGCAGGGTGATCGGCAGCGCCTGTCGCCAGGTGTCGAACTCGCCCAGTGGTTGCGCCTGAGCGACATGGATGCGCGTCAGTTCGCCGCCGTGGCGTTCGCGCCAGTGCATCAGCGTGACTTCGCTTTGCAGGGTCACGGCGTTGGCGACCATGCGGCCTCCGGGTTTGAGTTGTTCCCAGCAGGTTTCGAACACGCCTTCGCGAGTCACGCCGCCGCCGATGAAGATCGCGTCCGGGCGCTCGAGGTCGGCGAGGGCTTGTGGCGCGCGACCCCGCACCAGTTGCAGGCCGGGTACGCCCAATGCGTCGCGGTTGTGTTCGATCAACGCCTGTCGGCCCTCATCCGCCTCGATGGCGATGGCCCGACAGCTGGGGTGTGTGCGCATCCATTCGATGCCGATCGAGCCGCAACCGCCGCCGACATCCCACAGCAATTCGCCGGGGATCGGTGCGAGGCGGGCGAGGGTGATGGCGCGGACATCGCGTTTGGTCAGTTGACCGTCGTGCTGGAATGCCGAGTCGGGCAGCCCGGCAAGACGCGACAGGCGTGGTGCCTGCGCATCGCCCAGGCATTCGATGGCGATCACATTCAGATCGGCAATCGTTGGATCGCTCCAGTCATCGGCTGTACCGTCGATGCGCCGCTCGGCATCGCCCCCCAAGTGCTCCAGAACGCTCAGGCGACTGCCGCCAAAACCGCGCTCACGCAGCAGCGCCGCGACTGCCGCCGGACTTTGCCGGTCATTGCTCAACAGCAACAGGCGCACCCCGCTGAACAGCTGCGCATTGAGTGCCGCCAAAGGTCGCGCGACCAGCGACAATGTCACTACATCCTGCAACGGCCAGCCGAGGCGGGCGGCTGCCAGCGAACAGGAGGATGGCGCGGGCAGGATCAGCATCTCGGCACTCGGCACCTGCCGCGCGAGGCTGGCACCGACGCCGTAGAACATCGGATCACCACTGGCCAGCACGCACACGGTTTCGCCGCGTTGCTGCAAAACCGGCGCGAGGGAAAACGGGCTTGGCCACAAAGTGCGTTCGCCGCGAATGCACACCGGCAGCAAGTCCAGTTGCCGCTGACCGCCGATGATCCGCGAGGCGCCCATCAGGGCGCGCCGGGCATTTTTGCCCAGGCCCTTGAAGCCTTCTTCACCGATTCCCACTACCGTCAGCCAGGGTGTCATGCCGTTCCTCACATCGCTCGTGCCCGCTAAAGCGGCGCATGATAGCGCGGCTTCTGTTGTCTGGCGCTGACGCCTTGTCGCAGACGCTGGCAACGGTTGAAATGTTATGTGTTTCAAAACGGGTTGGCGAATTGAGCTCCTTTGTTATTTTGTTTTTATCAAGTTTGAAAAGTTATAGCTGAAAAAACTTGTAAGCCGTGCGTAAGTGTTCGGTAACTAATTGACGGACGCCTTGTTGGCGTCCACCTGCAATAAGGTTGGAAAACATGGATGACATAAAACATAACGCGACTTTAGTCGGCGACATATTGCTGGCCGGAACTCAGGGACAGTCTCGCGAGGATTACCAATTCGCCTTGAACTGTATTTATCTGGCACAACGCCAGGCAGATATCACTTACAAAAGTGAGACGCAACCGGGACGCTGGATCGATTACTTCGCCGATCTCCTGTGGTCACATGGCTGGAATCGCGATCATCGGCCGATAGAGCATGTGCAGCCGCAGTTCAATGGCAATGTGCGCAGGCTCTGGGAGGAAGTTGCATCGCCATTGCTCAGTCGTGATCAAGTGGACGGGGTTGACCGTGGACTGGTTGCGCTGGAAAGGGACGTGGAACTTTTGAAAAAAGTCAAAGGCCTCAGTGGCAAGCTATTTGATTTCAAGATCATGCCGGTCAGCTATAACCCCAACGGCGATATGGAGTTGCTCGTCACCAATATCCGCTTTATTAAATCGAGTATGAATACTGAGTATTTTTTCTGGGATGTTTCGCAAGTCATGACTCAACTGGATGTAATGGTGCGCAAGGTGGTGATCAGCCGCCGTGTCATGGATGCCCGCCGCCTCAGTGTGCAGAAAGCCCTGGAGGGGGTTGCATTCGATTTTGAAGACTACGAACTTTGAACTCCGTGCGATGAAGCACTTTTACGTTGAAAAAGTGCCATCAGCGTAGTTTCCGACCGGCAGGCATTTTCATGCGCTCGGGCAAAGCAGGCATAATGGCGACCTTTCGCCCACCACAGCGCTGCCAGCCAGCCGGTCATCCCTTGAACGAACGTCCTCTGTCCACCGCTTTGCGTCCCTCGGCTTGTCCGGGGTTGCTGCGTATTGTCCAGGCGCTGGACGGCGGCATTTGCCGGATCAAGCTCAATGGTGGCTCGATCACTGCTGATCAGGCTGACGCGGTGGCTGATGCTGCCGAGCGTTTTGCCAGTGGCGCGATCGAGGCGACCAACCGCGCCAATCTGCAGATTCGCGGCATCGGCGAGCAGTCAGCGGCATTGATCGACAGTTTGCTGGCCGCCGGTCTGGGGCCGCAAACTGCAGCGGGTGACGATGTACGCAATCTGATGCTCAGCCCGAGTGCCGGGATCGATAGGCAACTGTTGTTCGATACCCGGCCACTGGCCGAACAGATTCTGGCGACCCTGCAGACGCATCCGCGCTTTCACGAGTTGAGCGCCAAGTTCGCCGTGCAACTCGACGGCGGGGAGGCGTTGGCAATGCTCGAGCATCCGCATGATCTGTGGCTGTCGGCGTTCGAACGTGACGATGAAGTCTTGTTGGCGTTCGGTCTGGCCGGCTGCCCGACCGATCGTGCGGCCGGTGCCGTGACCGTGGAACACGGCCATGGGCTGGTGGTCGCGGTGCTGGAGTTGTTCCTTGAGCGGGCTCGACCGGAGCAGACGCGCATGCGCCATTTGCTCGATGAGCTGCCGCGGCTGGCTTTTCTCGAACAGTTGCGCGAACGCGTAGCGATCAAAGCTGCCGTTGCTCGACAGCGCCCGCCGCTGGCGGATGCGCTGCACATCGGTGTTCACCGGCAAAATGCTGACGACAGGGTGTATGTCGGCGCGGTACCGGCGCTCGGCCGTCTCGATCCGGCCATGCTGCGTGGCGCGGCCCGACTGGCCCGCGAGTACGGTGACGGCACCCTGCGTTTCACCCCTTGGCAAAGTCTGCTGTTGCCGAACGTGAAGCCCACCGACGCGGCGCAAGTTCTGAAAAATCTGACGCCATTGCACTGGCTGACCGACGTCAGCGAGCCGCTGTCCCGGCTGATCGCCTGCACCGGCTCCAGTGGCTGCGGCAAAGGCCTGGCCGATACCAAACACGACGCCCGGCGGCTGGCGACGCTGTTGCCACAGGCGCAGAACGTGCACCTGTCCGGTTGCCCGCGCTCTTGCGCTGCAGCCCATCGCACCCCGGCGACATTGCTGGCGGTCAGCCCCGGTCATTACGACCTCTATTTTCGCGATGCAGCGCTGCCGGGTTTCGGCGCGCTGCACGCACGCAACCTTACTATTGAAGCGGCCGCGACCCTGCTCGACGCCCGCTCACGGAGCCCCCTTGATGCTTGATTACATCCGCGACGGTCAGGAGATCTATCGCAACTCCTTCGCGATCATTCGCAGCGAGGCCAATCTGGCGCGCATCCCGGCCGATCTGGAAAAACTCGCGGTGCGGGTGATCCACGCCTGCGGCATGGTCGAGGCCATTGACGGTCTGCAATTCTCCGAAGGTGCCGGCAAGGCCGGGCGCGATGCACTGGCAGCCGGCGCGCCGATCCTGTGTGATGCGCGGATGGTTTCCGAAGGCGTGACCCGTGCCCGTCTGCCGGCGAACAATCAAGTGATCTGCACCCTGCGCGACGACAGCGTGCCGGAGCTGGCCCGTGAGTTGGGCAACACCCGCTCGGCGGCGGCGCTGGAGCTGTGGCGTCCGCATTTGGAAGGCAGCGTGGTGGTGATCGGCAACGCGCCGACCGCACTGTTTTATCTGCTGGAAATGCTCGACGCCGGCGCACCGAAACCGGCGCTTATCCTAGGCTTCCCGGTGGGCTTCGTCGGCGCCGCCGAATCGAAAGCGGCGCTGGCGGCTGACAGTCGCGGCGTACCGTTCGTGATCATGCAAGGTCGGCTCGGCGGCAGCGCCATGGCCGCTGCGGCCGTGAACGCCCTCGCCACGGAGATCGAATAATGCAGGCCAAAGGACGTTTGATCGGCCTGGGTGTCGGCCCGGGTGATCCGGAACTGATTACCGTGAAAGCCCTGCGCCTGCTGCGTGAGTCGCCGGTGGTGGCGTACTTTGTCGCCAAGGGCAAGAAGGGCAACGCGTTCGGCATCATCGAAGCGCACCTGCAGGACGCGCAGAATCTGCTGCCGCTGGTGTACCCGGTGACCACCGAAGTGCTGCCGGCGCCGCTGTCCTACGAGCAAGTGATCAGCGATTTCTACGATGAAGCCGCCGAGACCGTGGCTGCGCATCTGGACGCCGGCCGTGATGTGGCGGTGATCTGCGAAGGCGACCCGTTCTTTTACGGCTCCTATATGTATCTGCACGATCGGTTGTCCACGCGCTATGAAGCCGAAGTGGTGCCGGGCGTGTGCTCGATGCTTGGCGGCGCCTCGGTGCTCGGCGCGCCGCTGGTGTATCGCAACCAGAGCCTGTCGGTGCTTTCCGGCGTGCTGCCGCACGAGGATCTGAAGCGACGCCTGGCCGACGCCGATGCGGCGGTGATCATGAAGCTGGGGCGCAACTTTCCCAAAGTTCGTGCGGTGCTCGAAGAGCTCGGTCTGGCCGAGCGGGCGCTGTACGTCGAACGCGCGACCATGGCCAATCAGAAGATAGTGCCGCTGGATCAGGTCGAGCCGATGTCCTCGCCGTACTTCTCGCTGATCATCGTCCCGGGCGAACGGTGGCAAGGTTGATGACGCCATCCACACCGGCCATTGTCATCCTCGGACAGGGCGCGCTTGCCACCGCGCGGCGGATCCAGCAGCTGTATCCGACGGCGCAGATCCACGGCCTCGCCGGACGCGTTGAAGGCGCCGACTGCACCTATCAGGAGTTCGGCGCGACGCTGCGTGAGTTGTATCAGCAGGACACGCCGATCATTGCCCTGTGCGCGGCCGGCATTGTCATCCGCACCCTGGCGCCGGTGCTGCTGGAGAAGGGTGCCGAGCCTGCGGTGCTCGCCGTGGCCGAAGACGGCAGCGCCGTGGTGCCGCTGCTCGGCGGCCTCGGCGGGGTGAACGTCATGGCCCGGGAAATCGGTGCCGCATTGCAAGTCGCGGCGGCGATCACCACCAGTGGCGAATTGCGCTTTGGCACTTGTCTGCTCAATCCACCCAACGGCTATGCGCTGGCTGATCTGGAGCTGGGCAAGCGTTTCGTGTCCGATCTGCTGGCCGGGCACAGCGTGCGCATCGAAGGTGCCGCGCCGTGGCTTGCGCAGGCGCAGTTGCCGCAAGACCCGCAGGCGCAGCGCTCGATTCATGTCGGCAGTGCCGAGCGTGTTGCAAGCGCCAACGAGTTGCTGATCTATCCGCGCAGCGTCGCCGTGGCGGTGAGTGCGCAGTCGGACGAACTGCCGCATGCCGTGCGCGCCGCGTTGCAGCAGGCCGGGGTTGCGCAGCAGTCGCTGGCCTGTCTGCTGGCGGCTGATACTGAAATGGCGTCGGCAAAATTGCGTGAAGCCGCCCTCGAACTGGGTGTGCCGCTGCGCTTTGTCGCGGCGCAAAAAGACCTCAATGAGTTGGCTCGTCAGGCACTGCCGCAGGCCTCGATCAGCAGTGCCAACGGCTTGGTGATTGCGCGCGCCGAACAGCCGCTGGACGTCGCGCAGATCGGTCGTCAACGTGGGCGCCTTGCGGTGATCGGCCTCGGCCCTGGCGCTGCCGAATTGATGGTGCCTGCGGTCAAGGCGGAACTGGCGCGGGCCACCGATGTGCTCGGTTATGAAACCTATGTGCGCATGGCCGGCCCGTTTCGCGATGATCAGGTGCAGCACTGCACCGACAATCGCGAAGAAATGCAGCGTGCCCGCCACGCCTTCCGGCTGGCGGCCGAGGGCCGTTCGGTGATCGTGGTCTCGTCCGGCGACCCCGGCGTGTTCGCCATGGCCGCAGCGGTGCTCGAAGCATTGCACGAGTCGACCGATCCAGCCTGGCACAGCGTCGAGCTGGAAATCCTGCCGGGGGTGTCCGCTTCGCTCGCCACGGCTGCGCAAGCGGGTGCACCGCTGGGGCATGACTTCTGCGTGATGTCGCTGTCGGACAACCTCAAACCGTGGTCGATCATCGAGAAACGTCTGGAGCTGGCGGCCGGGGCCGATCTGGCGCTGGCCTTCTACAACCCGATCTCCCGCGCGCGTCCCTGGCAATTGGGGCGCGCGCTGGAAATCGTCGCGCAACATCGCACTGCGGCGACGCCCGTGGTGTTGGGGCGCGACATCGGTCGTCCGGGGCAGACCCTGCGCGTGACGACACTGGGGCAACTGACCCCGGATCAGGTGGACATGCGCACCATGGTGCTGGTTGGTTCTTCGACGACGTGCACCTTTCCCAAGGCTGAAGGTGGCGAGTGGGTCTACACGCCGCGCTGGTACGGCGAAAAACCGCAGGCATGAAGGAGTGGCGAGAGAGAAACCTCTCTCGCCATGCGCATTTTTCCGCGCGATTGTTTCCGGATCTGACCGCGTCATATTGTTCAACGGGACTTGTAGGATCGGCTCCGCTTTTGCGTGGGAATATTCTCGTTGGTTACATTCTGTTCGACTTATCTTGAATGCTGATAAACAGACCTGAATTTCCAGTTCTGATAATGTCGCGTTCTGCTCAGGTATGTTTGATTTGTACATTGATTATCGAAATAACTGGTTGCTGTTACATGCGCTATCAGTTGCTTTTTAGTGGTCGATTTTGACATGTGTTGAAAGTTTTGAAGTTTGAGCTCCGATTTGTCAGAAGTTAGTTTGCTCTCCATGCAGGTGCCAGCGGGCACTCGTTAATGGTCAGGGCAAAGGAGCAACTTTCATGCAGGATCGAAGACCTCAAGACGCCAGCGGTTTTGTCAAATTCATCAACTTGTTCAAACAGGCTGATCTGGAACAGGCCATGTCGGCGCACCGCAATAGTGATTCTTATCAGTCAGTGTTGCGTTATTACTTTGCCTGTATCGGCTTACTCGATTCACCACGACTGATCGAGCCCTTGGCACTGCTCAAACAGTCGATCGGCCAGTTGATTGGTGCCCCACGTGAACACCAGCCTGATAGCCAGCCTGCACGGTTATTGCGTATCTATGACAGCATTCAAGCCTTCGAAACCCGGTTGCAAAACAGTTTGGCTTACGCGAAGAGCACCCCGACTGCCGTGCCCAGGAATCTGCACTTTATCTGGCTCGGTGGTGGAGTGGGCGAGATACAGCGTGACTACCTCAACCTCTGGAAACAGGTGCTGAACGGGCAAGGTTACAGTCTGCATCTCTGGTATGACAGCGACGCGTTGTTGGCCTGGCAAACCAACAAGCTGATCGTCGAGGCGGCCAAGGCTGACGCCCTGCAACAGGATGGCAGCGACAGTGTTTCCACAGACCAGCTGAGCACGCTGTACGAAGAACGGGCCATCGTCCTTAAACAACAGATGTCCATGCACATCGATGCCGCATTGGCGCAGGGACTTTCAGCCGATGAAGCACGGATCGATCTGTTGGCTCGCGCCTATGGGCAGGACGCCGCACAACTGGAGACGTTGATCGAGCAAAACCGCCGCAGTCTGCTCGAGCTCGCAGGAGGCGACCTGCAGTTGCGCGATTTGAGCGCCCTGGATACTCCGCTGCAGTTGCAGGATATCTACGAGCGCGAAATCCGGTTGCGCGGCAATCTGGCCGCTGCTTCCGATGTGGTGCGCGCCGAGGCCCTGTACGATGAGGGCGGCGGTTATGCCGATGTTGATAATCTGCCGCCACTGGTCAAGACCCTGGGCGGCGTTGATATCAGCGGGTTTGACCCCCGGGCACGCGTTGGCGTTCTGCAACTGCTGCTCGATCACAATCGGCACTGGATGCCTGCACGCGAGGCGCTGCGCCACCAGTACACTGATTATCTGGCAAGCATTCCCGAGCAACACCGCGCCGCGCTTGAGACGTTTGCCCGGCAGCAACCGGCGCTGAATGAAGTGTTCCAGGCGCCAGCCGAGTTGCTCGTGCGCCCCCAGGACTTGCGAGCAGTTGCTGTGCAGGGCTCTCTGAGCAATTCCTTTCTGATGGCCCATGCCCGATCGCCGATGCTCAAAAGCGTGATCGACCGGTTTCGCTTCAACTATGACTTCATCGACCTGACGGCTCGACTGGCGGCCACGCGCGGTGTTGCGCTGAGCGATTTCCACGGCATGTCGACGCTTGCGCGCGAGGTATTCGAGGAAAACTGCGGCCCCATTTCTGCTCTGTCTTCGATCGAAGGTGCTACGGCTAACGAACTGATTCTGGCGGTCGCCGGGCATTTTGAAGACGGCATCCGTCCGCAGAGCGAATGGACGATTTTTCTGACTGGCCCGACCGCGATGCGTGCTGGCATGCGCGATTATGAGCGGCACAACTTCGTCCCGCGTGAAGATGAGACCGTGCGCCTCGAGACTGCCATAGAACCGCTCTGGATGATCAATGACAAGACCGAGGAGGAGCAGGATCACTCTTGGAAAGACAACGACAGCGCTGACGAACAATGGGTCATCGACGAGCAGCAGCGTTGGCGACAAGGACGCTTCAGTGTCCGTTACAACGGTGATGTTGCAGCCTTGCTCAAGCAGCAGACTGTGACGTTCGAAGAGGGTTGGCCGATCATCGAGGGGCGGCCGGTGCTGCTGACGGAGGTCTTGCAAGGAATGATCGACCGACTCGGTGCACCGTTCCTGGCGGCGATGAGGCAAGGTCATAACGGTCCGCTGATTTTTCCCGCAGGGCCGGGGCTGGGTTTCGATGAACGTCAGGCCATCAAGGCCCAGCCTGTCAACTTGCAAGCTCCGGCGTCGCTCAGCGATACGCGGATTCAGGGACTGGCGCTGGATGAGCTGCTAAGCGGTATTGCCGAGGGTTCGCTGCAGTTCTTTCAGGTCAGCCCTTTGCAACGGGTGGTGTTGGGACAGCTGCTCGGCGCACGTTCACTGGATAACTCAAGCTTCACGCAACTTGCCGCCGAACTCGAAAACCTCGCCAACAGCGTTGCCGAGGTGGGAGCGTCGGTGCGTTATGCGGCCATTGAACGCCATCTGTATCAGCATCGGGCGCCGCAATTCATGGCCGGTCTCGCCAGCCATGTCGACCAACCGATGGTGTCGTCGGACAGCGCGTTGACGTTGAAGCGAGCCGCGCTGTCGCAGGCGCATACGCTGTTTCAATGGGGGCGTCATGTTGCCCATATCCAGACCATCGCCACCCGTGAGCATCGTGAGCAGGTGATCCTGCGGCTGGGTCAGGTACTGGGGCAAATCGAGGCCAGTGACGTCAAGCTGGTGCCGCAGGATCTGTTGCTCCAGGGGCCGGGTGATCCCGGTGGCCGCTGTTACCCGCTGGCGCTGATCATGAGCGCTGCTCTGGAGCACGGCGATGCAGCGTCGCGACGTTTGCGCGAGCGATTTTTCCTGACCACTGCCGAGCCGCATCAACCCGATTCAATGGTATTTCTGGAAGCACTCGAGGAATTGCGCGACGTGCAATTGCACGACATCGGCAAGCCGCTGGGGCGTGTCGAACTGCAGCAGCTTGGCGCAACGCTGGAAGGGTTCGCCAGCTCGCGCACGCTGATGCTCAATTCGGACAACCACGCCATGCTGGTGGCGAAAACCTTCAAGGGTGAACACGCCACCTATCACTTCTATGATCCCAATTTCGGCGTGTTCGAGTTCAGCCAGACGGACCAGTTCCAGCGGGCACTGACCGACCTGTTCCAGAAGCAGGGCATGGCGAAATACTATGCGGCCTACGGCGACGCCGCCCGCCCGACGTTTGATCTGATCGAGCTGCAGGGGCAAAAGATATCGGCTCTGAACCTGTCTGGCGGATTTCATGTCGGGCAACTGCTGGAGTCCGACAATGTCCTGTCGGAACAGACGCAACGGCCGATCCGTCGGCGCCTGAGCAGTGCCCGCGGCCATTCGCTGGTCAGCAATCCGCATCTGGGACGCAGCCTGCGCGAGCTGGACAGTCACTGGTGGGGACATCAGATTGCCCTGGCGACTGACGCTTTACAGGCCTTGCATGCTTCGGCAAAACCGCTGGTGCCGGTCTTCGAAACCCTGGAGATAACGCCCACCGGCGAGTACCGGATCAATCTGATCGATCCGTCGCAGGCCGAGCATGTGGTGCAGGTGGTCAGCACCGATCATCGTCTGCTGCGCATCAGAAATTACCTGTCGGAGCAGTTTTCGGCACTTGGCACTCGAGCCGCGCCGCAGATGGCAGAGGCGGGTGCCGTTCACACCCTCAATACCGGTTTCACGATTCAGGCACTGATGAACGTCCTGCGTGGACGAGAGGGAGATGACCGTACCTTGACCACCGCCGTGCGGTTGCACGCTTACGTCAATTACGCACAACTGGTGCATGGCAATGTCACGGACGTCACCGGCCTGATCAGTCTGATCAAAACCGCACTCAATGAAGAGAAGATCATCGCCCGTACCTGTGCGCCGGTGGTGGGCGAGGCGCTGGGACATGTTGCCAACGAAGGCGTGGGCGCGGTGCTGGGGCTGGCCAATGTCGGCTTCGACATCTATCAATTGGCGACCGCGGACAATGAGATCGAGCGCGCGCAGTTCGGTACCCAATTGGCCTTCGACTCCGCCAGTCTGGCGTTGACCGCCGGTGGCCTGGGAGCCGCCACGGCGGGCGCGGCGACTGCGGCAGCCGTGCTCGGCGGGGCCGGAGTGATTCTGGGCGGATTGGCCGTGGGGGTGGCGGCCCTGGCCCAGGGGTTTGCCAGGATCGCCGAGCAGGCGCAGGAGGTCGGGCTGTTTTTCGATGATCTGGAGCGGGCCTGTCGGGGTGTCGGTTATCGGTATGACGATGGGCTTGGGGCGTGGGTCGCTCACCCCTCGCTGGTCGTCCATGGCCTGGACTTCACTCGCGCCAGGATGGTGCTCGACAGTCCGAAGGTGTATCGGCTGCGCGATCATTTCGGGGTGCCGGACTTCAATCCGGATGATCAACAAGCGCTCGATCTGCGGCGTGAACTGGGTCTGCCCGGTTACATCCGTTTTGACCCACCGCCCATGCAACTGGTTGTCCTGCCGTGCACGCCGACCACGTATTACGGTTACGAATACAAGGCGCTGCCATTCTCGACACTGCGTCACGACACCGGCTTCGATACAGCCCGCAAGCTGGAGAAGAAGGATGCGGCTGGCCAGTGGCGGTTTCTGTTTTCGTTCTATTCCTTTCCCGTGCACTACATCGTCAACCGTCTGGCACCGTCGTATCGGCCAACCGTGATCGAGGTACGGCTGGATGCCCGAGAACGTGCGCTGGCGGTGCCAATAATGCCCCCCGTCTGGCACGACAAGGTGTCGTACCGCATCGAAGGTGCGGGCGGCGCCTGTTCACTGATCCTCAATCGCGGGGTCAATATCCAGTTGCAGTCGCCCAGCCTGCAGCTGTGCCGCTGGAATCTGCTAGCCACCTGGGCCACCGAGAGCGATGTGCGGATCGGCGTCGGCGGGGTTCTTTCTGTGGCTGGCGTGCAGGTGACGTTCGACGGCAAAGGACGGCATGAGGTCATGCTCCAGCTGAATGGGCAGCAATTGTTCAAGGTCAACCGCAGTGACAGGCGACTGGACATTGTCGGGCAGAGCGCGCCAGTCGGAGAGAACGAGCAGTCGTTGCTCACGCATTACCAGATGCTGGCGCGGGAGCATCGGCTGGTGCTGCCGTACACACCGGTTCATCACTTTCCGATTCCTTTCGAACCCGAGGGGCAGCCGCGTCACACCACCGCCTGGTACGACGCTGCCGGTGATCGCTTTCTGTACATTCGCAGTGAAGAGGTACTGGCGGCCGATGAAACACTGCTGGCGGCGGTGGTCGGCGATTCTGCGTTTTTCTACGAGGTGCACAACTACGATATCTGGCAGGTCGACGCTGTCAGCGGTCTGCTCAAATACCGTTACCGGCTGCTGGTGATGGAGGGGCAGTGCAGCGTTCGGCGTATCGATGTCGATGCCCAAGGCGTGCTTCATATCGAACAGCAATGGCTGGGTCCCGATCAGCAAATCACGCAGCTCAACTACCTCATCCATGACGGCCTGCTGCAACTGGTGGCAGTTACCCGAGAGATTGACCGTGATCTGGGCCGCCGAGTGTTCGCCCACCCGACCTTGACGGATTGGTCGGTGGTGCTTGGTCGATATTTCAAGTTATCGCCAGTGCCCGAGCGCGCAGGCGTCAGCACCGTCGACTGGCAGCCGGCCGCTTATGTGTCGGTCTGCTGGGCGTTCGATCCGGACCAGCGCGACCTGGTCTGGATTCGCAGCCGTGACCTGTTGTGCATTCATCCGGTTGCCTCGTCCGGGCATACCCGCGGCTGGGCCGATTCGATCAAGCATCTGGGTGAACTGTTGCTGCTGCCGGTCGACGATGAGCACGAGCTGTTCTTCATCTACGATCGGCGGGCGCAAAAACTGTGCAAGGTGCAACGTCGCGGGCCCGCTGGCAGCGAGCGCTGGCCCGCGCAATGGACGCATCAATGGCTGCAGCCTGATGGGCTCAATGACGTGGTGCCGGTACAGGACGGGTATCTGGCCCTGACCGACGACGGTCTGTTCTTCAACCTGAGCGCAGAGGGTGAAGTGCTGCTGGGTGGCTTGAGTGAGCGCTGGCTCAAGGGACGTGCACATTGGTGGCAAGCACTCGAATCGCTGGCGACGAAGTACCCGGTCAACAGTTTCGCCATTCTGGGTCTGCGCAACGCCGCCGGTGATCGCAGCCTGTGCGCCTGGTATGTGGATAACCGTCTGCTGTTGTGTGACCCCGGGCATGAACAAGAAATGCGCCTGCTCGGGGTCACACCGGACAACCAGGCGGTCTGGCTGCTCGATGTCGCCAGCGGTGAGATTTGCAGTCAGCGGTTCTTCGACAGCCGGCAACTCGAGCCAGCGTTCGGCGACGGCGCACAGTTACTGGCAAGCGACGTGCTGCCCGCACCGCAGGCCGAGTGGGACGACTGGCGGTTCAGCGCCGTGCGCAATGACGGCTCCGGTCTGTGCGGGACCTCGTTCGACGGCGTGTCACTCAAGCTGCGATATCAGGAAGCTGAACGGATCATTGGCGTCGATCATCACTGGGCAAGCGAGCACGCGGCGCATTTGCCGCAGTCTCTGCAGGCATTGCTGGAGACCGCCGAGCATGAGCCTTACATCGTCGTGGAGTCCGGCGCGGGCAACCTGCAATGGTTCGACGTGGCGAATGCACAACTGATCCGGGTAGCGGGCCAGGACCTGCCGCACGATTGCGAATTGCTCGGCACCCGTCATCGGCATGTGCTGTTGCACGAGCTTCAGGCACACCGCGTACACGTCTACCCCGGTCAGCAAAGCATCGGCCCGTTCGAATACATGCGGCGCGACGCCGAAGTGCTGGTGGTCGAGGGCCAGAACAAGGTCGAAGACCTGTTGCCATTGATCGCGGATGACGTGAGCTGTCTGGTGTTGCGCCTGGGGCAGGGCGGCGTGACGTATCACCTGTCGAGGGCCTGCTGGCTGCGGCTGGATTCAGTGATCGTCGATTGCCGTCACCCGCTGGGCGAGGTCCCGACGATTCCCGGCAAGTTGGTCTGGGCGCTGGACGCACCGCAAACACTGCAACTGTCGTTTGTCGATGAGCACTTGCTGATCGTCGATCCGGATCGCCAGCACAGCCTGATCCTGCGGGATGTGTGCTCGGTGGATCCGGCGATGCGTGGCGACGTCTTCCTCGGGTTCGAGGGCGGGCGTTCCCATGCGGTATCGAGTCTGGTGCAGAGGCTGCGGGAAATCGTCGGAGCCGATGATGCCGACGGTGGTGCAACGCTTGCGCAGTTGCTGAGCGCTGTGCCGGCGTAAAACAGAAGGGCAGCTGAAAAGGCCTGCGCAGACTACTGCACAGGCCCTTTTCCTGATTCTGTCTCGTCCTGAATAAGGTTTACACCTTCTGACTTTCCCTCAGGACACCAGGTAGCCCTTGATCCCGGTAAAGATGATTTGCGCCGCCAGCGCACAGACGAACAATCCCATCAGCCGGCTGACGATCTGCAGGCCTTGATCGCCCAGAACCCGTTCGATGTGATTGGACAGATACAGCACCACGCCGACGGTGAAACTGGCCAGGGTGATGCTCATGATCGCGGTCAGTTTGTCGTCCCAGTGCGGCTGGCTGACGCCCATCACCAGCAGGGCACCGATGGTGCCGGGGCCGACGGTCAGCGGGATGGTCAGCGGAACGATCGTTACGTCCTGCTGCACGTTGTCACTCTGCACCACCGGCTTACCCTGGGCCATGCCTAGCGCCGAGATGAACAGCACGCTGCCGGCACCGATGCGGAATGCGTCCGCAGTGATCCCGAACACATCGAAAATCACCCGTCCGAACAGATACAGCAGAACGCTGGAGACCAGCGTGGCAATCGCCACTTTCCAGGCCAGGCGCCGCTGTTCCTTGCGCGAGTAGCCACGGGTCAGGCTGATGAAGCAGGACAACACGAAGAACGGGCTGTAGAGCACCAGCATCTTCAGGTAAACGCTGAATAACACGTGGAGCATGAGGGCGGCTCGCATCCGGAGAGGGGTGGCAGCGAGTCTATCAGTCGCTTAGTTGCTTGTGTGCGCAGAAGATGCTGCGCACGGCAGCTCATTTTTCCGGATTTTATTTTGATCGTTGTGTTGTTGTCGTTTGTTAGTTGTTTTTGTTGTTTGGATATGATGTTACAGATTCGGGTTTGTGGTTGTATGTTTGTTTGGTTATTGTTTTATCGCAAGTTCAAGAGGAACTTGTCAGATAATTAATAAGGATTTTATTGTGCATAATCAAGCTGTTCGTGAAAGTTATATTGCTTCTTGTGTTAAAGCGATTGAAGAGTGTGAGATCGACGACCGGTTGGTTATTCGTCCTCGCGCCCTGATGGCTGTAGGGGACGACGTAGAAGCACCGTCGAAGGGTTCTGTTGTGGGAGAAGGTTCGCTGGGCTTTGCGGGCGGAATCAGCGCCCAAAACCGATCCGATGCGGAAAACGCCTTCCTCTTTGCCACGCTTGCAGCCAACAAACAATACCCGGCCGAAGAGCAGGGTAAGGAGTGGTATCTGCGTTTTCGTGAGGTGATGACCCAGGCCGGCTGGACGCCAGTCACCAAGTATTACAGCAACCTGGACGTCGCGGGCACCAGCGTGCGTATGGATAAGCTGGTACTGGAAATTCTCGGCTCCGTGATTGCCGGCGCTGCACTGCCAGGCCCGGCTACGGCGTTGATGCTCAAGGTGGCGGGAGATGCGATTGCCGCCCTGCAAAAGCGTGATACTGCTGCGCTGACGGTTTATGAGCGCAATCTGCTGCAACACGGTGTGGGTGGAATTTCCGCGGGTGCGTGCGTTGAAGTCAACGGTGAGGCGATCATGGCCCTGGGCGCCGTACGTTTCCAGCGCAAGAATACGTCTACCAAAGTGCTGTTTGTCGACGTCGACGTGCGTAATGTAAACCTGTATCGAGGCGAAACGGTATTTGTCAAAAACACATTAAAAGCGGACTTGGTTCGTGAAAATATTAAAAATAAACTCATCGCTCACAGTGACAAGATTGTCGATATTGAAATTTGATTGATCAAAAAAAGGCAGCCGGGTTCGGCTGCCTTTTTTGTTATTGGGAGCGTTGATATGAATGGCGAATATTCAGTATTGATTGTTGGCGGCGCCGTAGTGCTGATTCCGGCAACGGATGAGCTGGCGCACTATGACGATTTGATCGAGTGCCTGTTGCTGGCGCAATTGGCGGCCAATAAAAAAATCGAAAAGACGGCGGAGATCGACTGGTATGGCGCGTATGTGCAGTTGCTGGATAACTATTGGCTGCGCCACTCCAGAACTCGACGGCAATGGTCCATCGGAAAGGATAATGTCGAGTCGCTAGGTGATTGGGTCATCGCCGCGATGTTCAGCGACGCTGTGGATAACAGCGGCGCTGCACCTGTAGCGCTGCGACGTCTGGCAGGCCTGTCCGGCACCGAGTCGGCCATGGTTTTGCTGCGCAGGCACATCCAGAAGAGCATCCTGGCGTCCGAGTCCGAAGATGGGCTTGCGTCCGCCACGGCTGTGCGCCTGCTGGTGGTCGTCGCGAACACGCCGACCTCCTTGACCAGTGTCTATCTTGAGCTTGCGACTGATCGGGTGCTTGGCGGCAACCCCCTGGCCGAGCTGTTTCAGGCCGAGGATGTGCGCGGCGACGTGTGTATGCGTTACGCCGGCGCCTACTTGTCTGAGACCCTCTATGCTCCGGCACGCGCCGCCGTTGCTCTGAAAATCAGGGACAGGTTGAAGGACAACGTTGTGCGGTTGACGTTGCCCGATGAAGGGGCAGTCAGGCAGCTTTGCGCAGCCGATTGAGGCGCAACCGGGCAGGCCTTCTCAGAAGGTCGAGGCCGTGCGGTTCTGCTGATCGCGCTGGGCTACCCAATGTTCGATCAGCTCGCGCAGTTGCGACAGTTCCACCGGTTTGGCCATGTGCCCGTCCATTCCGGCCTGGCGCGCACGTTCCTTGTGTTCGGCGAGGATGTGCGCGGTCAGCGCGACGATCGGTGTGCGGATGCGCTGATTGCTGACTTCCCAGGCACGCAATTGCTGGGTCGCCGAGAAGCCGTCGAGGATCGGCATTTCGCAGTCCATCAGCACCAGATCGTAACGCTGGGCCTTCATCGCCTGCAGGGCTTCTTCGCCGTTGCTGGCGGTGTCCGGTTGCAGGTTGAGTTTGCCGAGCATGCCACGAATCACTTTGGTCGAAATCGTGTTGTCCTCAGCGACGAGGATGCGGAAGTCGCTCGGCACCTTGGCTGCCGTGGCCGGTGTGAGCACTTGTGGCTGAAACACCACCTGACCCTTGTTGCGCTGGTTCAGCTCATCGGCGAGGGTGGTCTTGAGCGTGTAGCCGGCCACCGGTTTGGCGAGGATGCGTTTGATCCCCGAATTGCGCGCGATGATCTTGCTCGGCGCGTTGCTGATGCCGGTGAGCATGATCAACAGGATGTCGTGATTGAGGCTCGGGTCTTCCTTGATCTTGGCCGCCAGTTGCATGCCGGTCATGCCGGGCATGTTCTGGTCCAGCAGCACCACATCGAAGTAGTCGCGCAGGTGCGCCTTGGTGCGCAGCAGCGCCAGCGCTTCCTTGCCCGATGGTACGGCGCTGACGTTCAGGCCCCAGGCGCTGCATTGCTGCACCAGCACCTTGCGGCAGGTGTCGTTGTCGTCCACCACCAGCACCCGCGCACCTTGCAGCGGGCCGTCGAGGTCGGAGGTCGGGTGTTCGAGGCGATCCGGGTCCAGTGGCAAGGTCAGCCACAAGGTGCTGCCCTGACTGGTGCCGCTCTTGATCCCGAACTCGCCGTGCATCAGGCGGATCAGTTGCCGGGCAATCACCAGCCCGAGATTGCCGCCCAGACGGTTGGCCGAGAGGAAGTGTTTGCTGTGCAGTTCGGCGTGCAGCAACGCATCGCGCTCTTCCGCCTCCATCGGCTGGCCGCTGTCCTGCACGGCGATGCGCAGGCGCGGTTTGACGCTGCGCTCGTCGAGGGCGACGACGATCAACACTTCGCCTTCGTCGGTTTTCTTCAGGGCGTTTTCCAGCAGGCTCAGCAGGGTCTGGCGCAAGCGGGTCGGGTCGCCGCTGATGACGCGCGGCACCTGCGGCTGAATGAAGCTGATCAGCTCGACGTTCTGCTGTTCGGCCTTGGCCCGGTAGATGCTCAGGCAGTCGTCGATCAGCGCGTTGAGGTCGAACTGCACATCGTCCAGTTCGATCTGCCCGGACTCGAGCTTGGAGATGTCGAGGATCTCGTTGATCAATGTCAGCAATTCGTTGCCGGCGCTGTGGATGGTTTGCACGTAATCGCGTTGCTTGACCGACAGTGGCGTACCCAGCAGCAGTTCGGTCATGCCCAGCACGCCGTTCATCGGAGTGCGGATTTCGTGGCTGATCTTGGCGAGGAATTCGGCCTTGGCGTTGATCTCGGCATTGCTCGCGGCAAGATCGCGGCTGATGCTGAACCGGCTTTCGGTGATGCTGCGCTGGCGTTCACCCAAGGCAATGCTCATCAGCAGGCCACTGATGCAGATGAAACCCATCAGGGTCATGATCAGGCCTTGCGGCGCCACCAGGGTCAGCCCCAGCAGGGCCGGCAAAATGATCAGCGTGCCGATGTTGAACACCACCATCCCGGCAACGAACAGCCGCGCCGGACGATAACCTTTTTGCCAGTGATAGAAGCCGACCAACAGCATGCTCAGACCGGCCAGCGCCACCAGCGCGTAGGTGATGATGTTCAGCGGCAGGGTGTTGACGAACAACAGCAGCAGGCTGCAGATCACGATGAACAGAATGTCGCCCAGCAACAGTTTGTTCAGCGGGTGCGGGCCGAGCGGGGCGAAGAAGCGCAGGGCGAACATCAGCCCGGCCGGAGCGGTCAGCAGCAACGCCAGATAGGCGCCCGGGGTCTGGATCGCGTGCCAGTTCGGCAACCACGGGCCGGCGAGGTTGAGCAACAGCAACAGGCTCAGGCCCAGCAGGCCTTCGCAGACCGCCAGCCACAGGCTGCTGCGCGAGCGGGAGTAGGCGTAGCGCACAAGATTGTGCAGCAGCAACATGCCGAGGCAGCCGAACAGCAGGCCGAAGATCAGCGTCTGGTTCTGGTTGGCGGCACTCATCACCGCCGATTGCAGGGTGATGTGCGGGCGTAGCTGATGGTCGGAAACCATCCGCAGATAGACGTCGAGGGATTTGTCACTTTGCGGCAGTGGCAGCAGGAAGTCGCTGCTTGGGAGCGGCCGTTCGACCTGCGGCTGGCGGGTGCCGGAGGTGCGTTGCTCGATCAGCTTGTCGCCGTCCAGCACGTAGAGGCTGAGGTTGGACAGGTCCGGGGCGAAGATTCGCAGCACCTGCTCGTGCTTGCCCGGGGCCAGTTTGAAGCGCAGCCAGAGTGCACCATCGGGCTCGGCCGCCGTGAGGCGATCAAGTTCGATAGGGCTGAATTGATTGGTGTAGCGTGCCGAGCGGATGTCGCTCAGTTGCAGATTGCCCTGGTCGTCAAGCAATACCGACCAGCCACTGCCTTGCGCGGCCAGAGCCGGAAGCATGCAGAGCAAGGTCAGCAACGTGACGGTGAAGCTTATGGCAATCCTGAGCCAGCGCACGGCGAAATCCCTTCGTAGGTTGATGCCAGAATATAACGATGCGCGGCGGCGGAACAGCCCGGCGAGGGACGGCATCCCGCGCCGGACTTGAAGGACAGCTTATTCCTGGGTTTCGCCACGTTCACGGGCAATGGCGCGGTAGCCAATGTCCTTGCGGTAGAAGCAGCCTTCCCAGTCGATGGCGGCGGCCAGCTTGTAAGCTTGCTGCTGCGCTTCGCTGACGCTGGCGCCCATGGCGGTGGCGCAGAGTACGCGACCACCGGCCGTCACCACCTTGCCATCCTTCAGGGCAGTACCGGCGTGGAAGACTTTGCCTTCCAGGCCTGCGGCTGCGTCCAGACCGTTGATCACCGCGCCCTTGGCGTAGTCGCCCGGGTAGCCGCCGGCGGCCAGCACGATGCCGACGCTCGGGCGTGGATCCCACTGGGCTTCCACCTTGTCCAGCGCTTGCGCCAGAGCGGCTTCGACCAGCAGCACCAGGCTCGACTGCAGACGCAGCATCACCGGTTGGGTCTCCGGGTCACCGAAGCGGCAGTTGAACTCGATGACTTTCGGGTTACCGGCCTTGTCGATCATCAGACCGGCGTACAGGAAGCCGGTGTAGACGTTGCCTTCTTCGGCCATGCCGCGCACGGTCGGCCAGATCACCTGGTCCATCACGCGCTGGTGCACGTCGGCGGTGACCACCGGGGCAGGGGAGTAGGCACCCATGCCGCCGGTGTTCGGGCCACTGTCGCCGTCGCCAACACGTTTGTGATCCTGGCTGGTGGCCATCGGCAGGACGTTCTTGCCGTCGACCATGACGATGAACGAGGCTTCTTCGCCGTCGAGGAATTCTTCGATGACCACGCGCGAACCGGCATCGCCGAACGCATTGCCGGCGAGCATGTCGCGCACGGCGTCTTCGGCTTCGGTCAGGGTCATGGCAACGATCACGCCTTTACCGGCGGCCAGGCCGTCGGCCTTGATCACGATCGGTGCGCCTTTTTCACGCAGATAAGCCAGGGCCGGCTCAATTTCAGTGAAGTTCTGGTAGTCGGCGGTCGGGATCTTGTGACGCGCGAGGAAATCCTTGGTGAAGGCTTTCGAGCCTTCCAGCTGTGCAGCGCCGGCGGTCGGGCCGAAGCAGTCCAGGCCACGGGAGCGGAACAGATCGACCACGCCAGCCACCAGCGGCACTTCCGGGCCGACGATGGTCAGGGAAACGTTTTTCTCGGCAAAGTCGGCCAGTTGCTCAAGGGCCAGCACGTCGATGGCGACGTTCTCGCACTTGGCTTCAATCGCGGTACCGGCGTTGCCCGGTGCGACGAAAACCTTCTGTACGCGCGGATCCTGAGCCACTTTCCAAGCCAGGGCGTGTTCACGGCCACCGCTGCCAATGATCAAAACATTCATTTCAAAAACCTCGGATGACGCTAATTCTGTTGAGCGCTGCAAGGGCGCTTTTCTGTGGGAGCTGGCTTGCCAGCGATGCAGGCGACTCGGTTCATCAGTTGGACCGAGGGGATGCTATCGCTGGCAAGCCAGCTCCCACATTTGGATCGAGTGGAATCAGTGACGGAAGTGGCGCATGCCCGTAAAGACCATCGCGATGCCAGCCTCGTCGGCTGCAGCAATCACTTCAGCGTCACGCATTGAGCCGCCCGGCTGGATCACCGCCGTGATACCGACCTTGGCCGCGTTGTCCAGGCCGTCGCGGAACGGGAAGAACGCGTCCGAGGCCATCACCGAACCGGCCACTTGCAGACCGGCGTGCTCAGCCTTGATCGCGGCGATACGCGCGGAGTTTACGCGGCTCATCTGGCCGGCGCCGACACCGATGGTCTGACGGTTCTTGGCGTAGACGATGGCGTTGGACTTGACGTACTTGGCGACTTTCCAGGCGAAGATCAGGTCGTGGATTTCCTGTTCGGTCGGTGCGCGCTTGGTCACCACTTTCAGGTCGTCGGCGCCGATCATGCCGATGTCGCGGCTCTGCACCAGCAGGCCACCGTTGACGCGCTTGTAGTCCCAGGCCGGAACGCGATCCGCCGACCACTCGCCGCACGCCAGCAGGCGCACGTTGGCTTTGGCGGCGACGATGGCGCGAGCTTCTGCGCTGACGCTTGGGGCAATGATCACTTCCACGAACTGACGCTCGACGATCGCCTTGGCAGTCTCGGCATCCAGTTCACGGTTGAAGGCGATGATGCCGCCGAAAGCCGATTCGGTGTCGGTGGCGTAGGCCAGTTCGTAGGCCTGACGAATGCCGCCCTCGGCGTCCGGGCTTACGGCCACGCCGCACGGGTTGGCGTGCTTGACGATCACGCAGGCCGGCTTGACGAAGCTCTTCACGCATTCCAGCGCGGCGTCGGTGTCGGCCACGTTGTTGTACGACAGCTCTTTGCCTTGCAGTTGGGTCGCGGTGGCGATGCCGACTTCGGCCGGCTTGGCTTCCACGTAGAACGCCGCGCTCTGGTGCGGGTTCTCGCCGTAGCGCATTTCCTGAGCCTTGATGAACTGGCTGTTGAAGGTGCGCGGAAATTCGCTGCGACCTTCGGTGCTCAGCACGTCGGCAGCCTGATTCACGGTGCCCATGTAGTTGGCGATCATGCCGTCGTAGGCGGCGGTGTGTTCGAAGGCCTTGAGCATCAGGTCGAAACGCTGAGCGTAGGTCAGGCCGCCGGCTTTGAGGTTTTGCAGAACGCTGGCGTAATCGCTGGCATTCACCACGATCGCTACGTCTTTATGGTTTTTCGCTGCCGAACGGACCATGGTCGGGCCGCCGATGTCGATGTTCTCGATCGCGGTCGGCAGGTCGCAGCCTGGCTTGTTGATGGTGGCTTCGAACGGGTACAGGTTGACCGCAACCAGGTCGATCGGCTTGATGCCGTGCTCGTTCATGATGGCGTCGTCGATACCGCGACGACCGAGGATCCCGCCGTGGATTTTCGGGTGCAGGGTTTTCACCCGACCGTCCATCATTTCCGCGAAACCGGTGTAATCCGCGACTTCCACTGCGGCAACACCGTTGTCGCGCAGCAGCTTGAACGTCCCGCCGGTGGAGAGGATCTCGACGCCGAGGGCTTCAAGCTCCTTGGCGAATTCGAGGATCCCGGTCTTGTCGGAAACGCTGATCAAGGCGCGGCGGATCGGCAGGCGGGTAGTCTGGTCGGTCATCTCAATTTCCATCAAAAGCAAAGGAAGTCAGCAAAAAAGGCGACCGGTTTTACGCGGGCGCCTTTCTGGTTTGATTGAATGCTTACAGCAGATCGTACTGCTTGAGTTTCTTGCGCAGCGTGCCGCGGTTGAGTCCCAGCAGCTCACTGGCCTTGGTCTGGTTGCCCTTGACGTAGTTCATCACGCTTTCGAGCAGGGGAGCCTCGACTTCGGAGAGCACCAGGTTGTACACATCCGTGACGGACGCGCCCTCAAGGTGGGCGAAATAATTGTGCAGCGCCTTCTCGACACTCCCGCGAAGGGTCTGACCTTCTTCGCTCGGGGTATTGAGGTGCTGTTTCAAATTCACGTTGTCGCTCACGGGTGCTGTTCCACTCACTAAAGTCTCGGTCATCATCGTCATGCGGCCACCCCTTCTTCGTCCCCTGTCAGGCTCTTGTAACGCTCGGCGAAGAACTCCCGAACGTTGGCGCATTGTGTTTCCGTACCATCCAAACGATTGAAGTGGGCGCGAAACTCCCTGGCGCCCGGCAAGGTTGCGAGATACCAGCCCACATGCTTGCGGGCAATGCGCACGCCCATCACGTCCCCATAGAAGGCGTGAAGTGCGGCCAGATGCTCCAGCAGGATGCGTTCCACTTCGATCAGCTCCGGCGCCGGCAATTTCTCGCCGGTACGCAGGAAGTGTTCGATCTCGCGAAAAATCCATGGCCGCCCCTGGGCAGCCCGGCCTATCAGCAGGCCATCGGCACCGGTCGCGTCGAGCACGTAACGGGCCTTTTCCGGCGAATCGATATCGCCATTGGCAAACACCGGCATCGACACCGCCTGCTTGATTGCGGCAATCGTGTCGTACTCGGCTTCGCCGGTGTACAGATCGGCGCGCGTGCGGCCATGCACGGCCAGCGCGGTGATCCCGGCCTGCTCGGCGATCTTCGCCACGGTCAGGCCGTTCTTGTTGTCGCGATCCCAACCGGTGCGGATCTTCAGGGTCACCGGCACATCCACTGCAGCGACGACGGCCTGCAGGATCTCGGTCACCAGTGCTTCGTCTTTCAATAACGCGGAGCCGGCGGCCTTGTTGCAGACCTTCTTTGCCGGGCAACCCATGTTGATATCAATAATCTGTGCGCCCAGTTCGACGTTGGCCCGTGCCGCGTCCGCCAGCATCTGCGCATCGCCACCGGCAATCTGCACCGAGCGTGGCTCGGGATCGCCTTCGTGGATCATGCGCATGCGCGACTTGCGGGTATTCCACAGGCTCATGTCACTGGTGACCATTTCCGAGACTACAAGCCCTGCGCCCAAACGCTTGCACAGCTGACGAAAGGGCTGGTCGGTGACCCCCGCCATCGGGGCGAGAATCAAACCGTTCTGCAATGTATATGGGCCGATGCGTACCGCCGACATAGGACTTCCCTGAAGTGGGGCCGGATCATGAGAGTTCGAAAAAGGGTTGGCATGATACCCGCTCTCGATGACTGGATAAAGGCTGAATTGAACAAAATCTGAACAGTTATTCTGTTATTGCCAGCGGTTTGGTTGCCGCGGGCGCAGTCAGAAAACTGCCGTCAAACCTGAAGCGGTGAAGCGATTCACTCGGGCGAGTGGAAACTCAGGCTGTAATTCACCGCTTTGGGTCCTGGATCGAGGATATCCAGCGCGATGTGGATCGGCGTCTGCGGCGGCATTTCCGCCATGCCCTCAAGGTCGCCGTTGAGGTATTCGCCGGGTTTGAAGCGACGACTGGCGATCAGATGACCGTTGAGGTCAGCGAAGCGTAGCTCCAGCAACGGAAATGGCTGGGAGAACGTCGCGCGGTTGTAGATGATCGCATCCACCACCAGCGCCCCGCTGAATTCCGGATGGCTGCGCACCACCAGATTGCTGCTTTTGATTTTGCCGATGTCGACCTTGGACGGCACTGTGCAGCCGATCTGCGGACAGAACTGCTGAAACCATGGGCGGTACTGATCCTGGCGCGCCAGTTCGTCGAAATGATAGGCAATGTACTGACCTGCCAGACCGGCGGCGGCCAACAGCACCAGCAAGCCCCAGAGCAGGCGTCGGCCCCAGGGCGAGCGGCGCTTCTGCCAGTCCAGTTGCAGCGGATCGTCGGTCAGATCCTGCAGTACTTCGGCGCGCACGCCTGGTTCGGCACGCTCGCGTTTTTTGCGCAGCGGTTCGACCGAGGGCAGGTCATCTTCGTCGGGTTCGACGTTGGCGGACAGGCGTTCACGACGGGCATTCGGATCGATCGGGTCGTGCAGGCGCAGTTGCGGGATCGGCGGCTCGTCGTCCAGATCCACCGGCTCCAGCGACAGCGAAGGCTCGGTGCGCACGGTTTTCAGCGGTTCAGGTTCGACGGCATCTGGCTCGACTTCATCTTCGGGCTCGGGCAGGTGCTCATCGTCGCGGGCGCTGAACAGGCTGTCGCGCCACTCCGATTCATCGGCTTCCTGGCTGTCGCGACGCGCGCTCAGAGACTCTTCGCGCTGGCGACCGAATTCGGTGGTCGGCTGGATTTCCCGTTGTTCGAGGCGGGCCAGTTCTTCGTCCAGATCAAGACTGTCCAGATCCAGCTCGCTGGCGCTCCATTGCTTCTGGCTGATGGCGCGCGGTGCGGTCGGTTCGACGCTGGCCGGTGCTTCAACCACCGGCGGTGGCTCGCTGACCACAGGTTGAGCCTGTGCTGGCTGGACGATGGCTGGGGCCACCGGCGTCACCGCTTCCTTGCCGGCATGTTGTTCCAGCAGCTGTTTGGCGGCGTTGAACACTTGCAGGCAGGAGCCACAACGAACCACCCCACGGGCCACGCTCAATTGGGCATGGCTGACGCGGAAGCTGGTTTGGCAATGCGGGCACTGGGTGACGAAGCTGTCGGTCATGCGGCGATCCGGTTTATGCAGGCGGTCATTCTAGCGCCGACGGCCGGTGATACGCACCCAGCCATCGCGATTGGCGATTGGGTCGAGATCAAAGTCCTGCGCATAGGCGGCGGCGACTTCTTCACCTTGTTCGGCGAGGATGCCTGACAGCGCCAGGCGACCGCCGGTTTTCACCAGGCCGGACAATTGCGGCGCCAGGGAAACCAGCGGGCCGGCCAGAATGTTGGCGACCAGCACGTCGGCTTTGACCTGCGGCAGATCTTCCGGCAGGTACAGCGGGAACAGCTCATCGGCAATGTTGTTGCGCCCGGCGTTGTCACGCGAGGCTTCCAGCGCCTGCACATCGATGTCGGTGCCGACCGCTTCTTTGGCGCCGAGCAGCAGGGCGGCGATCGCCAGAATCCCCGAGCCGCAGCCGAAGTCCAGCACGTTGCAGTCTTTCAGGTCCTGACCGTCGAGCCATTCCAGGCACAGGGCGGTGGTCGGGTGGGTGCCAGTGCCGAACGCCAGGCCCGGATCCAGCAGCAAATTGACCGCGTCAGGCTCGGGCGCGGCGTGCCAGCTCGGCACGATCCACAGGCGCTGGCCGAAACGCATTGGCTGGAAACCGTCCATCCAGCTGCGTTCCCAGTCCTGGTCTTCGATGACTTCGCTGTGATGCTCGGGCAGCGGACTGCCGGTCAGCAGTTCCAGATGCGCGAGCACCGGCGCAGGCTCGGTGCCGCCCTCAAACAGGGCCAGCAGGTGCGTGTGCGCCCACAGTGGGGTGGTGTTGAGTTCCGGCTCGAAGATTGGCTGATCTTCGGCGTCCATGAAGGTCACCGAAACGGCGCCGACTTCAAGGAAAGCGTCTTCGTAGGTTTCGGCTTGTTCCGGGCTGATGGCGAGACGTACTTGCAGCCAAGGCATGGCGGGCACCTTTGAAAAAATATGATTGCAGCCTAGCGGCCAGCGAGAAGCGCGCAAGTTTACGCGAGCGCGCAGCAGAAGACGAACTTGGTTGAAAAGCAAAAGATCGCAGCCTGCGGCAGCTCCTACAGGAACGCATTCCAGTGTAGGAGCTGCCGCAGGCTGCGATCTTTTGACTTTGCTGCAGAAACAACAAAGCCGCCCGAAGGCGGCCTTGTCAGGTGCGGACTTGAAGCTTAGTGCTTCTCGCCAGCCAGCTTGTGCTCGAGGTAGTGAATGTTCACGCCCCCTTTGCAGAAGCCTTCGTCGCGGGTCAGATCACGGTGCAGCGGGATGTTGGTCTTGATCCCGTCAACCACGATCTCGTCCAGGGCATTACGCATGCGCGCCATGGCTTCGTCGCGGGTGGCGCCGTAAGTGATCAGCTTGCCGATCAGCGAGTCGTAGTTCGGCGGAACTGCATAACCGCTGTACAGGTGCGAATCGACGCGAACGCCGTTGCCGCCTGGGGCGTGGAAATGCTTGACCGTGCCCGGGCTCGGCATGAAGGTTTTCGGGTCTTCGGCGTTGATCCGGCACTCCAGCGAGTGACCGCGGATCACCACGTCATCCTGCGTGAACGACAGCTTGTTGCCAGCGGCGATGCTGAGCATCTCCTTGACGATGTCGATACCGGTGACCATTTCCGAAACCGGGTGCTCCACCTGAACACGGGTGTTCATTTCGATGAAGTAGAAACGACCGTTCTCGTACAGGAACTCGAAGGTACCAGCGCCACGGTAGCCGATGTCGATGCACGCCTTGACGCAACGAGCCAGCACTTCCTGGCGCGCCTGCTCGTCGATGCCCGGTGCCGGCGCTTCTTCAAGCACCTTCTGGTGACGACGTTGCAGCGAGCAATCGCGGTCGCCCAGATGGATGGCGTGACCCTGGCCGTCGGACAGTACCTGAACTTCGACGTGACGCGGGTTGGTCAGGAATTTTTCCAGATAGACCATCGGGTTGCCGAACGCCGCGCCAGCTTCGGAGCGGGTCAGTTTCGCCGAGGCGATCAGGTCTTCTTCCTTGTGCACCACGCGCATGCCGCGACCACCACCGCCGCCGGCGGCCTTGATGATCACCGGGTAGCCGACTTCACGACCGATGCGCAGCGCCGTTTCTTCGTCTTCCGGCAGCGGGCCGTCGGAACCAGGAACGGTTGGTACACCGGCTTCGATCATCGCGTGCTTGGCCGATACCTTGTCGCCCATCAGGCGAATGGTCTCGGCTTTCGGGCCGATGAAAGCGAAGCCGGAATTCTCGACCTGCTCGGCGAAATCGGCGTTTTCCGCGAGGAAACCGTAGCCTGGGTGAATGGCGGTAGCGCCAGTCACTTCAGCGGCAGCGATGATGGCCGGGATGTGCAGGTAGGACTGAGCGGCGGACGCCGGGCCGATGCAGACGGATTCGTCTGCCAGACCCAGGTGCATCAGCTCTTTGTCGGCCTTGGAGTAAACGGCGACGGTCTTGATGCCCATCTCTTTGCAGGCACGCAGAATCCGCAGGGCGATCTCACCGCGGTTAGCGATCAGAACTTTTTCCAACTTCGCAGTCATCAAAGGCTCTCCGCAGTTCAAACGATGGTGAACAGCGGTTGGTCGTACTCAACCGGCTGGCCGTCTTCGACGAGGATGGATTCGATCACACCGCTGGTTTCAGCTTCGATGTGGTTCATCATCTTCATGGCTTCGACGATGCACAGGGTGTCGCCTTTCTTCACGGTCTGGCCGACTTCAACGAAGGCTGGCGAGGTTGGCGAAGATTTACGGTAGAAGGTGCCTACCATTGGCGAGCGGGCCACGGTGCCGTTCAGTGCAGGAGCAGCAGCGGCAGCCGGAGCGGCAGCAGCCACTGGCGCAGCAGCGGCAGGTGCAGCGGCCGGAGCCTGCATCGGCGCCGGGGCGTAATACTGCTGAGCCGGGGTCTTGCTGTGACGGCTGATGCGTACGGACTCTTCGCCTTCCTTGATCTCGAGCTCGTCGATGCCGGACTCTTCCAGCAATTCGATCAGTTTCTTAACTTTACGGATATCCATGAATCATCAACTCCCAAGGGTCGGTCAGGGGCGTTTAACGCTTGTGGTTCAAGTCGTTGCCTGTGTTTCAAGCTGCTCTAGTGCGGCCTCCAGGGCCAGTCGGTAACCGCTGGCGCCAAGGCCGCAGATCACTCCCACCGCTACATCGGAGAAGTAAGAGTGATGGCGGAAAGGTTCGCGCTTGTGCACGTTGGACAAATGCACTTCGATGAATGGGATGCTCACTCCCAGCAGCGCGTCACGTAATGCGACGCTTGTGTGCGTAAAAGCTGCTGGATTGATCAGAATGAAATCCACGCCCTCACCGCGAGCGGCGTGGATGCGGTCGATCAATTCGTACTCGGCGTTGCTTTGCAGGTGCAGCAGATGATGGCCGGCTTCACGGGCGCGGCGCTCCAGATCCTGATTGATCTGCGCCAGGGTCGTTGAACCGTAGGTGCCGGGTTCGCGGGTGCCGAGCAGGTTCAGGTTGGGGCCGTGCAGCACCAGTAGCGTTGCCATCTGCGTGTTCCTTGTTATGAATGAGCAGTCGTCAGAACCCGGCGACTATGCCGCAAAGACTTTGTGACTGTCCAGTTCTCTGCAATAGCCAGCACGATGACCGATGTTTGCGCGAAATTTGTGACTGAGTGATTTGATCCGGTCACTGAGGGCAAACTGTGTAGGAGCTGCCGCAGGCTGCGATCTTTTGATCCTGGTATTTAAAAGCAAGATCAAAAGATCGCAGCCTCGTTTCACTCGACAGCTCCTACAGGGGGCCTGATCAGACGCGAAAGGCTTGCACGGCGGTATGCAGTTGCCCGCCCAATAGCAGCAGGTTCTCGCCCTGTTCACGACCTTCGCCGATGCGCAGCAGGTTATCGCCGCCCAGTTGATGGATCCGCTCGCTGTGATCGCGAATCTCGCTGACCGCGCCGCTTTGCTGGGCGGTGATATCAGCGATGCGGATCGCCGTGTCGGAAATGGTCTGGATCGCGCCGACGATTTTATCCAGCGCGCCGTCCGCCGCTTGTGCCTGATTGGCCGTGGCTTCGGCGTGTTCGACCTGCGCGCGCATGCCTTCGACCGATTGTCGGGCGGCGCTTTGCAGACCGGCGATCAGCGTCTGGATTTCCGCTGTCGCGCCCGCCGTGCGTTGCGCCAGTGAGCGCACTTCTTCGGCCACCACTGCAAAACCACGGCCCATTTCCCCGGCCCGCGCCGCTTCGATCGCCGCGTTCAGGGCCAGCAGGTTGGTCTGGTCGGCAATCGAGCGGATCACCGTCAGCACGCCACCAATGGTTGCCGACTCTTCGGCCAGGTGCTCGATCATCTGCGCGTTGCCCTGCACTTCGCCGACCAGCGCGTGCAGGCCGGTGAGGCTCTGGCCGATCACGGTTTGTCCGTGCTCGACGGCCAGCCCGGCATGGCGGCTGGCATCGGCGGCCTGCCGTGCATCGCCAGCGACCTGCTGAATGGTGGCTTCCAGTTCGCCCAGTGAATCGCGGATCAGCGCAGTGTCGCCGGCCTGATGTTCGGCACCGCTGTGCAGATCGTTGCTCAGTTCGGCCAGGGTGCGGCTGCTGCCGGCGACCTGTTCGGCATTGCCGCGAATCGTCCCGACCAGATCCACCAGATACGCGCGCAGGCGGTTCAGAGAAGCCTCGATGTCATGCAGTTCGCGGTTGGTCTTGCCCAACTGAATGTCGCGACTGAAATCACCTTCGGCCCAGGTCGACAGGGCCGGCGCAAGGTTGGTCAGGGTCCGGGCCAGGCGCCGCTGCAAGGTGTCGATCAACAGCGCGATCAGCAGAATCAGGCCGATCATCACGCCTTGCATCAAGCGCACTTCGCTCTGGATCTGCCCGTGCTGCGCGCGCACTACCGGCTCCAGTCCGGCGATCGCCTGTTGCACGGCAGCGATCTTCAGGTGGGTCGCGGTGCTCAGCTCGGTGCGTTTCTGGATCTGCTCGCGGGTACGTGCCAGCTCCGCCGGGTAGCGACCGAGCAGGCTGTTGAGTTCGCGCTTGAGGCCAACCCCGGCGTCTTCGGCGGCGGCTTTTTCTGTGCTTTCGATGCCCATCATCGCGGCGAAATCATCACTGCCGGATTCATTCGTGGCGACCACGCCGAGCAGGGGCAGGGCGTCGATGGCTTGAGCCTGGGTGCGGATGTTGTCGACTTCGCGCTCGACGTCGACCGCCAGTTCACTGCGGCCGCTGCTGACCAGTTTGTCGCGGGCCAGCGACAGCTTGCCCAGATGCTGGGAGGCGGCGAGCAGCGGCGTCAGGTACGTCGCGTTGCCGTTGGCGTAGGTGCTCAGTTGATCGAGGCTGGCGCTCAGCTCGCGTTCGGCCTGCAGCAACAATGCCTGCGGATCACCGGCCAGTTTGCCGGCCGCGAGCAGGTCGGTCTTGCTGAATTCTTCCAGGCTCGACAGGCTCGGGCGCAGGGTCTCGGCCAGTGCCGGCGGCAGTTCGCCGAGCTCCTTCTGCAGGCCGTCGATGGCCTGGCTGGCGCTGCTCAGGCGCAGGGCGTCGCCGCTGGCGAGGTAGTCCTCGACATTGCGTGCCACGTCATTCTGAAATTGCTGCGACAGACCGAGGTAGCGCTCCATCAACAGATACGGGCGCTCCAGGGCTTTTTGCGACCACCACAGCGTCGCACCGAGCGCCACGCAAACGGCGACCAGCAGCAGAGTATTGAGATTGGTGAGCAACTTCAGGCGCATGACGGCTACCAACGGCAGAAATGGTAAGCGCCTGAATTTATTGCGGTTCTGTTACAGCGTTATGACCGAATCAGTGGATTCCGATGAAAAAGTGGCACTTTGCTTTGAGTCACGCGCGGTCTGCACCCGGTTGCGTCCGGCACCTTTGGCGCGGTACAGCGCCTCGTCGGCCTGGCTGGCCATCATCAGGCTGTCGGAATCATCGTGCATTTCCACCACGCCGGCGCTGAAGGTGCACCACAAATCCTGCGGCTGCGCCGGGTAGTGGATTTCGGCGAAGCGCTGGCGAATTTCGTCGAGCACTTTGTGCGCCGCTTCTATATCAGTGTCGGGCATGACGATGGCGAATTCTTCGCCACCATAACGACCGATGAAGTCGGTCTTGCGCAGGCGTTGCTTGAGGAACAGCGCCAGGCTTTTGATCACCCGGTCGCCCATCGGATGGCCGTGGCTGTCGTTGACCCGTTTGAAGTGGTCGATGTCGAGCATGGCAAAGCTCAGCGGCTTGTTCTCGCGGCGGGCGCGGAACGAGCAGTCTTCGAGCAATTGCAGGATGTGCGTGTGGTTGTACAGGCCGGTGAGGCTGTCGCGGACCATCCGCGCCTTGAGGTTGCGCGCACGGGCGGCGCGGTTGCGCACAGTCGTAATCAGATGCCGCGGCTTGATCGGTTTGGTCAGGAAGTCGTCGCCGCCCTCGCTCATGGCGTCGAGCTGCTTGTCCAGATCGTCCTCGGCCGACAAGTAAATGATCGGCACGCTGACGTAGCGGTCGTTGTGGCGGATGACCTTGGCCAGTTCGGTACCGGTGCAGGCCGGCATGTACATGTCGAGGATGATCAGATCCGGCTGGAAGTCCGCCAGTTCGGCCATTGCCTGGATCGGTTCGATCAGCGTGCGGGTGACGATTCCGGCGCTGTTGAGCAGGCGCTCGGTGTGCAAGGCCTGGGCGCGGGAGTCGTCGATGATCAGCACTTTATAAGGTTCGTACTGGGCGACGCAGGTCAGGACTTCGATCTTCTCCAGCAGGCTCGACGCTTCGAGGGTGCCGGTGAGGAATTCCTGGCCGCCGGCGCGCACGGCGGCGAGGCGGGTCGGGGTGTCGGTTTCGTGCAGGCTGAAGAACAGCAGCGGCAGCGGTTCTTCCAGGCCGACCTGGGCTTCGGCAGCCAGCTGCAAGCCGACGCCTGCGCCGCTGAAGTCCACGTCCATGACGATCGCGGCGGGCAAGCGCTCGACCATCGAGGAGCGAAATGCCGCGACACTGTCCAGTGCCTGCGCGGTAAGGCCGAAAAACTCCAGCTGCTTGGCCAGCCGCTCGGCGCGGTCGTGATCCTGCAACATGACGTAGATCGGTTTGCGCAGCGGCGGCAGGAAGGTCTGGTCGAGTTGATCGCCATGGCGCAGACCGGTGCGCGACAGGCGCTGCATCAAGCGATTGAGATCGGTGATCAGGCCGCTGCTCAGGCGCCCGCGATTGGCGTCCACCGCTTCCAGCGACTGGCCGATATGACGCGCGAGTTGCGTGTGTTCGGGCTGTTCGAAACGCTCGGCAAAACGCAGCAGGCGCAGGTTGGCCTCGCTGAGTTCGGCGAGGTCGGCGGTGGACCACTCACTGCGTTGCAGGCGCTGCCATATCTCAAGAATCTGACGTGCCTGATGAATTACCCGCTGGGCAAAGTGGTGCTTGAGGCGCTCACGGCTGGGGTCTTCTGGCTCGGTCATATCCTGACTACTAGTTAGGGCGCATGCTGAGATCGACTGGTGGCTCTATGCTAGCACCTCTTTTCCCTTATATGAGTGTCGTGCATCAATAATCTGCGGCGCTGCACAATTCAGTTTCTGACCGGGTGGTCTCGGATTGGACCTGTTCGTCGCTGAGACTCCCGAAAACCGGGCGTGTCGTGCTGCTCAATAGGTGAAAAAGCCTTTGTGCACAACGCTGTGCTGCGCACACGCGCTGATCTGCAAATGTCTGATTCGGGGCTACATTGGTAGCGGTGTATCAGGGAAACCCCTAGAGAATTCGCAGTTCGATGTCGGGCCTTCGGTGGATTTTCTGCTTCTCTTCAATGGCGGGTGCCGGCCTTGGCACGTTGTTGTATGGTTGTGGTCGAACCGTTGAACCCAAGTGATTGAAAGGATATCGCCATGCTGGACTGGAAGAACCGCGCGGGCAGCGCGCCTGAACGTGCCGCTGAGCCGAAGTCGGCCACCCGCAGCTATGTGGGCGGGCTGTTGTTCAGCCGCGCGCTGGCCACGCTGATCGGCATTTATCTGCTGGTGACCATCGGCCTGGGCTGGTACTGGAGCCAGGAGCCGGCGCTGTTTCCGGTGGCGCAAAACGCCCAGGCGGCTGCCGAGAAAGAAGGCAAGCAAATGGTCGTCGGCTACACCACGGTCGAAACCCTCAAGACCGTTGCCGGTACGTTGCTGAACAAACCGGGCGGCTACATTTCCAACGACCGTTTCCCGCCTGGCCTGTGGATGGACAACACGCCAAGCTGGGAATACGGCGTGCTGGTGCAGGTGCGTGACCTGACCCGGGCACTGCGCAAAGACTTCGCCCGCTCGCAGTCGCAGTCGGCTGAAGATGCTGATCTGGCCAAGGCCGAACCGCGTTTCAACTTCGACAACAAGAGCTGGATCCTGCCGTCGAGCGAATCGGAATACCAGGAAGGCATCAACTCCCTGAGCCGTTATCAGGCGCGTCTGTCTGATCCAACGCAGAAAAACGCCTTGTTCTACGCCCGCGCCGACAACCTCAACAACTGGCTGGGCGATGTCGGCACCCGTCTGGGTTCGCTGTCGCAACGCCTGTCCGCCAGTGTCGGCCGGGTGAAACTCAACACCGCGCTGAAAACCGAAGTGCCGGCGGTTGGCGAAGTACCGCAAGTTGACGAGGAAGTCGTAGAGACTCCGTGGATGCAGATCGACAACGTGTTCTACGAAGCACGCGGTCAGGCCTGGGCGCTGTCGCACCTGTTGCGCGCCATCGAAGTGGACTTCGCCGATGTGCTGGCGAAGAAGAACGCCACGGTCAGCGTGCGTCAGATCATCCGTGAGCTGGAAGCGTCGCAGGAGCCGGTCTGGAGCCCGATGATCCTCAATGGCAGCGGCTTCGGCGTACTGGCCAACCACTCGCTGGTCATGGCCAACTACATTTCCCGGGCCAACGCCGCGGTGATCGATCTGCGTCAACTGCTCAATCAGGGTTGAGTCATGGTCGATAGCGCCAAAGAGGCGGCGCACCGCGCCGCCTCCGATGCTGAACAGATCGCCTGGGTCGACGAGCAGGACAACCTGCTCGGCGCCCTGGTGCGGGCCGATCTGCGCGAGCGCGGGCTGATCGGTCGCGGCACCTACATCATGCTGTTCAACAGCGCCGGTGAGCTCTGCGTGCACCGGCGCACCCTCAGCAAGGCGATCTATCCCGGTTACTGGGATGTGGCGGCCGGCGGCATGGTGCAGGCCGATGAGACCTACGCCGAATCGGCGGCCCGCGAACTGGAAGAGGAATTGGGCGTGAGCGGGGTGGAACTGACCGCCCACGATCATTTCTTCTTCGAGGACACCGGCAATCGCCTGTGGTGCTCGGCGTTTTCCGCGGTGTGGGACGGCCCGCTGAAACTGCAGCCGGAAGAAGTGCTGGAAGCACGCTTTATTCCGGTCGAACAGGTATTGCTGGAAATCCAGCAAAAGCCTTATTGCCCGGACTCTCTGGCAGCCTTGAAGCGCTATCTGAAGACGCAGCAAAGCGACGTCGCAAAGAACACATAAATTGGCGCCGATTGGCTCTTAGCAATTGCGCTTTTTGCCGTTACACTGCGCGACCTTTTCAAGCTGCACCGAATGGTTTGACGTGGGCCTGAACGATTAAGGGCCTGTAGGAGCTGCCGAAGGCTGCGATCTTTTGATCTTTGAAGACCAGGATCAAAAGATCGCAGCCTCGTTTCACTCGACAGCTCCTACAGGTCGAAGTCGAGCGGTTCAACGATTTCGGTGCAGTAGCGCTGCCCCTGCCTGAGTGGGGCTTCGCGGTCGATGACCTTGCCCAAGGTCGCGATCAGTCTTTGTCCTCCCAAGAGGATTGCCGGTGGCCAAAAAAGCCGCATCCTTCGCCGCCCTTGGTGGCCTGGTATTTTCCACCGACGCAGGTCGTCATTGCCCGGAATGCAGCAAGCCGGTGGACGCCTGTATCTGCAAACAAACCGTGATCCCGGCCGGGGACGGCATTGCCCGCGTGCGTCGCGAGAGCAAGGGCCGTGGCGGCAAGACGGTGACCACCATCACCGGTGTGCCACTGGCCGAAGACGCCCTCAAGGAATTGGCGACAACGTTGAAGAAACGTTGCGGCACCGGCGGGGCGTTGAAGGACGGGATCATCGAAATCCAGGGCGATCATGTCGAGCTACTCTTGGCAGAGCTGATCAAACACGGTTTCAAAGCGAAGAAGTCCGGCGGCTAGCAGCCTCTGTGAAATCCATCTGCGGCTTGATCCGGCACTGAAGCAGTTCAGATCCGGCGTCGTCTCCATGGTTTTCACAGAGCCTGTTCATGACCGGTTTCTAAACTACACGCGGTCAGCGCGGTCTACCGCCGCGCTGACGAACCGTCATTTTCATTCTTTAGACTGCGCCGGCCTGCGATCAGGCGACGCACTATGACTTCTTTATAGGGGACTTCGATGTCCGTACGACGCACACGTAAAGACGATGGCAGCCAATGGACAGTTGCGGACAGCCGCAGTGTTTACGGGATTCGCCATTGGGGGGCCGGGTATTTCGCGATCAATGACGCCGGTCGCGTCGAAGTTCGTCCGAACGGCCCGAGCAGCTCGCCCATCGACCTGTTCGAACAAGTCGACCAACTGCGCAAGAGCGGCTTGTCCTTGCCGTTACTGGTGCGTTTCCCCGACATCCTGCAAGACCGTGTCCGTCAGCTGACCGGTGCTTTCGACTCGAACATCGAGCGCCTGGAATACCAGAGCAAGTACACCGCGCTGTACCCGATCAAGGTCAACCAGCAAGAGGCGGTGATCGAAAACATCATCGCCACCCAGAACGTTTCCATCGGTCTGGAAGCCGGCTCCAAGCCTGAGCTGCTGGCGGTGCTGGCGCTGGCGCCGAAGGGCGGCACCATCGTCTGCAACGGTTACAAGGACCGCGAGTTCATCCGTCTGGCGTTGATGGGGCAGAAGCTCGGCCACAACGTGTTCATCGTCATCGAGAAAGAATCCGAAGTCGGTCTGGTGATCGAAGAAGCCGCCTCGCTCAAGGTCAAGCCGCAGGTTGGTCTGCGCGTGCGTCTGTCGTCGCTGGCCTCGTCGAAGTGGGCGGACACCGGTGGCGAGAAATCCAAATTCGGTCTGTCGGCGGCGCAACTGCTGTCGGTGGTCGAGCGCTTCCGCGCCGCCGGCCTCGATCAGGGCATTCGTCTGCTGCACTTCCATATGGGTTCGCAGATCGCCAACCTGGCTGACTACCAGCACGGTTTCAAGGAAGCCATCCGTTACTACGGCGAGTTGCGCAACCTGGGCCTGCCGGTCGATCACATCGACGTCGGCGGCGGTCTGGGTGTCGACTACGACGGTACCCACTCGCGCAATGCCAGTTCGATCAACTATGACATGGACGACTACGCCGGTGTCGTGGTCGGCATGCTCAAGGAGTTCTGCGACGCGCAGAGCCTGCCGCATCCGCACATCTTCTCCGAAAGCGGCCGCTCGCTGACCGCACACCACGCGATGCTGGTGGTGCAGGTGACCGACGTCGAGAAACACAACGACGACGTACCGCAGATCGAAAACAAGGAAGCGCTGCCGGAAACCGTGCAGTGGCTGGTGGACCTGCTCGGCCCGACCGACATCGAAATGGTCACCGAAACCTACTGGCGCGCCACGCACTACATGAGCGACGTGGCTTCGCAGTACGCCGACGGCAAGCTGACCCTGGCGGAAAAGGCCCTGGCCGAGCAGTGCTACTTCGCTGTGTGCCGTCGCCTGCACAACTCGTTGAAGGCGCGTCAGCGTTCGCACCGTCAGGTGCTCGACGAACTCAACGACAAGCTGGCCGACAAGTACATCTGCAACTTCTCGGTGTTCCAGAGCCTGCCGGACACCTGGGCGATCGATCAGGTGCTGCCGATCATCCCGCTGCATCGTCTGGACGAAGAGCCGCTGCGTCGCGCCGTGCTGCAAGACCTGACCTGCGACTCCGACGGCAAGATCAACCAGTACGTCGACGAGCAGAGCATCGAGACCAGCCTGCCGGTACACGGTCTGAATGAAGGTGAAGACTATCTGCTGGGCGTGTTCCTGGTCGGCGCCTATCAGGAAATTCTCGGCGACATGCACAACCTGTTCGGTGACACCGACTCGGTGAACATCTACCAGAACGCCGATGGCAGCGTGTACCACGCCGGTATCGAAACCCACGACACCATTGAAGACATGCTGCGTTACGTGCACCTGTCGCCGGAAGAACTGATGACCCACTACCGCGACAAGTGCGCCAGTGCCCGCATCAGTGCCAGCGAACGCACGCAGTTCCTCGATGCCTTGCGTCTGGGTCTGACCCGCTCCTCCTACCTGTCTTCCTGAGTCAGGTCTGTTGCACCGGGTTGTCTGAAATTTTCCCTCAGGCTGTGGAAAATTCGGATGACCCGGTGGGACATCTCCCAAATTTCCCGAGAAATGACTGCCTGGCACAGTCCGTAGAGTCATACGGTCTGCTTTTCGCGTAGGTCATTTCCTAAGTTGTACTTCAGCTCTCTACTCGGCCCTGGCTCTCGGCGAGAATCCCCGGCCGCCCCTCCTGTAGAGATCCGCCCATGTTCGAATCAGTCAACGAGCCGTCGTTTCGTCTCGATGTAGCGGGGCTGCCCGACCCCTTCGAGGTGCTGGCCTTTACCGGAAGTGAGGGCATCAGCGAACCCTTTGTCTTTACCATCGATCTGTTGATCGATGATCCGCAATTGAATCTGGCCGGTCTGCTGTATCGCTCGGCGTTCCTGCAGTTCGGCCCCTTGCCAAATGGCTTGAGCGGACAGTTGCAGAGTGTGGTCCAGCATGAGCACGGTGAGGGATGCCGATTGTGTCGGGTGACCCTGGAGCCGAAGCTGAGTTGTCTGGCACTGCGTTTCAGTCAGCGGATTTTCAGCAGTCAGTGTGTGCCGCAGATCCTCGCGCAGGTGCTCAAGGAGCATGGAATCACTGGCACGCAATGCCGCTTTGATTTGCACGGCGACTACCCGGTGCGGACCTTTTGCACGCAATACCGTGAATCGGACCTGCAATTTGTACAGCGGCTGTGCGCGCAGGCACGGATTCATTACTACTTCGAACATCGTCCCAACGGACACTGTCTGGTCTTCGCCGATGATCCGGTACGGTTGCCGGTTTCTGGTGTGGCCTCTGTGGACGCCGGCGCGAGCGCGCCTTCGGTAAGACGCTGGCAGATAGAGGTGCAGGCCGCGGATGCGCACGTGCAGACCGTCGGCACCCGCAAAGCTTATGGCCACAGCGATCTGCCGAGCTTGCGCAGCGCACAGTGGCTGACGCTGACCGCGCATCCCCTGGCCGAGTGCAACCGCCGCTGGTTGCTGAGCCGGATCGAACATCGTGCCGACGCCGGCAGCGAGCCGTCTTACAGCAACCGCATCGTTGCCAGCGCCCAGGCGCCTCTGCCCATGCCGGCCAGCACTTGTGCCAGACCGCGCATGCACAGCCTGCAACGTGCCTGGGTGGTGACGGTCGACGAACCGCAGCCCGACGATCAGCGGCCGGTGGCCGTGCAATTCGACTGGGTCTATCAGGGCGAAGGCGCTGCCGCCAGCCACTGTTGGCTACCGCTCGCGGCGGCGTTGAGCGACGCGTCGCTGGCATCCTTGCGTGAAGGTGTCGAGGTGGTGGTGAGTTTTCATGAGGGCGACCCGGATCAGCCAGTGATCAGTGGCGTGCTGCAGGAACCGGTGCTGATCGAGGACTGCGCAGAGGCATTGGCACTGCCGGACGTGCTGCCGAGCGCAGGTCTGGCGCAATGGCTCAAGTCCGCCGAACCGCTGTTACTGTTGTGCCTGATGCCCGGCGGTGGCAGTTACAACCACTGCACGGCGTCGATCTGCAGTTGTCGGCTGGTCGCCTCGCTGGATCAGGGCGCCGCCACTTGAGCGGCGTCGGGTTTGCCCAGCAGGCACAGTGGCTGTTGCTCGATGGCGCCGATACACAGCAGGCGCTGGCGACACTGCGTCAGGGCTTCGCCGGTGTACATTGCACGCGGCTGTTCGAGGGCACCGAGTTTCGGGCGGTGAGCGATCAAGGGCCGCTGTTGGTCGAATTGCACGAGAGCCCGGCACTGGCTGCACTGTGTCATCGCGATCCGCAGACCTGGCGTGGTCTGCTGCTTGCCAGCGATGCCTCGCCACCGATACTGCTGCGTCACCTGCGGCGGATGCTGACGGTTTCGTTCGGACTCAATCACCGCGCCTTGCTCGGTTACTACAACCAGCAGACAGCGAGTTATTTCTTCGATGCCTGCGATGCCGCCGACTTGAGTCGCTGGCTCGGGCCGATCCGCCTGCTGCGCTGGTTCGGCGGCACCTGGGCCGACCTCGCCATCGGCAGTCAGGGCTGGCAGCAACTGCGCAACCCGCAGTGGGTGGTCGAGCCGCTGGGGATCGACGAAAGCCTCACCCATCGTCAGCGCGAACGTTTGCAAAGCTGCCTGCTGGAACAACACATCTGGCGCTGGTGCCAATCAATGGGAACCGACTACGCGCGCATGGCCTCCCATGTGCAGGAGGGGCTGAGCCTGGATTTCAGCGACCGCACGGTGCTGGATGGCTGGTTGTGGCTACGCTTGCAGCATCCCCGGGCGCAACTGCCCGGCGTGCCGGACGGGCTGAGCCAGCAGGAACGCCTCGATCATGTGCGACAACACTGGCAGCCAGATCAACCCTGAGGTGCGGCATCTATGGCAAACCCTCTGTGGCAACGGTTCGGCGCAATGCTTGGCGGGTTCCTGCTGCTGGTGCTGACCGGGTGCTCTCCGGTCAAGGTGCTCAATGCACTGACCCCCGCCGACACGTTCCACAGAACCGTCGGAATAACCTATGGCGATGATCCGCGACAGAAGCTCGACGTCTACGTGCCACGCCATTCGCTGGAGGGCGCGCCGGTGGTGGTGTTCTTCTACGGCGGCAGCTGGAACAGCGGTGATCGCGGCGATTACGCGTTTGTCGGCGAGGCGCTGGCGTCGCGGGGGATTATCGCGGTGCTGGCGGATTATCGGCTGTACCCGCAAGTGCGCTATCCGTTGTTTCTTGAAGACTCGGTGCGGGCGGTGGCCTGGACCCGGGCGCATATCCGCGAATACTCCGGCAACCCGCAACGGTTGTACCTGATGGGCCACAGTTCCGGCGCTTACAACGCGGCGATGCTGGCGCTGGATCCTGGCCTGCTCGGTGCGGTGGGCATGTCGCCCAAAGACCTCAGCGGCTGGATCGGCCTGGCCGGGCCGTATGATTTTCTGCCGATCGAGAATCCGCAGGTGCGCCCTGTGTTTTTCTGGCCCGACTCACCGCCGCAATCGCAGCCGATCAACCATGTCAGGCAGGGCGAGCCTCCGGCGCTGCTGATCGCCGCGACCAGGGACAATCTGGTCAACCCGACGCGCAACACCGCAGGCCTGGCGCGCAAACTGCGCGAGGCCGGTGTGCCGGTGCAGGATCTGTACTACTCGCGGCCCAGTCATGTGACGCTGGTGGCGGCCCTGTCGCGGCCGCTTCGGCGCTTGGCGCCGGTACTCGATCAAGTCGTCGCATTCGTCAAACACACGCCGGCTCAGTGAGCGGTGCCGCTGAACCAGCCGTCGTTGCGCCGCAGCCACAGGGCCAGTGCGCCGAGGGTCAGGCTGCGCAAGACCATGAACAGCAGGAACGTTATCCACAGCCCATGATTGCCCAGCCCTTGCAATGCCCAGGCGAACGGCAGCAGCAGGGCGACGGTCAGCAGCATGCCGTTGCGCATCTCCCGGGCGCGGGTGGCGCCGATGAACAGGCCATCGAGCAAGTAGCTCCACACCGCAATCAGCGGCAGTACCGCCAGATACGGCAGATAGATGAACGCGGTGTCGCGCACGCTCTGGATGTCGGTCTGCATCTCAATAAACAAATGCCCGCCTAACAGAAACAGCGCGGCAAAACCGAGGCTGGCCAGCAACGACCAGCCGCCGGCCACCACCAGCGAACGGCGCAGCGCGAGCCGGTCGCGGGCGCCGATGGCGTGTCCGCACAACGCTTCAACCGCATGTGCCAGACCGTCCAGTGCATGCGCGGTCAACAGCAAGCCGTTGAGCAGCAGGGCGTTGGCTGCCACCGTGGCATCGCCCAAGCGCGCACCTTGCACGGTGATCAGGAAAAACACCGATTGCAGCGCCAGGCTGCGGATGAAAATATCGCGGTTGACCGCCAGCAACGGGCGCCAGCTCCGCCACACCTTCAACGCTCCCCAGACGATGTGCCCGGGATAGGCGCGCAACGCGCCACGGGTCAGCCACAGGCCGAGCAGGGCGCCGCTCCACTCGGCGATCACCGAGGCCCGGGCCGAGCCGACCACGCCCCATTCCAGGCCAATCACGAACCACAGGTTCAGAGCGATGTTGATCAGGTTGGTGCTCAGCAGAATCGCCAGCGGCGCCCGGGCGTTCTGGGTGCCGAGAAACCAGCCGACCAGGGCGTAACTGGCTAACGCTGCCGGCAGCCCGAATAACCGGGTGTGGAAGAATTCGCGGGTCAGTTGATCGAGCTCGGCCGAGGGCTGCATGAAGTGCAGGGCCACGCCGCTCAACGGCACGCCGAGGGTGCCGAACACGATCGCCAGTCCCAGCGCCAGCAGCAAACCCTGCAACAGAATCTGCCGCAACGCCGCGCCATCGCTGCGCCCGGCGGCCTGCGCGGCAAACCCGGTGGTGCCCATGCGCAGAAAGCCCATGGCCCAGGCGAGAAAGGTATAGAGGCTGGCGCCGACCGCCACCGCGCCCAATTGATGGGCGTGGGGCAGGTGACCGATGACGGTGCTGTCGACCAGCGCCACCAGCGGCACGGAAATATTCGAAAGAATCATCGGCGCGGCGAGCGCCCAGACCTTGCGGTGAGTCGGACGGTCGCGCCAGTCGGCAATCAGGTTGGACATGCGGGCTCCTTGGGGGAGCGGGGATTGTAGCGATTCGTGCGGCCTGCGATGCAACCAATGTGGGAGTGAGCCTGCTCGCGACAGCGGTGTGTCATTCAGAGCAGTTTTGGCTGATCTGACGCCTTCGCGAGCAAGCCCGCTTGTATGTTTAGACTTGAAGGGGTGGGCGGGACTACAGACTCGATTCTGACTCTGACCAGTACAGACCGTGGGAGACTTCTCGTCCCGCCCCTTCTACCCAAAGCGCCAATAAGGAATTCATCG